>NZ_JBITZW010000034.1:0-66022 GCF_044547105.1 Kitasatospora sp. NPDC052868 | reverse complement strand
CGCTGGAGACCGGCAAGAACGCCGACCTGGTCGTCCTCGACTCCGACACCCACGACCTGGTCGCCGTGATGCGCCGCGGCCGCTGGATCACCGGCCGCGACTGCTTCACCGCGGTGAAGCCCGCCTGAGCCGCCCACCCGCCCAGGCCGTGTCGGACACGGCCCAGGCCACCACCCGCCCGAGCCGCTGACGGCCGGGCCCTGGACCGCCCGGCCGCCGGCCCCGACCATCCGGTCGTCCGGGCAACGCACACGGCCGCCCGCCCCCGACAGGGGAACGGGCGGCCGCGGTGTGTGCGGAGCCGGTCAGGAGGCCTCCAGGACCACCTGGTCGATCAGGACCGTCCCGCCCGAGGGGCCCGAGATGGTGATCGTGTTCGGACCGGCCTGGAGCTGCGGAAGTATGAAGGTCGTGTACCAGGACGCGGCGGCGTCCTTGCCCGGCGAGTAGTTCTTGAAGGTCAGACCGCTCGGCCAGTCCTTGCCGTTCACCGTCGCCGCGGCCTTCACGTCGGTCGCCGGGTTGTTGAAGTGCACCGTGAGCTTGTAGGTGCCGGCCGCCGCCACCTCGCCCGCCCAGGTGACCGAGCCACCCGGCTGGAGCGTCAGGTAGCCGCCGTCGGCCGACTTGGCGCCCTTCACGGTGTTCCCGGACGGCGCGTTCTGGCCCTGCAGCTGCGTGGCGTCGTAGGTGCCCGGCCCGGCCGCGGCGGTGCTCGCCGAGGAGGAGGCGGAGGCCGAGGCCGACGGGCTGCCCGCCCCGGTGCTCGGGACGACCGGCGCGCTGCTGGAGGTGCCGCCCTTGGCCTTCTTGTCGTCCGGATCCCCGGTGGACAGCGCTATGCCCGCGCCGATCGCGATGGCCGCGACCACCGCCACCGCGCCGATCACCGCGCCCTTGCCCCGGCCGCCGCTCGGCCGCTCCTCGCCCGGCTGCGGGCGGGAGTGCTCGGCGTAGCGGGTCTGCTGGGTGGGCATCGCACCGCCGTGCTCGGGCTGCTGCCCGTACGGCTGGCCGCCCTGTCCGCCCTGCGGGTAGGACGGCTGCTGCTGCGGCGGGTACGGCTGCTGCGGGCGCGCCTGCTGCCCGTACTGGGCGCGGCCGACCTCCATCGGGCGGTTGTACGACGTACGCGGAACACCCTGCTGGGGCTCGGCCGGCTGCGCGGAGGCGCCTTCGGCCGGACGGTAGAGGTAGCCGAAGGGATCATCGTCCTGCGGGGCACCGCCCTCCGGGCTCTCGGGCACTCCGTTGTTGCCGGCGGTCGTCACGGTGGTCAACTCCCCCGTCGCGTTCGCGCCGCCCGGCTGCCGTGCCGCCGGCGCAAGTGGTGGTCGCTCGTACCCGGGAACCCTACCTGCCGGGCGCGACCCTCGGAAAAGACCCCTTGACAACCCGCGAGTAGCTTTGCGCGCCGGGCGCGTACGGAACGGGTGGGGCGCTCAGCCCGCCCGGCGGTGCGAGCGCTCGCCCCGGGCCCCGCGCATGGCGCCGCCGCGGGCCCGCTTCTCGTCGTACATCCGCTCGTCCGCGGTGTGCAGGACCTCCTCGGTGCTCATCCCGCAGCCCGCCCAGCCGACGCCGAGGCTGACCCCGACCCGCATCGCCCGGCCGTCGATCCGCATCGGCGGGATGATCGCGTTGCGCAGCCGGTGGGCGAGGTCCTTGGCCTCCTCCCGGCCGATGCCGTCGGCCAGCACCACGAACTCGTCGCCGCCGAGCCGGGCCACCGTGTCGCCGTCCCGGACGGCCTGGCTGAGCCGGCGGGCGACCTCGACCAGCACCGCGTCGCCCGCGTTGTGCCCGAACCGGTCGTTGATCGACTTGAAGCCGTCGAGGTCGCAGAAGAGCACCGCGAGCCCCTTCTCCGCCGTGGCCGCGCCGCCCGAGCGGAACGGGCCCGCCCAGGCGTCGCCGCCCGAGCCGTGGTCGGCGGGCACCACCGCGTGCACGTGCTCGCCGTAGCCGCCCGGCAGGTCCGTCCCGGCCAGGCCGGCCCCGGGGTGCCCCTCGGGGGCGCCGTAGCCGTGCACCTGTCCCAGGCCCGGGCCGGTCCCCTCCAGTCCGTCGTACGCCGTGTGCGCGCTGTAGGAGTCGGCGGGGTAGCCCGCGTACTGCGGCGGGTACGGGCTCTCGGCGTGCGCGGCGACGGCGGTCTGCGGCTCGCCGCACAGCCGCCGCCCCAGCCGGGCCCTGAGCTCGGCGCTGTTGGGCAGGCCGGTGAGCGCGTCGTGGCTGGCCCGGTGGGCGAGCTGCAGCTCGTGGCGCTTGCGGTCCTCGATGTCCTCTACGTGGGTGAGCAGGAAGCTCGGGCCCTCGGCGGCGTCGGCGACGATCGAGTTGCGCAGGCACACCCACTGGTAGCCGCCGTCCCGCCGGGACAGGCGCAGTTCCGCCCGGCCGCTCTCGGCGCTGGTGCGCTCCAGCAGCGCGCGGTCCTCGGGGTGGACGAGGTCGGCGAAGCTCTGCTGGCGCAGCACCGCGCGAGGGCGGCCGAGCAGGCGACAGAGCGCGTCGTTGACTCTGGTCAGCTGGCCGCGCCCGGCGCCGTGCAGCTCGGTGATGGCCATCCCGCTGGGCGCGTACTCGAAGGCCTGGCGGAAGCTCTCCTCGCTGGCCCGCAGCGCCTGCTGCTCCTTCTCCAGCCGCGCCAGCGCCCGCTGCATCTCGGCGCGCAGCCGGGCGTTGCCGATCGCGATGGAGGCCTGGAGGGAGAACATCTCCAGGGCCTCGCGGGTCCAGGCGCCGGGCCGCTTGCCGCTGCGCGGGCGGTCCACCGAGAGCACGCCGAGCAGGTCGCCGCCGGCGCTGTACATCGGGGCGAGCAGGCCGTCGGCGGGGTGCCAGTCGTTGGCGTAGACGGGCAGTGATCCGTCGCCGATCCAGCGCGGGATGTCGCTCGCGACGGCCCAGCCCCGGTCGTAGGGCAGGAAGCGCAGGGTGCCCCAGTGGTCGCTGACGCCGAGCAGCCGGTCCCAGGACTCGCGGGAGCCGACCTGGCCGAGCAGGACGGAGGGGCCGCCCATGGCGCTCTCCTCCAGCTCCCAGACGGCCGCCACCACGAGGTCGCCGTCCGGCCGGACCAGGCTGACCGCGGCGGCGTCGAATCCGAGCCCGTGCACCGCGCCCTCGACCACGGCCTGCAGCGTGCCCGCCAGGCTGCGGGCAGCGTTGAGGTCCGCCACGACCCGGTGCAAGGTGCGGAGGGTCGCGAGGCGGACGTACGGCTCCGACTCGGCTTCCATGCGGGGGCTCCCCGGCTGCTTCGGATAGTTCTTGAATGGTTATCGTCCGATTGCCAGAAGAACTGAATCACAGGGAGCACAGCGTTCGGCACGCTCGGTCAGCAATAGGCAGTCACTTGTGACTTAAATCACACGACACTTATGCACCCTTAATCAGCTCATCCGCCCCATAGCAGGACATATGGCTTCATCGGAACATTTTTCGTGGTCGGCCGCATTGGCCGCACACTGAAGCCGACTGACGCCCGCCAGGCCCTCACCTTCACTCCCAGGGGTGAGCGTCGCCGCCGGCCGTAACCTTCTGCAGCCCTGGTCCTACGACCACGGCCCGATGCCGTTCCCCCCGGCCGCCGACTACCGTGCGGTACGTGTACTCGTCCCCGCAGCCCGAGGCTGCCTCCCAAGCGACGCCCGACGAGTTCCGGGCTGCGCTCTCCCAGCTCGCCTCCGGAGTGAGCCTGGTGACCGTCCACGACCCGGAGGACGGCGAGGACGTCGGCATGACCGCCACGTCCTTCCTCTCCGTCTCGCTGGAGCCGCCGCTGGTGCTGATCTCCGTCCGCGAGGACTCCCGGATGGACGAGGTGCTCTCCCGGGCCGAGACCTGGGCGGTCTCGCTGCTCGCCGAGGGGCAGAAGGCGCTCGGCTCGCGGTTCGCCATGAAGGGCCGGCTCAGCGACCGGCTGCTCTTCGCCGACACCCCGCACCACCGCGGCCCGGCCAGCGGCGCACCGCTGATCGACGGCGCGCTGGCCACCGTGGAGTGCCGCACCGAACAGCGGATACCCGCCGGCGACCACACCCTGCTGCTCGGCCGCGTCCTGGAGGCCGTGGTGCCGAACCCGGGCGGCCGCCCGCTGCTCTACTTCCACGGCGGCTACCGGCAGCTCGGCTGAGCTACTCGCCGCCCTTGGCGCGCCGGCCCTGCTTCAGCTCGGAGCGGTGGCGCTTGTTGGACAGCCGCCGCTCGATCATGCCCCGGCTCGGCTTGGTCGCCCGCCGGGCCTTCGGCGGCGGCGCGGTGGCCTCGCCCAGCAGCGATGCCAGCCGGGCCGCGGCGACCTCGCGGTTGCGCCACTGCGAGCGGTGCTCGGAGGCGCGCACCACCAGGACCCGCCCGTCCACCAGTCGGCCGGCCAGCCGCTCCAGGGCGCGCTGCTTCCACACCTCGGGCAGCGCCGCGGAGGCGGCCAGGTCGTAGCGCAGCTCGACCTGGGTGTCGGAGGTGTTGACGTGCTGGCCACCGGGGCCGGAGGAACGGGAGAAGCGCCAGACGAGCTCGGCGTCAGGGACGACCACCGATCCCCGGACGCGGATGGGCTCAGGCATGGGTTCATCATCCCGCGCCCGGGGCCCGCCGGTCACCCGGTTATCCGGTACCGCCCGCAGCCCTGACAATGGCCTACGTGATCGAGCTCGGCTACTCCCTCTCCAACCGCTTCCCCGACCCCCCGCAGACCGACTACCGCAGCGCCTCGGTGCACGCCCTGCGGTACGACCTGTTCTGCGGCGACGTCTACCTCGAGGCCGACGGCGCGGAACTGTCCACAGCCTGGGGATGGGTGCCGGTGCTCGACTTCGCCTGGGCGCTGTGCGACATCGCCGAGGAGCTGGACCGCGATCCGGACGGCGGCCGCGCCGCCCGGGTGCAGAGCGCCGACCTCGACTTCACCCAGAACACCGAGCTGCTGCGCTTCGCCCGCCGCTTCAACTGGGTCGAGGTCAGCGCCACCTGGCTACCGGACGAGCCGCCCGCCGTACTGCGCCACGGCGACCTGCGGCGCGAGGCCCGGGACTTCCTCCAGGACACGCTCGCCGATCTCTTCGACATGCACCCCGACCTGGCCGACAATCCGAACATCTGGTCACTTCAGGGCCGCTTCCGCCGAATCTGACCGGGTATTGATCCAGCCATTGCCCCGCCCTGATTCGCCCCGAAGAATTTGCGACAGGGCGCGGAACCAAGCCCGTGGTCTCTCGCGTTATCCCGGGCAAAAGCAACGAAGGGACAGCAAACACCATGCCAGTGAGCCTCTCCAAGGGTGGCAACGTCTCGCTGACCAAGGAGGCCCCCGGCCTGACCGCGGTCACCATCGGCCTCGGCTGGGACGTCCGGACCACGACCGGCGCCGAGTTCGACCTCGACGCCAGCGCGATCGTGCTGAACGCGGACGGGAAGGTGCTGTCCAACAGCCACTTCGTGTTCTTCAACAACACCAGCACCCCGGACAGCACCGTCGTCCACACCGGTGACAACCGCACCGGCGAGGGCGCGGGCGACGACGAGGCGATCAACGTCAACCTGGCCGGCCTGCCGGCCGAGGCCGTCAAGATCACCTTCCCGGTCTCGATCTACGACGCGGTCGCCCGCTCGCAGAACTTCGGCCAGGTCCGCAACGCCTACATCCGCGTGATCAACGCGGCCGGCGGTGCCGAGATCGCCCGCTACGACCTCTCCGAGGACGCCGCCACCGAGACCGCCATGATCTTCGGCGAGCTCTACCGCAACGGCGCCGAGTGGAAGTTCCGCGCCGTCGGCCAGGGCTACGCCTCCGGCCTGGCGGGCATCGCCCAGGACTTCGGCGTCCAGATCTGACGCCCGACCGCGAAGCGCCCGGCCCCCCTCCGTCAGGGGCCGGGCGCTTCGGCGTTCCCGACCGGTGACGGGGCCGCCCGCACCTGCACCCGTAACGACGACGCGGCGCAGGCGACCGGCCGGGCCGGTCTCCTGCGCCGCGTCGGAGCGGTGCTACGGGGTTCAGCGCGAGGCGCGCAGCTCCGGGAGCTGGAGCAGCTCGGTCTCGTCGTGCGGGGTCAGGTCGACCACCGCCGGCGCGGCCTGCTCCTCCTCGGGCTGCTCGACCACGGCCTGCTGCACCCCGGCCCGGTCGACCGCGGGCTGCTCGGCCACGGGCTGCTCGACGGGCGCCGCCAGCGGCTGCGCCTTGGCCGCGGCGACCGCCTCGTCGCCCACCACGTCCGCCAGGTCCGTGCGCTCGCCCAGCTCGGCGACGCTCCCGACGGCCGGGGCCGGAGCCGCCGCCCGGACGGCCGCACCCGAGGTACGGCCGAAGAAACTGAAGCCCTGCCCCCGGGCCTGCCCGGACTGCGGACGCGGCCGCTGCCGCTCCGCCGCCACCACGGGCGCGGCGGGCGTCCCGCCCAGCTGCCCAACCGTCGCCGTCAGCACCGGCCGCACCGGCGTCGCCCCGACCGCGGGCCGCTCGGCCACCCCGGCGGCGGACGCCGGCGTCGGCACCGTGGGCGCCACCGGAGCCGGCACCGCGGCGGCGGGCACCGGAGCGGTCGCCGGGACGGCCACGGGAGCCGCCGCGGGCACCGTACGCGCCGCCCGCAGGGCGACCTGCGCACCGGCCGCGCGCTCGCGCTGCGCCTCCTGCTGCGCCGCGCGCCGCTCCAGGTGCCGCAGCACGGCCGCGGCACGGACGAAGGCCGCCGGGCTCGCGGGGTACTTGGGCCGACTCGCGGCCAGGGCCTTCTGGGTCGCCTCGGCCTCCTTGAGGGCCTGCTCGGCGACCGCCACGGCGCGCTCGCGCAGCAGCCGGGCGATCTCGGTCTCGGCCTTCGCCAACCGCGACTTCTCCGCGGTCAGCCGCCGGCCGAACCGGGTGGCCCGCTCCTCGGCGACCTCGGCGGCGTACTCGGCCTCGGCGAGCTGCTCCTCGAAGCGCTCCTCGGCCCGCAGCCGCTGGGCGACGGACAGCTCGGCGGCGGCCCGGGCGGCGCGGTCGCGCTGCCGCAGCAGCACCCCGATCCCGAGCGTGGCGAGCACCGCCGCGACGCCCACCGAGCGGACCAGCACGGCGTCCTGACTGAAAAGCAGCGCGGCCACCGCGGCGACGATGAGCACGCCGGCGGCGGTGGGGGGAAAGACCCGGCCGAGGACGGAGGAATGACGATGGCGTCCGCGAGACATGCCAAGAAACTAGCGTGCGAATTGGGGCCGTGTCAGCCCAGGGTGCCCTTTAACCCTTGACACTCCACGAGCTTTACCGCACGTGCCCGGGTCTTCACCCAAGATCACAGAAAAGTGCCTGCTCAACGGTGCGAGGCCGCGGGGCCCGTCGGGTCGTCGTGATCCTCCGGCAGCTTGCAGACGTGCTGCAGCCAGAGCGCCGCCGCGATCACCGCCGCGCCGGCCAGCACCGCGAAGCCCGCCGTGATGGCCTGGTCCTGGCGCGCGGGGACGTCCAGCTCGCCGAGCAGGTAGATGCCGGCGCCCGCGTAGACGCCGGTGACCACCGCCGAGACCAGCGCGCTCGCCTGGCCCAGCACCACCGCCCGGGCCGCGCCGATCGGGTCGACCCCCTTCGCCCCGGGCTGCCGCTCGCGCGCCGCCTTCAGCCGCGACCGCAGCGAGAGCGCGGTGGCCAGCAGGATCACCGCCACCGCGGCCAGCACCACCGGCGCCGCGGCCGGGACCGCGGGCAGGGTGTCCAGGGAGGCCCACAGCTTGGAGCCGGCCCAGGACAGCGCCGTCGTAGCGGCGGTGATGCCGACCAGCAGACGGAGGCGAAGCAGCTTCACTCGGACAGGGTCCTTCCCGGGTACCGGAGACGGGCGCCGCCCCCGGACCGGGGTGCGGCGACGTCAGGCCACCGTACCGGGCCGGGCCGGACGGGCACCCGCGCGTACGGCGGACACCTACTCGTACGGCCGGGCCGCCGCCCGAGTTCCCCGGCCCGTCCGGCCGGCCCGGTGAGCGGGCCGGCCGACACCGGTCGGCTACTCCGGCAGCGTCAGCCGGATGTCCTCGCGACGGCGGACGCCCTGGGCGACCTCCCCGCCGAGCGCCTGCAGCAGCTCGGCGACCTGGCCGCGGCCGGGCACCTCGGCCTCCGGCTGGGCGTCCAGCCAGGGGGCGAGGACGAAGGCCCGCTCGTGCGAGCGCGGGTGCGGCAGCAACAGCTGCGGGTCGTCACTGGTGACGCCCTCGTAGGCCAGGATGTCGACGTCCAGGGTGCGCGGACCCCAGCGGACGGTGCGGACCCGGCCGAAGGCGTCCTCGATCGCGTTGCCCCGCTCCAGCAGGTCGCGCGGCGGCAGGCTGGTGCGCAGCACGACCACCGCGTTGTAGTAGTTGGGCTGCTCGTCGGGGCCGCCGACGGCCTCCGTCTCGTACACGGCGGAGACGGCCTTGATCCTCAGCCCGGGAGTGTCGGCGAGCGCGTCCACCGCGCCCTGCAGCGTCTCCAGGCGGTTGCCCAGGTTGCTGCCGAGCGCGATCACAGCGCAGCGCTGGCTGTGCAGTGTGGTGTCGACCGAGTCCACCCGGCGCTCCAGGTCGAACGTGGTCGGCGAGGCCGTCGGGTCGCTGGTGCTCATCGGACTTCCCCTGCAACTGGAGTGGGCTCTGCGGCTGGCACGGTGCGCACGGAGGTCATCCGCGGCCCCGGTGGATGGTCACGGTCACGTCGTCGAACGGCACGGTGATCGGGGCGTCCGGCTTGTGCACGGTGACCTCGACCTCCTGCACCGCGTCGTGCTTGAGGCACTGGTCGGCGATGCGCTGGGCGAGGGTCTCGATCAGGTCGACCGGCTCACCGGCGATGATCGCGGTGACCTCCTCGGCCACCACGCCGTAGTGCGCCGTGCGGGTGAGGTCGTCGCCGGACGCGGCGGGGCGGGTGTCCAGGTACAGCACGAGGTCCACCACGAAGGTCTGGCCCTCGACGCGCTCGCGCTCGAAGACGCCGTGGTGGCCCCGGGCACGCAGGCCCCGCAGGGTGACGCGGTCCAGCAAACGAATCACTGCTCCCAGTCGGACGGACCCTGCACGGCAACGGTCACAGGCAGGGCGAAGGCGGGCGTCGCGCCCGCCACTCCGTTCCGAATCTACCCGCGAGCACGGACAACGCCTGACCGTCCTACCCGGCACGAACCGTCGCCACGCCCGCCGGAATGGCGATTGACGTGAACGTTCGGTGACCGCTCGGGAATTCCCGGGCCAAATCGGGGCACGGTCGGCCGACCGGCCCGGGGCTCAGTCCTCGTCCTCGTCGTCACCGCTGGTCAGGACGGGTGAACCGTGGTGCGACCAGAGCCTCCACCCGGCCGGCGTACGACGGAAGAGGTTGGTCGAAACGACCTTTCCCCCGACCAGCGGGCCGAGTTCCCCCTCCTCCTCCGCCTCACCGCCGGAGAGGATGTTCTCGGTGCACGTGACAAGGGCCACATCACCGTGCACCTCGGCCTCGACATCGGTCAGGAAGAACTGGATGTACTCCGTGTTCATCATGATCAGCATGTACGAGCGGGTCACCTGGGCCCGGCCGCGCAGCATCGGCCAGCCGGGGTGCACACACACCACGCCGCCCTTGTCGTCGGCGTCCGCGGCCCCCAGCCAGGCCTCCTCGACCGCCTCCAGATCGCCGTTCTCCAGCGCCTCGTAGAACGCCTGGTTGGCCGCCAGGACGGCCTCCCGGTCCGCCTCCCGCGCCCGCTGACCCGCGGTCTCTCCGCTCACCCTGCCGTCACCTGCCACAGAACCTCCCCTCTCAGCCGCACTCCGTGCCCGCCGACGGGCCGGAGGCGTCCAGCCCGGCCGCGCGCTGCCAGGCGGCGACCACCCGGACCGCGTCCGCCGTTCCGGACACGTCGTGCACCCGTACCGCCCAGGCACCGGCCCGGGCCGACAGCACCGACACCGCGGCGGTCGCGTCGTCGCGCTCCCTGGCCGGGCGCAGTTCCCCGGTTTCCGGGTCGGCGAGCAGCGTACCCAGGAACCGCTTGCGCGATGCGGCCACGAGGACGGGACGGCCGAGCGCGGTGAGCGCGTCGAGCCGGCCGAGCAGGGCCCAGTTGTGCTCGGCGGTCTTGGCGAAGCCCAGGCCGGGGTCGAGGATCAGCTGCTCCTCCTTCACGCCGGCCGCCTGCAGCGCCTCCACCCGGGCGGTCAGCTCGCCGAGCACGTCGGCGACCACGTCCCGGTAGACCGCCAGGCGGTCCATGTCGGCGGACTGCCCGCGCCAGTGCATCACCACGAAGGGCACCCCGGTCTCGGCCACCACCCGGGCCATCGCCGGGTCGGCGAGGCCGCCGGAGACGTCGTTGACGATCCGGGCGCCGGCCGCCACGGCCTGCTCGGCGACCGAGGCGCGCATGGTGTCGATGGAGACCACCACCCCGGCCTCCGCCAGCTCGCGCACCACCGGGACCACCCGGCGCAGCTCCTCCTCCTCGGGCACCCGCTCCGAACCGGGCCGGGTGGACTCGCCCCCGACGTCGACCAGGTCCGCGCCCCTGGCCCGGAGCGCCAGTCCGTGGGCGATCGCGCGCGCGGGGTCGTGCCACAGCCCGCCGTCCGAGAAGGAGTCGGGGGTCACGTTGACCACGCCCATCACGGCGCAGCGGTCGAGCCGCGGCAGCCCGGACGGCAGGGTGAACGACAGCGGAGTGCTCATACGCCCATTATCTGACGACTCACCCGCGCACCGCCGGGGCGGCCCGGCCCGGGACGGCCGCGGGGCCCCGCCGAGGATGCTCGACAGGGCCCCGCGGGGCGGCGGCGGGTCAGGCCGCCTCGGTGACCTCCGGACGCGCCGGGGCGGGCATCAGGCCCTCCCGCTGGCGCTTGCGGCCGAAGCGCGGCATGCCGAGGGTGATGAAGGCCTCGGCCTGCATCGCGGCGAAACCGATCCTGGGCAGGTCCCGGTTGTTCGGGAAGACCAGGAAGCGCGGCTCCCACTCCGGCTGGAACTTCGCGTTGAACTTGTACAGCGACTCGATCTGGAACCAGCGCGAGGAGAACACCAGCAGCCCGCGCCAGGCGCGCAGCACCGGGCCCGCGCCGATCCGCTCACCGCGCGCCAGCGCCGAGCGGAACATCGCGAAGTTGAGCGACACCCGGCGGACCCCGAGCGCGGGGACCGCCTGCAGGGCCGCGACGATCAGCAGCTCGTTCAGACCCGGGTCGGCGGCCCGGTCGCGGCGCATCAGCTCCAGCGAGATGCCGTCCGGACCCCACGGCACGAAGTGCAGCACGGCCTTCAGGTCGTCGCCGCTCTCGCCCTCCTCCGGGGCCTTGTGGGCGGTGACCACCACGCACTCGTCGTCGCCCGGGTCGCCGAAGCGGCCCAGCGCCATCGAGAAGCCCCGCTCGGTGTCGGTGCCGCGCCAGCGGGCGGCCGCCTCGGCGATCCGGTACTTCTCGTCCGGGGTGAGCTCGGAGACCCGGCGCACCTGGCAGGAGTAGCCGTTGCGCTCGATCCGCTTCACCATCTGGCGGACGTTGCGCATGGCCCGCCCGGCGAGCGAGAAGGTGGTGGCGTCGACGATCGCCTCGTCGCCCAGCTCCAGCGCGTCCAGGCCCGCCTCGCGGGTCCAGACCTCGCCGCCGACCTCGCTGCAGCCCATCACGGCCGGTACCCAGGCGTGCTCGCGGGCCTCGGCCATGAACACCTTGATCGCGCCCGGCCAGGCCTCCACGTCGCCGACCGGGTCACCGGAGGCGAGCATCACACCGGAGACCACGCGGTAGGAGATCGCGGCCTTGCCGGTCGGCGAGAACAGCACGCTCTTGTCGCGGCGCAGTGCGAAGTAGCCGAGCGAGTCCCGCTCGCCGTGCCGGGCGAGCAGCGCGCGGACCTTCTCCTCGTCCTCGGCGGTCAGCTCCGGCTTGGGCTTCTCCGGGCGCAGCGCCAGGTAGGCGGTGGTGAAGGCGGTGATCAGGCCCATCGCACCGAGCAGGTAGCCGACCAGGTCGGCCATCCGGTCCGAGGTGTAGTGGACCGGCCCCTCGAAGCCGAACAGCCCGTACCCGACGTGCTCCAGCCGCTTCAGCAGGCCCGGGTGGCCGATCTCGTACCCGGTCCTGGTGCTGACCACCAGCAGGCCGAGCAGCACGCTGACCGAACCGGTCACCACCAGGTTGACGGCCGCCCGCCAGCGGGTGCGCGGGTCGGCCTTGGCGTAGAACTCGCGGCGGTGCACCAGCATCACCACGAACAGCACCAGCGAGACCACCGCCGGGCCGACCTGGTGCCAGCGCAGGATGTGCAGCGCGGCGCCGACCGGCAGCAGCACGCAGACCGCCCGCCAGGCGCGCACCTTGCGGCGGCGCAGCGCGTGGGCGAGCAGCACCAGCAGCAGGCCGACCATCAGCGTGCCGGCCGCGGCCAGCGTCGTCGTCCCGCCGGGCAGCTGCCCGGCGAAGGTGTGCATTTTGGTGTGCCGGAGCTTGGGGAACACCGCGCTCGCGATGTCCACCAGCCCGATCAGCAGGCAGGCGTAACCGACCGCACCGGGGAGCCAGGCCCTCGGGACGGCGGCCGCTTGGGTACGAAGCGCCTGCAGGCCGCGACGGCGGGGCGGCTGCTCGGGGCTCGGCTCAACGGACACGGGAACGCTCATGGGGGTTCAGCGTAGAGGCTTCGGAGCGCTGTCCGGTCACTCCTGAGGAGGAGTTGTGATGGACCTTCATGCCTTTTCCTTCATCAGGCAATGCGCACACCAAGGAACCGGAAACGGAAGGCAACCGGTGCCGATCGCGCGCTGCGATTGAGCCGAGGGGTGGGAGCCGGAGCCCCGGGTGGCGTGGCGCGGCGGGGCGTCGCGCACGCGGTACGTACGGTGGACGCCGCATTCTAGGGCGCCGGTTGCGTACCACTGCCACCGGCCTCCTGGCCCGCCCCGGCGTCCGGACAGCCTAGTCGCGCTGGCCCGGGCTGACGCACCGCCAGACGATGAAGCCTGCACCGACAGCGTCCCACCGGAAGGCCGACGGCAATGGAACTGACCAGCGATGCACTGGTGAACTCACTGCTCGCACTCGGTGCGGCGGCCCTCGTCACCACGCTCTGGATCTGGCCGCGGCTGGGCCGCCAGCGCCCGCTGCCGGTCCTCGGACGGGTCGCCCTGCTGACTGTCATTCAGGTGACGGCCCTGGCCGTGCTGGCGCTGTCCGTCAACAACTCCTTCGGCTTCTACACCTCCTGGGACGACCTGCTCAACCCCGGCGGCACCAAGCTCGCCCTGACCAGCAACGAGAACCAGAAGGGCGCGACCCCCGCCGACGAGCTGCTCCAGCCGACCAACGAGGGCGGCCTGGAGACCATCACCGACCTGCCCAAAGGGGCACCCGAGGAGGTCGGCCGGGTCGAGGCGGTGAAGATCACCGGCACCGAGAGCGGACTGTCCGACCAGCTGTTCGTCTACCTGCCGCCCGAATACTTCAACCCGAAGTACGCAAAAGTTCGCTTTCCCGTCCTGCTCACCCTCTCCGGCTTCCCCGGCACCACCCTGCACCTGCTGAAGGAGCTGCCCGTCCCGCAGACCGCCTGGGAGCTCCAGCGCACCGGCCGGATGGCGCCCACCATCATCGTGATGGCCCGCCCGACCGTCGCCCCGCCGCGCAACACCGAGTGCGTGGACGTGCCCGGCGGCCCGCGCACCGAGACCTGGTTCGCCAAGGACGTCCCCGAGGCGCTGCGCTCCGCCTACCGGGTCAGCCGCTCCGCCGCCTCCTGGGGCGTGCTCGGCTACTCCACCGGCGGCAGCTGCGCCCTGCGGCTGGCCATGCGCTACCCCGACGTCTACCGCAGCGCGACCGGGATGCACGCCGATTTCAAGGTCGCCGAGGACGCCGGCACCGGCGGCAACCTGTTCGGCGGCGACCAGACGCTGACCAACCACAGCGACCTCTCCTGGCGGCTGCACAACCTGCCCGCGCCGGAGCTCTCGCTGCTGGTGGTCTCCACCCGCAAGGAGACCGACTACCCCGAGACGCTGAAGTTCGTCGACCTCGCCCAGCAGGTCGCGGCCGGCAATCCGCAGTTCACCGTCGAGTCGATGTACCTGGACGACGGCGGCCACAACTTCGACAGCTGGGGCCGCGAGCTGCCCGCCGCCCTGGAGTGGATGAGCGCCCGCCTCGCCTGGACGTAGGGCGGCCCTGCAATGCCCCGCCGGGCCCGAAGCGACTCTGCCAACACGCCCAGGCGCCCGTCCGGCCGCCGTCCGGGGTCCGCAGCCGGGTGACTACCGGCCGGTCGGGCGCGGCGCACCCCGCCGCGGGGGAACGTATCGCGACCGCGCCCGCCGAACGGCCGGCGCCGCCCCGGATCAGGGCAGGAGGCCCCATGCTCAGCACCCGATCACTCTTCAACGAGATCTACCAGAACGACGAGGCGTACCAGCTGTTCTGCAGCATCGCCGCGGGCGGCGAGGACCAGGGCGGCTGGGAGAACGAGCGGATCACCGCGCTCACCCGCGATCCGGTGCTCGCCCCCAAGATCGCCCGGCACGGCGCCGACGAGCGCAAGCACGGCCGGATCTTCACCCAGCTGCTGAACAAGCGCGGCCTGCCCAAGGTCGACGTCCCCGCCGAGGCCGACTACTGCATGCTGCTGGAGCGCCGGGGCGTCGGCCTCTCGCACGAGCGGCTGAACGGCGAGGCGCCGCTGGCCGAGCGCGAGATCATCACCTACCTCGTGCACAGCCGGGTCACCGAGCAGCGCGCGGCCGAGCAGATGCGCCAGCTGGTCAAGGTCTACGGGAACAATCCGGACCTCGGCCGGGCGATGCGGATGATCTCGGCCGACGAGGACAACCACCTCGCGTACTGCCACGAGGAGCTGCTGCGGCTCTCCGCCGAGGGCCACGGCCCGTTCATCCGGCACACCCTGGAGCACAGCGCGCGCGGCGAGATCCGCACCCACCGGGACGTCGGCCTCGCGGTCACCGCCCGGATGGCGCGCATCCTGGGGTGGCCGCGCTGGCAGCTGGCGGTGGTCACCGCCGGGGTGCACGCGCTGTACCTCTACGACCTCGCGTACGGCTGGCGGCGGATGGTGCGGCTGCGGATGCCCGCGCGCCGCAACGCCCTGGGCACCCCGGCCCCGCCGCACGCCGCGTTCGACGCGGTCTGACCGGCGCCGCCGGCCGCCCGGCCGCCCTGCCAGGGCTTGGGTCCGGTCAGCGCCCGATGATGAGGCTCATCGCCTCGGCCCGGGTGGCCGGGTCGCGCAGCTGGCCCCGGACACAGGAGGTGATGGTCTTGGCGCCGGGCTTGCGGATGCCGCGCATCGACATGCACATGTGCTCGCACTCGACCACGACGATGGCGCCGCGCGGTTCGAGGATCCGCATCAGCGCGTCGGCGACCTGGCTGGTGAGCCGCTCCTGCACCTGCGGGCGGCGGGCGTAGACGTCGACCAGCCGGGCCAGCTTGGACAGGCCGGTGATCTTGCCGCTGGTGGACGGGATGTACCCGACGTGGGCGACGCCCCGGAACGGCACCAGGTGGTGCTCGCAGACGGAGGTCAGCTCGATGTCCTTGACCAGCACCATCTCGTCGTGGCCGAGGTCGAAGGTGGTGGTGAGGACGTCCTCCGGCTCCTGCCAGAGCCCGGCGAATATCTCCTTGTAGGCGCGGGCGACCCGGGCCGGGGTCTCCAGCAGGCCCTCGCGGTCCGGGTCCTCCCCCACGGCGAGCAGCAGCTCGCGGATGGCGTTCTCGGCCCGCTTCTGGTCGAAGGTCCCGACGGTGGACGGACCGTCGAGCGTCACCGGGTCGATCATGCGAGCCTCGCTAACTAGTGAAACGAACTTGGGCTGAACAGCACGGATGCCGCGCCTCCAGGGTACAAACCCTGGTGACGCGGCATCCATTCCGTACGGTGCCCTGCGGGGCGGTCAGCCCTCGGCGGGCGGCTCGACCGGCAGCGGCGGGAGCTTCACCACGTCGACCGGGGCGGCCTCCGCGGCGATGGCGGCGGCGCCGTTGGTCAGCGCCAGCTCCTTCGGGGACTGCACCGGAGGCCTGGTGGACGGCGTCCGACGGGACGAGCCCGTCCAGGCCGGCCGGGCCGGGCGCTTGACGATGGTCGAGAAGATCTCGGCGATCTGCTCCTTGTTGAGGGTCTCCTTCTCCAGGAGCTCCAGGACCAGGTTGTCGAGCACGTCGCGGTTCTCGACCAGGATCTCCCAGGCCTCGTTGTGCGCGTTCTCGATGAGCTTCTTGACCTCTTCGTCGACCAGCCCGGCGACCTCTTCCGAGTAGTCGCGCTGGTGACCCATCTCACGACCGAGGAACGGCTCCGAGTTGTCCGAGCCGAACTTGATCGCGCCGAGGCGCTCGGTCATGCCGTACTGGGTGACCATGGCCCGCGCGGTGGCGGTGGCCTTCTCGATGTCGTTCGACGCACCGGTGGTCGGGTCGTGGAAGACGAGCTCCTCCGCCGCGCGCCCGCCCAGCATGTAGGCCAGCTGGTCGAGCATCTCGTTGCGGGTGGTGGAGTACTTGTCCTCGTCCGGCAGCACCATGGTGTAGCCGAGGGCCCGACCGCGGGACAGGATGGTGATCTTGTGCACCGGGTCGCTGTTGGGGCACGCCGCCGCCACCAGGGCGTGGCCGCCCTCGTGGTACGCGGTGATCTTCTTCTCCTTCTCGGACATGATCCGGGTCCGCTTCTGCGGTCCGGCCACGACGCGGTCGATCGCCTCGTCCAGCGTGACGTTGTCGACCAGCTTCTTGTCCGAGCGGGCGGTCAGCAGAGCGGCCTCGTTGAGGACGTTCGCCAGGTCCGCACCGGTGAAGCCGGGGGTGCGCTTGGCGACGGCCGAGAGGTCGACGTCCGGCGCGACCGGCTTGCCCTTCTGGTGCACCTTGAGGATGTCCAGTCGGCCCTGGAGGTCGGGGCGCTCGACCGCGATCTGGCGGTCGAAGCGGCCCGGGCGCAGCAGCGCCGGGTCCAGGATGTCGGGACGGTTGGTCGCCGCGATCAGGATCACGCCGCCCTTGACGTCGAAGCCGTCCATCTCGACCAGCAGCTGGTTGAGGGTCTGCTCGCGCTCGTCGTGGCCGCCGCCGAGACCCGCACCGCGGTGCCGGCCGACGGCGTCGATCTCGTCGACGAAGACGATCGCCGGGGCGTTCGCCTTGGCCTGCTCGAAGAGGTCGCGGACCCGGCTGGCGCCGACACCGACGAACATCTCCACGAAGTCCGAACCGGAGATCGAGTAGAACGGCACGCCGGCCTCGCCCGCGACGGCGCGGGCCAGCAGGGTCTTGCCCGTTCCGGGCGGGCCGTACAGCAGCACGCCCTTGGGGATCTTGGCGCCGACCGCCTGGAACTTGGCCGGCTCCTGCAGGAACTCCTTGATCTCGTGGAGCTCCTCGACCGCCTCGTCCGCGCCTGCGACGTCGGAGAAGGTGGTCTTCGGGGTGTCCTTGGTCAGCAGCTTGGCCTTCGACTTGCCGAACTGCATGACGCGCGAGCCGCCGCCCTGCATCTGGTTCATCAGGAACAGGAAGACCAGGACGATGATCACGATGGGCAGCATCGACAGCAGCAGGCTGACGAAGGTGCTCTGCTTCTCCGGGCTGATGGTGTAGCCCTCGGAGAGCGTGCTCTGGTCGTTGTCGTTGATCTGGGCCTGGAGCTTGTCGGCGATCGCAACACCCTGGTCGCCGATGTACGAGGCCTGGAACTTACTGCCGGACGGGGTCTTGCCCGTACCGGCGTTGGACAGCGTGGCGCCGTCCTTCAGCTGGATCTTGATCGTGTTCGAGTCACCGGTGGTGATCTGCGCCGACTTGACCTGCTTGGCATCGATCGCTGCGACGACCTGCCCGGTGTCCACCGTCTTGTAGCCGTTGGAGTCGGAAACGACCTGCATCAGCACGATGACGGCGAGGACGGCCAGCACGATCCACATGATCGGCGCACGGAAGTATCGCTTGACGTCCATCCATGCGGGGCGTTGCCGCCCCGTCCCTCCTGCCACTCAACGGCGCCGCGGGGCCGTGGCCGCCGGCGCATCCGGTCTGTGCTCATGTGAAGAGCGGTTTTATTGGACCGTACCGCAGTCCGACCCGCCCGTGGCGGGAGCACAGCGACACGACGTATTACTTTGTCCCCCGCTCCAACGGGCGGGAACGGCGTACTGTTCCCGCCCGTAACCCGAACGAGGTCCCGGGCCGCCCTCAGCCGCCGTAGACGTGCGGCGCGAGGGTGCCGATGAAGGGGAGGTTGCGAAGCTTCTCCGCGTAGTCCAGGCCGTACCCGACCACGAACTCGTTGGGGATGTCGAAGCCGACGTACTTGACGTCGATCTCGACCTTGGCCGCGTCGGGCTTGCGCAGCAGGGTGCAGACCTCGAGGGAGGCCGGGCCGCGCGAGCCCAGGTTGCCCAGCAGCCAGGACAGCGTCAGACCGGAGTCGATGATGTCCTCGACGATCAGGACGTCCCGGCCGGCGATGTCGGTGTCGAGGTCCTTGAGGATACGCACCACGCCGGAGGACTTGGTGCCCATGCCGTACGACGAGACCGCCATCCAGTCCATGGTCACCTGCGAGTGCAGGGCGCGGGCGAGGTCCGCCATGACCATCACGGCCCCCTTGAGGACGCCGACGATCAGCAGGTCCTTGCCTGCGTAGTCCCGGTCGATGCGCTCGGCCAGCTCCAGGAGCTTGGCGTCGATCTCGTCCTTGCTGATGAGCACCTTCGCGAGGTCAGCGCCCATGTCGTTCTGGTCCACCGGGGATACGTCCTCAAACGTTCGGGGTCTGTGTGGCCGACGGCCCGGCGCCCCCGGGGCATGCCTGCCCGTCAGTCGCCCTGTCGCCGAAAGACCAGCGTGCCACACCTGCGGGTGGCCTCGACGCCCCCGGGTAGGTGCAGCGGCCCCTGGCCGCGCCACCCGGTGACCAGCAGGTCGATCGTTTCGAGGTGCCGCGCGAAGAGGTCCCCGGCCGGACAGCCCGCCCGCAGCGCGGCTCTGCGCAGCACCCGGCGGCGGACCGCCGGAGGCAGTTCGGCCAGTTTCACGGCGTCCAGGGTGCCTTCGCCCGTCCGGAGGTCGCGCTCGGCCAGCACGGCCCACTGGTCCAGCGCGTCGGCGTCGTCCCGGAACAGCCGCGCGGTGCGGGCCAGCGCCTCGACCACGCCGCCGCCCAGGTGCTTCTCCAGCACCGGCAGCACCTCGTGGCGGACCCGGGAGCGGGTGTAGGCGGGGTCGCAGTTGTGCGGGTCGTCCCAGACCGGGATCGCCTGGGCGGAGCAGGCCTGGCGGGTGGCGGCGCGGTCCAGCTCCAGCAGCGGGCGCCGGTAGCGGCCCTTCTGGGCCGGCATGCCGGCCAGCGAGCGGGAGCCGGAGCCCCGGGCCAGGCCCAGCAGCACCGTCTCGGCCTGGTCGTCGCGGGTGTGGCCGAGCAGGACGGCGACCGCGCCGTGGCGCTCGGCGGCGGCGTCCAGCGCGGCGTAGCGGGCGTCCCGGGCGGCGGCCTCGGGGCCGCCCTCCCGGCCCACCCGGACGGGGACGGCCTCGACCGGGTCCAGCCCGAGCGAGCGCAGCCGTTCGGCCACCTGGGCGGCGCGGTCGGCGGAGCCGGTCTGGAGGCCGTGGTCGACGGTGACGGCGCCGACCCGCAGGCCCAGCTTGGGCGCCTCGAAGGCGGCCGCGATGGCCAGCGCCATGGAGTCCGCACCGCCGCTGACGGCGACCAGGACCAGCGGGGAGCCGGGTGCGGCCGGGGTGCGGGGCAGCCCCGAGGGGTGGCGGTGGGCGTTGCCGATCAGGGTGGTCCCGACGGCGGCGACGGCCAGCGGCGCCCCGGTCGGGCGGTCACGGGGGTCGCGCACGGGCGCGGTGAAGGTGGTGCCGGCCTCGCTGGCGAGGTCGGTGAGCGTGCGGCGTACGGCCAGGCGTATCGCTGCGACGGCGGGGTGTGGGCCCACGGCGGACGACTCCTTGGCGGAGGGGAACAGGACGGCGGGGGCGCGGCGGGGCGGCACACATGGTGAGCACCGTGTTACCGGGCGCTCACAGATGGTGGCAGAAAGGAGGCACCCGCTACGCCACCCGCGCCACCGGTACGACCACCGTCCCACGTACGGGTGAATGAAGAAACGTATCTTCACCCGCCATCTGCACGATTGGACCACTCGTACGAACGGGTTTGACCGCTGCCGACCGCCCTTCGGACCAACGCCCCGCGCCCCCGGGCCGAAGCGCCGCGCGCCGGCACCGCGAGGGGGCGGGCCGGGGCGCGACAGCGCGACGGTGCGGCGGGCAGCCGGGCGTCAGCGGGCCACCCGGGCCACCCAGGCGGCCGGGTCGTGGATCTCGTCCTTGGTCGGCAGGGTGTTCGGCGACGTCCAGACCCGGTTGAAGCCCTCCATGCCGACCCGGTCCACCACGCCCCGGACGAAGACCGCGCCGTCCTGGTACTGGCGCAGCTTGGCGTCCATGCCGAGCAGCCGGCGCAGCACCAGGTCCAGCCGGTTGGCGCCGCGGTCGCGGCGCTGCTGGAACTTCTCCCGGATCTCCGCCACGCTCGGCACCACGGCCGGGCCGACCCCGTCCATCACCACGTCGGCGTGGCCCTCCAGCAGCGACATCACCGCCGTCAGCCGGCCCAGGATCTCGCGCTGCGCGGGCGACTGGACGACCTCCAGCAGCGTGCCGGGGGCCGAGCCGTCGCCGCGGCCGCCGAGGCCGGGCAGGCTTCCGCCGAGTGCGCCGGCCGCGTCCCGCAGCCGGTCCAGCAGGGCGCCCGGGTCCACGTCCGTCTCGGACAGGAAGGACTGCACCTCGGACTGGATGTGGTCGCGCAGCCACGGCACCGCGGTGAACTGGGTGCGGTGGGTCTCCTCGTGCAGGCAGACCCAGAGCCGGAAGTCGGCCGGGTCGACGTCCAGCTCCCGCTCGACGTGCACGATGTTCGGCGCCACCAGCAGCAGGCGGCCCGGGCCGGGGCCGTCCGGACCGAGCCGGGGCTTGTCGAACAGCGCGGCCGGGCTGTCCGGCGCCTCCAGCGAGGACTCCGCCGGGGCGAAGGTCTCGTACTGGCCGAGCACCTTGGTGGACAGGAACGCCAGCAGGGCGCCCACCTCGATGCCGGTGGCCTTCTCCCCCACCGTGCCGAAGACGCCGGCCGCGGCGCCGTTCGTCCGGCGCGCCTGGAGCTTCTCCACCAGCGGCTGGACGATGGTGCGAAAGCCCGCCACGTTGGCGCGCACCCAGCCGGGGCGGTCCACGATCAGCACCGGCGTGGCCGCGGCCTCGGTGAGACTGCTGGAGCGCATCCCGGTGAACTCCCGGACGTGCTCCTCGGCCTCCAGGGCGTGGCGGCGCAGCTCGGCCACCACGGCGGCCGCCTCGGCGCGGCTCACCTCCGGCCCGGGCCGCACCAGCCTGGTCGCGGTTGCGACCGCGAGATTCCAGTCGACCATGTCAGCACCGCCGCTCGCGCTCGTCATGCCCTCACCGTACGTGCTCCCGCCCATCGGGGGGAGCCACCGGCGCCCACGTCCTGCGGCGCGCACCGTTCGGCGGCGGGTGCCCGGGCGCGCGGGCGAACCCTCCTGCGGCGTACGGGCGTAGCCCCCCCCGGTCAGTGGCAGCCGCAGGCGGCGAGCCGGGCGACGATGCGGTCCATGGCGGCGCGGGCGGTGTCGACGGGCGCGGCGGTCCTGGTCATCACCGCGAAGGAGAGCTGCCGGCCCTCGGCGTCCACCACCAGCCCGGCCAGCGTGTTGACCCCGCTCAGGCTGCCGGTCTTGGCGCGCACCAGGCCGGCCGCGTCGGCCGCGCCCGAGCCGGAGCCGAAGCGCTTGCCGAGGGTTCCGGTGAAGCCGGCGATCGGCAGGCCGGTCAGCACCGGGCGCAGTTGCGGGTACTGCTCCGAGGCGGCCAGCGCGAGCAGCCGGACCAGCACGGCAGGCGGGATCGCGTTGCCGGGGTGCAGGCCGCTGCCGTCGTTGAGCACCACGCCCGTCATCGGGACGCCGAGCCGGGCGAGTTCCTGGGTGACGGCGGTGGCGGCGCCCTCGAAGCCGGCCGGCTGGTGGGCGGCCAGCGCCGCCTGACGGGCGATCGCCTCGGCGAGCGTGTTGTCGGAGGTGGTCAGCATCCGCTCGATCAGCCGAGTGACGGTCGGCGAGTCCACCCGGCCGAGGACGGGGGCGGTGGCGGCCGACGGCGCCGCGGACGGCTTGGGCGTGCCCTCGACCGTGACGCCCTGGGCCTTCAGCAGGGCGGCGAAGGCCTCGGCGGCCCGCCCGGCCGGGTCGGCGACCCGGGCCGGCGCGTCCTCCCGGCTCTTCGGGTCGACCCGGCCCTCGTCGATCATCAGCGGAACGACCAGGGCGATGTTGGCCGCGTCGTGGTTCTTGTGCTGCGGGCTGCCGGAGTAGAGGGAGAGGTCGTAGTCCAGCTTGACGGTGGTGGTGCCGGCGGCCTTGAGGGCCGCGACGGTCTGCCGGGCCAGCGCGTCCAGCGAGGCCGGGGCGGTGTCGGCGTCGGCGGGCACGCCGCCGATCTGCACCTGGTCGGCGGGCAGCGCGGTGAGGGTCGGGTCGCCGCCACCCACGAGGGTGATCTCGCCGGGGTTCGCGCCCTTGACGACCCGGGTGCTCAGCCGGGTGTCGCCGGGGATCAGCGAGAGCGCCGCGATCGCGGTGGCGAGCTTGGTGGTGGAGGCGGGGGTGGCCGGGGTGTTCTCGCCCGAGCCGTACAGCAGTTGGCCGCCGGCCGGGTCCGCGACGGCGAAGGTCACGGTGCCGAGGCTCTTGTCGGTGAGCACGGCGGCGAGGGCCTGCTGGAGGCCCTGCGCGGTCGGCACCCCGGCGGCCGGACCGGCCTCGGCGGAGGCCAGTACGGCCCCGGCGGCGGGCGCCGGCAGGGCGGCACCGGGCTGGGCAGCCGGCTGGGTACCCGACGGCGCGGCCGAGCCGCCCGGGGCGGTCGTACCGGTGGCGCTCCCGCCCGGCGGCGGGGACGGCTGCGCATACGCACCACCCGAGGTCAGCACGGTACCCGCGACCAGCACCGCCGCTCCGAACAGCCGCGGGGCCGTCCCCCTGCGCCGCCGCCCCACCCCGACCCCAGCTCCCACCGACAGGCCCCTTTCCTGAGCACTCACTCCCGTAGGAGACACTTGGATTCTGTCAGTCCCTACCTTGGAGGAACCGTTGGAGTTCGACGTCCTGATCGAGATCCCGAAGGGCTCCCGCAACAAGTACGAGGTCGACCATGAGACCGGTCGCCTTCGTCTGGACCGGATGCTCTTCACCTCGACCCGCTACCCGGCCGACTACGGCTACGTCGAGGGCACCCTCGCGGACGACGGCGACCCGCTGGACGCGCTGGTCATCCTCGAGGAGCCGACCTTCCCCGGCTGCCTGATCAAGTGCCGCGTCATCGGCATGTTCAAGATGACCGACGAGGCCGGCGGCGACGACAAGCTGCTCTGCGTCCCGGCGACGGACCCGCGCTGGGAGCACCTGCAGGACATCCACCACGTGTCGGAGTTCGACCGTCTGGAGATCCAGCACTTCTTCGAGGTCTACAAGGACCTGGAGCCGGGCAAGTCCGTCGAGGGCGCCAACTGGGTCGGCCGCGCCGAGGCCGAGGCCGAGGTCACCGCGTCGATCAAGCGCCTGGCGGAGTCGGGCGGCCACTGAGCCGTGGTGCCGATCTCGTCCGCCCAGGGCAGTTCGAGGTAGGTCGAGGCAGTCGGAGGCCGGGGTGCCGCGGAGTCTTCCGCGGACCCCGGCCTTCGCCGTGTCCGGGCCCGGTTTTACCGACAGCGTGTCGGCATGACGTTGACTTAGGTTAGCCTAACCACAGCAATCGGGGGTGATCCCGACCCCTGGAGGCCGCATGTCCACGCCCGAGCAGCCCGTCCCGTTCTCCACCGTGCTCCGCACCGCGAGCAGCGAGGAGCACGAGGCGGCGGAGCAGTCCTCATTCATGAGCCACCTGCTCGGCGGACGGCTCGGGGTCGACGCCTACGCGGACCTCACCGGCCAGCTCTGGTACGTCTACCGCGCCCTGGAGGGCCGGGCCGGGGAGCTGGCGGAGCACCCGCTGGCCGGGCCGTTCATCGACCGGGCGCTGCTGCTCGACGAACCGACCGCCGCCCTCGACCTGCGCCACCAGGAGCTGGTGCTGCCGGAGCGCCCTTGGGACCTGGGATCCCGGGCCGGTCAGCCCTCGTCGTCCAGCCGGAAGCCGATCTTGAGGCCGACCTGGTAGTGCTCGATCCGGCCGTCCGCGAGGTGGCCCCGGACCTGCGTCACCTCGAACCAGTCGAGGTTGCGCAGGGTCCGGGAGGCCCGCTCGACCCCGTTGCGGATCGCGGCGTCGATGCTCTCGGTGGAGGACCCGACGATCTCGGTGACCCGGTACACGTGCTCGCTCATGGCGGACTCCTCAGCTGTGCGACGACCCCCGGTCCACCGTGCACCGCGGGCGGGCCGCCCGCACCCCGGCCGCCGCCGACCGGGCCCGGCCAGGTCGGACCGGGCCCGGCCTGGCCGGGCGGCCTCACCCGGTCAGAGCGGGCCGCCCGCGAGCAGGTCGTCAACCCGCGCCTCCCCGTCGCGGTACCGACGGGTGATCTCGGCGCTGCAGCCGTCCGCGGTCCGCTGCAGCCGCTGCCGGCGCCCGGAGACCTCGCGCTCGTGCGCCCGCAGCCGCTCCAGCGCGGCCAGCAGCTCCTCGGCGGGGTGCGCGCCGAGGTCGGCGAGCTGGACGTCGCCCATCAGGGTGTCCGCCTCCACCTGGGACTGCTGGCCGCGTGGCGGCCCGAGCGTGACGTGCCGGGCGGAGAGCCGGACGGAGGACGGCGCGTCGGCGAGGATGGCCGGCAGCCGGTCCAGCAGCGCGGCGCCCGGCCCCTCCGCCCCGGCCGCCGCCAGCACCGGGCCACCGTCGGGGCGCCGGTCCAACTCGGCCCGCAGGATGTCCATCCGGCCGTGCAGCAGCCGCCGGAGATAGGACAGGTCGGCCTCCTGCTCCAGGGTGTCCCGGCGCAGGGTCCGCAGCTGGTCCAGACCCAGCCGCCCCAGATCCGGCTCCCCGCCGCCCGCCGTCGCACAGGAGGGGGCCCCCGCCGGCTCCGGGCTCCCGGGCGCCCGCCCGGACCGGTCCTGTGCCGCGCTGCTCGCGTCCATCAACCAACCACCTGCCGTTGTCCCGAATCCCGCCCGATCCCGCCCGCTCGCGGCACCCCGTCGTCTGCCGCGTTGTCCGGTCCGTCTCCGGCCTGCCGTTGCGCGTACCGCCTGGTGCACGCCCGGGCACCCCCTGAGGGTTCCCGCCCCGCACCGATGCCACCCGCCGGGGCGACACCGCCAGAACGCCTGACCTACCGGCTCGACCGCCCGGCCGACCCGGCCCCGGCGCAGCGTCGAGCGGGTGCCCGGCCCCAGCGTGCCACCCCGCCCGGCGCCCGTGCACCGCCCGTGCACCCGAACGGCCCCCTGGCGAACGGGGGTGGCTGATATGACCAGGGCTTTCCGCAGGGAGATCGGCGCCAGCGGGAGCGCAGGCGCACGCCACCCAGCGCTCGCCAAGCCTGCACGCGCCCCACGGGACCCTCCCCCGGCTGCCGGTGGTCAGCCGCGCACGTGCAGCCCGAAACCCGTGCGGCCCGCGGGCTCCAGCCCCTCCTTCAGGTTCAGCGAGGGGATCTCGTAGTCGCCGAAGTTCTGCCGCCGGAAGGGGATCGGCTCGGTCGACTCCAGGGTGAGCAGACGCTCCTCCCAGGCCTTGGCGACGTCCGGGAAGGCCTCCTCGGTCATCCGGTCGGTGCCGTGCAGCACGAACGGCGGCAGCACCTCGATGCCCGGGTAGTAGAGGATGCCGTGGTGGATCGGGAACAGCAGGTCCTCGATGGGGCCGTTGATCCCGCGGGCGGCGTAGTGCGACTCCGGGCCGCCGACGGTCACCGACAGCAGGGCCCGCCGGCCCGCGAGGGTGCCCTCGCCGAAGCGCTCGCCGTACTTGGTGTCGCTGTGCTCGCCGACGCCGTAGGCGAAGCGGTAGGTGAACACCCGGTCCACCCAGCCCTTGAGGATCGCGGGCATCGAGTACCACCACAGCGGGAACTGGAAGACGATCGTGTCGGCCCACAGCAGCTTCTCCTGCTCGGTGCGGACGTCCGCACCGAGCTCCCCCGCCTCGAAGGCCCGGCCCGAATCCCGGGCGACCCTCAACGGGCTCGACGCGTGCGGGCCGTAGTCCGCGGCGTCCACGACCGCCTTCCAATCCATCGCGTACAGGTCGCTCACCCGCACCTCGTGCCCGGCGGCCTCCAGGGTGGACACCGCGAGGTCCTTCAGCGAGCCGTTGAGCGACTGCGGCTCGGGGTGGGCGTAGACGATCAGCGTCTTCACGGGGACTCCTTCGGATCGGATGCCTCCGATACTGGGCACCGCGGCGCCCGGTGTTCAGGGGCGCCGCTTCCGTCGGACCGGACTTCCTGGTATCGACAGGGCCACCCTCACGGGCGGCGCCGCGGCCATACTGAAGGGCATGGACGATCTTGCGGGCTTCCTGCGGACCAGGCGCTCCCGGGTCGACCCGGCGACCGTCGGCATCCCCGTCGACAGCCGCCGCCGGGTCGAGGGGCTGCGCCGCGAGGAGGTCGCCCACCTGTCCGGCGTCAGCGTCGACTACTACGTACGCCTGGAGCAGGGCCGCGCGACCCAGCCCTCCGAGCAGGTCCTCGACGTGCTCGCCCGCGTCCTCGGCCTCGACGAGACCGAACGCGGGCACCTCTACCGGCTCGCCCGGCAGCGCCGCCGCCCCGCCAAGGCGCCGAACGGACGGATCCGGCCGGAGCTGCTGCGCGTCCTCGGCCTGGTCTCCGGCGCACCCGCGCTGATCATGGACCACCGGATGGACGTGCTCGCCGGCAACCGCCTCGCCGGACTCCTCTACGGCCGGCCGATACCCGGCCTGAACACCGCCCGGCACATCTTCCTGGAGGAGCCCGAGCGCGGCCTCTACGCGGACTGGGAGACGTGCACCCTCGACGTGGTCGGGCACCTGCGCCTGGCCGCCGGAAAACACCCCGAGGACCCCCGGCTGGCCTCGCTCATCGGCGAGCTGGCGATGGGCAGCGAGCGCTTCCGCCGCCTCTGGGCCCGCGCGGACGTCCGGGCCCGCTCCCACGGACGCAAGGCGTACCGGCACCCGCTGGTCGGCCTGCTGGAACTGCACCACGAGAACTTCGCGCTGCCGGACGAATCCGGCATGGAGCTGCTGGTGCTGTCCGCGGCCCCCGGCAGCCCCGCCGAGGACGGGCTGCGCCTGCTCGCGGGCCTCGGCGCGGACAGCGGTGACGCGCACCCCCCGGTGAACGCCAAGGCCCGCGACTAGGCCCCCGCCCCCGCGGGTTCGACGGTGCCTCCGAAGGCGCTACCCGGCTCCGGCACAATGGCCGCATGCGAGCAGTGGTGCAGCGAGTGACCGAGGCCAGGGTGACGGTGGCCGGCGAGACCGTCGGCGCGATCGAGGGGCCCGGGCTCTGCGTCCTGGTCGGCGTGACCCACGAGGACACCCCCGCCAAGGCGGCCCAGCTGGCCCGCAAGCTCTGGACGCTGCGGCTGCTGGAGGCCGACGGGAACGGGGTCGAGCAGTCCTGCTCCGACCTGGCCGCGCCGCTACTGGTGATCAGCCAGTTCACCCTCTACGGGGACGCCCGCAAGGGCCGGCGCCCGACCTGGAACGCGGCCGCGCCCGGCCCGGTCGCCGAGCCGCTGGTGGACGAGGTGGTCGCCCGGCTGCGGGAGCTCGGCGCCAAGGTGGAGACTGGCCGGTTCGGCGCGGACATGCAGGTGGCACTGGTGAACGACGGCCCGTTCACCGTCCTCGTCGAGGTCTGAGCCGCCCCCGACCAGGCCTGCGCCGCCCCGACGAGGTCCGGGCGGCGCCGACCGCGGCGGCGCTACTGCGGGACGATCACGTCCTGCGTCCCCGGGACCCTCCCGGCCAGCAGCACGGCGTCCACCGGGACGTTGCGCTTGACGATCGCCAGCGCGATCGGCCCCAGCTCGTGGTGGCGCGCCGAGGAGGTCACGAAGCCCAGCGCCCGCCCGTCCGGGTCCGAGGCGAGCCGCACCTCCGTCCCGTGCGGGGGCAGCATCTCCTCCGTGCCGTCCAGGTGCAGGAAGACCAGGCGGCGCGGCGGCCGGCCCAGGTTGTGCACCCGGGCGACCGTCTCCTGCCCCCGGTAGCAGCCCTTCTGCAGGTGCACGGCGGTACCCAGCCAGTCCACCTCGTGCGGGATGGTCCGGTGGTCGGTCTCGAAGCCCAGCCGCGGCCGGTGGCCCTCGATCCGCAGCGCCTCGTACGCCCAGACGCCGGCCGCCGGGCCGTACCCCTTGCTCAGCGCCTCCAGCTCGGCGCGCGGAAGGAAGAGGTCCCGCCCGTACGACAGCTCGCGCACCGCCGCCGCGCCCTCCGCCGAGGCGGTGGAGCCGGCCGGCAGGTGGACCAGCGCGTAGCCGGCGGTCGCGTCCGCGACCTCCACCCGGTAGAAGAACTTCATCCGCTCCAGATAGCCGACCAGCTCCGGAGCGGTGCCCGGCTCGACGTGCGCCCAGGTGGTGGTGCCGTCGTCGACCAGGTACAGGGCGTGCTCGACGTGCCCGTTAGCGGAGAGCACCAGTGCCTCGGTGGCCCGCTGCGCCGGAAGCTCGCTGACATGCTGGGTGAGCAGGAGGTGCAGCCAGGTCAGCCGGTCCTCGCCGGTGACGGTGACCACTCCCCGGTGCGAGAGGTCCACGAAGCCGGCGCCCTGCGAGAGGCTCCGCTGCTCGCGGAAGATGTCGCCGTAGTGGGCGGCCACGCCCTCGTCGGTTCCCTCGGCGGGGACGGCACCGGGCAGGGCAAGCAACGGGCTCTTCATACCGGCCAGCTTACGACCGCTCCGCGGCGTGCTTGGCGGCGCAGTCGGCGCAGCGGCCGAAGATGGCGAAATGCTTGAGGTCGGTGTCGAAGCCGTGCTTCTCGCGGAGGCTGTCGATCAGCGGCTGGGCGATCTCGGTGTTGGTCTCGGTGACCTTCTCGCAGTCCCGGCAGACCAGGTGCAGGTGGTGGTGGCGCCCGGCCAGGTGGTACGTCGGGGCGCCGTGCCCCAGGTGCGCGTGCGAGACCAGGCCCAGCTCCTCCAGCAGCTCCAGCGTCCGGTAGACGGTGGAGATGTTGATGCCGCTGGCGGTCTGCCGGACGTGGCAGAGGATGTCGTCCGGGGTGGCGTGGTCGAGCACGTCGACGGCCTCCAGGACGAGCTGCCGCTGGGGCGTGAGGCGGTACCCGCGCTCGCGCAGGTCGGCCTTCCAGTCGCCGGAGAGCTGCCAGTCGGTGGTGCCGGTGTCCGCCACGGTGCTGTCCCTGCCAAGGTCGGGGGTCCTGAGGCAAGTGTAGGGACCGACCCGCGGCCGGTCCCTACCTCATGCGCGATGAGCCGTGCCCACCGAAGGCTGCGCGCAGCCGAAGGCCGTGCTCAGCGGAAGGCCGTGCTCAGCGGAAGGCCATGCTCAGCGGAAGAACGCGATGCCGTCGTCCGGCAGGTCGTTGATGTCCTTGATCAGCTGGGCGGGGCTGAGCACCTTCTTGAGCTGCGCGGACATGTACGGGCGCAGCGGCACGTTCGGCGCGGACTTCTCGCCGACCCAGAGCAGCTCCTCGTTGACGAAGCCGAAGAGGCGCTTGCCGCCCGAGTACTCCGGCGAACCCTCGATCCGGGCCACCGCGTCGGTGGAGACGTCGATCTGCGGCTTGCCGTCGGCCAGTTCGCCGTACCAGATCTCCACGGTGCCGTCGTCACGGACGGAGGAGATCTCGATCCCGCGCGCACCGCTGGTGCCGTGCGGGTTGCTGGTGATGCGCCAGAAGGCGTGCTCGTTCTCCAGCGGGCGGACCTTCTCGCCCTCGCTGTCCAGCACCCAGGTACGGGAGCGGAACTCCAGGAAGGGCCGGCCGTCGTGCCGGATGACGATCTCCTGGCCGAAGTTGCACTTCTCGGTACCGGGGAAGTCGTAGACGCCCGCGCCCTCCCAGGTACCGAGGAGGAAGGCGAGCGGGACGACGTCCTTGTGGAGGTCAGAAGGGATCTCGATCATGTTCCTGGTTGCTGTCGTCGGTGTGGGGCTGCTTCAACCGTACGGCAGCTGCTCAGCGCTGGCCCTGGTACAGCTTCATCACCGAGAAGATGGCGAACCAGGTGATCAGCACGGCCATGAGGGCCAGCAGACCGTCGAAGAAGATTTCCAGACCGGACACGGGGGGCTCCCAGGGCGGCGACAGTGTGGTGGATTTTGCTGTCGCTCACTCTATCCGCCGGGCGTCGGCGGGTCTCGGTGAGCCCCACCACGTCGGGATTTTCCCGGGATCTAGGGTGGCGCCATGTCGAAGAAACTGGTCATCAAGGTCACTGCCGGAGCCGACGCTCCGGAGCGGTGCTCGCAGGCGTTCACGGTGGCGGCGGTCGCCGTCGCCAGCGGGGTCGAGGTCTCGCTCTGGCTGACCGGGGAGTCGTCCTGGTTCGCGCTGCCCGGGCGCGCCGCGGAGTTCGAGCTGCCGCACGCGGCGCCGCTGCCGGATCTGCTGGAGTCGATCCTGGCGGCCGGGACGGTCACCCTCTGCACCCAGTGCGCGGCGCGGCGCGGGATCGAGCAGCAGGACACCGTCGAGGGTGTCCGCATCGCGGGCGCCCAGGTCTTCGTCAGCGAGATCATGGCGGACGGCGTTCAGGCGCTCGTCTACTAGGCCCCGCCTAGGGTCTGTCGGGGTGGTCCCGGTCGTGGCCGGGCTCGTCCCACTTCGGGTCCTCCCAGCGCGGGTCGTTCCACCAGTCGTCCTCCGGGTCCCGCTTGTTGGCGAAGACCGCGGCGGCCGGGGGGATGACCATCGCGAAGAGGCAGAGCCCGATGGCCGCCGGGACGGACCAGAACCGCACCACACCCCAGGCGAGCACGAACAGGCCGATGCAGACGCCCATCATGGCGAAGTAGTAGCGATGCCTCCGGCGTGCCTGCACCCCTCCACGGTATGCCTGAGGGCCCCTGCGCGGCAGGGGCCCTCGGGTGTGTCCACCGGGTGGATCAGACGGCGATCGCGACCTCGGTCAGGTTGCCCTGGGAGGCGACGACCTGGCGGTCCACGGTCTGGCCCGGGACGAGCGCGCGCAGCGTCCACTTGCCCGGGCGGGCGAAGAACCGGAACTGTCCGGTCGCCGAGGTGGGCACCTCGGCCGTGAACTCGCCGCCCTCGTCGAGCAGACGGACGTAGCCGTTGACCGGCTCTCCGTCGCGGGTCACGGAACCCTGGATGATCGTCTCGTTCGCCACGTCAACTCCTGCCAGGTCCGGGCCGCCGGCCTTCGCACCGCACATAGTGTGTCTTCCCTTCTGACTTACGGATGGAGCCGGCGGCTCAGTTGCCGAGCTCGATCGGCACGCCCACCAGGCTGCCGTACTCGGTCCACGAACCGTCGTAGTTCTTCACGTTCTCCTGGCCGAGCAGCTCGTGCAGCACGAACCAGGTGAGCGCGGAGCGCTCGCCGATGCGGCAGTAGGCGATGGTGTCCTTCGCCAGGTCGACGCCCTCGGCCTCGTACAGGGCCTTGAGCTCGTCGTCGCTCTTGAAGGTGCCGTCGTCGTTGGCGTTCTTGGCCCACGGGATGTTGCGGGCGCTCGGCACGTGGCCGGGGCGCTGCGACTGCTCCTGCGGGAGGTGGGCCGGGGCGAGCAGCTTGCCGGAGAACTCGTCGGGCGAGCGCACGTCGACCAGGTTCAGGCTGCCGATGGCGGCGATCACGTCGTCGCGGAAGGCGCGGATCGAGGAGTCGACGGCCTGCGCCTTGTACTCGGTCGCGGTGCGGACCGGCACCTCGGCGACCAGGTCGCGGGAGTCCAGCTCCCACTTCTTGCGGCCGCCGTCCAGCAGGCGGACGTCGCCGTGGCCGTACAGCTTGAAGTACCAGTAGGCGTACGAGGCGAACCAGTTGTTGTTGCCGCCGTAGAGCACCACGATCTGGTCGTTGGCGATCCCCTTGGCGCTGAGCAGCGCCTCGAAGCCGGCCTGGTCGATGAAGTCGCGGCGGACCGGGTCCTGGAGGTCGCTCTTCCAGTCGATCCGGACGGCGTTGCGGATGTGGTTCTTCTCGTAGGCGGAGGTGTCCTCGTCGACCTCGACGATGACGACCTTCGGGTCGTCCAGGTGGGCCTGGACCCAGTCGGCGTCGACCAGGACGTCGCTGCGGCTCATGGTGATGTTCTCCATCCGGGGGCGGTTTGCGGAAGGTGCTGCTGCTGGCTGCTCGGAGTGACCGGTCCGAATCTCTGTCCGAATACTGGGACGGACAGGAGGAGCGCATGGTACCGAGCAATGGTCTGCGGTGTGCGATGGCGGAGACCGGCGTCAACTGCCGGGCCAGGTCACCGGGGAAATCGGCGGCGGGGGTGAACTGCCCCGCAAAAACGCCGAGTTAGCGCATTCGACACAGACAGGCGGACACGCGGCACAGGTCTACCGCCCGCCGCTTCGTGAGGTCCGTCTGTCGCTTCATGCCGACGATGCTAGGGACCCGGGGCGCCTGCTGTCATTAGCGTATCGAATGTTGAGACCAGATGGCTCGAATACCGAGATTTGGCCCTTTCCCGGCCGACCGGAATCGGTCGGCGGCCCAACGGGGGCCCGTACGGCGCCGCCCCGGACCGGAAACGACACCGCTCCGCGGGCGGCGCTGGACAGCGCGTCTCGCGGAGCGGAACGGACGGAGCGGAACGGAGTGGAGTGGTACGGAGCCGGATCGGGGGTACGGCGCGGGCCCGGGCGGCCCGATCAGCCGATCAGGGTGAAACCGTCGCCCTGGAAGGTCAGCTGGAGGCCGTCCTCCTGCGGTGTCACGCCGGACAGCTGGAGCCCGGCCGGGAGCCGGTCCAGGGTGAAGCTCACCGGTTCGATCTTCTGGTTGGCCAGGCCGGCCACCATCGAGGCCACCCCGCTGAGCTGGAAGCCGTCCGCCGTGACGGTGTTGCCCTGGCTGTGCACCGACCCCTCGCCGACCGCGAGCGGCCCCAGCGACGCCTTGATCTTGCCCGGACCGCCGTACGACAGGCTCAGCCGGGTGTTGGCGCCCACCGGCAGCCGGCCCGCGCCGGGCATCATCTGGGACGCCGGCGGCAGCAGCTGGGCGAGGTCCGCGTACGAGATCAGGCCGCTGCCGCTGCCCTTGGCCACCTTGGCGCTCCGCAGGCTGTCGCTCGCCGCGACCCCGGACAGCTTCGCCTTGAAGGAGTGCAGCGCCACCTGGCGGTTGCCGTCGCCGACGGTCAGCCCGTCGGCGGAGATTCTCAGGTCGTCCACCTTCATCGAGACCAGGTCGGTGAGGAACGGGAAGTCGCCGATCGACACGTCCGGGCGCTGGCTCATCCGGCCGCTCTTCACCAGCTGGTCGGCGACCTCGTCCTCGGCCAGGCCGACGGCGATCCGGTCGGCCCCCACCAGGAGGCCGGCGAGCACCGTCAACCCGATCGTCGCCTTCACCCAACCGCGCATCGCTCTCCCCCGTCGTCGCCTGTCGCCGCCGTGGGCGCCCCGGCTCTCGCCCGGCCCGCCCGCGTACGGCCGCTCCCGCACGACCGTACGACGTCCCGCCCCGGAGCATGGTTCCGGGGCGGGACGCCGGTGCCGCGCAGGCCCGGTCCGGGCGGCGTCAGCCCGCCAGCAGGCGGGTGGCGATCCAGATCAGCGGCGAGGCCACCGCCAGCGGCAGCGCCACGCCCGCCGTCATGTGCACGAACCGGGACGGGAAGTCGTACCCGGCCACCCGGCGCCCGACCAGCGCACCGAGGCCCGCCAGCACGCCCAGCGCCGGGGGCGCGCCCACGGCCAGGCCGAACACCACGGCCGCGACCAGGCCCAGTACCGGGCCCAGCTGCTTCGGCCCCGGCAGCGGCGCCGCGGCCAGCACGGTGGCCAGCGCGACCGCGCCGACCGCCGCCGGCACCCGGTCGGCCAGCAGCAGCGCGGTGCAGAGCACCGTCACCACCGAGGCGGAGCCGAGCACGGTGAGCGCGTAGAACCGCTCCTTCGGGTCCGAGGGGCGGAACGTCTGCAGCACCAGGACCAGCAGGAAGAACCCGCCGAGGGTGCCGACCACGGCCGCCGCACCGCCGCCGGAGCCGGCCAGCAGCACCGCCGCGTCCGCGGTCAGACCGGCCAGTGCGGCGAGGGCGATGCCCTGCCGGGCCGGCCACATGCCGTTCAGCCGGAACCAGCCGGCCGCGGTGAGCCCCTGGAGCAGTACGACCACCACGGCCAGGGCCACCTGCCCGAGCGCCGCGCCACCGGCCAGCAGCGCGGCCGCGCCCGCCGTGATCAGGGCGGGCTGCAGGCCCGGGTCGATGATCGGCGAGCCGGTCCGGGCGGGGGGAACCGCCGGGGCCGCCTGTGCGAAACCGGGCTGCGCGGGACCGGACCGTGCGAAGCCGGGCTGCGCCGGAACGGGCGGTGTCGGACCAGGCCTGGCCGGACCGGTCGCGCGGCGGCGGCCGGTGCCGGGCGGCACGGCGGGGGCACCCGGCGGAGTCGGGAGTGTCGGGCGCTTGAGCGTCATGGTCGGCGGGTCGAAGACGGGCACGGGAGCGGGAGCCGGCCCGGGGCCCGTGGCCGACACCGGGGGGATCAAGGCGGTCGGCGCGTCCTCGGCCGCGGGCACCGGGGGGATCAGCGCCGTCGGCGCGTCCGCTGCGGGCGGCCGCCCGTACGGCTCGTAGCCCTGCCCGGGGCCGTGGGGCTGTCCGCCGTACCCCTGCTGCGGGTACGACTGCTGCGAGTACGACTGCTCCGGCGCGTGGGCCGGCTGCGGGGCGTACGGGTGCTGCGGCTGCGCCGGTCCCTGCTGCGGGTACTGCGGCTGCTGCGGCGGCTGGGCGTGCTGCCGGGGGTGCTGTGCGGGGTTCGGCCAGCCGCCCTGGCCCGCGCCCTGCGGGTCGGCCGGGGCGGGCCGGTGTCCGCCGAAGCCGTCGTTCGCGTCGCTCATGTCGGTCACGGCGCTCACCCTCCCGCGAACGGCGGGAGCACCTCGACCGTGCCGCCCTGACTGAGGGCGACGGTCGCGTGGTCGCGGCCGCCGACGGGGGAGCCGTCCACCAGGTACGAGCAGTGCCCGAGCAACCGGACGAGCTTCGGCCGGTCGGCGTGCCGCTGCCTGGCCGCCGCCAGCGCCTCCGCCAGGGTCGCGGCCTCGTACGGCTCCTCGGCCAGTCCGGCCTCGGACTTCGCCGCCGCCCAGTAGCGGATCGTCCCGCTCACCCGCGCGGCGTCCGCCGGCTCGGTGGTCGCACCCATGGCAACCCCTTCTCCTCGTCGTCGCCCGGTCCGGTACCCGGTCCGGGTCCACATCGGAACCGCCACACAATCACTCGAAAGGTGTATGCGCACGGTGGCGCCGATGTGCGTCCCATGATGGCGGGTCCGCCGCCGCGACCGGCAACCGCCCTGGCCGGAGCGGTGCCGACGGGCGGCCGAAGCTGTGGCCAGGCTCACCCGGGTGGCGCCCGGTATGGCCGAAGCGCCGCATTCGAGCCCTCCCGGTGCGGGACCTGGTCGGCTATCCTCGACGCCTAAGGGATCCGGGCAGAGTCGCCCCCGGGTCCTTTTGTGCTTTCAGGACGCCAGTACGGACGTCCTTGCGATTCGTCGGCCCACCCCCGGCGCGGAGCAGGGACCGCCCCGCCATCTCTCGGCACAACGAAGTGCCCGGACCAGGCGGGGTGTCGGAACCCGGCGCCGGGCCGCCGCCCGGCACGGGACAGACCGGAGGGTTCACGGGATGAGCAGGGCAGAAACGGTGCATCAGGGGTTGCGGGACCTCCGGCACGCTCCCGGTTCCGTCGTGCACGCCGGCGAATCCCCCGGTCCGGGCCTGGCGCCCGCCGTCTTTCCCCCACCCTCGCCGCCCGCCGCCGCCCCTCCCGGGGCGCGCCGCGAGCGGCACCTCCTCGAACGTGCGCCAGCCGGCTGTGGCGGCAGCCGTACAGCGACCGCGACGACCCGGAAAGGGGACTACCGGGTATGAGTTCTCTGCTCCTCCTCACCAACGCACTGCAGCCCTCCGCTGAGGTGCTGCCGGCCCTCGGCCTGCTGCTGCACTCCGTGCGGGTGGCACCGGCCGAGGGATCGGCCCTGGTCGACACCCCCAGCGCGGACGTCATCCTGGTCGACGGCCGGCGGGACCTGCCGCAGATCCGCAGCCTCTGCCAGCTGCTGCGCTCCACCGGCATCGGCAGCCCGCTGATCCTGGTGGTCACCGAGGGCGGCCTGGCCGCCGTCACCGCCGACTGGGGCGTCGACGACGTCCTGCTGGACACGGCCGGCCCGGCCGAGGTCGAGGCCCGGCTGCGGCTGGCCCTGGGCCGGCTCCAGGTGGTCACCGACGACAGCCCGATGGAGATCCGCAACGGCGACCTCTCGGTCGACGAGGCCACCTACTCCGCCAAGATCAAGGGCCGGGTGCTCGACCTCACCTTCAAGGAGTTCGAGCTGCTCAAGTACCTCGCGCAGCACCCCGGCCGGGTCTTCACCCGGGCGCAGCTGCTCCAGGAGGTCTGGGGCTACGACTACTTCGGCGGCACCCGGACGGTGGACGTGCACGTCCGGCGGCTGCGGGCGAAGCTCGGCGTCGAGCACGAGCAGCTGATCGGCACCGTGCGCAACGTCGGCTACCGCTTCGTCGTCCCGGACAAGTCGGACAAGGCCGAGCGGGCCGACCTCGGCCAGCGCTCCGCCGCACCGACCGCCCGCGAGAGGTGACCGGAGGCCGGGCGGGCGACCCCCGCCCGGCTTGTCCGCATTCGCCTGACCGCCCTCCGCGCCCTACCGCGCGGTAGCCACGTCCCATCTGCCCGGCCGCACGCCACACGCGTAGACTCCCCCCGTGGCCAAAGTGACGCGCGACGATGTAGCCCGGCTGGCTGGTACCTCGACCGCGGTCGTCAGCTACGTCATCAACAACGGACCCCGCCCGGTCGCGCCCGCGACCAAGGAGAAGGTCCTCGCGGCGATCGAGCAGCTCGGCTACCGGCCGAACAGCGTCGCCCAGGCGATGGCCTCCCGCCGCACCAACCTGATCGGCATGGTCGTCCCCGACGCCCGCCAGCCGTTCTTCGCCGAGATGGCGCACGCCGTGGAACGGGCCGCCTCCGAGCGCGGCAAGCTCGTGCTGATCGGCAACTCCGACTACGTGGACGACCGCGAGGTGCACTACGTCCGCGCCTTCCTCGGCATGCGGGTCTCCGGCCTGATCCTGGTCAGCCAGGGCCCCTCGCAGCGTGCCGCCGAGGAGTTCGCCGCGATGGAGGGCGCCAAGGTGGTGCTGCTGCACCGCCGGCCCGAGGCGATCGACGACGTCGCGGTGGTCACCGACGACGTGGGCGGCGCCGAGGCGGTGGTGCGCCACCTTCTGGAGGTGCACGGGCACCCGTACGTGGCCTGCTTCGGCGGCCCGGTCGAGTCCCCCGCCCCCGGCGACCCGGTGATCGACCACGTCGAGGGCTGGCAGCGCGCCATGGACGCCCACGGCCTGCCCGCAGAGCCGCACCTGATCGACGCCCCGTTCCACCGCTACGGCGCCTACGAGGTCGCCCTCGGCGTGCTCGGCTCGGCGGACCGCCCGCCGGCGATCTTCTGCTCCACCGACGACCAGGCGATCGGCGTGCTGCGGGCCGCCCGCGAGCTCGGCCTGCGGGTGCCGGACGACCTCGCGGTGGCCGGCTTCGACGACGTGCCCGAGGCCGCGCTCGCCGACCCGCCGCTGACCACCGTCGCCTCCGACCGCGACGCGATGGCCCGGGCCGCCGTAGACCTGGTCCTGGACGACTCGCTGATGGTGCCGGGCTCGGACACCGAGCGGGTCCGGAAGTTCCCGTCCCGCCTGGTCATCCGCCGCTCCTGCGGCTGCTCCGGCCCGCAGCCCGAGGCCGGCACCGAAGCGGAATAGCCCACTCCGGCCCCGGGCCGCCGGCAGGCCGCCTGACCAGGCTTTATGAGAAGTCAACGGGCTTCTCTCCCCCTTCTGAGCCCGCTCTCATCGAATCCTCATCCGCCGGGCGGACGTTGGTCGGCATGAGCGATCAGCAGCGCGGAGACCAGTACGACCGGCACCACCAGGACGGCCTCCCCGGCGGCTACCCGCCCCCGGGCGCCCACCCGCACCGGGACCGGGTGATCGAGGGCACCGTCGTCGAGAGCGGCCCCGCCTACCGCGAGGAGCACTCCGGCGGCTTCGACGGCCCGCCCGCTCCGCCGGCCGCGGCTCCCCCGGCGCCCCCCGCACCGCCGATGCCTCCCGCCCCGCCGGTACTGCCCGAGGCCGGCGGACCGGCCCTGCACGGCGGCCACCGCGGCCGCGGCCGACGCGGGCTGCTGCGCGGCCGGCTCGTCCTGGTCACCGCCGTCGCGGCGGTCGCCGCCGTCCTCGGCGGGGTGACCGGCGGGGTCGTCGCCGCCGAGCAGCACGGCTCCGGCAGCCGGACCGCCACCGTCGCCAGCCCGATCTCGGCCCGCTCCGACGGCAGCGCCGACGTGGCCGCCATCGCCTCCGCGGTCTCGCCGAGCGTCGTCCAGATCACCGTGAAGAGCGCGAACGGCACCGCCACCGGCACCGGCGTGGTGCTCACCAAGAGCGGCCAGATCCTCACCAACTACCACGTGGTCTCCGGCGCGGTCGACGGCGGCCAGCTCTCCGTCACCTTCCAGGACGGCTCCACCGCCAAGGCCACCGTCACCGGCACCGACAAGGCCCTGGACGCCGCCGTGATCACCGCGAGCGGCGGCGGCAACCTCACCCCGGCCACCCTCGGCGACTCCGCCGCCGTCTCGGTCGGCGACCCGGTCGTCGCCATCGGCAACCCCGAAGGCCTCACCGGCACCGTCACCTCGGGCATCATCAGCGCCGAGAACCGCGAGGTCACCGTCCAGGTCGACGAGGGCAGCACCAGCGGCAACGGCGGCTTCGGCTTCCCCAATTTGCCCGGCCTGCGCGGCAGCACCCCGCAGAACAACGGCGACACCACCACCTACAAGGCCTTCCAGACCGACGCCGCGCTCAACCCCGGCAACTCCGGCGGCCCGCTGATCAACGCGAGCGGCCAGGTGATCGGCATCAACTCGGCGATGTACTCGGCGACCGGCTCCAGCTCCACGGCCGACAGCAGCACCGCCGGCAGCGTCGGCCTCGGCTTCGCCATCCCGATCAACGACATCAAGCAGGTGCTGCCCAAGCTGCAGGCCGGCCAGAACATCTAGACGGACAATTACTCCGAGCAGGTGCTCCTCCCACAGGCGCTCCTCCGCAGGCCCCCGACGCTGGCCCCCGACGCAGGCCCTCCGACGAATGAGAAAGGGCAACCGCCCATGATCCCGTCCGCCGACGACCGCACCTCCGCCGAGCCCGGGCAGGCCACCGCCCGGCTCCTCGTGGTCGACGACGAACCCGCCCTCCGGGACGCCCTGGAGAGCAGCCTCGCCTTCGAGGGCTACGAGGTCGCCACCGCCACCGACGGCTACGAGGCCCTGGAGTCCGTCGAACGCGACAAGCCCGACCTCGTCCTGCTCGACATCATGATGCCCCGGATGGACGGCCTCACCGCCGTCCGCCGGATGCGCTCGCGCGGCGACACCGTCCCGGTCCTGATGCTCACCGCCCGCGACGCGGTCGGCGACCGGGTCACCGGCCTGGACGTCGGCGCGGACGACTACCTCGCCAAGCCCTTCGAGCTGGACGAACTGCTGGCCCGGGTGCGCGCCCTGCTCCGCCGCAACGCCCTCGCCACCGAGGCCGCCGCCCGGGCCGCCGCCGTCGAGGACGACAGCGAGGTGCTGTCCTTCGCCGACCTGCGGATGAACACCGCCACCCGCGAGGTCACCCGGGCCGGCAAGCCGGTCGAACTGACCCGCACCGAGTTCATGCTGCTGGAGATGTTCCTCTCGCACCCCCGCCAGGTCCTCACCCGCGAACAGATCCTCAAGGCGGTCTGGGGCTTCGACTTCGAGCCCTCCTCCAACTCCCTGGACGTGTACGTGATGTACCTGCGCCGCAAGACCGAGCAGGGCGGCATGCCGCGGATCATCCAGACCGTCCGCGGCGTCGGCTACGCGCTGCGCCCGGCCGCCGGCACCCCCGCGTGAGCGACACCGCCGCCCCGCCGCCCCCGCTGGTCCCGCCGCGCGGCCCCCAGGGCCCGCGGCTCGCCCACTGGTACCGGGCGCAGTCCCTGCGCAGCCGGCTGACGTTCCTGACGGCCGCGGCGGTCGCGGTGGCGATCGCGCTGTCGGCGCTGGCGTGCTGGTTCCTCGTCGAGAAGCAGCTGTACGGACAGGTGCGGCACGACCTGGAGAACGTGCCGCCTCCCCGCGTGGCACCTCTGCCCGTCCAGCTCCCGTGCGCCACGACGCCGGAGGCCGCCCTGAAGAAGGTCCAGGAGAACCAGGCCGCCGGCACACTGCCCGAACCCCCGGGCGGCGGTCCCGCAGCCCGGGACACCCAGTTCGTCTGGACCGACCCGGCCTGTGTCACCCTCCCCGCCTCCGCCACCAAGGCCATCAGCATCCAGCCGGACGACGCCCAGGCGCTCGCACTCAGACCGAATCAGTCGATCGTCCGCGACGGCCACTTCACCAACGGCGAGCCGGCCATGGTCAAGATCTCCCTCGCCCGCGCCACCAACCACTCCTCCGTGCTCATCATGGTCGCCTCGCCGACCAAGGCCACGGAGGACTCCCTCAACCAACTCGCCCTGGTCCTCGGCGGCGTGGCCCTCGGGGGCGTCATCCTCGCCGGCGTCGCCGGCCGGCTGGTCGCCCGCTCGGCGCTCAAGCCCGTCGACCAGCTCACCGACGTGGTCGAGCACATCGCCCGCACCGAGGAGGTCGGCAGCACCATCCCCGTCCACGGCAGCGACGAGATCGCCCGGCTGTCGGCGTCCTTCAACTCCATGAGCACCGCGCTCGCCAACTCCCGGGACCGCCAGACCCGGCTGATCGCCGACGCCGGGCACGAGCTGCGCACCCCGCTCACCTCGCTGCGCACCAACGTCGACCTGCTGATCCGCAGCGACGACACCGGCCGCCCGCTGCCCCCGGCGACCAAGACCAAGCTGCTCGGCAACATGAAGGCGCAGATGCAGGAGCTGACCGTGCTGATCGGCGACCTGCTCCAGCTCTCCCGCCCCGACACCCCCAGGCCGGAGCGGGTCCTCGCCGTGGTCGCCCTGCACGAGCTCGCCGACCGGGCGGTGGCCCGGGCGAAGCTGCGCGGTCCGGGGCTGGTCTTCGAGACGGCCGTCGAGCCCTGGTTCGTCCACGGCGACGCCGCCGCCCTCGAACGCGCCGTGATCAACCTGCTGGACAACGCCGTCAAGTACAGCCCGCCCGGCGGGGCCATCGACGTCGACCTCCGGCAGGGCGTGCTGACCGTCCGCGACCACGGTCCGGGCATCCCCTCGGACGAACTGCCCTACGTCTTCGACCGGTTCTGGCGCTCCCCGTCCTCCCGCCAGCTCCCCGGCTCCGGGCTCGGCCTGTCGATCGTGGCGCAGAGCGTCCGGGAGGTCGGCGGCGAGGTCGCGCTCGGCCCGGCCCGGGACGGCGGACCGGGTACCCAGGCCACCGTGCGGCTGCCGGGCGGACCGTCCCCGGTGTAGGCCGTGTCCGACGGGGAAGCGGAACGGGCGGGGCGCCCCGACAGCGCCCCGCCCGTTCCCCTACTGTCGGCTCTCGGTCAGTCGAGGTCGCTGCCCGGGCCGAGGACCTTGATGCGATCCTGCGCGGGGGCCTTCAGCGGCGCGGCGGCCGTGCTGTGGGCACCCAGGTAGGCGGCGAAGACGTCCAGGTCGGAGGCGCCGACCAGCTTGTCGGTGCCGGCCGCGAAGGCCGGGAAACCGTCGCCGCCACCGGCCAGGAACTCGTTGGCCGCGACGCGGTACTTGGCGGCCGGGTCGACCGGCGCGCCGTTCAGCCGGATCGAGTCCACGAGCACCCGGTCCGCACCGGCCTTGCGCATGTCCAGGGTGTAGGTCAGGCCCTTGGAGGACTGCAGGACCTTCGGCGAGGCCGCGTTGGAGCCGCTCACCTGCTGCTGGAGCAGCTGGACCAGCTGGGCGCCGGTCAGCGTCTTGACCTGCATCATGTTGGTGAACGGCTGGACGGTGAACGCCTCGCCGTAGGTCACCACGCCGTCGCCCTCGGCACCGGTGGCCTTGTAGACCAGGTCCGAGCGGATGCCGCCGGGGTTCATGAAGGCGATCTGCGCGCCGCCCTTGTCGGCGGGCGCCAGGCCCTCCAGCTGGGCGTCGGCGATCACGTCACCGAGCGGCTTCTCCAGGTCGCTGTTGCCGCGGCCGTTGATGTCCGAGGCGATGAAGCCGAGCGGACGGTTGGCGATCGGGGCGGCCAGCTTGGAGTAGCGGTCGATCAGCGCCGTCATGTCCGGGGCCTTCTCGACCGTGCGGCGCACGACGTGGTTCTCGGCCTTGACCGAGGGGCGCACGATGCTGCCGGTGGTCTTGTCGAGCTTCAGGTCGATCTCGGTGTAGAGCCGGCCGAAGGAGGCGGCGCTGGTCACCGAACGCGGCACGCCCTGCGGGTCGGGGATGCTGCAGGCGTACGCGTTGTGGGTGTGGCCGGTGACGATGGCGCCGATCGCCGGGTCCAGGTTCTTGGCGATGTCGACGATCGGGCCGGAGATGCCCTGGCCGGCGGCGCCGCAGTCGTAGTTGTAGGTGCTGCTGGCCGGCAGCCCGCCCTCGTGGATCAGGGCGACGATCGAGTTCACGCCCTGCTTCTTCAGCTCGGCCGCGTACTTGTTGATCGTGGTGACCTCGTTGCCGAACTTCAGGCCCTTGACGCCCTCGGCGGTCACGATGTTCGGGGTGCCCTCCAGGGTCACACCGATGAAGCCGACCTTCACGCCCTGCGACCTGGTCACCCAGTACGGGGCCAGGATCGGCTTGCCGGTCTTCTCGTTGGTGACGTTGGCGGCGAGGTAGTTGAAGTTGGCGCCCTTGAACTTGCGCCCCGCCTCGTAGCAGCCGTCCACCGGGTGGCAGCCGCCCTCCTGAAGGCGGGTGAGCTCCTTGGCGCCCTCGTCGAACTCGTGGTTGCCGACGGCGGTGACGTCCAGGCCGAGCTTGTCCATCGCCTCGATGGTCGGCTCGTCGTGGAAGAGCGCCGAGGTCAGCGGGCTGGCACCGACGATGTCGCCGGCCGCGACGGTGATCGAGTCGTCGGCCGGGATCCGGGCCTGGCGCAGCGCGGTGGCCAGGTACTCGATACCGCCGGCCGGGGTGGAGACCACCTGGCCGGTCGCCGGGTCGATCTCCCGGATGGTGCCGGACGAACCGGCCGGGGGCTCCAGGTTGCCGTGGAAGTCGTTGATCGCCAGCAGCTGGAGGTTGACGGTCTTGTGGCGGTTGGCATCCGCGGCCTGGGCCGCGGTCGGCACGGCCACCGAGCCGAGCAGCCCGGCGGCGGCGACCGCGGCCAGGCCCGCACGTCGGGATCTGACGGTGAACATTCTGAGGGTCCCCTACCCCTAGAGCGCCCGGGCTGTGGTCGACCGGCGGGCGCTGGCAGCTGTCATGAGTGACCCGTGCAGCCTAGGGTCAACGCGCGTAGCTGTCAGGGTCCCGCACGTAACAAGAGGGTTTCCGGCAGCTGACGATCCGTCCATCTCTCGACAATGCGGCAAGTTGAACGCGTTCAAAACATCTGCACGGATGAAACCACCGGGCTGCCCACCCGTCCGGAGCACCTCGGGGGGACCAGGAGGACCGCGAGCGGCCCCCAGCCCGTCAAGTTCGTCGGCGCCCCGGACGGGTGCCGGCGCCACGTCCTGACCAGGACCGGCTGAGCACCCATCGCCCCGGCCCCGGGGGTCCCACGCGCTAGACCCCGGGCTCGGCCGCCAGGTACCGCTCGGCGCGCACCCGTTCGGCGACCGCGTCCTCCGTCATCGCCCGGTCGGTGTACACCAGCGGCCGCTCGGCCTCCGTGATGATGTGCTTCACCACCTGGACGTTGCCGTTCACGTCCCAGACCGCGATGCCCGGCGACAGGGTGGGGATGATCTCCACCGCCCAGCGCGGCAGGCCCAGCACCCGGCCGGTGGCTCTCGCCTCCTCGGCCTTCTGCATGTAGATCGTCCGGGTGGAGGCCATCTTCAGGATCGCCGACGCCTCCTTGGCCGCCGCGCCGTCCACCACGTCGGACAGGTGGTGGACCACCGCGACGAAGGAGAGGCCGAGCCGGCGCCCGAACTTCAGCAGCCGCTGGAACAGCTGCGCCACGAACGGGCTGTTGATGATGTGCCAGGCCTCCTCGACCAGGAAGATGCGCTTCTTCCGGTCCGGCCTGATCCAGGTGTGCTCCAGCCAGACGCCGACGATCGCCATCAGGATCGGCATCGCGATCGAGTTGCGGTCGATGTGCGACAGGTCGAAGACGATCAGCGGCGCGTCCAGGTCGATGCCGTCCGTGGTCGGCCCGTCGAACATGCCGCGCAGGTCACCGTCGACCAGCCGGTCCAGCACCAGCGCCACGTCCAGGCCCCAGGACTGCACCTCGTCCACCGCCACGCCCAGCGACTCCAGCGAGGACAGCTCGGGGCTGCGCAGGGTGTCGATGATGTCGTCCAGCACCGGCTGGCGGTCGGTCACCGTCGCCACCACGTGGGCGTGCGCGGCCTTCAGCGCGAACCCGGCCCGCTCCTCCAGCCCGCGCCCCATCGCCACCTCGATGATGGTGCGCAGCAGCGACAGCTGACCGGTCTGGGTGATCGCCGGATCCAGCGGGTTGAGCTTCACCCCGCCGTCCCGGGCCGCCATCGGGTCGAGCCGGATCGACTTTATGCCCAGCGCGTTGGCGATCAGGTTCCACTCGCCGACGCCGTCCTCGCCCTGCGCGTCCAGCACCACGACCTGCCGGTCGCGGAACCTCAGCTGGCGCAGCACGTACGTCTTCTCCAGCGCCGACTTGCCGTTGCCGGACTCCCCGAGCACCAGCCAGTGCGGGGCCGGCAGCTGCTGGCCGTACAGCTGGAACGGGTCGTAGACGTACCCCTTGCCGCTGTACACCTCCCGGCCGATGATCACACCCGAGTCGCCGAGCCCCGGTGCGGCGGTGGGCAGATAGACCGCCTGCGCCTGGCCGGTGGAGGTGCGCACCGGCAGGCGGGTGGTCTCCACCTTGCCGAACATCAGGCTGGTGAACGCGTCGGTGAGGTTGCCGAGCGCCATGGGCGGCCTCCTGGTGTGTCAGCGGTGCGGTGGATCAGCGGGTGGGCCGGCGCGGTGGACCGGCGGCCGGACGGCTCAGCGGCGGATGCCGGTGGCGAACGGCAGGGTGTTGACGAACGCCCGGTGGTGCTCGCGGTCGCACCACTCCAGCTTGAGGTAGCTCTTGCCGGCCGAGGCGCGGATGGTCCGCTTGTCCCGGGCCAGCGCCTCGGGGCTGCGCGAGGAGACCGTGATGTAGCCGACCAGGTTGACCCCGGCCGCGCCGGACGCCAGGTCGTCACCGCGCTGGTCCACCCGGCCGGTGTGGGCCAGGTCGCGCGGGTCGACGGTGCGGTTCATCTTGGCGGCGCGGCTGGCCTCCGCCTCGTCGTTGGTCTTCTCGGTCAGCATCCGCTCGATCGCGACGTCGGTCGGCTCCAGGTCCATCGTCACGGCCACCGTCCGGATCACGTCCGGGGTGTGCACCAGCAGCGGCGCCAGGAAGTTGACGCCCACCGGGGTCAGCGGCCACTCCTTGACCCACGCGGTGGCGTGGCACCACGGCTCGCGGGTCACCGACTCCCGGGTCTTCGCCTCCAGGTACTGCGGGTGGGTCGCGTCCAGCTCGGCCGGCCAGGCGTTGCGCCGGGACATCGCCTGGATGTGGTCGATCGGGTGGTCCGGGTCGTACATCGAGTGCAGCAGCGAGGAGAGCCGGGCCTGACCGAGCGGCTGGCGCACCCGGATGTCCGCCTCGGCGAGGCGGGCGCAGATGTCGGTCAGCTCGCGGGCCATCACCGCGGCCAGCCCCTCGTCGTCCCGGGCCCGCCGCCCGGTCGCCGTCCGGCCCATCGCGTGCGCCTCGGCGGCCAGGTCACGGGTGTAGTGCATACAGGCGACCAGGTACGCCCGGTGCTGCTCCGAGGACGTCGACACCATCGACTGCAGCTGGTCGTACGAGTCCTGCAGCCAGCGCGGCGCGTCGTGGTCGCCGCGCCGCTCCACGTCCTTGGCGTGCGCGTCCGGGTCGGCCGGCAGCGTCCGGGCCAGGATCTGCAGCCGGGTCACGAAACCGTCCCCGTTGGCGACGTGCTTCAGCAGCGTGCCGAACCGGTCGACCAGGGCCTCCTGGTCCTCGGAGTCCCGCAGGCCGACGCCCGGGCCCTCGATCTCGATCGCGGCCGTCACCGTGCGCCGCTCCAGGTGCATCAGCACCCCGACCTCGTCCGGCCCGAACGGCGCCGCCAGCCAGCGCAGCCGCCCCACCCCGGGCGGCGGACCGACCTCCACCTCGCGGCCGTCCAACCGGGTGCCGGCGTCCATCACGTCCGACTTCCACACCGCCCGGCCGCTGCGGACCGTCCGGCGGTAGGTGCGGTTGATCTCCGCCCACTTGTAGAACGTCCGGCGCCGGTAGGGCACGTAGACCGCCGCGATGGCCAGCGCGGGCAGACCGACCAGGCCGGCGATGCGCAGCGGCAGGATCGGCATCATCAGGCCCCAGACCATGCCGAGGAACGCCCCGAAGATGATCAGGACGATCTCGCCGGACTCCCGGTTGCGGCCGATCGGCGCGTTCGGGCGGGCCTTGCCGATCAGGTAGGTGCGGCGCTGGTGCACGTACGGCTGGGCGTACTGGGCGCCGTACTGGCCGAGTGGTTCGCTGCTCACTTACCCGTCACCCTCCCTTCGCTGGATTGCTGTCGCGGATCGGAACCGACGCCGGGGGCGCGGCCTGCTTCGGTGGGGCGGGGGTCCGCGCGGCGTGCGCGGCGATGCCGGGCGCGACCGAGCCGCCGCCCGCACCCGGGCTGCCCCCGCCGCCCTGCGGGCCGCGGTCGCCGTGGGTGCTGATGCCCTGCTTCATCAGGTTCGCGGTGCCGTTGATCATCGCCGAGCCGGCCGAGACCGCGCTGGCCCGGGCATGGCGCATGTTCATGATCTCGTCGCCGAAGCCCGGCACGAAGCGGTAGACCGCCGCGCTCGCGAAGATCGACAGGAAGAGGATCGCCAGGCCCGAGAGCACCCGGGCGAAGTCGTCGGTGGCCCCGGCACCGGTCGCCACCGCGCCGGCCAGCCCGAGGATGATCACGATGATCGGCTTCGCCAGGTCCACCGCCACCATCACCCCCGCCCAGCGGCGCACGTGCTTCCACAGCTGCTTGTCCACCAGTCCCGCGTACACGGCGGTGCCCAGCAGGGCGCCCACGTAGAGCATCGCGGCCCGGATCAGCAGCTCGATCCAGAGCACCGCCGCGGCCAGCACGGCCACCAGCGACACGATGATCAGGATGAGCGGCCCGCCGCCCATGTCGCCCTTCTCCAGGGTGTCCGCGAACCCGCCCAGGTACGTGCCGGTGTCCGACTTCGTCCCCACCGCGATCGCCTTGGTCAGCCCGTCCGTCGCGCTCACCACGGTGTACAGGATCAGCGGGGTGAACGCGGACGCCACCACGGTCAGCCACAGGAAGCCGATCGCCTCCGAGATCGCCGTCGTCAACGGCGCCCCGCGCACCGCCCGCTTCGTCACCGCCAGCAGCCAGAGCACCAGCGTGATGATCGTCGACCCGGCGAACACCACGGCGTACTGCTGCAGGAACGATGCGTTGGTGAAGTCCACCTGCGTCGTCCCGTCGATGGCACCCGACAGCTTCCGCACCACCCACGCCGCCGCCTGCGCACACCCCTTGGCCAGCGAGCCCAGCGGATCGGTGACACTGCCGACGGTGCCGCTCCCGGGCAGCGAGGCGCCGCCTCCGCCTCCGGGCTTGGAGGCGCAGTACACATCGCTTCCGGGGAGGGGCAGCACATCACAGTTGCTGCCGCTGGGTGATGCGCCGGAGCTCGGCGAGGGTTCGGCGAACGCCCGGGAGGCCAACAACAATCCGGCGGTCTGCACGGCCACCAGCACGCCGACCACACTGCCGGTTCGCGACAACCCTGTGCTTCTAGCGGCATCAGCGCGCATAGCGGAACCCTCCGAAGTGCTCGACTGCGCCGGTGATCTCCTCGGCGGTGGCGGCCTGCTGGTCACCCGGCATGGGCGCAGGGCCTGCTTTACGTGCGAAGTCGGTGAGCTTCCAGTCGCTCCCCGTCCAGTGGAGGGTCAGCGTGATGGTGTACCAGTTCTCCACCACCGGCTGGACGGAGCGCTCGCCCGCCAGGCCGGTGAGGCCGGTGCACCAGACCTCGACCTTGGCGTCACCGTCGCTGTAGCCGACCGACTTGGTCCCCACCGGGACGGTGCGGCTGACGAAGGTGAGCCCCTTGGGCGCCCGCCCCTGGGCGTCGAGGCCGTAGCGGGCCGCCGTGTCGCCGCCGAACCCCTGGTCCAGCCTGCTCTGGAGGCCCGCCACCGCGCCCGGGTCGGCGACCGTGGCGACGATGGTGTGGCGGCTTTCGGTACGGAACATCTCTGCCGAGCCGATGGCGACGGCGTAGTTGGCCGCCGCCGACTGGGCCCCCTGGTCGGTGTGCGGGAAGCCGCCGGCCACGCCGCTGGTGGTGGTGCTCACCGGCTGGTCGCCGCTGGGCGCGGGGCCGGCCCCGGAGGTGGCGGTCGCGGTGGCGCCCGCGCCGTCGGCGGAGCGGGGGGCGCCGCCCGGGTCGGCCTTGCCCCGGTTGGCGATGGAGATCGCCACGACCAGCAGGGTGACGACCACCAGGACCGTCAGCAGCGTCCGCATCGGGCGAGCCTGACGCGTACTCATCTGGGACGAGGGCTGTTCGCCGACCGGCAACCGCGTACGGGTGTGCGGCTGGTCGTCGGACAACGGCACGGCGGCCCTCCTGGTGCAGGGAGCCGGCTGGCGGCTCCAGGGGCCCCTCCGCCCGTGGGCGGGCGCGGAGGGAGGGGTGGTGGGTGGACTCCTGGCGGGACTCCGGCCGGTCCCGGCGGCCGGACCACAGGCGGACGTCCCGCCTGCTGTCCGATCGTCAGATGGCCATGCCGTAGACAATGGTGAACAGAGTGCCAAGTGATCCAATGATGAACACGCCGGTCAGCCCGGCGATGATCAGCCCCTTGCCCTGTTCGGCGCCGAAGCTGTCACGCATCGCGGTGGCGCCGATCCGCTGCTTGGCCGCGCCCCAGACCGCGATGCCGAGGCACCCCAGGATGGCCACGGCCATGACGACCTCCACCATCACCCGGGCCTCCGACCCGAGGCTGGCGAAGGGACCCCAGTCCGGGGCGATCCCACCGATGATGGTGTCGATATTCGGTTTCTTTGGAGGTTCTTCGGCCAGGTGGCCGATCGCGATGCTGTCCACGCTGCTCAGGTTCATTTCCATCTCACCGCCCGATCAGGCAAATTCAAGAGCCCCGACCCCGCCCGCGCGAAGGGCCGGTACCTATTCTTGGCCAGATCTGATGTCGACTTGGCTGCTTCTCGCGGATTGGTCGTGAGGCATCGGACACGTAGGCCAGGATGTCCACCGTACGAAGGATAGCGCTCACTCTTTGTATCTCTGATGATTGCGGTGAGCAACGCCTTCCGGGACACTTCGACTGACGACTCGTCGGGATGGTGCTGATGGTACTCCGGAAGGCCGGTACGGCCGCCTCCGCTGCGGGAGTTGTCGCGATCGGGTTCCTCGGTCTGGTGACCGTCGGGACGTATGCGGCGAGTGGTACGCCGCAGCAGTCCGCCAATCGCGCCGAGCTCTCCCCGGGCACGGTCCCGGCCGCCTACCAGGCGCCGATCCGGCAATGGGGCGCGCTCTGCCCGGACATCTCGCCGCCGATGCTCGCGGCCCAGCTCTACCAGGAAAGCGGTTTCGAACCGGGCGCCCGATCACCCGTCGGAGCACAGGGAATGGCGCAGTTCATGCCGGGCACCTGGGCAACGTACGGTACGGACGGCAACAATGACGGCAAGAAGGACATCTGGGACCCGGTCGACGCGATCGCCTCGGCGGCGACCTACGACTGCGCACTCGCCCGCGACGTCTCCAAGGTGCCGGGCGACCGCCAGGCCAACGTGCTGGCCGCCTACAACGCGGGCCCGTACGCGGTGGAGAAGTACGACGGGGTGCCGCCGTACAAGGAGACCCAGGGCTATGTGAAGAACATCAAGGCGCTGGCCATGAGCTTCGCCGCGCCGACCGCGCCGGTGGAGGTCTCCCAGCAGTCGGCGGCCGCGATCTACTTCGCCCAGACCAAGCTCGGCTCCCCGTACCTGTGGGGCGGCGAGGGCCTGCCCTCGCAGGGCGGGCGGTTCGACTGCTCGGGGCTCACCCAGGCCGCGTACGCCAGCGTGGGCATCGCCCTCCCCCGGGTCGCCAACGACCAGTGGTACGCCGGCCCGCACCCCTCGCGCGACCAGCTGCGCCCGGGCGACCTGGTGTTCTTCGCGACGGATCTGAACGACCCGCGCAGCATTCACCACGTCGGCATCTACGTCGGCGGCGGCTACATGATCAACGCGCCGCACACCGGTGCCGTGATCCGCTACGACAAGATCGACACCAGGGAGTACATCGGCGCCACCCGGGTCACCTCGGACGGCGCGGCGGCGCTGCCGGTGCGCAACGCGGACGGCACCATCACCGGCAAGGGCGGCCCGACCGCGCCGGACGCCCCAGCCTCGCCCTCCGCCACCTCGGCCCCGGCCGCCGCAGCGGCCGCGCCCCCGGCGCCGACCGCTCCCGCCCTGGCCCGGGCCACTCCGACAGGTCCAGGTCAAACGCCCGCAAAGAGTTGAGCCTCCCCGGGGCGCCGGGTGTGAGCGCGCTGTGGACGCTCAGTCAAGTTTCGATAACCGCGCGTTTCCGTGGAACGCTGTACCCCGGTTATGACGTTGTGTCCGATGGCCCCGCGTCAGCTTTCCGAGCCGGGCGGGCCCCGGCCGGAACGACCAGGTGCAACGGACCAGAAGGAGGTACGGCGTGTCGACGCCGCTTGCCGACACGACCAACCCCGACCTCGGACTGCTCTACGCGGTCAACGGCCTGGCCAAGCACGCCCCGGAGTGGCTGGACCACCTGGTCTCCTGGATCGGCGAGTACGGCATCCTGATCGGCCTGGCCCTGCTGGGCCTGGTCGGCTGGCTGCAGGCCAGACGCCGCCCGGACGCCCCGGTGGCGGTCGCCGGACTGCTCTGGGCGCCGCTCTCGGTCGCGATCGCCGAGCTGGCCAACCTGCCGATCGCCGCCATAGTGGACCGCCCCCGCCCCTTCGTCGACCACACCGGCCTGGACGTGCTGGTGGAGGGCAAGGAGGGCACGCACTCCTTCGTCAGCGACCACTCGACGATGTCGATGGGCATCGCGGTGGCGCTGTTCCTGGTGAACCGCAGGCTCGGCTGGATCGCGGGCGGCCTCGCCCTGCTGCAGGGCTTCTGCCGGATGTACATGGGCGTCCACTACCCCACCGACGTGGTCGGCGGCTTCGCGCTCGCCACGGCGGTCGTGCTGCTGCTGGCGCCGATCGCGATGGCCGTCCTGGTACCGCTCTGCCACGCGCTGAGCCGCACCGTCGCCGCGCCGCTGATCCGGGCCCCCGCCGGCGGCCCGCGCCCGCGCCGTCGCCGTCGCGGCGACGAGGGCGGCACCGTCCGCGCCGACGACCAGCCGCCGGAGTCGGACCTCGCGGCATAGGCCCACCCGGCCCGGGAGGCGCCCCGGGCGCCGCTGTGGGGGCTACCTCGTCGCCGACCCGCCGCTACCTCGTCGCCGGCCCGCTCTCGGCAAGGTGGTCGGCCGCCTCGCGCCTCGTCAGGTCCCGGGAGCGCCGGGCCGGGGAGAACCAGCCGCAGCTGCAGATCGCGTAGCAGAAGGAACCGCGCTCGCTGATCGCCACGCGGTGCTCGGGCATCGGGGCGGTGCCGGGGGCAGCCGGCAGCTCACTGTGCACGTGCTTCACCGTAACGCGCCCGGCACCCGGCGCGCGACGCCCTGCGCGCGCCGGTTCCGCGTAACCCTTCCCAGCCCAACTCGTTTGCCCGGAAAGAGCTCTGCCCACCGGGGTGGTGGTGGCGGGGCAGTCGGGCCCGAGGGGGTTGTCGCGAGGATGAAGATGACCGACCAGCAGCGCGACGGGCGGCGATCGCGCCGCCCGCTGCCGCACCTGCGCTCGGCGGCCGGGGCCGCCCTGCTCGCCGCCGCCCTGGCCGCACTGGCCGGCTGCTCGGGCGCGGCCACCGGCGGCAGCTCCGCCGACCGGCAGGCGGCCGTCCCCGACCAGCTGTCCGCCGACCCGGTCACAGCCGTCCGCAACGCCCCCGACATCACCGGTCGGACGGGCTCCGCACACTCCGCCACCGAGCTGGTCACCGAGTCCGCCGAGAAGAAGGCCGTCTTCAGCGGCACCGGCGGCTACGACTACGTGAAGCGGATCGGCCGCCTGGAGGTGCAGGTGCCGCCCGGCGCGGCCACCACCGGGAAGATCGTCGAGGTGGTCCTTCCCGGCACCGTCTACCTGCAGAACAGCGGCGCCAAGGTGCCCGAGGGCAAGTGGGTCAAGCTGGACGTGCGCCAGCTGCCCGACGGCAACCTGGTCAGCAGCGGCGCCACCGATCCGGCCTCCGCCGCGGGCGCGCTGCGGGGGGCGCAGAAGGCGGACCTGGTCGGCACCGAGACGGTCAACGGCGTGGCCCTCAAGCACTACCGGGGCACCCTGGACCTCGCCAAGGCGGCCGATGCCACCGGCGGCCGCGGCGGCGACGGCCTGCGGATGGCGGGACAGACCTTCACCGTCCGGGACGTCCCGTACGACGCCTGGCTCGACGAGCAGGGGCGGCTGCACAAGGTGGTCGAGGTGTTCACCTTCGCCGGGGTGGCCGGGTCCAAGGAGGCGAAGGACCAGGTGAAGGTGACGTCGACCACCTCGCTGACGGACTTCGGCAAGCCGGTCGAGGCGGCCGAACCGCCCGCCTCGGACATCTACGCGATGAAGCCCACGGAGAGCCCGAAGTAGGAAGTGGACCGCAGTAGACCGCAGTAGACCAGCAGCAGAGCGGAGCGGCCCCGGGACCGGCCGGGAGCCGGTCCGAGGAGGGGCGCCGCCGGTCCGGGTGGGACGTCCGACGGTCGAGGCCCACCCGTTTCGGCGGCGCCGAGATGACCCGTCCGTGCCATGTGGGCGGGCTCCGGAGTGCCTAGGCTGGACGTCGGGTGGCTGCCGCCCGGGCTGGCAGGGCGCTGAAGGGGTGGTGCAGGTGGTGTCGTCCACGGATGGCCGCAGCGGCGGCCACGACGACGCGGCCCTCGACGAGATCGACCTGGCCGGCGAGCTGATGATCGCCGCGACGGCCAGCGCCGGCGAGCGGCTGCCGACCGAACGGATCGACGAGGTGCTGCTGGACCGGCCCGACGGCGGCTCGGCCGCCGGGCCGCCACTCGGACAGGCCCGGAGCGAGGCCTCGGAGCGGGCCCGGCAGGATCCGCCGGACGGGGTCTGAAGGCCCCCGCGGCGGCGGGCGGTCAGCTGCGCAGCAGCCGACCGATCGCGGCGGTGGCCTCCGCCACCTTGGCGTCCAGCTCCGCCCCGCCCTGCTCGGCGGCCGCCGCGACGCAGTGCCGCAGGTGCTCCTCCAGCAGCGAGAGCGCGAAGGACTGCAGCGCCTTGGTGCCGGCCGAGACCTGGGTGAGCACGTCGATGCAGTAGACGTCCTCGTCGACCATCCGCTGCAGACCCCGGATCTGGCCCTCGATCCGGCGCAGCCGCTTGAGGTGGGCGTCCTTCTGCGCGCTGTACCCGTGCGGCCCGTGACCGCCGTGCTGGGCCTCCGCCCCGGCGGCGTCCCCGGCAGCGGCCTCGGCGGCGGGGTCGGCGTGCGGCTCGTTCCCGGGCGCGTGGTCCGGCTCGGTGCGCGCTTGCGTCGTGGTCATCGGCCCGCCTTCGTCTGAGTGCCTTGGTGGCTGCGTCGGCCTCCAGTGTCCAACACAAGGGCCCTCCGTGGTGTTCCCCCGTACGGGCGGCCACCCGGTCTTCGGCGCTCCGGACGGGCGCAATCCGGCGAGGTTCCGTCAGACTGGGGACTCATGTCCGCACATGGGTGTGCGGGCCGGGCCCGCTGGTGCGTCGACCAAACGGAAGGGGAGCCTCCGGCTCCTCCGTCACCACCCCGTTTGCACAATTGCGCTTGGTTGCACCTAGCATCGTTCAGTCCCTACCCCGCACATCGGAGATTTCCGTGCGTTTTAGCCTGACCCCGAAGGAGACGAGCTTCTACGACATGTTCTCCGCAGCCGCGGAGAACCTCGTCGTCGGATCGAAGCTCCTGCTGGAACTGCTGGGATCAGACGTGTCGGCCCGCGCGGAGATCGTCGAGCGCATGCGCGCCGCCGAGCACGCCGGGGACGACACCACCCATGCGGTGTTCCACCAGCTGAACTCCTCCTTCATCACGCCCTTCGACCGCGAGGACATCTACAACCTCGCCTCGTCGCTGGACGACATCATGGACTTCATGGAGGAGGCCGTCGACCTGGTCGTCCTCTACGACATCCAGACCCTCCCCAAGGGCATCGAGCAGCAGATCGAGGTGCTCGCCCGGGCCGCCGAGCTCACCGCCGAGGCGATGCCCAACCTGCGCACCATGTCGAACCTGACCGAGTACTGGATCGAGGTCAACCGCCTGGAGAACCAGGCCGACCAGATCCACCGGAAGCTGCTCGCCCACCTGTTCTCCGGCCAGTACGACGCGATCGAGGTGCTCAAGCTCAAGCAGGTCGTGGACGTTCTTGAGGAGGCGGCCGACGCGTTCGAGCACGTCGCCAATACGGTGGAGACCATCGCCGTCAAGGAGTCCTGACCCCCGTGGACATGGCAGCACTCATCGCCGTCCTCGGCGTGGCGTTCTTCTTCACCTACACCAACGGCTTCCACGACTCGGCGAACGCCATCGCCACCTCGGTCTCCACCCGGGCGCTGACGCCGAAGGCCGCGCTCGCGATGGCCGCGGTGATGAACCTGGCCGGCGCCTTCCTCGGCAGCGGGGTGGCGCACACCGTCTCCAGCGGCATCATCGCGACCCCGGTCGGAAACCAGGGCATGGCGATCCTGTTCGCGGCCCTGGTCGGCGCGATCACCTGGAACCTGGTCACCTGGTACTTCGGCCTGCCGTCCTCCTCCTCGCACGCGCTGTTCGGCGGCATGGTGGGTGCGGCCCTGGCCGGCGGCACCGAGGTGATCTGGAGCGGCGTCGTCGACAAGATCATCATCCCGATGATCGTCTCGCCGATCGTCGGCCTGTTCGGCGGTTTCGCGGTCATGCTGGCGATCCTCTGGATCTTCCGGAAGGCCAACCCGCACCGCGCCAAGCGCAACTTCCGGGTCGCCCAGACCGCGTCGGCCGCCGCCATGGCCCTCGCACACGGTCTGCAGGACGCCCAGAAGACGATGGGCATCGTGGTGATGGCCCTCACCATCTCGGGCCACCAGACCACCAGCGACATCCCGGTCTGGGTGAAGATCTCCTGTGCCACGATGCTCTCGCTGGGCACCTACGCGGGCGGCTGGCGGATCATGCGGACCCTCGGCCGCAAGATCATCGAGCTAGACCCGCCGCAGGGCTTCGCCGCCGAGGCCACCGCCTCGACGGTCATGTACATCACCTCGTTCGTCTTCAAGGCGCCGATCTCCACCACCCACGTGATCACCTCCGCGATCATGGGTGTCGGCGCCACCAAGCGGATCCGCGCGGTCCGCTGGGGCGTGGCGAAGAACATCGTGCTCGGCTGGTTCATCACCATGCCGGCGGCGGCCGTCGTCGCCGCGCTGATGTACTGGTTCGTCCACCTGTTCTGGGGCTGACCCCGCGACGGCAGAGGAAAGGGCCCGCCCCCACATCTCGGGGGCGGGCCCTTCTCATACTCCGCGGCGGCACCGCCATGCAGCACCGCGAAGCAGCTCGCGGACTCCGGTCTAGCCGAAGCGGCCGGAGATGTAGTCCTCGGTGGCCTGCACCGACGGGTTGGAGAAGATCCGCTGGGTGTCGTCCAGCTCGACCAGCTTGCCCGGCTGGCCGACGCCGGCCAGGTTGAAGAAGGCGGTGCGGTCGCTGACGCGGGCCGCCTGCTGCATGTTGTGGGTGACGATGACGATGGTGAACTGGGACTTCAGCTCGCCGATCAGGTCCTCGATGGCCAGGGTGGAGATCGGGTCGAGGGCCGAGCAGGGCTCGTCCATCAGCAGGACCTGCGGCTCGACCGCGATGGCGCGGGCGATGCAGAGGCGCTGCTGCTGACCACCGGAGAGGCCGGCACCGGGCTTGTTCAGCCGGTCCTTGACCTCCTTCCAGAGGTTGGCGCCCTTGAGGGACTTCTCCACCACGTCGTCCAGGACGGACTTCTTGCGGACACCCGCGAGCTTCAGCCCGGCGACCACGTTGTCGTAGATCGACATGGTCGGGAACGGGTTCGGGCGCTGGAAGACCATCCCGACCGAGCGGCGGACGGCGACCGGGTCGACCGAGGCGCCGTAGAGGTTCTCGTCGTCCAGGAGGACCTTGCCCTCGACTCGGGCGTTGGGGATCACCTCGTGCATCCGGTTGAGGGTCCGCAGGAAGGTGGACTTACCGCAGCCGGAGGGGCCGATGAAGGCCGTCACCGAGCGGGGTTCGATGCTCATCGAGATGTCCTCGATGGCCTTGGTGGAGCCGTAGAAGGCGGACAGTCCGCTGACGTCGATGCGCTTGGCCATGATCTTTCGTCTTCTCTCGCCCGCGGCCCGGGGCCGCTGATGAATTCTGGTCGTACGTCAGTCGGAGGTTCAGTGTCCGCCCTTGGGCGAGCGCCAGCGCGCGATGCCGCGGGCGATGAGGTTGAGCCCCATCACGAAGCCGATCAGCACCAGTGCGGCGCCCCAGGCACGGGCGTAGCCGTAGTCGTTGTTCACGATGGCGTACTGCTGCCAGATGTACATCGGCAGCGACTGCTGCGGCCCGTCGAACGGGTTGCTGTTGATGTAGTCGGCACCGAACACCAGCATCAGCACCGGGGCGGTCTCGCCCGTGACACGGGCGACGGCCAGCATCAGACCGGTGGTGATGCCGCCGATCGCGGTGGGGAGGACGATCCGCAGGATGGTCTTCCACTTCGGCACACCGAGCGCGTACGACGCCTCGCGCAGCTCGTTGGGGACCAGCTTCAGCATCTCCTCGGTGGAGCGGACCACCACGGGCATCATCAGGATCGCCAGGGCGAGGGAGCCCGAGAAGCCGGAGTAGTTGAAGCCGAGGGCGATGTTCCACAGCGAGAGGACGAACAGACCGGCGACGATCGACGGGACACCCGTCATGACGTCGACGAAGAAGGTGACCGCCTTGGCGAGCCGGCCGCGGCCGTACTCCACCAGGTAGACGGCGGTCAGCAGACCGATCGGGGCGGCCATCGCGGTGGCCAGCAGGACCTGCTGCAGGGTGCCGAGCAGCGCGTGGTAGATACCACCGCCGGGGCCCGCCTGGAGAACGCCCTTCATGGAGTGGGAGAGGAAGTTGCCGTCCACCACCCCGATGCCCTGCTGGACGGTGTAGACCGTCAGCGCGACCAGCGGGATCACGGCCAGGATGAAGGCGACCCAGACCACCGAGGTGGCGAACCGGTCCTTGGCCTGGCGGCGGCCCTCGACCCGGGCGGCGAGCCCGTAGCTGATCGCCAGGAACAGCAGCGCGGAGATCAGGCCCCACTGCAGGTGGCTCTCCAGGCCGCCGAGCGCGCCGATCGCGCAGCCGAGGGCGATCGAGCCGGCGGCGACGGCGGCCGGGGCCCACTTGGGCAGCCGGTTCGCGGTCAGCGGGCGGCCGATCGGGCGGGCGTCCGCCGGAACGGACGTGGTCGCGGCGCTCATGCGTTGGCCCCCGAGTACTCCTTGCGGCGGGCGACGATCAGCCGCGCGGCGCCGTTCACCAACAGGGTGATCACGAACAGGACGAGACCGGAGGCCATCAGCGCGTCCCGGCCGAAGGGCTGGGCCTCGTTGAACTTCAGCGCGATGTTCTGCGCGAAGGTGCCGCCGCCCGCGTCGAGCAGGTGCAGCGAGAGGACGTTGTTGGAGGAGAGCACCACCGCGACCGCGATGGTCTCGCCGAGCGCGCGGCCGAGGCCGAGCATCGAGGCCGAGATGATGCCCGGGCGGCCGAACGGCAGCACCGCGGTGCGGATCATCTCCCAGCGGGTCGCGCCGAGCGCGAGCGCCGCCTCCTCGTGCATCCGCGGCACCTGCCGGAAGACCTCGCGGCTCACCGCGGTGATGATCGGCAGGATCATGATGGCCAGCAGGATGCCGACGGTGAACAGGGTGCGCGGCGCGGCGCCGGTCCTGGACTGGTCGAAGATGTACGTCCAGCCGAGGTACGTGTCCAGCCAGCTGGTCAGCCCGTACAGGTGCGGCACCAGGAAGAGCGCGCCCCAGAGGCCGTAGATGATGCTGGGAACGGCCGCCAGCAGGTCCACCAGGTAGGCGAACGGCTGGGCGATCCGGCGCGGCGCGTAGTGCGAGATGAACAGCGCGATCCCGATGGCCACCGGCACGGCGATCGCCATCGCGATGAGCGCGCTGACGATGGTGCCGAACGCGAGGACGGCGATGCCGAAGACCGGCTTCGGGGCGTCCGGCGTCCACTCGAAGGTGGTGAGGAAGTTGCCCTCGTTCTTGCCGAGGGCGATGCCGGACCGCCAGGTCAGGAACCCTGCGATGGCGGCCATGATGACCAGCAGCAGAATGCCCGAGCCTCGCGCGGCATTCATGAAGATCTTGTCGCCGACCCGGCTGTCGCGCTTGCGGCGTTCCCTGCCTCGCGGGGCGACAGGGGAGGATGAAGTCATTGGTCTACTCCGGTCTGGTGGTGCTGCCCCGAGGGGGCGGCACCCTGGCGGCGGTGCCCCGGACGTGCTACTTCGGACGTGCTTCCCGGTGGGGGCGACCCCGGCCCCCCTCGTTCACGGGGCCGCCCTCACCGGGGAGGGGTGCTACTGGATCAGGCGAGCGTCGGGATGACGGCGTTGACCTTGTCGGTCAGCTCCTTGGGGAGCGGCACGTAGCCCTTCTCGCCGATCGCCTTCTGGCCGGCGTCGCTGATGCCGTAGGCGAGGAAGGCCTTCAGCGTGTCGAGGGTGTCGGCCTTGTTGCCCTTGTCGCAGACGATCTCGTAGGTGACCAGGACCAGCGGGTAGGAGCCCTCGTCCTTGGTCGCGTAGTCGAGGGTCAGCGCCAGGTCGCTGCCGGTGCCGGCGATCTTCGCCTTGGCGAAGGTGGTGGCGGCGTTGGCGGCGGTGGCCTCGACCGGCTTGGAGGCACCGGTGTTGATCGCGGCGCTCTTCAGGTTGTTGGTCTGGGCGTAGGACAGCTCGGCGTAGCTGATCGAGTTCTTGACCTGCTTCACCTGGGCCGCGACACCGGCGGAGCCGTTGGCGCCCTGGCCACCCTTGCCGGCCCAGGCCTTGGCGGGCGCGTAGCTCCAGGCGCCGCCGGAGACCTTGGCGAAGTACTTGGTCAGGTTCTCGGTGGTGCCCGAGTCGTCCGTGCGGTGGACGGCCTGGATGTCGGCGTCCGGGAGCTTGGCGCCCGGGTTCAGCGCGGCGATCGCCGGGTCGTTCCACTTGGTGATCTGCGAGTCGAAGATCTTGGCGATGGTCGGGCCGTCCAGGACCAGGTTGTCGACGCCGTCCACGTTGTAGACGATCGAGACGAGGCCCGCGACGAGCGGCAGGTTGATGCCCTGGCCGCCGGTGCAGACCTTCTTGCTGTCCTCGACCTCGGCCGGCTTCAGCGCCGAGTCGGAACCGGCGAACTGGATCTTGCCCTGGTTGAACTGCTGGACACCCGCGCCCGAGCCGCCGCCACCGTAGTTGACCGAGGCCTCCTTGCAGGCCGCGCTGAAGTTGGTCTTCAGGACGTCGATCGCGGTGCCCTGCGCGGTGGAGCCCGCGGAGAGCAGGGCGGTGGGCTTGCTGCCACAGTTGATGGCCGCCGGGGCGGACCCGCTGGAGCCGCTGCCGGCGGTGTTGTTGTTGTTCTCGTCCGAACCGCAGGCGGCGAGCGACAGCGAGCTGACGAGCGCCATGGCACCGATGGCGAGGGCCTTGGAGCGGCCGTTCCGCTGGAGCTTCACAGGGGTGTCCCTTTCTGTGGCATTGCCCGGCGCGCGGGCCGTGCGAACACGGCGGAGCGCGGGTTTTGCTGTGGTCCGGGGCCCGTTCGGCCCTCCGGTAACCCCGAAGTTAGGCCGGGTAAGTGACACGTCAGCCGGTCAGAAGTGAACGGAGAGTGAACCTCGAACGGATGGCAGGAAACTACGCCAGGTAGTAACGGTTGCGTCACGGCAAGAACGCGACGAGATCACTTCTACCGTTCCTTCACCGGGCCGGTCACCGGCCGGGCGCCCAGCAGCTCAAGCAGCGCGTCGACCAGCACGCGGTCCCGGTGATGGGTCAGCCGGGCCCTCGCCTTCCCGGCCGGCAGCCACTCCAACCGGTCCACCTCACGGTTGGGACGGAACGCGCCACCGGACGGCACCGCCGCCCAGTACCTGACCTCCTTGGGCCGCCCCTGCGCCAGATAGTGCTGGGTCGGCAGCTCCGGGCCCAGCACACAGCCGAAGCCGGTCTCCTCCCGGACCTCGCGAAGCGCCGCCTCCACCACGCCCTCGCCCGGGTCGAGCTTGCCCTTCGGCAGGCTCCAGTCGTCGTACTTGGGCCGGTGGATCACCGCGATCCGCGGCCGGCCCAGCCGACCGCTCTTCTTCGGCCGGCCCGGCAGCCACAGCACCGCACCCGCGGCCAGGACCACCGGCATCCGCCCGGCACCCGCCCCGCTCGTCCTCTGACCTTCGCCCTGCTCGGTGCTCAGGCGGTTGCGCACGTCATGCCATCCGTCGTTCATGCCATCCGGGGTGCGGGGGCCTGCCCCCAGCCCTCGGCCGGGGGTACCTCCACCCAGCCGTCCAGGCCGGGCGGGAGCTCGGGCCACCGGCGGCCGAAGGCGTACCGCGCCGCCTCGACCTCCAGTCGTTGATCAGCATGCACCACCCCGAGCACGTACGCGGTCGCCGGGGTGATCCTCGGCGTGCGCGCCGCCGTGGCCGCCGTGACCGCGGCGTCCGCCGCCTCCTGGTGCCGGCCCAGCACCCCGTCCAGCTCGTCGAGCTCGGGGGCCGTCCCCCCGCACACCTCCAGCGCGTACCGGGCCCGCTTCACCAGGATCCGCATCCGGTGCCACGGCGCGTCGTCCGCCGCCAGCGCCGCGTCCGCGTCCACCGCCCCGCGGGCCGAGGGCACCGCCCCCAGCCGGCGCAGCCCGTCCCCGCCGTACGCCCTCGCCGCCCGGTGCAGCGGGAGCTGCTGGGCGCTCGCCGACAGCGCCGTGAACGCGGTGGCGGCCTGCGGCAGCAGCACCGCACCGGCCGACCCGCCCGCCGACTCCAGCAGCGGTGCGTCGCCGACCAGCAGGGTCATCCGGTCCGCCAGCGCGTGCAGCCGGGCCGACCGCAGCTCCTGCAGCACCGTCGAGTGCGCCCTGGTCCGGGCCAGGGTGAGCTGGCGGTCCAGCAGGGCCCGCGCCTTCGGCGCCCCGGCGTGCCCGGCGAGCATCCCCGGGCCGTCCGCCTCGGAGCCGGTCAGCGAGTCCAGTGCACCCAGCAGCCGGGCCGAGCGCCGGACGTACCCGGGCTCCAGCGCCAGCAGGTTGAGCAGCCAGCGCAGCTCGGTCCGCGACTCCTGCGCCCACAGCGGGTCGAACGACGCACCGAAGGTGTGCAGCAGCCCGCCGACCCGCCGTACCGTCCGCAACAGGTCGGCCGTCCCCGCGGACGGGACGGCGACCGTCCCCGGTCTTGCGCCGACCTCGCCCACCGCCAGCGGCAGGGCGCGCAGGAACGCACCGGCCTGGGCGGTGAGATGGCTGGAGAGGATGTCCCCGGCGGTCGCGGTGGACGCCACCTGGGCCGTCATCGGCGCATCGGTCATGACTGGATAGATCCCCGTTCCCCCGGGGCCGTCCCCCGGGGCTGGTGGCCGACCGCTGGAGCGGGTCCCCCGACCGCTCAGCGGCTCGCGTCAGTGAATCGTGGTCGGCGCGTCGCGGTCAGCGGGCGGCTGAGGCCCGACGGCGCTGGCGCGAGTCGATCAACAGGTCCTGGACGTGCCGCAGCCGCTTCCCATCGGCGTCCTGCGCACGCCTGGTCCAGGTGCCGTCCGCCCCGAGGTGCCAGGACTCCGTCTCGTCCGACACCCCGAGGTCGATCAGCCCGGACAGCTCGGCCCGGTGCGCGGGGTCGGTGATCCGCAGCAGCGCCTCGATCCGGCGGTCCAGGTTGCGGTGCATCATGTCGGCACTGCCGATCCACACCTCGGGATCGCCGTTGTTGCCGAACACGAAGATCCGCGAGTGCTCCAGGAACCGGCCCAGGATGCTGCGCACCCGGATGTTCTCGCTCAGCCCCGGCACGCCCGGGCGGATCGCGCAGATCCCGCGCACCCAGACGTCCACCGGCACACCGGCCTGCGAGGCCCGGTACAGCGCGTCGATCACGGCCTCGTCGACGATCGAGTTGACCTTCAGCTTCACGTAGGCCGGACGGCCGGCCCGGTGGTGGACGATCTCGTTGTGGATCCGGGAGATCAGCCCGTCCCGCAGGCCTCGCGGCGCGGTCAGCAGCCGCCGGTAGGACTCGCGGCGCGAGTAGCCGGACAGCCGGTTGAACAGGTCCGAGAGGTCCGCGCCGACCTGCGGGTCCGAGGTCAGCAGGCCGATGTCCTCGTACAGCCGGGCGGTCTTCGGGTGGTAGTTGCCCGTCCCCACGTGCGAGTAGCGGCGCAGGGTGTCGCCCTCCTGGCGCACCACCAGCGACAGCTTGCAGTGCGTCTTCAGCCCGACCAGGCCGTAGACCACGTGGCAGCCGGACTCCTCCAGCTTGCGGGCCCACTTGATGTTGGCCTGCTCGTCGAAGCGCGCCTTGATCTCGACCAGGACGAGGACCTGCTTGCCGGACTCGGCGGCGTCGATCAGCGCGTCGACGATCGGCGAGTCACCGGAGGTCCGGTACAGCGTCTGCTTGATCGCCAGCACGTCCGGATCGGCCGCGGCCTGCTCCAGGAAGGCCTGCACCGAGGTGGAGAAGCTGTCGTACGGGTGGTGCAGCAGTACGTCCCGCTCGCGCATCGCGGCGAAGATGTCCGGCTGCGAGGCCGACTCCACGTCGGTCAGCCCGCGGGCCGTGCCCGCCACGAACTTCGGGTACTTCAGCTCGGGGCGGTCCAGGTCGGCGATGCCGAACAGGCCGGTCAGGTCGAGCGGACCGGGCAGCGGGAAGACCTCCGCCTCGGTGATGTTCAGCTCCCGTACCAGCAGGTCCAGGATGTAGGGGTCGATCGACTCCTCGACCTCCAGCCGGACCGGCGGGCCGAAGCGCCGCCTCATCAGCTCCTTCTCCAGGGCCTTGAGGATGTTCTCGGTGTCGTCCTCCTCGACCTCGAGGTCCTCGTTGCGGGTCACCCGGAAGGCGTGGTGCGCGAGCACCTCCATCCCGGGGAACAGCTCCTCCAGGTGCGCGCCCATCACGTCCTCCAGCGGGACGTACCGCTGCGGCGACGCCTCCAGGAAGCGGGCGAGGGACTGCGGCACCTTCACCCGGGCGAAGTGCTTGTGCCCGGACACCGGGTTGCGCACGACCACCGCGAGGTTGAGGGAGAGCCCCGATATGTACGGGAAGGGGTGCGCCGGGTCCACCGCCAGCGGGGTGAGCACCGGGAAGATCTTCTGCCGGAAGAGGGTGTGCAGCCGGGCCTGCTCCTTCTCGGCCAGCTCCGGCCAGCGGACCAGCTCGATGCCCTCGCTCGCGAGGTCCGGCAGCACCTCCTGCTGGAAGGCGGCGGCGTGCCGCGCCATCAGCTCGCGCGAGCGGGTCCAGATCAGGTCCAGCACCTCGCGCGGCTGGAGGCCGGACGCGCTGCGCTGGGCGACGCCGGTGGCGATCCGGCGCTTGAGGCCGGCCACCCGGACCATGAAGAACTCGTCCAGGTTGCTGGCGAAGATCGCGAGGAACTTGGTCCGCTCCAGCAGCGGGATCCCCGGGTCCTCGGCCAGCTCCAGGACGCGTTCGTTGAAGGCGAGCCAGCTGCGCTCGCGGTCCAGGAAGCGGCCTTGCGGCAGTTCGTCGAAATCCTGCTCGTCCGCGGCCGGCAGCTCCGGCGGTATGCCCAGCGCACTGGACATCCGGGCCGGCGGGGACAGCGGGGCAGAGACAGGGCGAGGAATGCTCATGGGCTCCAGCTCCTCCAGCAGGACGGCGTCCGGACGCGATGGGCTCTGCGGGCCGTCGTCCTCGCCCAGCGCCAGCGCCCAGCCACCCGGCGCGGTCTGCACAGGACCGGCCGGCAGGTGTCGGTCAGCGCTGCACGAGCGAGACACTACGGACTTCATCCTGTGATCTTCGCGGCAGCAATTGAATCCACGGTAAACACCGCATGGCCAGGAGGAAAGCTGAAACGGTCGGGGCCGGAGGAGTCCGCCCACTGCGGTTGCCCCGGCGCCGCCGCTCCGCTAGGCCGTTTCTGACCTAGGCCGTGTCCGACCTAGACCGCCCGGTCCGCGCGGTACTGAACGCGGTACATCAGGTCCACCTCGTGAATGGCGAACCCCAGTCGTTCATATACCCGCACAGCGGCCGGGTTGTCGGCATCCACGTAAAGAAGTACGGTCTCCAGCCCGCGCTCGCCCGCGCCGGTCCCGGTGAGGTGCCGAAGACCGGCCGCGGTCAGCGCGCGGCCGAGGCCGCTGCCCTGCTCCGCCGGATCGACCCCGACCACGTAGACCTCGCCGAGGGCGGGCTCGGTGGCGGTCGCCGGGTGCACCTTGGTCCAGTGGAAGCCCACCGCCCGACCGTCCCGGGTGGCGAGGAAGAAGCCGGCCGGGTCGAACCAGGGCTCGGCGAGCCGGTCGGCGAGGTCCTGACCGGTCCAGGTGCCCTGCTCCGGGTGGTGCGCGAAGGCCAGCGCGTTCAGCCGCAGCCATTCGGCGTCGTCGGCGCCCGGGCGGAAGGTGCGGAGCTCGATCCCGTCCGGCACCGGGACGGCCTCGGTCTGCGGGCCGGTGCGGCGCATCTGCCGCAGCTCGCGGACCAGCTCGGCCCCGTACGACTGGGCCAGGTGGCGGGCCGCCGGGTGGCCACCGTGTACCCAGAAGTCGACGTGCTCGCCGCCGGCGGCGTGGGCCTCGGCGAGCACCGCGTCCACCAGGGGTCGGCCGAGGCCGCGCCCGCGGGAGTCCGGTGCCACCACCAGTTCGGCCGACGGGTTGCCCCCGCCGCCCTGCGGCACCTCCAGCTGCCCGTAACCGAGCGTGCCCGCGCCCTGGACGAAGTGGACCACTCCCGGGCGGGCCGTCTCGGAGGACCGCAGCCGGAGTCGCCCCTGCTCGGAGACCGCCTCCCGGCCGTCCACCGCCTGGGCGTCCGCCAGGACGCGCAGTGCCGCGTCGCGCCACTCGGGCCGCAGAGCCCCGTGGGCAACGACCGAGCCCTCCTCCGCCGCCGGCGTTCCCTTGTAGACCCGTCCCTGCTGAGCGTCCTGATCGTCCATGCCCCTGACGATACGTCAACGGGCCGGGCGATTCGCGTCCCGGAAATCAGCGCCCGGGAAAGCGTCCGGGAATCAGCGTCCGGAAATGCAGAGAAGCCCTGACCGGTGACCGGTCAGGGCTTCTCTGGAATGATTGTTCGGCGGCGTCCTACTCTCCCACAGGGTCCCCCCTGCAGTACCATCGGCGCTGTGAGGCTTAGCTTCCGGGTTCGGAATGT
>NZ_JBITZW010000033.1:446-68902 GCF_044547105.1 Kitasatospora sp. NPDC052868 | reverse complement strand
TGGTGACCTGCAGCGAGAACGTCACCGCCTCTCCCGCGCGGCTGAGCGTCGCGGGGTTGAGCGAGGGGGCCACGGCCAGGGCGGGCGCCTGCGCGCTGGCCACCGCGCCCAGCGGCAGGCCGGTGGCGAGGACCGCCGTCACCGCCGCCGCCGGGACCAGCCTGCGCAGCAGGCCGGGAATCGCGCGGGCGCGCGACGCCGCGCGCGGCAGACGTCTCCAGCCCTTCGCCGAACCACCCGGCGGCTTCGCCTTGCGCACTCTCATAGCGGTCTCCCGAATCTCGGTTGGAGCGCCCGAGCCCCCGAGGAGCGGCACCCGGATCGCCGTGAGCGACCAGGGCCCGCCGGTGACGGGGGTGCGGCATCCGACCGCTGTGGGCTGCAGGACGCCGCACAGACCCGGCCGGGCCTGCACACCCATCACCGCGGGCAGCCCCGACAGGGCCACCGAGCCGCCGATGCGCGCGTCCTCTCGAAAGCATCGCCACATTCCGCAGGACCACGTCCTTCGACAGCGTCGAAGTGCACCTGATCAGCTGAGACTTTCACCGGATTGGACCGTCAACAGACCAACAGCACCCACCGCCACGAGGACCCTGCCCGTGGCTTCGACCGGGCCGGTGGAGTGATCCGCCTCACACGCTGTCACAGCGGCGGGTGGTGCGGTGTCTTGTGTCCGAACCCCTTGAAGCGGAGGAGACATCATGGGCGGGAACACCGAGGTGGTCGTGGTCGGCGGCGGTTATGCCGGTGTGATGGCGGCCAATCGTCTGACGCTGCGCGAGGACGTGCGGGTGACGGTGGTCAACGCGCGTGCGGAGTTCGTCGAGCGGGTGCGGCTGCACCAGCTGGTGGGCGGGTCCGATGACGCGGTCGCGGACTTCCGGGAGGTGCTGGCCGGGGGTGTGCGGCTGGTGGTGGACACGGTGGCCCGGATCGATGCGGCCGGGCGCGCCGTGGTGCTGGAGAGCGGCGGGCGGCTGGACTACGACTACCTGGTGTATGCGGTGGGCAGCGGCAGCGCGGACCCGGGGGTGCCTGGGGCGGCGCAGTTCGCCTATCCGGTGGGGACGTTGGAGGAGGCGGAGCGGTTGCGGCCGGTGCTGGAGGCGGCGGGGTCGGCCGGGGTGACGGTGGTCGGGGGCGGTCCGACGGGGATCGAGACGGCGGCGGAGCTGGCGGAGGCGGGCCGCGCGGTGACGCTGGTGTGCGGCGGGGCACTGGGTCCGTATCTGCACCGGCGGGGGCGGCGTTCGGTGGCGGGCCGGCTGGCCGGGCTGGGTGTGCGGGTGCTGGCGGGTGCGGGGTCCAGGGTGGTGGAGGTGACGGGCGAGGCGGTGCGGTTGGCGGACGGCCGCACGGTGCCCAGCGGGGTGACGGTGTGGACGGCGGGGTTCGGTGTGCCGGACCTGGCGGTGCGCAGCGGGTTCCGCACCGATGAGCTGGGGCGGTTGCTGACGGACGAGACGCTGACGAGTGTGGACGACGAGCGGGTGGTGGCGGCGGGGGATTCGGCGGCGCCGTCGGGTGTGCCGTTGCGGATGAGCTGCCAGGCGGCGATTCCCCTGGGCGCGCGGGCGGCCGATACGGTGCTGAGCCGGATCGCGGGGGAGCGGCCGGAGGTGCTCGGCGCGTCGTTCGCGGGGCAGTGCATCAGTCTGGGGCGGGGTGCGGGGATCTTCCAGTTCGCGCGCAGGAGCGATGTGGCGGTGGGGTTGCACATCTACGGCGGGCTGGGTGCGAGGGTCAAGGAGCTGGTGTGCAAGGGCACGCTCAAGCACCTGGCGGGGGAGGCGGGCAAGCCGGGTTCGTACGGTCTGCACCGCGTCCCCGGAGGCGCCAAGCAGCGGCAGCAGGCGCTGCAGGCCGGGCCGCAGCAGCCGTCGGCGCAGGACGGGGCGCCGGCCACCGCTGACCGCAGCCGGCCGCGCGTCGCCGATCCGGTCTGACCGCTCCGATCCACCTGCCGTGCGGCGCCGGGCGATCGCCGGGCGCCGCAGCGCGCCGCCGCACGTTTCGCCGGGGGCCCTGGGCGACGGTCCGTCATGGACCGGCCCCAAGGTGGCCTGTCTTGGTGTGTTTTGGTGCGTCTTGGCACGTCACAGCCGTGCGCAGGTGGCGTCCCGCCCTCGATCGCACCGGACGGGTGGGCCAGAATCGAACGGTTTTCAACGTAAGAGGACCTGGTTGTGGATGCACGTCCGAAGGCCTTCGGCAACCAGGGCCGGCCGCGAGGAAGAGGTATCGAGAGATGAGCGACCCGGCCACCGACCCGGCCACCGACCCGGCCACCGACCAGGCCACCGAGAGCTTCGTCGCCCACCGGAACCTGCTGTTCACCGTCGCCTACGAGATGCTCGGCTCGGCGTCCGACGCCGAGGACGTCCTCCAGGAGACCTGGCTGCGGTGGGTCAAGGTCGACCTGGCGCACGTGCAGGACCAGCGCGCCTACCTGGTCCGTATCGCGACCCGGCAGGCGCTCAACCGGCTGCGCACGATGAAGCGCCGCCGGGAGACGTACGTCGGCCAGTGGCTGCCCGAGCCGATGCTCACCGCGCCGGACGTCGCCGAGGACGTCGAGCTCGCCGAGAGCGTGTCAATGGCGATGATGCTCGTCCTCGAGACCCTCTCCCCGACCGAGCGGGCCGTCTTCGTGCTGCGCGAGGCCTTCGACGTCGGCTACGACGAGATCGCCGCCGCCGTCGACAAGACTCCTGCAGCCGTCCGTCAGATCGCGCACCGCGCCCGGCAGCACGTCGACGCCCGCCGTCCGCGCCAGACGGTCTCCCCGAGCGAGACCCGGGCGGTGCTGGAGTCGTTCCAGCGCGTCCTCGAGACCGGGAACACGCAGGGCCTGCTCGACGTGCTCGCCCCCGGGGTCGTCCTGGTGGGCGACGGCGGCGGCGTCAAGCGGGCCGCGCTGCGGCCGGTCGTCGGCGCGGAGAAGGTGGCGCGCCTGATGGCCGGCGGTCTCGTCAAGAACGACCGCTCGATCACCGTCGCCCTCACCGTGGTCAACGGCAACCCGGCACTGCGCATCCTCCTGGACGGCGAGATGGACGGCATCATGGCGGTCCGTATCGAGGACGGCCGCGTCACCGGCCTCTACTACGTCCGCAACCCCGAGAAGCTGAACCGCGTCGAGACCGAGACCTCGCTCACCCTGCGGTGAACTCCCCTTGTCCCACTTGCCACTTGGGGACCGGCTGAGGCCTGGACCTCACGGGTCCACGGCTCCGCGCTCCCGGCCGCGACCGGGAGCGCAGAGCCGTGGTCATCGGACCGGGTGCGTCACCCCGCCCCTGTCGAGGCCTTAGACCAGCTTCCACGAGTGGTCGTCGTTATCGCTGCAGTAGTACAGCGTGAGGCGGGCGTTGTCGCCGCCGGTCCGCACGCCTTCGACGTCCAGGCACAGGCCGCTCTTGAGGTTGACGATCCAGGAGCCCCCGCCGCCGCGCGGCAGCAGCCAGAACTGCTGGTTGTCGCCCGAGGAGCCGTCGCAGGTGAACTCGCCGACCGTGGCGCCGGCCTCCACGGCGCCGTAGTCGTGGACGTCCAGACAGAGCTGGTCCTTGGCGTTGCGGACGGTGTAGACGGGGTAGCCGTTGCTGGTGGTGCCCTGGAGGTCCCAGAAGAAGAGCTGGTTGTCACCCGAGGTGCCGTTGCAGGTGTACTCGTTGACGGGGCCGTTGATCCTGCCGGGTCCGTAGTCCGGGAGGTCGGCGCACTTGGTGGTGACGGTGTTGTACAGGAGGTACGGGCCGTAGCTCGCGTTCGCGTTGGCGGCCTGGCCGGTCGCGGGCGTGCGGGGCTCGTCGGCGGCCTGGGCCGCAGGTGCGGTACCGAAGGACAGGGCGCCGAACACGGCGGCGGCACCGAGTGCGGCGCCGGCCTTGCCCACGAAGCTCTTCCTGCTCATCGAACTCCTCCAGTGGTGAACGGGTCGGTACTGGTGTCCGGTTCGTCGCGGCAGCACCGTTCGCGTCGGCGCGAAGCTGTGCCGGTCTCGGGCTCCGCGTGACGGCCGGTTCGGCTGTGCGTCTCCATGCTCGGCGGCAACCGTGCTGAGGCGCACGCTACTTCGGCCTGTGCCGAAGGTCCGGTAGCCTTGTGCGGCTGCACTCCTCGCGGACGTGATCTACGAGGGAACGATGGGCATGGATGAGGGCGCTCCGACCACAGCGCGCCTCCGCGATGTACTGAACCGTGCTGGGCGCGTCGTGATCGCCGAGGGATCTCCTGACGAGGCGAACTCCGCGGACGTGGCGCGGATCGTGGTGACCGGTGCTGAGATTGCAGACCTGGCCCACGTGCTGGCCATTGTGGACGGAGGCACCGGTGACCGGGCTGCGCGACGTGGCCATGGAGGTCTCCAACCCGCCGGGGCGCGACCTGGAAGCCTGGTCAGATCGGCTTCGCGAGGCCGAGGCCCGGCTCGCCAAGCTCGTCCAGGACGGCCATCCGGACGGGATCGAGAGGATCCGCGTCCTGCTTGCATGGGCCGGGACTTCCGCCAGGGAGTCCACCGGCGGCCAGAAGTGGTACGACACGGCGGTCGAACAGCTGCTACTCGCCGAGGACCCCGACCTCATCCTCACCGCTCTCGCCACCGGCTCGCCGAGCCCGGTCCAGCTCGACGGCGCCGCCCAACTCTTCGGCTCCCTCGACTGGACTGGAACGCACGGCAAGGACCTGCCCGAGCCGCTGCGGTCGGTGCTGATCGGGCACATCCGGGCAGACGGCACCGACCCCATGAGGTTGCGGATGCGCCACGGCCATTACGGTGCCGAGCGATCTGACTGACAGGACGCTGCCGGCTTCCGGATGGGTCTCCACCAGTATCCTCGTCGCCGTCGCCCCCGTCTCCGTGATCATGCGGCGGTAGCCGCAGCGGAGATGAACTGCAGCAGGTACGGGTCTTGGAGATCAGCCCGTAGTGGGCGAAGGCGTCGCCCGGACAGGTCTGGCGCCCATCCCGGGACAGCATGCGGATCAGGTCGCGGCCGCGGACCTCGCCAAGGGCCAGGGAGCCTGCCACCCCCAGCATGTCGCCCCGGTGCGCCCGGACCTGGTCGAGGCGGCACCGTGTGCCGGGCGACCACCTGCAGCGGCCCGCAGGCCGCTCCGGGGTGGGTGCGTCACAGCCGGGCGTCGGAGATGTCCGCGATCCGTGGGGAGAGTTGGTAGCCGCAGATTGCGAACAACCCGAACAGGATGTCGCCGTAGCTCGCGGTGCCGGTGACCACGGTGTCCTGCTTCGGCCCGCCGTCGCGGCCCAGCGGCGGGTCCAGAATGAACAGCGAGTCGCTCGGCGTGCCGGGCGCCACCACTGCGCCCAGGTCCATGACCTGGTCGTTTGGCCACGTTCAACCAGGTGGCGCCCTTCTTGCGCAGCCCGACCTACCCAAGGGAGTTGAGCGCGGCCGCCGCCGCTCGGGCCATCTGCTCGTCGTAGCGGCCGGTGCCGCCCCGGAGGCGGGCCACACCCTCGGCGGCGGCCAGGGCGAGCAGGCCGGGGAGGAGGTCGGTGCTGCGGTCGACGACCCATCGGGTGCCCTTGGTGGCCATCCACCAGAGGTCGGTGGCCAGGCCGGGAGGCGGTTCGGCGGGCTCGGCGACGGGCGCGGGGCCGAGGGTGCGGCCGACCGTGGCGAGTTGGCGGTGGAAGCCCCGGGCGATCAGGTGGTGTCCCTCGGCGCTGGGGTGCAGCCGGTCGACGCTCAGCAGTCGCCGTTCCGCCGACCACGGGAAGTCGGCGATGTGCAGGTGCACGGCACGGTGTCGCGTGGACAGTGCGTGCACCACGGTGTTCACCGCCCGCATCCGCCGGGCCAGCGGACGGGCCAGCGGTTGTGGCAGCCGCAGCAGGGTGCCCGGATCGGGCAGGCAGGCGGTGAGCAACACCGCACCTCCGGCCGACAGTTCGCCCAGCGTGGCATCCAACTCCAGTGTGGTACGCCGGATGTCGAAGCCGGCGCGCAGGGTGTCGTTGCCGCCGACCACTACGGCGGCCACGTCGGGGCGCAGGGCCAGGGCGGCGGGCAGTTGCTCCGCTGCGAGGTCGGCGGCCAGGGCGCCGCTGCGGGCGAGGTTGCTGAACTCGATGCCCGTCTCCGCCGGCGCCAGCGACTGCGCCAGCAGCGCCGCCCACCCCCGCCACCCACTGCCCACCGGATCGCCGACCCCTTCCGTCAGCGAGTCCCCGAGTGCCACGAACCGCACCGGCTCCCCGGTCCGCGGGCCACCCCCGTCGACGCCCCGGGTCGGCCCCACCTGCGCGGGGCCCGTGCTGCCGCCCCCCGGCCCCGCGCCGTTGCCGGCCCTCGGCCCTGGCCCCGCAGCCCGGCGAGCGGTACCCAGCCCCTCGCCTGTCGTCCCCGCCTCCACCGTCACCGTCTGACCTCGCACTCGCACCTCGCGAGAGGCCTCCCGACTCGTGGTCCGCGGGGCCTCGCCTCCAAGGAATATGTCGACTGGTCTACATAGTTATTGGAAGGCGGTGGCCCGCTCTCCACTGCCCTCGAATATGTCGACCGGTCGACATATTCGTTCTCCTGCTGCGGCATTGCCGTACTCCAAAGCCTCGAATCTATAGACCGGTCGATATATTTCCCCGGGCCGGCACGCCTCTCCGCCCATTTCATGTAGACCGGTCTACATATTTACCCGCCGATCGCATGCCCCTCGCCTCCGCCGGCTCCCTCCTCGCCCCGGCCGCGTTCCTCGCCCTCCCCTCGTTCCCACCCTCAAAGCAGCTCTCCCCGACCTCCCCGTTCCTCGCCGGAGTGGGAAGTCGGCCGATCCGACTTCCCGCTCCGAACCTCCGCTGCACCGCCCACCCCTGAGTCATCGCCGGACCCCTCCACCCCTCCGCCCATCCCGCCGCCCGTCCCGCCGCCCATCCCGCTGCCCACTCCTCCGCCCGTCCCGGCAACGCGTGTCTGCGCCCCGTGCGCCGCCAGGAACGCGTCCACCGCCGCCGGCCAGCCGAACTGTTCGGCCTGTGCGCGAGCCACCGCCCGGCGGTCCGCCTCCGGCCGCGACAACAGCTCACGAACCGCCTCGGCGAACCCCGTGCCGCTGTCCTCGGCCGCCACGCCCGCCGGGCCGACCAGCCCGGGGAGAGCCGAGGACCGGCTCACCGCCACCGGAGTCCCGCAGGCGAGCGCCTCCATGGCGGCCAGGCCGAAGGTCTCCACCGGTCCGGGCGCGAGCACCACGTCGGCGCACCCCAGCAGCCGGGCCAGCGCCGCCCGCCCGCCGACGTGCCCGAGGAAGTGCACCGGCAGCCGCCGCCGCCCGGCCTGGGCGCCGAGCCGCTCCCGCAGCGGTCCCGTGCCGGCCACCGCCAGGACGACCGGGAGGCCGCCCGAACGCAGCAGGGCCAGCGCGTCGAGGGCCCGCTCGGGCCGCTTCTCCGCCGACAGCCGCGAGCAGAGCACCAGCAGCACCTGCTCCGGTTCCGCGTACTGCGCCCGCTCGTACGCCCGCGCGGTCGGTGCCGACGGGCGCATGGCCTCCAGGTCCACGCCCAGCGGCGCCCGCGCCAGGTTCCGCACACCCAGCCGGTGGAATTCGGCGGCCGCCCAACCGGTCGTGCAGACCACGGTGTCGTACGCCCGCGCGGTGCGGGCGTTGAGCCGGTCCGCCGCGGCCCCGGCCAGCGCGCCCGGGAGGCCCCAGGTGCGGAGGAGCCCGGCGGCACTCTCGTGCGACACCATCACCGAGCGCACACCGTGCCGCCGGGCCCAGGCGCCCGTCCAGCGCAGGGTGGTGCGGTCGGAGACCTCCAGGCGGTCGGGCGCCAACCGTGCCAGCTCGCGCGCCACCGCCCGCCGGTCGGTGAGCAGCCGGTAGCCGCCGCTGCCGGGCAGCACTGGTCCGGGCAGCGTGACCACCAGTCCCTGCTCACTCTCCTGCTCCGCCCGCGCCGCCCCCGGCACGACCAGTACCGCCTCGTGCCCGGCGGCCCGGTAGCCCGCGCCGAGGTGTCGCAGCGCGGTCCGCAGCCCGCCCGACACCGGGGTGACGAAGTTCGCCACCCGGACTATTCGCAGCCCGTCCGTCGTACTCATACCGCGGGCTCCTCCGCCACTCCGTACGGAGCGCCGGCGGGTCGCACCACCGCCACGGCCGGCCCCCGCATCAAGCCCCGACCGGCCCCCACCGCACACCACCCCCTCATGCCGGCAACTCCTCCGCCACCAGCGGCTGCCCCGCGACGGGGGTCACAACAGAATCCACAACAGAATCCACAGCAGGATCCACAACGGGGGCCACGGCAGGACCGACCGCAGGAGCCACGTTCGGCGGTGCGACCGGCACGGCCACCCCCCGATGCTCCGCCAGGACCTCCGCGTAGTGCCGCAGCAGAAGGTCCCCGACCGCCTCCCAGGTGCGGGCCGTCACCTCCGCCCGCCCGGCGCGCCCGTAGGCGGCCCGCAACTCCTGGTCCCCGGCCAGCGCCGTCACCGCCCGGGCCACCGCCTCGCCGTCCCGGGGCGGGACGAGCAACCCGGTGCGGCGGTGGGCGACGAGGTCCAGCGGACCCCCGGCAGCCGGACCGATCACCGGTACCCCGCTGGCCATCGCCTCCTGGATGGTCTGGCAGAAGGTCTCCAGTGGGCCGGTGTGCACGAAGACGTCCAAGGTGGCGAAACAGCGGGCCAGTTCGTCCCCGGTCCGGCGGCCGAGGAAGACGGCGCCGGGCATCGCGGCCTTGAGCCCGGGCGCGCTCGGCCCGTCGCCGATCACCACCACCCGGACCCCGGGCAGCGCCGACGCCGCCGCCAGCAGGTCCACCCGCTTCTCGGGCGCCAGCCGCCCGACGTACCCGACCAGCACCTCCCCGCCGGGTGCGAGCGCCCGGTGCAGGGCCTCGTCCCGGTGGCGCGGGTGGAAGCGGACGGAGTCCACCCCGCGCGGCCACAGCTGGACCCGGGGGACGCCGTGGGCGGTGAGGTCCTGCGCGGCGGGCGTGGACGGCGCCAGGGTACGGGCGGCCGCGGCGTGGACGGTGCGGATGCGGTGCCAGGCGGCGGCCTCGCCGAGACCGCGCCCCGCCCGGTACGCGTGCGCGTAGCCGGCCAGGTCGGTCTGGTAGACGGCGACGGCGGGTACGCCCAGCCGGGTGGCGACCTGCATGCCGCGCGCCCCGAGCACGAACGGGCTGGCCAGGTGGACCAGATCGGGCCGGTGCCCCGCGACGGCGGCCGCCAGCCGCCGACTGGGCAGCGCGATCCGGACCTGCGGGTAGCCGGGCAGCGGCATGGACGGGATCCGCACCACGGGCAGTTCCCCCACCCCGTCCCCGGCCCCGAAAGCCGGCTCCCCGGCCTCGGAGCCGGTCTTGGAGCCGGTCTTGGAGCCGGTGTCGGCGCCCGCACCGAAGGTGTGCGGCGGGCACTCGGCGCCGCGGGCGGGGGCCGGGGTGATCACCAGCGGCTGGTGGCCCCGGCGGACCAGATGCTCGGCCGTCCGCAGCACGCTGTGGGCGACTCCGTTGACCTCGGGCGGGAAGGATTCGGTGACGATGACGACGCGCATGTCAGAGTTCTGTCCGCACCCGGCGTGCACGCGGCCAAAGGGATCTGTCGTACAAACGAACGCGGGTCGGCGATTTGTACCGCCGACCCGCGTTACCGCCGACCTGTCGGCCCGTCGATCACGGACAGCAGGAGGCAGACCGCCCGCGGCCCCGTCTCGGACGGGGCCGCCCTGGACCTCAGGCCGAGCCTGCCGTCTCCTTGAGGTCCGCATAGGGCGCGAGCTTCCGGAGCGACTCGATGCTCTTGATGCAGTCGTCCCGACTCTCGTGCGGGTCACCGGTCACCACGACGGTCCCGTTGCTCGCCTTGAGCCTGAACCGGTGCATCCCGGTCTCGTCGGTGTAGAGCTCGAACTTGCCTGCCATCGCAGTAGACACCTTTCGTTCAGGGAGCCCCCTCGAACGGCAACGTAGGCCCAAACCCCTTCTGCCGCTTGCCAGATCGGGCATTCGGGTTTCCGCCAAACGGGTACCGACCGCTCTGACCGGCCGCACGCCCCCCGCCGAGCCCCGCCGCGCCCGAACCCCGCCGCGAGCCTCCGGCGCTTCCCCGTCCCGGCCCTCCGGTCGCCGCTCGCGCCGTACCTTCGCCGTGATCGACATCCACCAACTCGCCGACGCCCGGCTCGATTTACCCGGAAGGAGTGAGGCGCGGGGCGACACGCCGAGCGGGCCGCCGCCGCCCTGCCAGGATCAGGGACCGCACCAGCAGCCCGCCCCCCCCGCAGAGTGCCGCCCGGCACCGCTGCCACCCGAGTACGCCCAGCGCCAGGCCGCCACCACCCACCGGCCGCCCGGCAATCCGGCCTGCCCGTGCACACCTGCCACCCAGCCGCCGAACCAGGGAGCAACGTGACCAAGCCCAGCGTGAAACAGACCCCGACCCCGCGGGCCCCCGAGCCCGAGGAGCACCGGGAGGAGTTCCGTTCCCGCTACCACGGCGACAAGCGCCGGGAGGCCGGGGCGTCGACCTCCACCGTCGCCATGCTGCGCCGCCTGCCGCGGCTGATCCGCCGTGCCATCGCCCTTGCCTGGGCCGTCGACCCGCGCTCCACCGTGCTCCTGCTGCTCTGCCAGGCCGCCTCCGGCGTGTTCGGCGCGCTCGCCCTGTACTCCACCACCGACACCCTGGCCGCGCTGCTCGTCCCCGGCCCCGTCGCCGAGCACCTGCGGGACGCCGCCTCCCCGCTGACCGTCCTCACCGTCGCGGCCGTCCTGCGCGCCGTCCTCGGCATCGCCGTCACCACCCTGTCCAGCCGGGTCGCACCCCGGGTCAACCGCGAAGCCGACCTCGCGCTCATCGAGGCCGGGTGCTCCGCCGAGCTAGCCGCCTACGACGAACCGTCCTACGGAGCGAACTGGGAGGCCGCCGACCGGGGCGCCGCCACCACCCCCGACCTGCTGTCCAACGCGCAGGACGTCATCGCCTCCGCCGTCTCCCTGGTCGCGGCGGCCGGCGTCCTCGCCACGCTGCACCCGCTGCTGGTGCTCTTCCTGCTGCTCGGATCCGTCCCCACCGGCGTCGCCGCGGTGCACACCGCCCGGATCCACTACCTCGCCACCGTGACGACCAGCGAGGAGCGCCAGGCCCTGAGGATCTACCGCTGGTACCTGATCGACAAGGGCCGGGCCGACCAGGTCCGCTCCGACCAGGTCACCCCGTTCATGATGCGGAAGTACCGGCAGACCGAGGCCCGGATCGTCGCCGCCACCGACGACGCCGGACGCAGGGCCGCCAAGGTCTCCCTCCTCGCGGCCGTCGGGACCGGCGCCGGGTCCGCGCTGATCTGGGGCACCCTGCTGTTCCTCTTCTCCACCGGCCGCATCGACCTCGCCGCCGCGGGCTCCGCCACCTTCGCGCTGCGTACCGCGGCCGGCGGCATCCAGGGCATGGTCGGGCACGGCGCCCGCCTCTACCGGATGGGCCTTTACCTCGACGACTTCTTCCGCTTCCTGGACGAGGCCGGCGGCCACCGCATCGCCCGCGGCAGCGCCGTGCCCGGGCCGCCGAAGACGATCCGGGTCACCGACCTCACCTACGCCTACCCGGGCGAGCAGCAGAAGCCCGCGCTCCGCGGAGTCACCCTCACCCTCTCCGAGGGGGAGATCGTCGCGGTGATCGGGCAGAACGGGAGCGGCAAGTCGACGTTCCTCAAACTGCTGTCCGGCCTGTACCTGACGCAGCCCGGCGGCGGGTCGATCACCTGGGACGACGTGCCGATCGAGCGGCTGGACGCGGACGCCCTGTGGCGTCATGTCGCCCGGGTGCCGCAGGAGTTCGCCCGCTGGCCCCTCCCGGCCGCCGAGAACCTGCACCTCGGGCACCACGACGGGGACCCCGCCGAGGCGGTGGCCGAGGCCGCCGGGCTCACCGGTTTCGACGAGGTCGTGGCCCGACTGCGGTCGGGTTGGCGCACCCTGCTGGCGCAGGGCTGGCTGGGCGGGGCCGAGTTGTCCGGCGGCGGCTGGCAGCGCGCCGCCGTCGCCCGGGCCTTCTACCGCACCGCCCGCCACCCGGGCCTGCTCATCCTCGACGAGCCGACCTCGGACCTCGACCCCCGGGCCGAGCACAGGATCCTGCACGCCCTGCGCGGCTTCGCGGACGGCCGGATCACGCTGCTGGTCACCCACAACCTCGCCAACGCCCGTCTTGCGGACCGCATCGTCGTCATGGACCAGGGCCGGATCGTGCAGACCGGTACCTGGGACCAGCTCGCCGACCGCCCCGACGGCCTCTTCCGTGAACTCCTCGACCTCCAACGCGACCGCACCATCCCCGGCCAGCGCCGGCGGTAGCGCCGAGGCCCCGGGCGCCCGCCACCCCGCGGGCGCCCGGGGCGCGTTGGGCGGCCGGCCGGGTCCCGTCACGGCCGCCGTCGCCAGGACCTCCCGGTCACATGTGGGCGCTGATCTCGCCGCCGGTGCTGAGCACGATGTAGACGCCGTTGGCGACCGCTCCGGCGTCCTGCTCGTTCGCCTCCAGCGTGCCGTTCACGGCGTTGTCGAGGCCGAGGATCTGTGCACGGTACCGGAGTTCGCCGAGCTTCGTGACCTTGGCCGTCCAACCGCCCGCGAGCTTGAAGGTGCCCGGACCCTGGTGCCCGCCGCCCATCCAGGAGTGGACCTGGCCGTCCAGCGAGAGCACGATGAACATGTCGTTGGCGTCCAGTCCGGCGTCGGAGCCGTTCGTCTCCAACGTGGCGAGCACATCACCCTTGTTGACGATCCTGGCGACGTAGCGCTGGGCTCCGACCTCCTGGACCTCGGCCGTACTTCCGTCCACCAGGGGCACGTTGTGGACCGGGCCCTTCGCCTTGGCCGTGGCGGCCGGTGCGGTGGCCCGAGTCGGGGCGGGCGAGGCGGGCGATGCGGGTGTGGCAGGCGGGACGGCCGACGGGGTGGCGCTGCGCACGCCCGTCGCGGTCGCCGGAGCGGAGGCGGCCGGAGCCGTGGCGGCCGGAGCCGCGGTGGCCTGCGCCGAAGGGGACGCAGGAGCGACCGGAGAACCAGACGCGGCAGCAGAGACGGCCGGAGCAGTCGCGGTGGTCGCAGCGGTCCCGTGCGCATCGGACGTGGAACTGCAGGCTGTCGCGGCAGGGACGAACAGAGCGGCTGCCAGGACGGTGCCGGCCAGCGTCCGGACGGAGGTCGCGCGTCGGGTCGTCGAGGGGGACATGAAGGCTCTCCTGAGCGAAGTACGGCTGCGGGCCCGCACATCGCCCGTTCCGTCCCCCAGGTGCAGGAGCCGCGCGGGCGGTGCGGCGGCGTGCACGATCGAACCTAGTGCGAACAATCGACGGAATCGGGCGTTCCGTGTCACCGGACTGCAACCGCCGGGGCGGGCCCGCGCCTGCGCCGGGGGTCCACACCCCCGGCGCATGCCGCCTTCGACTAACCGGCCGTCAGCGGGTAGTGGTCGGAGAGGTCCTGGTAGGTGTAGCTCTTGCCCCAGCTGCTCACCGTCCACGGCGCGCTGTGGGAGCGGACCACCGTGTTGGTGTAGGCGGTCGGCCGCGCGTGGTCGGCGCGGTAGAGGACGTAGTCGAGGTCCTCCTTCGGCTCACCGGGGTACCGGTAGGCGGCGATCGAGTTGTCGACCGTGTCGAAGGAGTACGGCCAGCCCGTCCGGGTGTCGGCCGGCGCGACGTTCGCGTTGGCGAGCAGCGCGGGGTACTCGGAGCCGTGCGAGTCGATGTTGAGGTCGCCCGCGATCAGCACCGGCTCGGCGGCCGGGATGTTCTTGCCGTCGATGAAGGAGCGCATCGTCTGCAGCTGCGCCGCCCGCACGGCCGCCGGCTGCCCGGCCGAGCAGCCGGTGTCGGTGGACTGCAGGTGCGTGCCGATGACGTGGGTGCGCACGCCGTTGACGTTCAGCACGGCGTAGACGAAGCCCTTGTTCGACCACCAGTCGCTTCCGCACGCGTCCTTGAACACGTACTGCTCCTTGCGCAGGATCGGCCACTTGCTGAGCAGCGTCACCCCACCGTCCTCCGGGGTGGTGGAGGAGAAGCTGCCGCCGGTGGCGTCCCAGCCGCTGGTGGAGCGGCCGACGACCGGCGTGTGGTACGGGTACGAGGCGGAGGCCTGCGAGGTGAGCAGGTCGGACGCGGCGTTGTCGAAGGCCTCCTGGAGCACGACCACGTCGTGGCCCTGGAAGACGTCGGCGGCGGCGATCGCCTTGGCCCGGTAGTCCTGGCCCCAGTTGGGGTACAGGTTCTTGCTCATCAGGAAGACGTTGTACGTCAGGACGTTGAGTGCCGGCACAGCGCCGAGAGCACCAGCGGCGGGCGTACCGGCACCAGCGGCGGGCGTACCGGCAGCGGACGCGACGGGAGCGGCCGAGGCGCCCGGTGCGGCGGCCAGCGGGGCGAGCAGGGCGGCGGCGGCCGCGCACGCGGCGGCGAGTCGCGGACCGCGACGGAGGGTGGCGGGAGTTGGCATGTGCGCAGTCAACGCGTCGTCGACCACGCCCGGCAAGACATCTGACGAGAACCGTGTGAACTCATCGGTAACTCAGAGATGTTTGGCCAACTCCCCTTCCTCTCGATCGACTTGCCTGGACAACTTGCCCGGCCACCACATGTGCCGGTCCAGGTCCATGGTCAGCGCCGTCACCAGTACCGAGCGCACCACCAGGGTGTCCAGCAGCACCCCGAGCGCCACCGCGAAGCCGATCTCGGCGAACCCCACCACCGGCAGCGTCCCCAGCACCGCGAAGGTGCTGGCCAGGATCAGCCCGGCCGAGGTGATCACCCCGCCGGTCGCGGCCAGCCCGGTCACCGCGCCCTTCCTGGTCCCGTGCTGGGCGGACTCCTCCCGCACCCGGGTCATCAGGAAGATGTTGTAGTCGATCCCGAGCGCGACCAGGAAGACGAAGACGAACAGCGGGAAGGCGTTGTCCTCGCCCTCGAAGTGGAAGACGTGCTCGAAGAAGAAGGCACTGATGCCGAGCGCCGCCGCGTAGCTCAGCACCACCGTCGCGATCAGCACCAGCGGTGCGGTGACCGCCCGCAGCAGCAGCGCCAGGATCACCAGCACCACGCCCAGGACCAGCGGGATGATCGCCCGGTTGTCGTTCGAGGCGGCCCGCCCGGCGTCCAGGATCACCGCCGTGCTGCCGCCCACCTTGGCGTCCGCGCCGGGGACGGCGTGCACGTTCGCCCGGACCCGGTCCACGGTGTCCTTGGCGGCCTGGCTGTCCGGCGGATCGGCCAGTGTCGCCTGGAACAGCGCCTGCCCCTCGTGCGTCACGGGCGCCGAGGTGCCCGCCACGCCCGGCGTCGCCTGCGCCACGGCCCGCACGGTGCCCGCGGTGTCCGCCGTGCCGATGATGGTCAGCGGGGCGCCCGTCCCGCCGGGGAAGTGCTGCTCCAGCACCTGCTGGCCGACCACCGAGTCCGGTGTGCCGGTGAAGGAGCCCGCCGTGCTCAGTCCGGTGGCGTTCAGCGACACCAGCCCGACGCAGCAGGCCGCCAGTGCCAGCGCGGTGCCCACCCACACCTTGCGCGGCCGGGCGCCGATCCACCCGCCGATGTGCGCCCAGCGGCCGGACCTGGTCGGCTCCGGCGTCCCGTAGCCGGGCTTGACCGGCCAGAACACCCAGCGGCCCAGGATCACCAGCAGGGCCGGCAGCAGCGTCGTCATGGCCGCGAGGGCCACCACGACACCGATCGCGCAGACCGGGCCGAGGCCGCGGGTCGAGTTCATCTCGGCGACCAGCAGACAGAGCATCGAGGCGATCACCGTCGCCGAGGAGGCCAGGATCGCCGGACCGGCCCGGTGCAGGGCGAAGGCCATCGCCTCGTGCCGGTCCTCGTGGCGTCTGAGCTCCTCGCGGTAGCGCGCGGTGAGCAGCAGCGCGTAGTCCGTCCCCGCGCCGAGGACCAGCACGATCAGGATGCCGGCGCTCTGCGCGTTGACGGTGAGCCCGCTGTGCTTGGCCAGCAGGTAGATGACGGCCTGCGCTACCACCAGCGCCCCGGCCGCGGAGACCAGCGGCAGGGTCCACAGCACCGGGCTGCGGTAGGTCAGCAGCAGCAGGACGATCACGACGCTGACGGTGGCGAACAGCAGGGTGCCGTCGATGCCCGCGAACGCCTCAGCCTGGTCGGCGCCCACCCCGGCGGGGCCGGTGACGTGGGTGGCCATGCCGTTGCCGTCGGTGTCGGCGGTCGCGCGCAGGCTGTCCACCGCCGGCCGCAGGTCCTGCCAGCCGCCGGTGCCGATGTCGATCGGCACGATGGTCTGCATCGCCTGGCCGTCCGTCGACACCACGGGGCCGATCACCGGGCCCACCACGTGCGGGGCGGTGGTGAAGGCCGCCGCGTCCCGGGCGGCCTCGGCCCGGTCGGCGATCGTGATCCCGCTGTCGCGCTGGTACACGACCACCGCCTGTGCGGTGTCCACCGGCTGGAAGGCGCGCTGCTCGTTGAGGACCTGGGTGGACTCGGCGTTGCCGGGCAGCCAGCTGGACGCCTGGTTGTCCTCCGCGTCGGTGAGTTTGCCGGCCAGCGGGCCCGCCACCACCAGCAGGACCAGCCACAGGGCCAGCACCACCCACTTGCTGCGCCGCCCGCACGGCAGTGCGGCCAGTCTCCGGATCGGGCTCATCGGGAAACCCCCAGGGCCTCGGGCATCACTCGTTCCAGACTCCCACCGCCCCGGCGACCCGGCAGCCCGGGGAGGCCGGCCCAGGGGTACGGCCGGGCCGACCTCCCGGCGTGATCCGAGGATGAGCGCCTAGACCAGGACGGCGGCCCGCTCGCGCAACTCCTTGAGCAGCGCGATGTCCAGCGCGTGGCCGGCGCCGTCGCCGCCGTGCTTGCGGTCCGGGGTCTCGACGATCAGCGGGACTCCGGCCGTCTCCGGGTGCTCGAACAGCTCCCGGAACGGCTCCGCGCCGATCCGCCCGGCACCGATGTTGGCGTGGCGGTCCTTGCGCGCACCGACCACGTCCTCCGAGTCGTTGGCGTGGATCAGCCGCAGCCGCCCCGGCCCGGCGGCCGCGACCAGCGCGTCCAGCGCCTCCCGGACGCCGCCGGGGGCGGCCAGGTCGTGGCCGGCCGCGAAGGCGTGGCAGGTGTCCAGGCAGACCCCGACCCTCGGATGGCCGTCGAGCGCGTCCACGTACCCGGCGAGGTCCTCCATCCGTGAGCAGAGCGAGCTGCCCTGGCCGGCCGTCGGCTCCAGCAGCAGCCAGGGGGCCGACTCGCCGAGCGCGTCCAGCTCCTCCAGCAGCGGGCGGACGTCCGCGCGGACCTGCGCCATCGCCTCCGCCCGCCGCGAGCCGCCGCCGGGCGCCGAGCCGACCGCCGAACCGGTGTGCACCACCACGCCCAGCGCGCCGATCGCATGCCCGCGCAGCAGCGAGTGCCGCAGCGAGGCGACCGAGTGCTCCCGGGTCGCCGTGCTGTCCGAGCCGAAGTTGATCAGGTACGGCGCGTGCACGTACGCGGGGATGCCCTGCTCGGCGCAGGCGGTCCGGAACTCCTCGTCCTGCGCCGGGTTGCCCGGGGGAGTGGCCCAGCCGCGCGGGTTCGCCACGAACACCTGGACCGACTCGGCCCCCACCCGCCGCGCGTACGCCAGCCCCGTCCCGGCCAGGCCCCGGGCCGCCACCGGCACATGGGCGCCGATCGGGTTGCGGACGGTCACCACGGACGGCGAGGCGGACGGCGGAGCGGTCGGCGGGGCGGCGGGCGGAGCGACGGCGTTCATGGCCCCGAGCATGCCACGCCGGCCGGACCCTGCCGGCACCGGGCGGCGGTGCCACCACCTGGGCCTCCTCTGTACCCGATCGAGTGAAACGGACCCCGACGTTAGGCCGGGAGGCCCCCGGGTAGTCACCAACCGTGACCGATCCATGACCTGAAGGAGCCATCCATGGCCACGGCCGAGCCCGTCGAGACGGTGAACCTGCGCGCCGCCCAGCTGGTGGAGGACCCGTTCGCCGCCTTCTCCCGGATCCGCGAGCGCGCCCCGCTCGCCCGCGGCACCATCCCCGGGGTCGAGCCGGTCTGGATCGCCACCCGCTACGAGGACGTCCGCGCCGTGCTCACCGACCCGCGCTTCGTCAATGACGCCGCCAACGTGCCCGGCACCGCGCCCACCCACCGCACCGCGCAGGTCTGGCGGGCCCGCGGCCTGCCGCCGGACCGGGGCTGGACGGTGCGCTGCGCGCGATGATCGAGGCCGCTCCGCCTGCGCCTGCTCCTCCCCGCTTCTGACCCTCCGCCATCTCCGCCACCGCCGTCGCCCCGCCCGACCCCCGCCCGACCCCCGCCCGACCGCTCCAGCGCCCGACCCCCCGCCCGACCGCCCCCGCGCCCGACCCCCGCCCGACCGCTCCAGCGCCCGACCCCCCGCCCGACCGCCCCCGCGGCCGGGCGCTTCGCCATGCCCGCCGCCGATGCCGCCCGCCGGGCCGCGTGCACCGCGCCACCGCCACGCCTGCCCCGTTCGGCCCCACACCCGCAGGCCCGTTTTCACCCGCTCGCCCGCCGGGCTACCACCACTGGCCGACGCCCCGTCAGTCCCGCAGCCCAGCCCTGGTGGCGGGCCCACCGGTGCACCCATAGCGTCGATTCGGCCGACAGTCCCACCGGCCGTCATCCTCCGCTCACATCGCGTCACCGCGCCGGCGTCCCCGCGAGCGCGTAAGAAAGCAGGTCACCACTCATGCCCACGCGACGGGTCCACCACCTCGCCGCGGCCACCGCCGCCGCCCTGACCACCGCCCTGACCACCTCGCTCGTCACCCTCGGCACCGCGCCCCCGGCCCACGCCGACGCCCTGCACCTCGTCCAGCCGGGCGAATCGATTCAGCAGGCCGTCGACGCGGCCCAGCCCGGCGACACCGTCCAGCTGCTGCCCGGCACCTACCGCGGCAGCGTCCGGATCACCACCGCGGGCCTCACCCTGCGCGGCGCGGGCGGGGGGAGCGTGATCACCCCGGGTGACACCGCCGACGGCAACGCCTGCGCCGCCGCCGGCCACGGCCTCTGTGTCGTCGGTACCGAGGGCCACCCCCTCGCCGACGTCCGGATCGAGGCGCTGGCCGTCACCGGCTTCCGCAAGAACGGCATCGACGCCAGCGGGACCACCGGTATGACCGTCCGCGCCGTCCAGGTGCACGACAACGGCCAGCAGGGCATCAGCCAGGAGCGGTCCACCCGGGGCGTGATCGTCGGCAACGAGTCGACCCGCAACGGCCAGTCCGGCGTCTTCCTCGCCAACAGCGTGGACAGTGAGGGCGGCGCCCTCAGCACGGACGGCACCGTGGTCAGCGGCAACCTGCTCGCCGACAACCGGATCGGCGTCACCGTCCGGCGCCTGCGCGACCTGAGCGTCGAGCAGAACGAGATCCACGGCAACTGCGGCGGCGTCTTCATCGTCGGCGACGAGGGCGTGCCGCGCGCGGGCGCGCTGACGGTCACCCGTAACCGGGTGGTCGCCAACAACAGGTACTGCCCGCCCAACCCCCGGCTGGACTACATCCAGGGCACCGGCATCCTGCTCACCGGCGCCGAGCAGACCACGGTGACGGACAACCAGGTCCGCGACAACGTCGGCGCCTCGCCGATGTCCGGCGGCATCGTGCTCTTCCGCAGCGTCGTCGGCGTGGCCAACGCCGACAACACCATCACCGGCAACCTCGTCCTCGGCAACGGCCCAGCGGACCTCGCCGACCGCGACACCGGGACCAGCAACTCCTTCGCGCGCAACCACTGCGTGGTCTCCGAGCCGGCCGGCCACTGCTGACCCGACCTCACCCGGACCCGCCCGGCCCGACCAGGCCCGACCAGGCCCGCCCGGCCCGACCAGGCCGGACCTCCCGCCCCGAGTCCACCGCCGAGTCGGCCACCGCACCCCGATACCCCCAGCCCTGCCCAGCCCCCAACCGAAAGACGGCACATGACCACCGCACCCGCCACCACCCCGCAGGCAGCGATGCGCCTGCGGGAGCTCGTCTTCGGCGCCGCCTGCGCCGCCGCCGTCCGCGCGGCCGCCCGGCTCGGCGTCGCCGACGAGCTCGGCGACACCCCGACCACCGTCACCGACCTCGCGGCCGCGCTCGACACCGAGCCCAAGCCGCTGCGCCGCCTGATGCGCGCCCTGACCTGCTACGGCATCTTCACCGAGGTCGGCGACGACCGCTTCGAGCACACCGAGATGTCCCGCCTGCTGCGCGAGGACGCGCCCAACAGCCTGCGCTACATCTCGCTCTGGTGCACCGAGCCGTGGACCTGGGAGGCGTGGCCGAAGCTGGACGAGGCCGTCCGCTCCGGCCGCAACGTCTTCCCCGAGCTGTTCGGCAAGGAGTTCTTCGACTACCTGCACAGCGAGGGGGGTGACTCGGCCAAGGTCTTCGACAAGGCGATGACCACCTCCAGCCGCCAGTCCGCCGCCGACTTCGCCGACTACCTCGACCTCACCGGGATCGACTCGGTGGTCGACATCGGCGGCGGCCAGGGCCATGTGCTGGCCAGCCTGTTGGAGAAGCACCCGTCGCTGCACGGCACCCTGCTCGACCTGCCCAAGGTGGTGGCCGGCGCCGACTCGCGACTCCAGGACGGCGGCGCGTTCTCCGCCCGGGCCCGGCTGGTGCCCGGCGACTGCCGGGTGGACATCCCGGTCCGCGCCGACCTCTACATCATCAAGAACATCCTGGAGTGGGACGACGCCAGCACCCGGCGCACCCTCGCCAACGTCGTCGCGGCGGCCCGCCCGGGCGCCCGGGTCGTGGTGGTCGAGAACCTGGTCGACGACAGCCCCTCGATGCGCTTCACCACCGCCATGGACCTGATGCTGCTGCTCAACGTCGGCGGCGCCAAGCACTCCAAGGAGAGCATGGTCCGGCTGATGGAGGAGGCCGGCCTGGCCATCTCCGAGGTCCGCCCGGTCAACCCGTACCTGCACGCCTTCGAGGCCACCGTGCGCGGCTGACACCCGCCGCACGGGAGGACGCGACAAACGGACCGCCCGCACCGATCCGGTGCGGGCGGTCCGTTGTCACCACCCCTGGTGGCTCAGGCCTTGTGCGAGGACTCCAGGTGGGCGAAGACCACCACGTTGTCCAGGTAGTCCTTGCGCTTCTTGTCGTAGGTGCCGCCGCAGGTGATCAGCCGCAGCTGGGAGTCCGGGGTCTTCCCGTACACCTTCTGGTCGGGGAACGCGGACTTGGCGAAGGTCTCCACGGAGTCCACCGAGAAGACGGCGACCGTGCCGTCCGCGCGCGACACCTCGACCTTGTTGCCGGGCAGCAGCAGGCTCAGCAGCAGGAAGACGGCCGGGCCCTTCGCGGTGTCCACGTGCCCGGCCACCACGGCGCTGCCGCGCTCGCCGGGGGTGGCACCGCCGCGGTACCAGCCCACCAGGTTCTTGTCGTCCGGCGGCGGCGCGTTGAGCTGTCCGGCGGGGTTCAGCGTCAGTTCGGTGAACGGCGCGTCGACGCCGATCTGCGGGATCCGCAGCCGGGTCGGCTTGGCCGCCTTCAGCACCGGGGCCGCAGGCGCGGCGGGCGTCGCCTTCGGGGCGGCCGCCGCCGCGGCAGCCGGGCCCGCGCCCGGCACGGCGGGGGCCGAGGCCGCCGGGGGAGCGGCCTGGACCGGCTCCGGGGCGGACGCGGGCGCGGTGTCCACCGAGTTGTACATCACCAGCAGACCGACCGCCGCCGCGCCCACCCCCGCGCGCAGCAGCCGGGACGCCCCGGGGACCACACCGGCCATCACTCACTCCTCCCGTCCGGTGCGTGCACCGCCCCCGGCGCCCCCGCCGTGGCCGACGCGGTGAGGCGGCGGCCACGACGGGGAGGCACGGGGAACGGCGCCGGGTCAGATCGCGGCGCCCGCGGTCCGGCGTCCGCGGCGCAGCGCGATGGCGCCGGCCCCGAGACCGCCGAGCAGCAGCACGGCGCCCGAGGCGAGGCCGCCGCCGGACAGCGCGAGGCCGCCACCGCCGGTGTGCACGCCGCCGTGCGGGGCCTTGTACTCCTCGCCCTTGGACTCCTCGCCCTTGGCCTCGCTCTTGGAGTCGCTCTTCGAGTCGGACTTGGAGTCGGCCTTGTGCTCCTCGCCCGAGGAACCGCTCTGCTTCTCCTCCCAGGTCTTCTGGCCCTCAGGGCTGGCGGCCTTCTCCTGCTTCTCCTGCCAGGTGAGGTTCGCGCCCTGGTCGGGGGTGCCGTCCGCGAAGGCGAGGGGGGAGCCGACGGCCAGGACGGCGGCGACGGCCGCTCCGGCGAGCAGCGTGCGAGTACGTGCAGAACGCATGAGGGTGATCCTTTTCCGGCGCCGGTCGCGACTGCCGACAGGTCGTCGGGCAAGGGGACTCGCGGAGGTGCGCCTGATCCACCGTCAACCACCGTGGTGGCCGCTGCCACCCGAGGGAGGCGGCGGCGGGCGCCGACGTGCGCCCTTCGAGTGGACTCCGGGGCATGTTCACCCGGCTGGCCCGGCGATCCGGGTGATTCCCGCCGGGGGAGGTCTGATCGGGTGCCCGGCCGGCCGGTGACGGGCGCGTACCCCTTCCGGTACGACGCGGGCGGCGGCGGCCCCGAGGCCGGCAAAGCCCGAGGCCGCCGACCGGGCTCAGTGCAGCTGCTGCACGCCCGAGCTGTCATGGGCGAAGACGATGCGGGTGTCGGCGGGGAGGTAGCGCTCCTTCAGGGTGAAGGCGGCGGGCGTCCCGGCGACCGGGGCGTCCGGCGGCTCCAGGTGGAGGACGTACGTCTTTGCGCTGTCCGTCTCGCTCTCCAGCTGGAGCCAGCCCGTGAAACCGGCGGCGGGGAAGGTGCCGGTCGCGGTGACGGTCACGGCGGAGGCCGTCCGGGTGAGGGTGAAGGCCGCGGTCCCCGTCTGCAGGCGCTTGTGCCCGCTCTCGTGCCAGCGGCGGAAGAGCGCGATCCACTCGTCGGGCCAGGGCCCGCCGTCGGCGTCCGGCGGCATTCCGGCGCCGTCGATCCGGGCGAGGATGTCGTCGGCGTTCTCGACGACGGAGTCGAAGTCCCAGAGGTCGACCGCGAAGGCCATGTGCTCGCGGTCGGTGGCCCGGAACATGGGTCGGATGTGGAGCTCGAAGACGGGAGTGCGCATATCAGCTGTAGACCTCCATCATGACGTCCTTCAGGGCCACTTCCCCGACCAGGCCGGGCGGGTGCTGGGGCACCCCGGTGGAGGTGGGGGAGGGGAGGTACTGAAGGGTGAGTACGTGGGTTTCGGGGGCGGAGGGCGACCCCGCGAGGACCGCGGTGACGTCGAAGCGGGCCGTGCAGGCGGTCGGGTGGTGGGGGTGGGCGTCGCCGGGGTGGTCGGGGTGTCCCGGGTGGTCGGGGTGTCCGTCCCCGTGGCCTCCGGGCCCGCCGCCGTGGCCGTGCTCGACGGCGCCGTGGTGGGCCTTCCACAGCGCGGCGTAGCCGACGCCGTAGCGCTCCGCGAACTCCTCGTCCCCGGCGCGGAACGCGACGTCGGCGGGGTGGACGAAGCCGCGCAGCACGTAGCTGCCGGTCACCGGGATCCTCAGTTCGTCGAGCCGGACGACCACCCGCCGCCCGCGGGCGGGCGGCGCCGGGAGGCCGAACCGGGCCCGGGAGGTCTCCCGCAGCTCGGTGGTGAGGTCGGTCGGGGACTCCAGGTCCAGCGGCCGGGTCGCGAGCAGCGTGCTCGTGGCGGCCGGCGGGGTCGGCACGCCGAAGGCCGCCGCGAGCTGCCCGGTGTACTCGTAGGAGTAGCCCAGCGCCACGGTGTCCGCGAAGTCCGCCACCTTGTGCCGCGGCTGGGAGAGGAAGCCGCGCAGGTCGCGGGTGGGCGAGGTGGGGGCGGGAGACCCGTTGCGCCGCTGCCACTCGGCCCAGAGCAGGTCGACGAAGCTGTGGAAGCTGAAGTAGATCGGGTCCAGCGCCGCCGTCTCCGGGTCCGCCATCGGGCCGCCGATGAAGTCGGAGTGCATGAAGTTGTGCGGCCCGAGTTCCAGCCGGCCGTAGTCGCCGCCCGGGTGGGCCTTCGGGTAGCCGCCGAACGCGCCCTGGTCGGTCTCGGTGGTCACGATCCCCAGGGTGTCGGGCGGCAGCGCCACCGCGGCCGCGCTGCGCCCGTCGGCGAACAGCCCTGGCCTGGAGAACGCGGGCGGGAACTTCCCGCCCGGCTGCGGGTGCAGCCAGTCCCAGTACGGCACCGTGACGTTCGCCGTCCGGGGCGGGTCGGACTCCTGCAGCAGCCGCTCGAAGTAGTGGAGGTGCGCGCGGTGCCAGGGCAGGAAGAGGTCACTGCCGTGCTCGCACGGGCCCACCAGCTGGTCGTTGTGCAGCGCGGCCTGGTGGTCGTACCCGCCCGGGTCGGCCGGGTCCGCCGCGGACCGCGCACGCAGGACCCCGAGCGCGTGGATGTAGTCGTCCAGTTCGCTCGGGGAGAGGGAGTTGATGTCGCGTCGGCTCCTGGCCATGGTGGCACCTCCGTCGCGGAACAACGTATGCGAACCGGAAGGCCGCCCCCGGTAGCCGGTCCGGTACGGCGTGTTCACCGCGGCGACCGCCCCGGTTCACCCGTCAGCGCTCCCGCGTCCGCCCCGGCGCTCTGGGATGCGCCGCGCTGCGCCCCTGTCGGCGGCGGGATCCAGGTGGTGACATGTACGCGACAACCCATCGGCGGTCCGCACGTGGGGGTGCGTGGCCCCGGGCCGGTGGGCGAGCGGAAGGAAACGCCCGTGACTGTACGCATGCTGGCCGTCGGCGGTGCAGCGGCTGCACTGCTCGGCTCCTCGGTCCTCGGCGGTGGAGGCGGCGCCGCCACCACCGGCTGGAGCACGCCTCCGCCGGACAAGATCGTCATCGACGTGGCCACCGTCAACGGGTCCGGCTGCCCGACCGGCACGGCCGCCGTGGCCGTCTCCCCGGACAACACGGCCTTCACGGTCACGTACAGCCAGTACATCGCCCAGGTCGGTGTCGGCTCCAAGCCCACCGACTTCCGGAAGAACTGTCAGCTCAACCTGAACGTCCACGTCCCGCAGGGCTTCACCTACGCCATCGCGTCCGCCGACTACCGGGGCTTCGCGCACCTGGAGAAGGGGGCGAGCGCCGTGCAGAAGGCCAACTACTACTTCCAGGGCTCGCCCCAGACCGCCTCGCTCAGCCACCAGTTCACCGGGAGGCTCGACGACAGCTGGCAGGCGACCGACAGCGTTGCCGTCGCCGCCCTGGTCTGGGCGCCCTGCGGAGAGCTGCGCAACTTCAACATCAACACCGAGCTGCGGGTCGGCGCCGGTACCTCGGACCCGACCCGGACCACCAGCTTCATGACGATGGACTCCACCGACGGCAGCATCAACACCACCTACCACCTCGCCTGGCGGCAGTGCCCCTGAGCGCGACCGAGGACGCCCGAGGGGACCGCCCCGGCCGCTGCCGGGTTGGTCCCCTCGGGGAGGCGGGGTCAGTTGAGCCCGGCGCCGCGCTCCCAGCGGTAGAACTCGCGGGCCATGGCGTCCTTGGGCTCGCGCCAGGTCAGCGGGTCGAACGCCTGGACGTAGGCGGTGAGGCGGTCGCTGACGTCCCGGAACTCCGGGTGCCCGGCCACCTTGGCCACGGCCGGGCCCGGCGGGCGGTCGGCCTCGATCAGGTGCAGGTAGACATCGCCGAACTGGAACAGGCTCCGGCCGGTGACGCCGATCAGGTGCGGCAGCTCGCCCCGGTCGGACTCGGCGAAGACGTCGGCGATGCCCTGGGCGGCGTCCGGCTTCATCCGGGCGACGATGAGAGCGCGGTGCATCGGGCTCACGCCTCCCCGGCCTTCTTCTCGACCTTCTCGCGGATCAGCTGCAGCTGGATCCGCGAGTTGCGGTTGATGTGGTTGACCATGCCGTCGTCGTCGACGGGCGCGGTCGGCTTCATCGCGAAGTCCTGGATCCAGCGCATCCTGGTGCCGGCCGGGACCTCCGCGTACTCCCAGCGGATGTCCATGAACTCGAACGGGCCGGGCTCGACCCGGCGGGCACGCACCGCGAGCGAGGAGCGGTCGGTGGTGCGCTCGGAGACCCAGCTCCACACCTGGCCGTTCTCGTCGGGGTGCATGGTGAGCCGGAAGCGGACGCTGTCGCCCTCGCGCTCCAGCACCTCGACCGAGGCGTACTCGCTGAAGAGCTGCGGCCAGTTCTCCAGGTCGTTGGTGATCTCCCAGACCAGGTCGAGCGGCGCGGCGATGACGATCTCGTTGTCGGTGTGTCCGGGCATCTCAGGCACCCGCCTTCGTGGCGAGCGAGGAGTTGACCAGCTCCAGGAACTCGGCCGGGGTCTTGGCCGACTCCGCGCCGTTGGTGACCTTCAGGCCGTGCCGGTTCTCCAACTCGCCGACCACACCGAGCAGTCCGAGGGAGTCGACGCCGAACTCGTCGAAGTCGGAGCCCGGGCGCTCCAGGTCGAGCGGGTCGATCACGACGCCGGCCCGGGCCTGGATCAGCGCGGCCAGTTCGGGATAGCTGAGGGTGTTGCTCACGGGGTGTTCCCTTCGGGTCAAAAGTGGATCACGGGCGGATCGGGGCGGGACGAGGGGGCGGCAGGGCTCAGCCCTGCCCGTCGCGCCGGACCACCAGTGCTGCGTTGGAGCCCATCAGCCCGCGGCTGAGCACCAGGGCGGTGCGCAGTTCGGCCGGTCGGGCGCGGTTGGTCACCAGGGCGAGGTCGTGGCAGACCTCGGTGACGTTGGGGGTGGGCGGCAGGATGCCGTCCTCCATGGCGAGTACGGCGGCGGCCACGTCGAGCATCGGCGCGCCGCAGTACGCCCGTCCGGTGCCGGCCTTGGGCGCGGTGACCGGGACGCGTTCGGCGTACGGGCCGAGGGCGTCGGCCAGGGCGAGGGCCTCGGCCCGGTCGGCGGCGGGGACGCCCAGGGCGTCGGCGAAGACCACGTCGATCTCCTCGGGGGAGATCCGGGCCTCGTCCAGGGCGATCCGGATGGCGTTGGCCAGGCCCGCCCGGGACTCCTCCCAGCGCGATGCGCCGGTGAAGGTGGCGCCGTGCCCGGCCAGTTGGGCCCGGACCTTGGCGCCGCGAGCGCGGGCCGTCCGCTCGTCCTCCAGCAGCAGCATCGCGCCGCCCTCGGCGGGTGCGAAGCCGGCGGCCGCCGGCGAGAACGGCAGATAGGCCCGCTCCGGGTCCTCGACGAGGCTGAGCTCGGGGTAGCCGAGCTGGCAGACCATCGAGTACGGCGCCAGCGGGGCCTCGGCCGCGCCGACCACCACCGCGTCGGTGCCGCGCCGGATGGCCCGGGCGGCGTGGGCGAGGGCGTCCAGGCCGCCGGCCTCGTCGCTGGCGACCACCCCGCACGGGCCCTTGTAGCCGCCGCGGATCGAGATCTGGCCGGTGCTGGCCGCGTAGAACCAGGCGATGGACTGGTAGGGGCCGACGAACTGAGGCCCCTGGCCCCAGAGTTGCTGGAGCTCGCGCTGGCCGAACTCGCCTCCCCCGGAGCCGGCCGCGGTCACCACGCCCACTCCGAACGGATCCTGGGGGTCGGGCACGAAGCCGGCGTCCGCCACCGCGAGGTCGGCGGCGGCCATCGCGTAGTGCGTGAACCGGTCGGTCTGGACCAGGAAGCGGCTGTCGATCGCGTCCTGCGGGGTGAAGTCCCGCACCTGGCCCGCGATGCGCAGCGGGAAGTCCGCGCACCCGTCGCGCGATATCCGGTCGAGGACGCTCACGCCCTGCCTGGTGGCCTTCCAGAAGGCGTCTGCTCCGACACCGTTCGGCGCCACCACCCCGAGGCCGGTGACCACGGCCCGGCGGCCCTGCTGACGTGACGTCATGGATCTCACCCCGTTCTGTTGAGCACGACGGCGGACTGGAATCCGCCGAATCCGCTGCCGACCGACAGGATGTGACGGAGCGGCAGCTCGCGCGCGGTGCGCGGCACGTAGTCGAGGTCGCACTCCGGGTCCGGAGTGTCGTAGTTGGCCGTCGGCGGAACGACGCCGTGGGCCAGCGCCAGGGTGCAGGCGACCAGTTCGATCGCCCCGATCGCGCCGAGCGAGTGCCCGACCATCGACTTGATCGAGCTCATCGGCGTCTCGTAGGCGTGCGGGCCCAGCGAGCGCTTGACCGCGGCGGTCTCGTGCCGGTCGTTCTGCTTGGTGCCCGAGCCGTGCGCGTTGACGTAGTCGACGTCGGTGCGGTCCACCCGGGCGTGGGCGAGCGCACTGTCGATCGCCCGGGACATCTCCAACCCCTCCTGGGTGAGGCCGGTCATGTGGTAGGCGTTACCGAAGGTGGCGAAGCCGCCGATCTCGCCGTAGATCCGGGCGCCCCGGCGGCGGGCGTGCTCCAGCTCCTCCAGCACCAGGACGGCGCCGCCCTCGCCGAGGACGAAGCCGTCCCGGTGGGCGTCGAAGGGGCGGGAGGCGTGCTCCGGGTCGTCGTTGCGTTCGCTGGTCGCCTTGATGGCGTCGAAGCAGGCGACGGTGATCGGCGAGATCGGCGAGTCGGAGGCGCCGGCGATGCAGATGTCGGCGCGCCCCTCCTCGACGGCCTGGAAGGCGTAGCCGATCGCGTCCAGACCGGAGGTGCAGCCGGTGGAGACGGTCTGCACCGGGCCGTGGGCACCGGTGCGCTCGGCGACGGCCGAGGCCAGCGTGCTGGGCGCGAAGGCCCGGTGCAGCTGGGGCTCGGCCCGCCGGTGGTCGACGTCCCAGCGGGCGCCGCCGGCGCTGACCAGAGCGTAGTCGTGCTCCAGCCGGGTGGTGCCGCCGACCGCGGTGCCGAGCGAGACGCCGATCCGCCACGGGTCCTCCGCGGCCAGGTCCAGGCCCGCGTCGGCGACCGCCTCGTCCGCCGCCACCATCGCGAACTGCACGTAGCGGTCGGCCCGTTGGACGTCGTCCGGGCTGAGCCCGTGCGCCGCCGGGTCGAAGTCGCACTCGGCGGCGATCCGGGAGCGGAACCCGGTGGGATCGAAGAGCGTGATGCCCCTGGTCGCCGTCCGGCCGGAGGTGAGCAGCCGCCAGAAGGCCGGCACGCCCACCCCGCCGGGGGCGACCACACCGATCCCGGTGACGGCGACCCGCCTGGTCACGAAGCCACCTTGGCGTGTTCCGGCGGGCCGGAGGCGACGGTCTCCTCGGTGTCGACGTGGCCGAGTTCGGGGCGGGGCGCCAGCGGGCCGAGGTGGAAGACCATCCGGGCCTCGGTGTCGCCGACGTTGCGGAAGCGGTGGCGCATGTTGAGCGGGATCATCAGGCCCTGGTTGGGCTTCAGCGGGTGGGCGACCCCGTCCAGGTCCACCTCCAGGTCACCGCACACCACGAACACGAACTCCTCGGAGTACGGGTGGTAGTGCTCGCCGATCCGCTCGCCGGGCCGGACGATCGCCAGGCCCATGAACCCGCTGGTGGCACCACAGGTGGCCGGGGTGAGCATGGCGCGCAGATCGCCGCCGCGCCGGCGGTTCTCCGGTGCCTCGTCGACGTTCACGATCCGTGGGTACTGCGTGGACATGGTTACTTCCTCCGGGCTGGATCTGGACTGTGGATGTGTCGCTCGGTCAGTTGTCCTGCGAACTGCGGTCGGTGACCGGGCTCATGGAGCGCGCGGCGAGGAAGGCGCCGAGTCCGGCGACGGTCCGCAGGTCGCCCTCGGCACCGAGGTCGAGCAGCCGGCCGAGGACGGTGGCCTCGCGTTCGCCCGCCACGCCGAGGGCGGCCGCGGGGTCGGCCTCGGCGGGCACCCGCAGGTCCACCAGGCGGACGACGGTGTCCTCGCGGTGGAAGACGGTGCTCCCCGCGACCGGGCCGGTCGGGTCGGCGGTGGCGAGGTCGTCGTGCTCGGCCAGCAGCGCGGCCACGGCCTCGCCGTTGCCGGGCTTCACCGGGTAGAGCACGGCGTGCCGGTGCAGGCGCCCGGCCGGCGCGGTGGCGATCGCCTGGTGCTTGGCGGGCAGCGCGGCGCGGGCGAAGAAGGCGCGCGCGGCCTGCGGGTCGCCGAGCTGTCGGTCCTCCTCCAGGAACGGGTTGATCGCCTCCTCGACGGCCCGCACCTCGGGCTGCATCGCGACGTGGCGCAGCGCGTCGCCGAGGCTGCCGATCACCTCGACGGCCCGGACCACCCGGTTGCCGTGCATGAACAGCGAGGTGCGGCGCAGCCGGGTCTCCTCGTCGACCTCGGCCTTGGGGGAGGCGTAGCCGGACAGGATCCGGGCCACCTGGTGCTCGCTGCCGGGCTTCACGGTGAAGGTCAGGGCGTGCCGGACCACTCCGTCCGGGCCGGGCTCGGCCTGCGGCGGGCCGACGTGTCCGGCCGGCACGGTGCGCGGCAGACCGGGCGGCACCTCGACCGGCTTGCGGGTGCCGGTGGCGCCGGCCGCCGAGGTCTCCCGCAGGATCGAGTAGCGCAGCGAGCGGAAGGTGTCGCTGACGCAGCCGTGCATGGGCTTGACCATCTCGCGGTGCGCCGGGCTGTCCACCCACTCCAGGAAGGTCTCCTGGTCCTTCCACTCGCTGGTGATCAGCCACTGCCGGGGGTCGTTGATCGACTGGCAGAGCTGGTCGCTGACATGGCCGGGGACCGAGGCCACCTGGTGGCGCAGCTTCTCGTACACGTCGAGGAAGCGCTGCTGGGCGCCGTCCTTGATCTCCAGCATCAGCATCACGCGGAGCCGGGTGTGGGACTCGGCGTGCTGGTGCGCCTGCGGTTCGGACAGAGTTGTCATGATCCACTTTCTGCTCTGGGCCGCACGCGTCGGACCGCGCGGTGGGCGCGGCATCCGGCGAGGGTCCCCGACGGGCGGAGGGTGCGGTGGTCGGTCGGCCCGGGCGGCGGCGCCAGGCCTGAGGTCGATCGTGCGCGGCGGGCCCGGGCCGCGCGAGATATGCGGGCCATCCGAGCGAAGAGGCGGCACAAGACCCCCGGCGCGGGGGATGGAAGGACGGGGCCGCCGTGTGTGCGGGCCCCGCCGAGGGCGGCGCCGAGCCCCGTAGCCGGGCCGCGGATCCCCGTACAGGCTGGAGCAATTGATGAATCCGAAGGTTGACGACCGGGTGCCGGTCCTGATCGTGGGCGGCTCGCTGGTCGGGCTGTCCGCGTCGCTCTTCCTGGGCCGACTGGGTGTCAGGCACCTGCTGGTCGAGAAGCACGCGGACACCTCGCATCACCCGCGTGGCCGAGGCAACAACGTCCGAACGATGGAGCTCTACCGGGGGGCCGGGATCGAGCAGTCGATCCGCGAGGCGGCCTCGGTGCTCGCCGCGAACCACGGCATCCTGCAGGCCCCCTCACTGACCGGGCCGGAGCAGGAGTGGCTGTTCCGGGAGATCGACCCGGGCGGCCGGCTGGCCCGCTTCAGCCCCAGCTCGTGGTGCCTGTGCAGCCAGAACGACCTGGAGCCGGTGCTGCTGCGGGCGGCGCGGGAGCTGGGCGGCGAGCTGCGGTTCAGCACCGAGCTGCTCTCCTTCGAGCAGGACGCCGAGGGGGTGACGGCGCTGCTGCGCAGCCGGGAGACGGGCGAGGAGCGGACGATCCGGGCGCAGTACCTGATCGCGGCGGACGGCCCGCGCAGCCCGGTCCGGGAGCGGCTCGGGATCGGCCAGAGCGGCAAGGGCGAGCTGTTCCACAACGTCAGCATCACCTTCCGCGCCAAGCGGCTGGCCGAGGTGGTGGGCGACCGGCACTTCATCGCCTGCTACCTGACCAACCCGGAGGCCGACGGCGCCCTGCTGCCGGTGGACAACCACGAGGAGTGGGTGTTCCACGCGCCCTGGCACCCGGAGCACGGCGAGCCGCTGGAGGCGTTCACCGACGAGCGGTGCGTGCGGCACATCCGGACCGCCGTCGGGATGCCCGACCTCGACGTGGAGGTCACCGGGAAGGCGCCCTGGCACGCGGCGGAGCGGGTGGCCGACAGCTACTCGACCGGGCGGGTGTTCCTGGCCGGCGACTCGGCGCACGAGATGTCGCCGACCGGTGCGTTCGGCTCCAACACCGGTATCCAGGACGCGCACAACCTGGCCTGGAAGCTGGCCGCGGTGCTCTGCGGCTGGGCCGGTCCGAGGCTGCTGGAGAGCTACGGCGAGGAGCGCCGGCCGGTCGCGCAGGTGACCGGCGAGCGGGCCTCGGCGCGCTCGGCGGAGCACAGCCACCCGGGGTACGCGGTGGTGCCTGGCGTGGGCCGGCAGGCCGGGGTGCTGGCGGTGGCGCTCGGCTACCGCTACCCGGCGGGCGCGGTGGCCGGGACGGACCGCGACGGCCCGGTGGTGCCGGAGGCGTTCGAGTCGGCGGGCGAGCCCGGTAGCCGGGCGCCGCACCAGTGGCTGCTGCGGGCGGGTGTGCGGCTGTCCTCGCTCGATCTGTACGAGCAGGCGATGGTGCTGCTGACCGGTCCCGAGGGCGCGGCCTGGCACGAGGGCGCCCGGCGGGCGGCCGACCGGCTGGCCGTCCCGCTGGACGCTTACCGGATCGGCACCGGAGCGGAGGACGACCTGGCGCCCGAGCCCGGCGCGGACTTCGCCGAGCTGCACGGCGTGCGGCCGGACGGCGCGGTGCTCGTCCGCCCCGACGGCTTCGTCGCCTGGCGTTCGCCGGGTGCGGCGGACGACCCGGAGGCGTCGGTGGAGGAGGCGCTGCGCACGGTGTTGAGGACGTAGCACCCGCCGCAACGGGACGGGCCCGCCGGTGTGAACCGGCGGGCCCGCCGTGCTGTCTGACGGTTGGTCAGCGGTGGCCGGGGGTCAGTGGCCGCCCGCGTCGACCACCTCGATGTCCTCGATGTTCTGCTCGATCGCGTCGGCGGGCAGGGCCACCCGGATCGCCCAGAAGTAGACGGCGAGGGCGAAGGCGGCGACGGCGCCCATGTCCCACCACATCGGGATGTTGCCGCGGCCGTCGCCGAAGCCGCCCTGCCAGGAGATCAGGCCCAGGCCGACGAGGTAGACCGGCAGCCACTGGGCGGCGCGCCAGTCCAGGCGCGGCGCGTTCGGCAGGCCCTTGCGGATCGCGTAGGCGGCGTAGCTGCCGAGCAGGACGTAGCCGAGGACGATCGCGATGCCCAGGCGGGACAGGGTGTGCCAGCCGGCCCAGTAGATGATCAGGCTGGCGACCACGAAGGCCAGCGGGGAGATCACCCCGCCGAACGGCAGCCGGTAGGACCGGTCGCGCTCGGGCAGGCGGCGGCGCAGCGCGCCGAAGGCGAGCGGGGCGCCGGCGTACATCAGCACGCTGGCGGAGGTGATGAAGCCGACCAGCTCCTGCCAGCTCGGGAAGGGCAGGAAGCAGATCACGCCGGTGACGAAGGAGAGGATCAGGCCGAACCACGGCACGCCGCGCTTGTCGAGCTCCTCGAACTTCTGCGGCGCGTAGCCGTTCTTGCTCAGGCCGTAGGAGATGCGCGAGGTGGAGGTGGTGTAGATCAGGCCGGTGCCGCCGGGGGAGACGATGGCGTCGAAGTACAGCACCCAGGCGAGCCAGCCGAGGCCGACCAGGGTGGCGAGGCCGGCGAACGGGCCCTCGATGCCGGGGAAGTCGAGCTTGTCCCAGCCGGCCGCGAAGGAGCTGGCCGGCAGCGCGCCGATGAAGACGACCTGCAGCAGGACGTAGATCAGGGTGCCGATGGCCACCGAGCCGAGCACGGCGCGCGGGATGTCGCGCTTGGGGTTGCGGCTCTCACCGGAGATCTGGATGGCCTGTTCGAAGCCGAGCAGCGCGAAGATGATGCCGCTGGAGCTGATCGCGGCGAGCACGCCCTTGATGCCGAACGGGGCGAAGCCGTGCGAGGTGAAGTTCGAACCGTGGAAGTTGGTCAGCGCGAGCACGAAGATCGCGAGCAGCGGCACGAAGATCTTCAGCCAGGTGGCGACCGAGTTGGTCCGGGCGAGCACCCGCACACCGAGGAAGTTGACCGCGACGAAGACGCCCATCAGCAGCACGGCGACGATGAAGCCGCTGGTGGTGAGGGTGCCGTTGTCGTTGAGGAAGTTCTTCGCGAACTCCCAGTGGCCCGCGTAGCCGATCATCGCCTCGACCTCGATCGGGGCGACGGTCGCGGCCTGCAGCCAGGAGAACCAGCCGAACGACATGCCCGCCAGGCCGCCGAACGCGTAGTGCGGGTAGCGCGCGGTGCCACCGGCGACGGGGAAGAGCCCGCCGAGCTCGGCGTGCACCAGGGCGAGCAGCACGATCGCCACGGCGCCGATGCCCCAGGAGATGAGCGCCGCCGGACCGGCCACGATGACGGCGTTCTTGGCGCCGAACAGCCAGCCGGAGCCGATGATCGAGCCCACCGAGGCCCAGAGGAGGCCGATCAGGCCGACCTCGCGGCGCAGCGAGCGGTGGGCGGGGGCCCCGGTGCCGGTGGTGTCGGTACCCGGCGGGGACAGCTGGTTGAGGGATGCCATGCGAAATCTCTCTGTGGTGTGGGGGCCCCGCAGTCGGAGCGCGGAGAGTTGCCACACAGTAGGCGTATTCATAGGCCTATGCACAGATTTCATTACTGAATGTTTACCTACTTTGCGGGATATCCTCGCAGGTAGGGGGCCACCTGTTCATGCGTGTGTTACGTGACTGACGAGTAGTTTCAGTATTTGAGCATGAATTGAGCTTCGGCTCGGCGTAGGGCATTCTTAACGGCCCATAGAGTTATAGAAATAGTGGCCGCCGCATAGTGATACCGGCGTGGTCGGCGCGATGCCCTGCCCCCACGGGTCGTTCGTCGGCTACGGTATGCGTCACATCGCGGCACAGCGTCGTGTCCGCGCGCTCTTACCCCCTCAAAGGTGCGCGCATGAAACTCACCCCGCACGAGCAGGAGCGCCTGCTCGTCCACGTCGCCGCCGACGTCGCCCGCTCGCGCCGGGCCCGCGGCCTGCGGCTGAACCACCCCGAGTCCGTCGCACTGATCACCTCGCACGTGCTGGAGGGCGCCCGGGACGGCCGCACCGTGGCCGAGCTGATGCAGTCCGGCCGCAAGGTCCTCACCCGGGCCGACGTGATGGACGGGATCGCCGAGATGATCCCGGACGTCCAGGTCGAGGCGACCTTCCCCGACGGCACCAAACTGGTCACCGTCCACGAGCCGATCCTGTGACGGCCGGCGAAGGCCTGATCCCCGGTCAGATCCTGTACGGCGAGGGCGACATCCGGCTCAACGCCGGTCTTCCGGTCACCCGTCTGGTCGTCGTCAACGCCGCCGACCGGCCCGTCCAGATCGGCTCGCACTACCACTTCGCCGAGGCCAACCCGGGCCTGGACTTCGACCGCGCGGCCGCCCGCGGCCTGCGCCTCAACGTCCCCGCCGGTACCGCGGTCCGCTTCGAACCGGGCATCCCCGCGGAGGTCGAACTCGTCCCGATCGGAGGCCGCCGCGAGGTCGCGGGCCTGCGCGGGGAGACCGGCGGGCCGCTCGATGGCTGACCGGCCCGCCCTGATCCTGACCCGCGAGCGCTACGCCGCCCTGTACGGACCGACCGCCGGCGACCGGATCCGGCTCGGTGACACCAACCTGCTGATCGAGATCGAGGAGGACCGCAGCCGCGGCGGCGACGAGGCCGTCTTCGGCGGCGGCAAGGTGATCCGCGAGTCGATGGGCCAGGCGCGCACCAGCCGCGCCGAGGGCGCCGCCGACACCGTGATCACCGGCGCCGTGGTGCTCGACCACTGGGGCGTGGTCAAGGCGGACATCGGCATCCGGGACGGCCGGATCACCGCCCTCGGCAAGGCCGGCAACCCCGAGACCATGGACGGCGTCCACCCCGCACTGGTGATCGGCCCGGAGACCGAGGTGATCTCCGGCAACGGCCGGATCGTCACCGCCGGAGCCGTCGACGCCCACGTCCACCTGATCTGCCCGCAACTGGTCGACGAGGCGCTCTCCTCCGGGGTCACCACCCTGGTCGGCGGCGGTACCGGCCCCGCCGAGGGAACCAAGGCCACCACCATCACCCCGGGGGCCTGGCACCTGAGCCGGATCTTCGCCGCGATGGACGACCTACCGGTCAACATCGGCCTGCTCGGCAAGGGCAACACCGTCAACCAGGTGGCGATGCACGACCAGCTGCGGGCCGGCGCCCTCGGCTTCAAGATCCACGAGGACTGGGGCGCCACCCCGGCCGCGATCGACGCCTGCCTGCGGGTCTGCGACCGGACGGGCGCCCAACTCGCCATCCACACCGACACCCTGAACGAGGCCGGGTTCGTCGGCGACACCCTGGCCGCGATCGCCGGCCGGGGCATCCACGCCTACCACACCGAGGGCGCCGGCGGCGGACACGCCCCCGACATCATCACCGTGGTGAGCGAGTCCAACGTGCTGCCCAGCTCCACCAACCCGACCAGGCCGCACACCGTCAACACCGTCGACGAACACCTCGACATGCTGATGGTCTGCCACCACCTCAGCCCGCACGTGCCGGAGGACCTCGCGTTCGCCGAATCCCGGATCCGGCCCGCCACCATCGCCGCCGAGGACGTCCTGCACGACCTCGGCGCGATCTCCATCATCAGCTCCGACTCCCAGGCGATGGGCCGGATCGGCGAGGTGGTGCTGCGCACCTGGCAGACCGCCCACGTGATGAAGGCCCGGCGCGGTGCGCTGCCCGGCGACGGCCGCGCCGACAACCACCGGGCCCGGCGCTACGTCGCCAAGTACACCATCAACCCGGCCGTCGCCCAGGGCCTCGACGGCGAGATCGGCTCGGTCGAACCCGGCAAGCTCGCCGACCTGGTCCTCTGGACGCCCGCCTTCTTCGGCGCCAAGCCGGACCTGGTGATCAAGGGCGGCCAGATCGCCCGGGCCCAGACGGGCGACGCCAACGCCTCCATCCCCACGCCCCAACCCGTCCTGCCCCGACCGATGTTCGGTGCCATCGGACGCTCGGCGGCCGGCAACTCGGTCAACTTCACGGCACCGGCCGCGATCGAGGACGGCCTGCCCGGTCGGCTCGCCGAACAGCTCGGCGTGGCCAAGGAGTTCACCGCGATCCGGAACACCCGCGGGGTCACCAAGGACCACATGGTCAACAACGACGCCCGGCCGGACGTCCGGGTCGATCCCGACACCTTCACCGTCACCGTCGACGGCGAGGTCGTCACCCCCCAGCCCGCCACCGAACTACCGCTCGCCCAGCGGTACTTCCTCTTCTGACCGGCGCGCCGCGATGGCCTCCACCGCTGCGCTCCTGCTGCTCGCCGACGGACGCTTCCCAGCCGGCGGCCACGCCCACTCGGGCGGCGCCGAGGCGGCCGTCAAAGCCGGCCGGGTGCACGACACCGCCACCATGACGGCCTTCCTCACCGGACGGCTGCACACCACCGGCCTCACCACGGCCGCGCTCGCCGCCGCGGCCGCCACCGGGCAGGACACCCTCCTGCTCGACGCGGCCGCGGACGCCCGCACCCCCTCGCCCGCCCTGCGCCACACCAGTCGGCGCCTCGGCCGCCAGCTGCTGCGCGCGGCCCGCGCCGCCTGGCCGCACCACCGCCTCGACCGGCTCGCCGAGCGGTTCCCGCGCGGCGCGCACCAGCCGGTGGCCCTGGGCAGCGCCGCCCTCGCCGCCGGACTCACCCCCGAACAGACCGCGTCCATCGCCGCCTACGAGAGCGTCAACGGCCCCGCCACCGCCTGCGTCCGACTGCTCGGCCTCGACCCGTACGAGGTCGCCGCCGCGCTCGCCCGCCTCGCGCCGCAGCTCGACGCCGTGGCCGCGGCCGCCGTGGCGGCGGCCCTGCTCGGCGACCCGGACGCGCTGCCCGCCGCCTCCGCCCCGCTGCTCGACGTCTACGCCGAACAGCACAGCTCCTGGAAGGTCCGCCTCTTTGCATCGTGACCACGTCGACCACGTCGACGCACCGATCCGGCACACCTACTCCGCCGACGGCGCCCGCCGCGCCCTGCGGATCGGCCTCGGCGGCCCGGTCGGGTCCGGCAAGACCGCCACCGTCGCCGCACTCTGCCGACTGCTGCGCGAGGAGCTCTCGCTGGCCGTCGTCACCAACGACATCTACACCACCGAGGACGCCGAGTTCCTGCTCCGCAACGCCGTCCTGCCGCCCGAGCGGATCACCGCCGTCGAGACCGGCTGCTGCCCGCACACCGCCATCCGCGACGACATCTCCGCCAACCTGGAGGCCGTCGAGGACCTGGAGGAGGCGGTCGGGCCGCTCGACCTCGTCCTGGTGGAGTCCGGTGGCGACAACCTCACCGCCACCTTCAGCCGGGGTCTGGTCGACCACCAGATCTTCGTCATCGACGTCTCCGGCGGCGACAAGATCCCGCGCAAGGGCGGCCCCGGTGTGTCCACCTCCGACCTGCTGGTGATCAACAAGACCGACCTGGCCCCCCTGGTCGGCGCCGACCTGGAGGTGATGGCGCGCGACGCCGCCGCCCAGCGCGGCGCGCTGCCGACCGTCTTCTGCTCGCTCACCTCCGCCGAGGGCGTGCAGCCCGTCGCCGCCTGGCTCCGGGACCGGCTCGCCGACTGGCGCGGGGCGCGGTGACGGCGGCCACAGCCGCCCCGGCCCGGATCGTGGCCGAGCCCGACGGGCGGGGCGGCACCGCCCTGCCCGTCCTGGCCGGCGCCGGACCCCTCGCCCCGCGCCGCACCATGGGCGCCGCGCCGGGCGCCCATGTCGTGCTCGTCGGCTCGATGGCCGCGCCGCTCGGCGGGGACCGGCTCGCACTGGCCGTCGAGGTGGCACCCGGCGCGGCCCTCACGGTGACCGGCGCGGCTGCCACCCTCAGCCTCCCCGGGCGGCCTGGCGCCGGGCCCGCCCGCTACGACGTCGAACTGACGGTGGGGGAGGGCGGCCGGCTCGACTGGCGGCCCGAACCGGTGATCGCCGCCGCCGGCAGCCACCTCCTCCTGCACACCCGGATCACCCTCGCCCCCGGCGCCCGGCTGTACTACCGCGAGGAGCAGGTGCTCGGCCGCCACCACGACTGGGCGCGGAAGGCTCCGCCCGGGCGGATCACCTCCCGGCTGACCGTCCGCCGGGCCGGCCGGACGCTGCTCGACCAGCAGACCGACCTGGGCTCCGGCGCCCCGGGCTGGGACGGCCCCGCCGTCCTCGGCGGCCACCGCGCCACCGGGCAGCTGCTGACCGTCGGCTGCCCACCGCCCGGGGCGCCCGACGCCGGCGACGCCGTCCTGCTCGCACTGCCCGGCCCGGACGCCGCGCTGCTCACCGCGGCCGCCCCCGATGCGCTGGCGCTGCGCAGGCTCCTGGGGCTGTTCGGGCCTTAGGCCCCCGGCCCGAGTCGCCGTCAGGCGGTGGCGGCGGTCCCGCGCCGGGCGAGGGCGTCGGAGACCCGCGCGGTGATCAGGAACGAGGCCGCGAGGGTGAGGACGAGCGCGGCGCCCGCGGCGAAGACGCTGCCGCTCGAAACGGCCGGCGGGCTGCCGGCCTCGGTGCGGGCGGACCCGGCCAGGAAGGGCATGACGCCCAGGACGGCGACGCCGAGGGCGACCTCGGCCCAGACGACCTTCGGGAAGTGCCGGAGCGTGAGGTGCAGCAGGGAGCCGGCGGAGTCGGCCTGCCGGGCCCGGACGATCCGCGGCATCAGCCAGAGCTGGTTGAAGCCGCCCGCCACGATCATGGCGAGGACCAGGAGGATCTTGATCAGCAGGGCGAAGCCGTAGCCGGTGGTCCAGAGCTGGCCGAGGCCGCCGACGTGCTTCCAGCTGAGCCACAGGCCGGAGACGAGGACCGCGCCGACGCACACCAGGGCGACCAGGCTGAAACGGCGCCAGAGGTCGGCCCACAGCACCCCGGCGCCGGCGCCGAGCGCGCGGCGGGCGCCGGCGAGCGCCACCAGCAGGGCGAGGCCGCCGATCCACACCACGCCGCTGACGATGTGCAGCTGGTCGAAGACGGGATTGAGGGCGGCGTCCGTGTCCTTCGGCTTGACCGCCGGTATCCCGGCGATCAGCGTCACCAGCAGCGACAGCGGAAGGGCGGTCAGCGCGAGGGCGTCCAGGTGCCGTCGGGCCTGCGGGAGGAACAGCGCGAGCAGGGCGGCGGAGGCCAGCACCAGGACGGCGTTCTGCACCAGGAAGAGCGTGCCCTGGGCCACCCAGGCGCCCTTGCCCGCCGGTGCCCGCAGGTAGTCCCAGATGCTTCCCGGCGCGAGGGCGTCGCCGAAGGCCATGCCCTTGCCGGCCCTGGCCACCCGGGCGGCCAGCTGGAAGTACCCGGCGACCAGCAGGACGAGCCCGGACCAGGCCAGGTAGGACGCCGTTCTTCGGCGCAGCACCGGGATGTCGGCGGCCTCTGCGGCCTGCGAGCGCAGGGCGGGGCGGATCACCGAGGCGTACGTGACCGTGGCGCCGATGGCCCCGGACAATCCGACAAAATAGCCTGATTTGGTGAGGATTCGATAGATCGGAGGCATGGCGTAGCCGGCCGAAGCGGCCAGGTGGGCGGAATTCATGGAGGGTAGGCTAACCTAAATTTAGGGGCGCCTGTCTGCAGTGGTGTCGTCAGATGGCCTCCCCGGCCGGCGGCGCGGGCCCGCCGGTGCGCGCGACGGTGCGTCAGTTCTGCGGCCCGGGGGCCGGATCCGTCGCGGTGCGGCCGCTCGGCGCGGTACGGTTCGCGGCGTCGCAAACCCGGCGCAGCAGGGCGTTCAGCTGGATGCGCTCGCCCTTGGTGAGCGGGCGCAGCAGGTCGTCCTGGGCCGCGGCGGCGTCGGCGTGCATCCGCTCGAGCGCCTCCCGCCCGGCGGAGTTCACCATCACCACTTCATGGCGGCGGTCGAGGTGGACGTGGAAGGACTCGACGAACCGGTGGGCCAGGAGGTCCGCCACGATCGGCAGCGTCTGCGCGAGGGGGAGACCTATTCGCGCGGCCAGGTCGGCCTTCCCGTGCGGCCCGTGCTCGGCGAGCGTCGCGAGGACGTCCAGGTGCGGGCGGCTCATGCCCCGCTCGGCGAGGCGCTCGGCCAGTCGGAGCTCGGCGGCCCGGCCTGCCAGGGGCAGGAGGTGAATGGCCTGGTGCAGCGGGCTCGAGGATCCCTTCCGGCCGTCGTACATCTGCGCTCCATCCGCACGGCCGCCCTGGGGCGCGCCTCGCCGGGGTACGGCCGGACCGCTGTGCCGTCTGCTCCGCCGCCATGGTCGCGGTGCCCGTGACCCGTTGGTCGGGATGGCTGCACCTGGGGGCAGCCGAACAGCACCGTCTACGGAAGTGTAGACGAATCGGGCCGCGCCGGGATGCCGGAGCGGGAAGGCCTGCACCGGGCTCGGGAGGGGCGCGCCGCGGCCGCCGTTGTGGCAGTCGTCGAGGCCGCCGTCGGCGGCTTAGGCGCCGGAATGTCTACAGTAATGTAGACGAAAATGGATGTGGAGGCATCCCCCGACGAGAGGTGCCGACCCATGCCGCGTCCCCCGGGGCGGTCGGCCGCGGCCGCCGGGATCCCCCTGCTGCTCTTCGGCCTGCTCACCGCTCTGCTCGCCGTCCACGGCTGGGGCCCGTACCCGGTGGAGTCGGCCCTGCACTCCTGGGCGGTCGCCCACCGCCCCGCGTGGGCGGTGCACATCGCCGACGCGGTCACGGACCTGGGTACCGGACTCCCGCCCTACCTCGCAGCCGTCGCGGCGGGCGTCCTGCTCGCCCGGCGGGCGGCGCGCCCGGAGGGCCGGGCCGCCTGGGTCGCGTGGATCGCCCGGGCCTTGGCACCCCTGGCGGTGCTGGCCCTGGGGCAGTTGGTCCGGCACGGGCTCATGAGTGCCTTCGGCCGCCCGCGGCCGCCGATGGCGGACTGGGTGGCCGCCTCGCCCAGCGGCTACGCCTACCCGTCCGGCCACAGCTTCACCGCCGCCGTCGCCGCCGGAGTGCTGGCCTGGGCGATCCTCCGCGGCGCCCGGCGGCCCTGGACGGTGCCGGTCGCGGGGGTGCTCGGCCTGGCCGCGGTCGCGGTCGGCCTGACCCGCGTCTACCTCGGCGTGCACTGGCCCTTCGACGTGGTCGGTGGCTGGCTCCTCGCCGCGTTCTGGCTGGGCCTGACCCTGCCGATGGCAGCGCTGATCGGCCGGCCCCCGTCCGTCGGGCGTACGGGTGGGGCGCCGGTGGAGCCGGACTCCGGAGGTCCGCGCCGATGAACGCGGTCTCAGGCGCGGCCTACGGCCGGACGATCTCCCGGACGTGCTCGATGTACTCGTGCAGGCCGTAGGCGGAGCCGACGCTCAGGGTGAGCGAGAGGGCGACGACGCCGAACAGTGCGATGGCCGCCGTCCGCAGGGCCCGTCCGCGCGGGGGTGCGGGCGGGGGATCGAGCAGGGCGCTGACCCGGCGCGGCACCGGGCCGGTCCCCATGGCGGGGAGCAGGCTGGGGCGCCGCCCGGAGGAGGCCGAGGCCAGGGCCGCGCGGGCGACCGCCGCGGCCGCCACCCTCCGGTTCCCCGCCGCGGCGGCCGCGTCCTCGTCCGCCCACCGCTCCAACTGGAACGAGGTCGCGGACGCCAGACCGCGGACGGCCGGGTGCGCGGCCGAGGAGAGCTGGACCGTCCGCGCGAGCAGGTGGTGGCGCCCGGCGAGGTGGGACCGCTCGTGGGCGAGCAGTACGTCGCGCCCATGGGTGTCCAGGGTGCGCAGCATGGCCGCGGTCACCACGATCCGGCCCGTCCGCCCGCCGTGGCCGGGAAGTGCGAAGGCGTCCGCGGACTCCCCCGGGACCACCACGAGTTCACCGCCGTCCGGGTGCCCGTCGACGGTCAGCCAGGTCCGGGCGAGAAGCTGTCGCTGCCGGTGCCACAGGCGTGCCATCAGGGCCGCGACGACCAGCAGGGCGGCTGCGCCGACCCCGGCGGCCGAGAGGGCGGCGGAGGACTCCCCGTCGGCCCAGGAGCGCGCCAGGCTGCCGTCGGAGGCGAGCAGTTGGAGGTCGAGCAGGCCGCCGGCGACGAGCCCGCCCAGCGCCCACACCGTGCTGCCGGCCAGGGCCACGGCCGAGCCGACGAGGGTGAGGGCGGCGGCCTTCGGCGGGAGGAGGCCGGCCAGGCGGCGGGCCGCGGGGACGGCCGCCCACGGCCAGACGAGGGCCAGGAGCACCAGGACGACGACGAGGAGGTTCACTCGCCACCCTCCTCGGCGGTGTGCAGCAGGCGGCGCAGCACGTCCTCGTCGTCCGGGGAGAGCGCGGAGACGAAGCGCTCCAGGACGAGCGCCCGGTGCGGGTCGTTGTGCAGCTCGCGGTGCATCCGGCTGGCGGTCAGACCGGGGGCGTCGTGCACGGGGGAGTAGACGAACCCGCGGCCGTCGCGTTCGCGCCTCAGCGTCCCCTTCTCGTGCAGGCGGGTGAGGATGGTCGTCACGGTGGTCCTGGCCAGCCGGTTGCCGAGGGCATCCCTGACCTGGCCGGCCGTGAGTGGCCCCGACGCCGCCCAGAGGGCGGCGAGCACATCGGCCACGAGCTCGCCGTGCGGCCGCCTGGGGTCGCTCCCGTCCGACATGTACGCCGCTCCCGTCCTCGATGGTCCTCGCGCCAGCGCCCGCGGCCGTCCGTGACGGCGACTACGGCGATGTAGACGACCAGGTCCTCTTTCATTAAGGTACGCCTAAGCTAACTGTACGGGGCTGTCCGCCCGGGCGGTTGGCCGATCCTGTCTTCCCCCTGCTTGGAGCCCCCACATGTCGTCCCGTCGTTCCACCGCCGCCACGCTGCTCGTCCTTGCCGTGGCGAGTGCCGCGTTGGTCGGCTGCTCGCAGAAGAAGGACGACAAGGGGTCGTCGGACGCGGTGAAGGTGACGGCGTCTGACACGGCGTGTGAGGTGTCGAGGACGACGTTCCCGGCGGGGCACGTGGCGATCGAGATCGCGAACAAGGGGTCGAAGACGACCGAGGTGTATGTCTACGCGGCCGGTGACAAGATCGTCACGGAGCGGGAGAACATCGGTCCGGGGACGAAGGCGACGCTGAGCGCGGAGATCAAGGCCGGGTCGTACGAGGTGGCGTGCAAGCCGGGCATGGTGGGTGACGGTATCCGTCAGAAGATCACCGTGACCGGTGACGGCGGTTCGGCGGCCCCGGCGGACCCGCGGCTGACGGCTGCGGTGGACGCGTACCGGAAGTACGCGCAGGAGCAGGCGGATGCGACGGTGCCGGCGGTGGAGGCGTTCGCGGCGGCGATCCGGGGCGGGGATCTGGAGAAGGCGAAGTCGCTGTACGCGCCGTCGCGGACCGGGTGGGAGCGCACCGAGCCGGTGGCGGAGAGCTTCGGTGATGTGGACCCGAAGACGGACACGCGTGAGGACGGTCTGGAGCCGGGTCAGGAGTGGACGGGCTGGCACCGGCTGGAGAAGTCGCTGTTCGCCGACGCGAGGATCGGCGACGACGACAAGAAGCTCGCCGACCAGCTGGTGGCGGACCTGAAGGACTGGCAGAAGCGGATCCCGGAGGCGGAGATCACCGCGACGAGCATGGCCAACGGTGCGAAGGAGCTGTTGGACGAGGTCGCGACGGGGAAGATCACCGGTGAGGAGGACCGCTACAGCCACACCGACCTGGCGGACTTCGTCGCCAACGTCGAGGGTGCGCAGAAGGCGTACGAGCTGTTGAAGCCGGTGGCGTCGGAGCGGGATGCGGAGCTGGCGAAGACGCTGGATGCGGAGTTCGCGGCGATCCGGGTGCTGCTGGCCAAGTACAAGCAGGCGGATGGTTCCTACACCTCGTACGACAAGGTGACGGAGGCGGAGCGCAAGGCGTTCTCGGACGCGGTGAACTCGCTGGGCGAGCCGCTGTCGAAGCTGGCCGCCGCGGTGGTCGTCAAGTAGGGCGCGGTACCGCCCCTCGTCAGTAGTACGCCGTGGCGGCCTTTGTGGCCGCCACGGCTTCCGTGAGTCAGTACAGGGAAGGGCCTGTCCGCGATGGATGCCGGGAACGAGCAGCAGCAGGGGGCGCCGGTCGGCGCCGATGGCACCGAGGTCGCCAGCGCGTCTGGTGGGGTGAGTCGTCGTGCGGTGATGGGTTGGGCGGGGGCGGGGGTTGCGTTGGGGGCGGCCGCGGTGGGGTCGGTGGCGGCGGCGACGCGTCAGGACGGTCCGGCGCCTGTTCCGGCTCCGGGGGCGGGGTCGGAGGTGGCGTTCTACGGGGAGCACCAGGCGGGTATTGCGACGCCGGTGCAGGACCGTTTGCATTTTGCGGCGTTCGATGTGGCGGCGGGTGCGTCGCGTGAGTCGCTGGTGCGGGTGTTGAAGGAGTGGACGCGGGCGGCGGCGGCGATGACGGCGGGGCGGGAGGTGGGGTCGGGGGCGGCCAGTGGTCTTCCCGAGGCGCCGCCGGATGACACGGGGGAGGCGTTGGGGCTGCCGGCGTCGCGGTTGACGTTGACGGTGGGGTTCGGGCCGTCGTTGTTCGTGAAGGACGGGGTGGACCGGTTCGGGTTGGCGTCGCGGCGTCCGGAGGCGTTGGTGGACCTGCCGCGGTTCAAGGGGGACAGCCTGGATCCGCAGCGCAGTGGCGGGGATCTGTGTGTGCAGGCGTGTGCGGATGATCCGCAGGTGGCGGTGCACGCGATTCGCAATCTGGCGCGGATCGGGATGGGGACGGTGAACATCCGGTGGTCGCAGCTGGGGTTCGGGAAGACGTCGTCGACGACGCCGGATGCGCAGACGCCGCGGAACATGATGGGGTTCAAGGACGGGACGCACAACATCGCGGGTTCGGATGCGGCGGGGCTGGCGGAGCATGTGTGGGCGGGTCCGGGGGAGGGTCCGGAGTGGATGACGGGGGGGTCGTACCTGGTGGCGCGGCGGATCCGGATGCACATCGAGACGTGGGACCGGACGCCGTTGAAGGAGCAGGAGGAGATCTTCGGGCGGACGAAGGGGGAGGGTGCGCCGCTGGGTCGGGTGCGGGAGCACGATGCGCCGGATCTGGGGGCGATGCCCGAGGATGCGCATGTGCGGTTGGCGCATCCGGATTCCAACGGGGGGTTGATGATCCTGCGCCGGGGGTTCTCGTTCACGGACGGGACGGACGGGTTGGGGCGTTTGGATGCGGGGTTGTTCTTTCTGGCGTATCAGCGTGATACGCGGAAGGCGTTCGTGCCGTTGCAGCAGCGGTTGGCGGCGTCGGATGCGTTGAACGAGTACATCCAGCATGTGGGGTCGGCGCATTTCGCGTGTCCGGGGGGTGTCCGCAAGCCGGGTGAGTGGTGGGGTCAGGCGCTGTTCGGCTGACCCGGCTCCGTCCCGCTGCTGTGCTTGTTTCGTTGTGTGTGATTTCCCCGAGGAGGGCGCCGTGTTCGGCAACTACCTGATCGGCCTGCGTGAGGGCCTTGAGGCGAGTCTGGTCGTCTGCATTCTGATCGCGTATCTGGTGAAGACGGGTCGCAGGGACCGGTTGGTGCCGGTGTGGGCGGGTGTGGTGTCGGCGGTGGTGCTGAGCATGGTGTTCGGTGCGGTGCTGCAGTACGGGTCGGCGCAGTTGACGTTCGAGGCGCAGGAGGCGCTGGGCGGGTCGCTGTCGGTGGTGGCGGTGGGCCTGGTGACGTGGATGGTGTTCTGGATGCGGCGCACGGCGCGGTATCTGAAGGCGGAGCTGCACGGCCGGTTGGACGCGGCGCTGGCGATGGGGACGGTGGCGCTGGTGGTGACGTCGTTCCTGGCGGTGGGCCGGGAGGGGCTGGAGACGGCGCTGTTCATCTGGTCGGCGGTGCAGGCCACCGGCGACGGGTACAGCCCGGTGGTGGGTGCGGCGATGGGGCTGCTGACGTCGGGGGTGCTGGGCTGGCTGTTCTACCGGGGTGCGGTGCGCATCGATCTGGGGCGGTTCTTCACCTGGACGGGGGCGATGCTGGTGGTGGTCGCGGCGGGGGTGCTGGCCTACGGGGTGCACGACCTGCAGGAGGCGGGCTGGATCGGGGGCCTGCACGACGTGGCGTTCGACGTCAGTGCGACCGTCCCGAAGGACAGCTGGTACGGGACGCTGTTGAAGGGCGTGTTCAACTTCCAGCCCGATCCGACGGTGCTGCAGCTGGTGGTCTGGGCGCTGTATCTGGTGCCGACGCTGGCGGTCTTCCTCGGGCTCTTCGGCGGCGGCCGCACCACCACCCCCGCCAAGGCCACCGCACCGACCGAGGCGGCCTCGCAGGGCTAGGACCTGGCAACCCCGCTCGGTCCGGCAGGGCCGGCGGGGGGCGCAGTAGCGTGGATCCCTCACGTTGACGTGAAGGTCAACCGGACGCGTTGCGGGGTGGATCACATGAAGATCGGGGAGCTCTCCCGGCTGACCGGGGTCAGCGTGCGGGCGCTGCGCTACTACGAGGAGGAGGGGCCGATCCGGCCCACGCGCGGCGGCAACGGCTACCGCGACTACTGCGAGGGCGCGGACGAGGTGGTCCGCCAGATCCGCGGGCTGATCGAATGCGGGCTGCCCACCCGGATCGTCCGCGACATCCTGCCGTACCCGAAGGCCGGGGGAGCCGCGCGCTGATCCGACCTGATCCATAAGAGAGGCCCTAGCCTGGGGCGATGACCGACCGCAAGTCCGCGCCGCCCCGAGCGGTCCGCTATCGTCCGCTCTCCCCGCTGCGCGAGCACCTGCGGGAGTCGTTCTGGTTCGCGCCGCTGGTCACCTGTATCGGGGCGGTGCTGCTGGCCGGGTTCACCGCCTGGCTGGACGAGGCCAGTGTCGCCGCGAGCGTCGCCGAGACCGGTTCGGCGGACGAGCTGATGCGGTTCACCGGCGCGGCCAAGAGCGTGGTGTCGACCGTCACTTCGGCGATGCTGACCTTCATCGCCGTGGTCTTCTCGATCTCGCTGGTGGCCGTGCAGATGGCCGCCAGCCAGTTCTCGCCGCGGGTGCTGAGGCTCTATGTGCGCAGTCGGCTGACCAAGGCGACCTTCTCGGTCTGCCTGGCCACCTTCCTGTTCGGGCTGCTCGTCCAGCTCAGCTACGACGACTCCACCGACCCGGCGAAGGTCACCTCCGTCCCGGTCTTCTCCGGTCTGGTCGCGGTGCTGCTGGTGCTGCTCAGCCTGGGGCTGTTCGTGCTGTACGTGCAGGCCACCCTGCGGCTGCTGCGCGTGCCGCACGTGATCGACCGGGTCGCCAACGAGTCGGTGGCCGTCATCGTCCAGTACCGCGCGATGCCACCCGAGTCGCAGCCGCCGGTGGTGCCCGAGGGGGCGCTCACGCTGTTGCACGAGGGCCGCTCGGGCGTCCTGCGGGACGTCAACATCCGTCGGTTGGTGCGGATCGCCCGCAAGCACGACGCGGTGCTGTACCTCGTCCCCCGGATCGGCGACTTCATCACGCCCGGCACCCCGATCGTGCGGGTGGCGGGCGCGGCCCGGCCGCCGCGGCCGCGCCGGATCGCCTGGGCGCTCAACGTCGGTGTCGACCGCACCATGCACCAGGACCTCAGTTTCGGATTCCGGCAGCTGGTCGACATCGCGATCCGGGCGCTCTCGCCCGCCGTCAACGACCCGACCACGGCCGTCCAGGCGATCGACCGGATCCACCAACTGCTCGGCATGCTCGTCCACGAGAGCTTCGGAGACCTCCGGTTCCGGGACCGGGCGGGCGCGGTCCGGCTGGTCGAGCCGGTGCCGGACTGGAGCAGCATGGTCGATCTGGCCTTCACCGAGATCCGGCTCTGCGGGGCCGGCCACCCCCAGGTGACCCGCCGGCTGGCCGCCGCCCTGGACGACCTGCTGCGGATCACCCCGGACGGGCGCCGCCCCGAACTCCTGGAGCAGCGCCGTCTGTTGGACCGGGCGGTGGCCGAGCAGCTGGCGGATCCGGAGGTCCGCACCTTCGCGCTCGTGCCGGACCGCCAAGGGATTGGGTAGGGCGGAGCCTACGGCGCCGCCACCAGGTCGGACGGGTCGGTGTTGGCGCCGCAGAGCAGGACGGCGATGCGCTCCCCGTCCAGGGCGTCCGCCGTCTCGGCCGCCGCCTCTGCCGCCTCTGCCGCCTCCGCCGCCTCGACCGCGGCGAGGGCGGTGGCGGCCGCGTGCTCGACGGCGATCCGGCGCTCGTCCCAAAGCCCCTGCCGGGCCCGGATGATGGCCTCGTCCGAGACCAACACCGAACGCACACCCGGATCCTGGGCGGCGTGCACGGCAAGTGCCGTGGCCCGGCGGGCTCCCAGCGCGTCGGCCGCGACCGAGTCCACCGTGACGTCCACCGGCCGGCCCTCCGCCAGTGCCGCGTTGAGCGCCCGGCTGTGCACGGGCTCCACCGCGACCACCCGGACGCCGTGCTCGCGGGCCGCGGCGGCCACCCCCGCGAACAGTCCGCCGCCGCCGACCGACACCACCACCGTGTCCAGGCCGGGCAGTTGGGCGCGGATCTCCTCCAGCACGGTGCCCGCACCGGCGGCGATCAGCGGATTGTCGTAGGCGTGCGAGGCCAGCGCGCCGCTCTGCGCCGCGAACTCCTCACAGGCGGCCAGTGCCTCGGCGTACTGCGTACCGGCCAGCCGCACGTCGGTGCCGTAGGAGCGCAGCCGGGCCACCTTCACCTGCGGCGCCGTCTGCGGGAGGAACACCGTTGCCCGGACGCCCAGTTCACGCGCCGCCCAGGCGCAGGCCAGTCCGGCGTTCCCGCCCGAGGCGATGGTCACCCCGGCCTCCGGGAGCGTGCCCGCCTCGGCGTGCGCCAGCAGGAAGTTCTGCGCCCCGCGCGCCTTGAAGCTCCCCGTGTGCTGCAGGAACTCCAGGGCCAGCCAGACCCGTCCGGTGTCGTCCCCGGGTGCCACCGCGACGGGCCGTACCCGCCCGGCGATCCGCTCCCGGGCCGCCTTGACCTCGGCATACGTCAGCTGGTCCATGCTGCTGCTCTCCTCCGCTCGCGGCGGAGACCGGGCTCCACCATGTGACAGCACGACGGTACGTTGAGCCGATGGACGATGAGAAGATCACGATCACCCTGACCCCCGACGAGGCCCTGGTGCTCTCCGACTGGTTCCACCGCCTGCAGATGACCGAGCTGGGCCGGGTCGTCGACGACCCGGCCGTCTGGGTGCCGGTCCAGCGGATCGCCGGGACGCTCGACGGGACGCTCACCGCCGTGTTCGCGCCCGACTACGTCGACCGGCTGGCGGCCGCCCGTGCCCGGCTCCGCGCGGAACTCGGCGACCCCCGCGAGATCTGACCGGCCGGGGCGGCCGTCGTGCGTCCGGTGGTCCTGCCGCCGCCCTGACCCGCGGGCCGGCCAGGGCGCGCCCGTGGCCCCTCCCCCTCGGCAGGGAAGCCGGAAGCGGGAGGGGCGCGGGCGGTGCGGGTCAGGGGACGGGGTGGAGGGCGGGCCGGCCGCGGGTCAGGGCGCGCAGGACCAGGTCCACCTGGAGGTGGGCCGCGCCGGCCCGCAGCAGGGCGGTGGAGATGGCGCGTAACTCGTCGGGGCCGGTGCAGGCGAGGCGGAGTTCGAGGTCGACGTCCCCGGCCAGGGCGAGGCCGCTCTGGACGGCGGGGAACTCGGCGGCGAGCCGGTCGAAGTCGAGCGGTACCGGACCGAAGCCGATCCGGACCACCGCGTGCAGGGGCCGCTCCTCGGCGGGTGCGGCCGGCGGGCCGGGGAGCAGCCGCAGGCGGGTCACCGGCGCTGGAGCTGGGCGTGGGCGGCGGCGGCCGGGTGGTCGGCCGGGCCGGTGACGGGTGGTGCGACCAGTTTCGGGTCCAGGACCAGGGCGTCGACGCCCAGCGGTTCGGTGAGCGCGCGCAGGGCGGGCTCGCCGAGTTCGGTGTGGGCCTGGCCGGGCCCGAGGAGGGCGGCCAGCGCCCCGGCGGAGCTGAAGCCGACCGCACAGCGGCGGCCGTCGCGCAGGCGGAAGAGGCGGAGGACGGTGGTGCGTCCGGTGACGGTGACCGGGACGTGCCAGGCGACGCGGGCCATGCGGGTGCTCCCGAGTGATGGAGGGGCCTGCCGGAACTACTCCCTTGACGCTAGGCCCGGCCCGCCCCGCCGGAGACCGCCCTGACGCGGCGTTGACCGAATGACGCGGTGCGTTGACGGACTCCTGACGGTCGGCCGAGCCGTCCGGTCGGTCGGTTGTGACTATCCTTCCCTATCCTGCACCGTTAGCTGGTAGGTTGCGTAATAATAGGGAATCCCCGAAAGGAGTGACGCCGGTGCCGCAGTACTACTCGGTGGAACAGGTGGCGGAACTGCTGGGTCTGCACGTGCGCACCGTGCGCGGCTACGTCCGGGACGGCCGGCTGAAGGCGACCAGGATCGGCAAGCAGTACCGGATCGCCCGCCAGGACCTGGAGGAGTTCACCGGAGCCCCCGCCGCACCGCCCGAGCCGGCCCCCGAACCGCGCCGGGCCGACGCGTCCACGATCGTCCAGATCGACGCCATCGGGACGCGGGAGGCCGCCCGGCTGGCCAACACCCTGATGGCGGCGATCGCCGGCCCCAGGGACGGCGGCGGCCTGCTGCGGGTCGAGACCGTCCACCACGAGGAGCGGTCCACGCTCAAGGTGATCATCCTGGGGGACCTCGCCGACACGGCCGAGCTGCTCGTCATCATCAACGCACTGATCAGGGAGAACAGTCATGTCTGAGTACGACGCCACCGTCCTGCGGCTCACCTCCGACGGCCCGGCGATCCGCAGCGAGCGCGACGCGACCGACGTGATCGGGGACGCGTTCGGACAGGGCGCCACCTGGGTCCTCGTCCCGGCGGCCAGGCTCGACGGCGACTTCTTCCGGCTGAGCACCCGGGTCGCCGGCGGGATCGTCCAGAAGTTCGTCACCTACCGGATCGGCCTCGCCGTCCTCGGCGACATCTCCGCGCACATCGCCGCCAGCGACGCCCTGCGCGACTTCGTGGTGGAGAGCAACCGCGGTACCCAGCTCTGGTTCCTCGCCGACGAGGAGGCGTTCGGCACCCGCCTCGCCGAGCGGCGGCAGATCGCGCCGTAGGCCGTGACCCGGCGGTCTCCACTTGCCCCGCACCCACCCGGGGACCACCGTGGACGTGACCGCCGGGGCCCGCCCGAGGCGCCCGGCGCACACCCGGGGCGGGGGGAGGTGGAGTAAAGGCGCGGTCACGAGATATCTTGACATCAAGACGTTGGAGACGTGAAGCGGAGTACCGATGACTGACTCGACCATCATCTATACGCACACCGACGAGGCGCCTGCCCTGGCAACGTACTCGTTCCTGCCCGTGGTGCAGGCCTACGCCTCGACGGCCGGTGTGCGCGTGGAGACGCGCGACATCTCCCTCGCCGGGCGGATCATCGCGAGCTTCCCGGAGCGTCTCGAGGAGGGCCAGCGGATCGAGGACGCCCTCGCCGAGCTGGGCGAGCTCGCCAAGACCCCGGGCGCCAACATCATCAAGCTGCCGAACATCTCGGCGTCCATCCCGCAGCTCAAGGCGGCCATCGCCGAGCTGCAGGCGCAGGGCTACGCGCTGCCGGACTACCCGGACGACCCGCAGAGCGACGAGGACAAGGACGTCCGCGCCCGCTACGACAAGGTCAAGGGCAGCGCCGTCAACCCGGTGCTGCGCGAGGGCAACTCCGACCGCCGCGCCCCCGCCTCGGTCAAGAACTACGCCAAGACCCACCCGCACCGCATGGGCGCCTGGTCGGCCGACTCCAAGACCAACGTCGCCACCATGGGCGTGAACGACTTCCGTTCCACCGAGAAGTCCACGGTGATCACCGAGCCCGGTTCGCTGCGCATCGAGCTGGTGGCCGCCGACGGCTCCACCACCGTGCTCCGCGAGTCGGTACCGGTCCTCGCCGGTGAGGTCGTCGACGCCTCCGTGCTGCGCGTAGCCGCCCTGCGCGAGTTCCTCACCGCCCAGGTGGCCCGCGCCAAGGCCGAGGACGTGCTGTTCTCGGTGCACCTCAAGGCCACCATGATGAAGGTCTCCGACCCGATCATCTTCGGCCACGTGGTCCGCGCCTTCTTCCCGAAGACCTTCGCCCAGTACGGTGAGGCGCTCGCCGCCGCCGGCCTGCGCCCGAACGACGGCCTCGGTGGCATCCTGGGCGGCCTGGACGCGCTGGCGAACGGCGCCGAGATCAAGGCCTCCTTCGACGCCGAGCTGGCCGAGGGCCCGGCCCTGGCCATGGTCGACTCCGACAAGGGCATCACCAACCTGCACGTGCCGAGCGACGTCATCGTCGACGCCTCGATGCCGGCCATGATCCGCACCTCCGGCCACATGTGGGGCCCGGACGGCAAGGAGGCCGACACCCTGGCCGTGCTGCCGGACAGCAGCTACTCCGGCGTGTACCAGGCCGTCCTCGACGACTGCCGCGCCCACGGCGCCCTCGACCCGGCCACCATCGGCTCGGTGCCGAACGTCGGCCTGATGGCCCAGGCGGCCGAGGAGTACGGCAGCCACGACAAGACCTTCGAGATCGGCACCGCCGGCACCGTCCGCCTGGTCGGCGCCGACGGCGAGGTCGTTCTGGAGCAGGCCGTCGAGGCCGGCGACATCTTCCGCGCCTGCCAGACCAAGGACCTGCCGATCCGCGACTGGGTGAAGCTGGCCGTCACCCGCGCCCGTGCCACCGGCGACCCGGCCGTGTTCTGGCTGGACGCGGAGCGCGCGCACGACGCCGTCCTGATCGAGAAGGTCAAGGCGTACCTGCCGGAGCACGACACCGAGGGCCTGCAGATCGAGATCAAGACGCCGGTCGAGGCGACCCTGTTCTCGCTGGAGCGCATCCGCCGCGGCGAGAACACCATCTCCGTCACCGGCAACGTGCTGCGCGACTACCTGACCGACCTCTTCCCGATCCTGGAGCTGGGCACCAGCGCCAAGATGCTGTCGGTCGTCCCGCTGATGAACGGCGGCGGCCTGTTCGAGACCGGCGCCGGCGGCTCCGCCCCGAAGCACGTCCAGCAGCTGGTGAAGGAGAACTACCTGCGCTGGGACAGCCTGGGCGAGTTCTTCGCGCTGGCCGCCAGCTTCGAGCACCTGGCGCAGACCGCGGACAACGCCCGGGCCCAGGTCCTGGCCGACACGCTGGACCGCGCCACCGGCACCTTCCTCAACGAGGACAAGTCGCCGAGCCGCCGCCTCGGTGGCATCGACAACCGCGGCAGCCACTTCTACCTGGCCATGTACTGGGCCCAGGAGCTGGCGCAGCAGACCGCCGACGCCGAGCTGGCGCAGGCGTTCACCGGTCTCGCCAAGACGCTGGCCGAGCAGGAGCAGGCCATCGTCGAGGAGCTGATCGCGGTCCAGGGCTCGCCGGTCGACATCGGCGGCTACTACCAGCCGGACGCCGCCAAGGCGGCGGCCGCGATGCGTCCGTCGAAGACCTTCAACGAGGCGCTGGCCAACCTCGGCTGACCGTAGCCGAAGCAGGTCGAAGCAGGGTTTGAAGCAGGGGTGAAGCAGCCGGCGCCGAGCCGGCCGCGAGCCCTACCGGGAGGCCCCCGGGTCCGCCATCCGCGACCCGGGGGCCTCCCTGCGTCCGTGCGGCCCCCGCGTCACCACCGGAAGCCCGCCACCGCCCCCGCGGCCGCGAGCAGCAGGAGGGCGGCGGCGTTCGCCCGCGGGTAGAGCAGCGCCGTCGCGACCACCTCGCGCAGCACGGCGCTGGGCCAGTAGTACCCGGCCGTCGGCGCGCCGACGACCTGCCCCGGCACACCCGCGCGGCGGGTCGTGATAGCGGACCGGAGCACATGGAAGCTGCTGGTCACCACGGTGCAGTGGTAGCCGGGGCGCTCCCGCTCCATCAGCTCCCGGCTGAAGGAGAGGTTCTCGGTGGTGCTGGTGGCCTTCTCCTCCAGCCGGATCCGCTCGCGCGGGCAGCCGTGGGCGACCAGGTGCTCCGCCATCGCCGAGGCCTCGGTGCAGCCCTCGTCCGGGCCCTTGCCGCCGGTCACCAGCAGCAGCGGTGCGTGCCCGGCCGCCTCCTCGGTCCGGTAGAGCGCCAGCGCCCGGTCCAGCCGGGCCGCCAGCAGCGGGGGTACCTCGGAGCCGTCCAGCCCGGCGCCCAGCACCACCACGAAGTCCGCGCCCGGCCGGACGGCGAGCCGCCGGTACAGCAGGGTGTACCCGAGGAAGCAGAGCAGCAGGAACGCGCCGTAGCCGCCGATCAGCACGGCGGCGCCGGCCGCCGCCCGCAGCTCCCGGACGCCGAGGTAGGTGGCCGAGAGCAGCAGCGCCAGCAGCGCGAGCAGCCCGGCGCCGGTGAGCAGCGCGAGCAGACTGGCCGGCCGGGTGCCCTCCCGCCGGACCATGGTGACCCCGTTGGCCACCAGCAGGGCGGCCGCCACCAGGCCGCTCAGCCAGACCGAGCCCGCCACCGCGGCCGTGACGGCGTCGGCGGCCGGCGCCGAGAAGTGGCCGACCGCGCTCACCGTGCCGAGCACCGCGCAGACGGCGATCAGGCCGAGCAGGACCCCGTTGCCGAAACGTCTCGGCTCCTGGATCCGGGAGAGCAGCACCACGGCGAGCAGGGCGGCCATCAGAAGGGCTTGCATCCTCGGATCCTAGGGGCCGGGTTCGCCTTCGCCGGGAGCGGCTTTTACGCCGCGAGCCGCCGCCCGCCGGGTGGGACCGGGCGGGCGGCGGCTCGGGGTGCGGATACCGGAGGCCGGGGGTCACCCCTCCTCGTGCGGGCGGGCCTGGCGGGGGAGGAGGTAGGCGACCAGGAAGGTCAGGGCGAGCAGGCCGCCGGTGAGCCTGAGGGTCCAGCCCGCACCGCGCTCGAAGCCGTCGGAGGCGGCCCATCCGAAGAAGGCCGTGCCGAGGACCGCGACCCCCAGCGAACCGCCCAGCTGCTGGACGGCGTTGAGGACGCCGGCGGCCGAGCCGGTCTCGCGGTCGTCCACCCCGGCCAGGGCGATGTCGAAGAACGGCGCCATGATCAGGCCGAGGCCGAGGCCGGTGACGACCAGCGCGGGGCTCAGCTCCCAGCTGGTGAGGCCGGCGGACCAGTGCGCCAGGCTGGCCCACATGCCGAGCGCGCCCAGCGCGGCGACCGCCATCCCGGCGTGCAGGACGCGCCGTCCGAACCGGGGGCCCAGCACCGCGCCGGAGAGCACCGCGCCGGCGACGATGCCGAGCGAGAGCGGGATCATCGTGAGGCCGCCGTGCAGCGGACTCCAGTCGAGGCCGAGCTGCAGGTAGAGGGTGAAGGTCAGCATCAGGCCGGACACCGCGGCGAAGAACAGCAGCCCGGTGGCCAGGGCCGAGGTGAAGGCCCGCTTGCGCAGCAGCGTGGGCTCGATCAGCGGGGTGCCGCCGCGCCGCACCACCCGGCGCTGGTGGGCCGAGAAGAGCCAGAGCACCGGCAGGGCGCCGACCATCGCGGCGTACGTCCAGAGCGGCCAGCCCAGCTCGCGGCCCTGGACCAGCGGATAGACCAGCAGCAGGACGGCCCAGCTCAGCAGCAGGACGCCGAGCGGGTCGATCCGGCCGGCCGAGGCCGAGCGGGTGGTGTGGTTGGCGGGCAGCAGCCGGATGGCGGCGAGCACCGCGACCGCGCCGAGCGGCAGGTTGATCAGGAAGATCATGCGCCAGCCGGTGCCGAACCAGTCGGCGTCGGTGAGGTAGCCGCCGAGGATCGGGCCGATCACCGAGGAGAGCCCGAGCACCGGGCCGAACAGTCCGAACGCGGCGCCGGTCTCCTTCGGCGGGAACATCGCCTTGATCAGGCCGAGCCCCTGGGGGAGCAGCAGCGCGCCGCACAGGCCCTGTGCGGTCCGGGCCGCGATCAGGGTGGCCGGGCCGGTGGAGGCGGCACAGAGCACCGAGGCGAGGGTGAAGCCGGCCGCGCCGAGGACGAACAGGCGCTTGCGGCCGAAGAGGTCGCCGAGCCGCCCGCCGGTGATCAGCAGGACGGCGAAGGCGAGCGTGTACGCGGCGGAGATCCACTGGATCTGCGACCCGTTGCCGCCGAACTCGCGCTGGATGGCGGGGGAGGCGACGCCGACGATCGTGGTGTCGAGCAGCTCCATCACCTCGGCGAGCAGGATCACGGCGAGGCCGGCCCAGCGCAGCCGGTAGCCGGCCGACTCCGGTCCGCCCTCCGTGGCGGGGGACGGAGTGACGTGGGTGCGGGTGGCGGCGGGATCTACGGGGTCATGGGTGGCGGGCGGAGGGGCGGTCTGGCGGGTCATGGGCGGGCTCCGTAATCGAGGGCTTGAACGAACGGCGTTCGCCTCAACGAACACTGTTTTTCGCGACGAACAGTGTTCTCCCATGGAACGGCGTTCGTGTCAAGTAGTCTGGGACCCGTCGCCGACCACGAAGGAGCCCCGATGACCAGCGCCGCCCCGCGCCCGAGCTGGCCAGCGCACTGGCAGGAGAAGGGGAAGCCGGCGGCCAGGCGCCAGCCGCTGAGCCGGGAGCGGATCGTCGAGGCCGCACTGCGGATCGTCGACGCCGAGGGCATGGACGCGCTGAGCATGCGGCGGGTCGGCCAGGAGCTCGGCACCGGCGCCGCGAGCCTCTACGCCCACATCGGGAGCAAGGAGGAGCTGGTCGAGCAGGTCCTCGACCTGGCCTACTCCGAGATCGAGCTGGAACAGCCCGACGCGGCGGACTGGCAGGAGCAGATCAAGCGACTGATGCGCCGCTCACGGGACGTCCTGCTCGGGCACCGGGACCTCGCCCGGGCCGCGGTGGTGGCCAATGTGCCCGTCACCCCGCACGCCATGGACGTCGCCGAGACCATGCTCGGCATCCTGCGCGCGGGCGGCCTCGACGACCAGACCGCCGCGTACGGCGTGGACCTGCTCGGGCTCTACACCACGGCGACCACGTTCGAGGTGTCCATGCGCGGCGGCGGGAACCCGCAGGAGTACACCGACCAGGTGCGGGACTACTTCGGGACGATCCCGGTCGACCGCTATCCGATGATCACCTCGATGGCCGCCGCGCTCACCCGCAACGTCGGGGACGAGCGCTTCGAGTTCGGCCTGGACATCCTGGTGAGCGGCCTGGCCCGGCAGCGGACCTAGGGCGCCGGGAACGACGAGACCCCCGCCGGGGCGGGGGTCTCGTGGTGTTGGCGGGCGGCGGGCGGCGGGTCAGCCGGCGTCGGCCGCCGGGGCCGGTCGCTGGTTGCGCTTGTCCAGCGAGGCCAGGTAGGCGTTGTACGCCGCCAGCTCGGCGTCGCCGTTGCGGTCCTCGGCGCGGTCCCGGCGCCGCGACACCCGCTGCTCGGAGCGCATCCACTGGTACACCAGCGCGATCAGCACGATCGCGGTCGGGATCTCGCCGAACGCCCAGGTGATGCCGCCGGCCAGCTTCTGGTCCGCCAGCAGGTCGGTGCCGGGCGGTGCGCCCGCCTCGGTGAAGGTGGTCACCAGCTCGTGGGTGGCCATCATGACCGCCACGCCGAAGAAGGCGTGGAACGGCATGCCCATGAACAGCTCGATGATCCGCATCACGTGGCTCGGCCGGTGCGGGCCCGGGTCCACGCCCATGATCGGCCAGAAGAACGCCAGCCCGGCGGCCAGGAAGTGCACCATCATGGCGATGTGCCCCAGCCGGTACTGCATCAGGAAGTCGAACAGCGGGGTGAAGTAGACCCCGTAGAGGCTGGCGATGAACAGCGGGATGGTGAACGCCGGGTGCGAGACCACCTTGACGTACCTGCTGTGCAGCAGCGCCACCAGCAGCTCGCGCGGCCCGCGCGGGCGGCCCTTGCCGGCCGGGCGCAGCGCGCGCAGCGCCAGCGTGATCGGCGCGCCGAGCAGCAGCAGGATGGGCGACAGCATGGACAGCACCATGTGCTGCATCATGTGCGCGCTGAACAGGACCATGCCGTAGTCGTTCAGCCCGGTGCAGGTGACCAGGATCACCGAGCCGATGCCCGCCGCCCAGCCGACCGTCCGGCCGATCGGCCAGCGGTCGCCGCGCCGGTGGAGCCGGACCACGCCGGCGCCGTACAGCGCCAACGCGGCCAGGCTGCCGATCAGGAACACCCAGTCGGGCGACCACGTCCAGACGTTGGAGAAGGAGAACGGGCCCAGCTGTGTCATCCCGCCGTGGTGGTGCATTCCTGACATTCCGTCGCCCATCGGCGGGTCCTGCTTTCCGTCCTCGCGGCCCCGGGGTGGGTCCGGTTCGCCCGTTTTGCTGTGCGTCCACAGCCTAGGCGGGCCTTACCCGGGCTCGTCCGCCGCCCCCGCCGTACCCGCGGTCGCGGCCAGCACCGGCCGGTCGGCGGTGCCGACCGCGGCGGTGAAGCAGAGCTGTCCGTGCTGCTCGGCGGTCACCCGGACCAGGCCGTCCGGGAGCACCCGGGCCTCGATCCGGCAGGGCGCGTCGAGCTCCACGTACCGGTGGAACCCGGCCTCCATGGTGACGGGGAGCACCGGCCGGGGGTGCAGCACGGCCTGGGCGGCCTGCCGGGCGGCCTCCAGCAGCAGCATGCCGGGGGCGTGGTCGACCGGGTGGTCGAAGTACTTCCGGTGGGTGGTGTCGACCCGCAGCCACCAGCCGTCGGGCCGGGCGCCGTGGAATTCCCCCGGGAATTCGGATATCGATATACCGGCGGCCGCGGATTCCGCGAGGACGACGTCGGCCGGGTCGGGCCGGCCCGAATAACGGGCCGATATGGGGGCGGCGGCGGGCGGGGCGGCGGCCATGGCGCCCGCGCTGTCCGCATTCGCACCACGCAGCCGGGAGTAGACCGCGGGAGCCTGGACGGTGAAACGGGAGTGCGCTCTGGCCACGGGCATTCCGTCGCGCAGTACGTCCACGTCCATGGTGAGGGCGGCGAGCTGCGATCTGCGGTGGACGATGTCGGAGCAGACCACCCGCAGCTCCAGCATGACCGGGCCGTCGCGGCCGCTCAGCGCGCGCGGTGCCAGCTCGTAGTGGTAGCCCTCCCAGACCAGGTGATGGCCGAAGGGCGTGCCGTACCCGACGTGGCAGAGCAAGGGGAAGAGTTGACGCACTGTCTCGGTGACGAGGAGCGGCTCGTACTCGCCGTCGGCGGCTCGGTAGAATGGCTGGTCGGCGGGCCACCGGGCGGCCACCGTGAAGGAGTCGGGTCCGGTGCGGCGCCAGTTCGTGAGAAAGACCTCTTCTGGATCCAGCTTGTGGACAAGTTCCTGCGTGATGGTGTAATCGCCGGTCGGGTCGGTGATTGTCCCGATTTTGGACATAAGGGTACGCTTTCCTTGAATCGGTGTCGGTGTGGCGGCAGACCTGATAGGGCAGACGGTGCAGCATCATATGCGCACCGTTTCGTCACGGAGCACGTCTGATTTCTTTATCGGTGGACATGGGGTGAGGTGACTGTGCAGGTCAGGCAGGAACGGGCGGTTCGTACCAGGGAGCTCATCCTGGAGGCGGCGGCCGCGGTCTTCGACGAAGCGGGCTATGCCGGGGCTTCCATCATGAAGATCGTGGAACGCGCCTCGACGACCCAGGGGGCGATGTACTTCCACTTCAAGTCCAAGCAGGACCTCGCCCGCGCGGTGATCATGCACCAGGCCGACGGCCTCCGGGACCTCCCGGAGGAGCCCAAGGGCCTCCAGCAGCTGATCGACCTCACCTACTACCTGGCCCACGAGCTGCAGCACAACGTGCTGCTCCGGGGCGGGGTACGACTGGCGGTCGAGCAGGACGAGTCCGGGCTGGCCGAGTACTCGATCTACGAGGAGTGGATCGAGCGCTTCCGCGGCGAGCTCGCCGCCGCGCGCGACCAGGGCCATCTGCTGCCCGAGGCGGACGAGCGCGGCTTCGCCACCGTCCTGGTGGCCAGCTTCACCGGCTCGCAGATCATGGCGCAGATCGCCACCGGCCGGGCCGACCTGCCGCAGCGGATCGCCGAGCTGTGGCGCTACCTGCTGCCCGGGCTGGCCTCGGCGGAGGCCCGCGCGGGCCTGTTCCTGGAGACCGACCGCCGCCCGGAGCGGGCGTGACGACCAGGGTCGCGCTGACCGGGTCGACCGGGTTCATCGGTGCGGCCGCCCTGCGGGCGCTGACCGACCAGGGGGTGCGGGTGCGCGCGCTGGTCCGCACGCCGCAGCGTGACGGCGGGCCGGTCGAGTGGCTGGTCGGGGACCTCACGGACGCCGACTCGTCGGCCCGGCTGTGCGAGGGCGCGGACGTGCTGGTCCACCTCGCCTCCAGGGTCGGCGGCAGCGAGGAGGAGTGCGAGGCGGTCAACGACCGGGGGACGGAGGCGCTGATGGGCGCGGCGGTCCGGGCCGGGGTCGGCCGGATCGTGCACCTGTCCACGGCGGCCGTCTACGGCGCGGGGCCGCACCGGGGCATCGCCGTCGACGGGGTGCCCGCGGTACCCGTCTCCGCGGCCAGCCGGACCAGGCTGGCGGGGGAGCGCCACGCCCGGGAGGCGGGGGCCGTGGTGCTCCGACCCGGCCTGGTGACCGGCGCCGGGGACCGCTGGGTGGTGCCCGCCCTGGAGGAACTGGTCCGCCGGGTCCCGGTCCTCTGGGACGGCGGCCAGGGCCGGCTGTCCATGGTGGACGTCGGGGACCTGGCCCGGCTGGTCGCCGCCCTGGCCACGGCCGCGGAGGCCGTCGCCCCGGGCGTCCACCACGCGAGCCACCCCGAGCCGGTCCGCGTCGGGGACCTGCTGACGGCCCTCGCCGGGTACGGCGTGCTGCCCGCACTGCCGGGGCCGGGCCTGCCCTGGGCCGAGTGCCTGCGCCTGCTCGACGAGCACCCCGGGCGGATCTCCGAGCGGCAGTTCGCGCTGGTGGGCCAGGACCACTGGTACCGCAGCGAGGAGATCTGGCGGCTCGCGCAGTGCCCGCCGGGCCCCGGCCCGCTGGCCCGGCTGGCCGACGCGGCCGACTGGTACCGCAGGCGGTCGGCGCAGGACTGAGCCGCTCGCCGGGGTACCCCGACCCGCCCGCGCCGCCGGATGCGGCCTCGACGCGGCGGGTCGGCGCGTGCGGGGTCAGAACCAGTGCAGGCAGTGCGGGGGCTGCTCGGAGCGGAAGAGGGCGTCGGCGAGGGCCGCCGCGCCCGGGCGGTGGGCGCGGATGTGCCCGGCGCGCACGAGCGTGCTCGGGGCGGTGCCGCCGAGGTAGACCGAGCCCAGGTCGCTCACGTCCAGGGAGAGGTCGGGCTCCCGCCCGGTCGGGACGCACTCGGCCCTGCCGTCCCGGACGGTCAGCAGGTAGCGGCCGTGCTCGCCGAGGAACGGGTCGTCGACGTCGAGGACGAGCTCGCCGTCCAGGGACCAGCCGCGCGCGGTGAGCGCGCGCGGGATGTCGAGCAGCCGCACCCAGAGCCAGTCGGTGTCGTTGCCCACCTGGCCGGCGCGGAAGTCCGCAAGCTGCCAGCGCAGCGGGTGATCGGTCGGGAGGTGCTTGAACACGACCTGCGAGACCAGGTCGTGTCCGAGCACGAACCGGGCCAGGGCCGTGGTGGCGGTGTCGTTGGTGGCGATGATCTCGTCGACCGTCAGGGTGTGGTCGGGATCGCCGATCGAGTAGCTGGCGTACCCGTCCGGGACGCCGTCGGCGTCGCGGTGGACGATGATGTGGCGCGGCGCCGGGGAGATCGGGGGCTGCCCCGCGCGCAGGGCCCACCAGCGGTGCGGCCGGGACACCGCGCCGGTCTGGGCGCGGCGGTACCGGTCGTAGACCTCCTCCAGGATCGTGCCGCGGTCGGCACGCCGCAGCAGCTCGACCGAGCCGGTGTCCGATCCGGTGTCCGCGTCGGCCGCCGGGGCGACGGCCGCTGCGCGCGCCCGGGGGAGGGCGAGGCCGGCCTGGCGGCGAGGCACCGTCAGCCGCGCCGTGTAGGTCGCCGGCCCGTAGCCGAACCTGCGGTAGATCACGGCCTCGGAGGCCAGCAGTACGGAGAGGAACTCCCCGCGGGCCCGCAGATCGGCGAGCTGGTGCCGCATCATCGCGCTGAGCACGCCCTGGCGCCGGTGCGAGGGCAGCACACCGACGGCGGTGACCCCGGAGGTCGGGGCCAGGGCCCCGCCGGGCAGGGTGAGCTCGAAGGAGTAGGCGCCGGCGGTGCCGACGGGCCGTCCGTCCGCCGTCACGGCGAGCAGGTTGCGGTCCATCTCGAGCGCCGACCACCAGCGCCCGCCGCCGCCCTCGGCCGGGCTCTCCGGGAACCACCCGAACGCGGTGAGGAGCGTCTCGACGAAGACGTCGAAGTCCTGGTCGGTCGTGGGACGGATCTCCACTGCTGCACTGCCTCCCCTGGAACAGCGGCACCACCAGTCGTGGCACCCGCCGCAGTGCAGCGTTGCCGCTGCCGCGGCGCCGGGTCAAACGAATTACCCGCGGAGTGCGTCCCGGGGGTCGTCAGCCCAGTTGCTCGGCCAGGCCGACGATGATGCCCTCCGGGCCGCGGACGTAGCAGAGCAGATAGCTGTCCTCGAACCGGGCGATCTCGCCGACGAGTTCGGCGCCGTGCGGGCGCAGCCGGGCGACGGTGTCCTCGATGTCGTCGACGGCGAACATGACGCGGTGCGTGCCCGTGATGTTGTGCGGCCGGTTGCGCGGCCCGGCGCTGATCGCCGCGGGGCTGCGGTACTTCGCCAGCTCCAGCCGGCTGTGGCCGTCCGGGGTGCGGACCATCGCGATGTCACAGTGGACACCGTCGAGCCCGGTGCACTGGTCGGCGAAGCGGCCCTGGACCTCCCCCCTGCCCTCCAGTTCCATACCGAGCTCCACGAAGAACGCGATGGCGGCGTCCATGTCCTCGACGACGATGCCGACGTTGTCCATCCGCTGAATCGCCATGCGGGCTCTCCTTCTTCCTCGTGCGGCTTCCTCGGGGGGCTTCCTCGTGCGGCCGGTGGTGGCCGCCGGTGCCCCGGGGCCGGAGCCGGTGGCACGGTCCCGACATCCGCACGGTATCGACATCCGCAGACAGTCGCCCTCCAGGACAACGAGGTCTCCAGCATCACCCGCGTGCAGACGGTCGCGGAGGCGAGTCCCCGGAAGCGTCAGTGCTCCGGCGCTCCGGGTGGTGACCTCGCGGCCGGGGGGGCGGGGTCCAGCCGAAGGGCAGGGTGTGCGGGTTCGAACACGCCGACCCGCAGATCATCCGCTCCGTCATCGAGGACGGCAGCCGGACCCGGCCCCCTCCTGCCCCTGCTGGCCCAGGTGACGGCGCCGCTCCTCCTCCTGCGAGCCGACCCCCGGCGTGTCCGATCAGAGCCCGGTGGCCAGCCAGCTGGTCAGGGCCGCGGTGGCGAGGAGCCCGGTGTTGAGTGCGATCCGGCGGTCTCCGCCGGTCAGGTGGACGGCGATCGCGCCGGTCTGCAGGAGCACGAAGCCGATCGCCGCGGCCGGTGCCGGCGAGGGGACGATGCCGGTCAGCGGCGGCAGGATCAGGCCGGTCGCGCCGAGGACTTCGACCGCCCCCAGCGCCCTGAGGGCAGGCAGGGATATGCGGTCGACCCAGGCCATCATCGGTCGGAGCTGATCGCGGCTGCGGGTCACCTTCAGCGTGCCCGCGTAGGAGTAGAAGAGCGCGAGTGGTCCCGCGGCGATCCAGTAGGCGATGTTCATGGTTCCCGTTCATGGGTCACCGGTCCACGGGGACCGGTCGATTGCGTCGTTGGTCAGAAGAGCCTTGGTGACGGCCCGGTCCGTCGTCCGAGGGGCGGGGCCGCCGAACGGCGGCAGCGCCACCGCCCTGCCGGTCGTCGGGCCAGGCCGTGCCGGACCACCGGCGTCACGCGGGGCCGGCGGCGGGCTCGGTCGCGTAGCGGCCCATCGCGTCGATGTTGGCCTGTGGCGTCAGCGGCCGGCCGGCGGCGAGCACCTCCTGGAGGTCCCGGAAGTACTGCACGTACAGGTCGGGGGTGAAGGTGCTGAGCATGACGGCGGGTTGGTCGGTCAGGTTGGCGAAGGTGTGCGGGGTGCCGGGCGGTACCATCACGAGCGTGCCGGCGACGGCCTCGTGCTCCTCGTCCCCGACGGTGAACCGCACGGTGCCGGAGAGGATGTAGAAGCCCTCGTCGTGTCGGCCGTGGCGGTGCTGCGGCGGTCCCTGGGTGTGCGGGGCGAGGACGGACTCGGCGATCGCGAGGCGGTGCCCGGTGTGGCTGCCGTCCTCCAGGACGCGCATCCGCGTGGTGCCCAGCACGATCGTCTCGCCGTCGCCGGGGCCCACCACCGATACGGCGGGGCCGGCCTGCGGCACGCTGGTCTTCGCTGCTTCGGTCATGCCCACCAGTGCACAACCGGGGGGCCGCCGGTGTCCAAGACCCGTCCAGCGGCGCCGATACCCCCCGGGTATGGTGACAGCGTGGAGCTACGAACCCTGCGCTACTTCGTGGCGGTCGCCGAGGAGCTTCACTTCGGCCGGGCCGCCACCCGACTGCACATGAGCCAGCCGCCGCTGAGCCGGGCGATCAAGCAGTTGGAGACCGAGGTCGGGGCCCTGTTGTTCGCCCGCTCGCCCAGGGGGGTCACGCTCACGGCGGTGGGATCGGTGCTGCTCGACGAGGCGCGGGCGCTACTCGACCATGCCGACCGGGTCCGGGTACGCGTGAGCGCGGCGGCCGGCGACGGGACCATCACCGTCGGCGTCCTGGGCGACGGCACCGATCCGGGAGCGGCCAGGCTGGCCGCCGCCTTCCGCCGAAGCCACCCCGGCATCGACATCCGCATCCGCGACACCGATCTGACCGACCCCACCTGCGGGCTTCGCGCCGGGCTGGTCGACGTCGCGCTGACCCGGGCGCCCTTCGACGAGACCGCCCTGACGGTGCGTGCGCTGCGCACCGACCCGGTCGGCGTGGTCCTGCGCTCCGACGATCCGCTGGCCCGCCGCGACGGGTTGCGCCTCGCCGAGCTGAGCGACCGCCGCTGGTTCCGGTTCCCACAGGGCACCGACCCGATCTGGCAGTCGTACTGGAACGGTGGCAGGCCGCGCGAGGGCTCGGTGGTGCGCGCCGTCCAGGAATGCCTGCAGACCGTGCTGTGGAACGGTACGGTCGGCCTGGCCCCGCTCGGACACGACCTGCCCGCGGAGCTGGCCGTGGTGCCGCTGACCGACATGCCGCCGAGCCGAGTGGTGGTGGTGTGGAACGCGGGCGACTCCAACCCGTTGATCCGATCCTTCGTCGAGATCGCGACAGCCGCCTACCGTCACTGAGCGCCGGCAGCCGGTGCTGCCGCGGCTCGTGCACGCCCGAGTCACCTCGGGGGATTCGGACCGAGCGGCACCGCCATGCCGGATGAGCGGTGCGCCGACCGTGGGAGGCGGGCGACTGCAGCCGCTGCGCCGTCGCAGGCCTGGTGCAGCGCGAGGATCCATGCCTGCCCCACCGCCGCATGGGCCGGAAACGCGAGGGAGACCGCCCCCGTCCGAGCCGCCACCGACCGGTGCTCAGGCCGGCTGCAGGGGTGGCGGATTGTCGAGGACGAGGTCGTGGCCGACGTCGGTGAGGCTGTGGCGGACCTGCTTGCCCTCGCGGCGGGTGGCGATCAGGCCGGCCGTGCGCAGGGCGGCGGCATGGGCGGAGGCGGAGGGCGGGGTGACACCGAGCCGCTGGGCCAGCTCGGTGGTGGAGCAGGCGCTGCCGGCGACGGCGCGCAGGGCGCGGGCGCGGGCGGGGCCGAGCGCGGCGGCGAGGCCGTCGGCAGCCGGTGTCCGGGCCGTGGGCTCGGCGGTCGGGGCGGCGATCGGGTGCAGCAGCAGGCTCTGGCGGTCCGGCTCGGCCAGCAGGCTGATGCTCCGCTGGACGAAGTAGTTGGGCCGCAGTTCCAGGCCCCGGCCGCCGAGTTCGAAGGAGCCCTCCAGTTCGCCGAGGGTGCACTCCAGCACCCCCTCGTCCCGCCAGACGGCCTTCGGGTGCAGCGAGTCGAGCATCTCGCCGATCCCGGCGCGGGCGGCGGTGCGGGCCCGGGCGGCGATGTCGGCCTCCAGCGCCCGGCGGATGTCGGGCCAGTCCGGGGCGAGGCAGGACCGGAACAGCGCCCAGGCGCCGTCGCTGACCTCGCGCAGGCCCCGGCTGCCGTCCTCGCGCAACCGGGCCAGGGCTGCCGGGACTTCCGGGCCGCTGCCGAACATCGCGACCCCCTCCTCCACGGCCTGCTGCGGGACGGAGAGGAGCGCGTCGAGCTCGTCGGTCAACTGCCGGCGGACGGCGTCGAGGTCCGCCACCATGAAGTCGGGGACGCCGACCGGGCTCGCGTTGACCACCTCGAGAAGCCGCACGGCCCGGTGGGGCACGTGGCGGCGGACGTCCCGCCACCAGCGCTCGCTTCGCGACCCGCTGCCCTGGTGAACGCCCAACCGGGCGGAGCCGGCCATCAGATGGTCGAGCGGGGATATGACGAACCGGGTCCTCGCGAGGTCCGTGACCCCGAACCTCAGCGCGATCACGGGCCTTCCCTCCGGTTCCCCACAGCCGTTCTGACCAGCCGTGATCTTGACTATTAGGCCCAGAGGCTAATGCATGGCCGTCCGGCCGCCCCCGTTGGCATGCTCCCTCTTGTCGCCGCGGCCCAGACCCGCTCCGGCCCCCACCACGAGGGGAGTGGGGGCCGGAGCACGCCCCTCGCCCGCGCGGTTCCCTGCCCCGACCACCCGGTGCCACCCGCCTATGCCAAGTTGGGAATCACGGGGCGGGGTCCAGGCGGTACTGATGGCCGCTCGCAGCTGAGGCCGTCCAGTCGTCGCGGCGGCATGGGCCGGAAGCAGCGGTCGGGGCTCCGGGAATGACCCTGGCCGACGTCGCGCGAGCCGCACGGCCCTTCGGCCGGGAAGCGGCCGGGTCGCAAGGGGGTCGAAGGCCGCCGCCGCCTTGCGGTGCCGGGCTGTTGACCCGGTGGAGTGGTCGTCGCGGGGCCGACGCGGGTTCTGTGTCGCTCCATCGGCCGCAGGGCGTCAGCCGTATCCCGGCAGTTCGCGCCGTCCGCCGCAAGGCCGAGGGGGCGGTCGCCCGGTCGGAGGCTTCGCCCGGTCAGGTCATTCCCGGTGGGGGCGGTTTGGCAGGCCGGGGGGTTCCCGGACGCCCACCCCCGGTGGCGGTCTGTATGCGAACGTGCGGTGATGGTGGCAGGCCTCCGCTGACGGAAGCCTGATGGACCATGAACACCGTTGCCTCGAAGGGGCTTTCCTCATGCGTATTGTGCACCGTGTCCTCGCCGCCTCCGCGATCGCGATCCCGCTCGTCATCGGCGGGGCGAGCATCGCCTCCGCCGACACCGGCGTCCCCCACGCGAACTTCGACCAGGGGGCGTTCTCGGTCGGCCCGAACGGGAGCGCTCTGCACATCACCGACGTGCAGTTCGGCCCCGACGGTGCCACCTTCCTCGACGCGATCCTGGTGATCGGCCCGACGGGCGTCGCCGGCACCTTCACCGAGACCGGCATCGGCCACTGACACACCCTGCTCCACGGCCGCCCCGCCCCGGATCTCCGGGTCGGGGCGGCTGTGCGCTGCCAGGTTCCCGCAGCGGTTCCCGATGCGAAGGCGGAGGGGGGGCCCGCGGGCGGGGGGGGGGGGGGCGGCCCCCCCCCCCGGGCCCGGGTGGGGGGTTTTCGGGGAACCGGGGGTTGGTTTGCCGGGGGGGGCCCCCGGCCCGGGGGGGGCGCGCGCCCC
>NZ_JBITZW010000033.1:0-436 GCF_044547105.1 Kitasatospora sp. NPDC052868 | reverse complement strand
CCCGCCCCCCGGGCCCCCCCCCCCGGGCCGGGGGGGGGGGGGGGGGGGGGGGGGGCGGGGCCCCCCCGGGGGCCCCGGGGGGCGGGGGGGGGGGCGCCGGGCGGGGGGGGGGCCGCGGCCCCCCCCTCCGCCGTTTCGCCGGTTTGCTGATTGTCAGTCAACTGGTCATTGGATTGCCGGGGCGGAACAGAGGCCTAGGAGAGGCGTCGCGCCCGGGCGGCGACCACGGTCAGAGTGCCGAGGCCGAGCAGCAGGATCGCTCCCATCGCGTAGAGCACACTTCCGGCGCCGGTGTTCGGCAGGGACACCGGGGCGTGCGGGTGCTGGGTCGGCTTGGGGGACGCCGGCGACTTCGTCGCGGTGACCTCGGCCGTCGAGGGCGGGGTGGTGACGGGTGAGCCGGTGGGCGGGGTGCCGTGGGCGGTGGCGGCGTTGG
>NZ_JBITZW010000032.1:0-72357 GCF_044547105.1 Kitasatospora sp. NPDC052868 | reverse complement strand
GAGCGACGCGCCGATCTCCACCAGGGACTACTCGACCTCGCCTGCAGCATCATCTGCCTCCGGCGCCTTCGAAAGTCATTCTGAAACGATCAGTAAGCCGGCGAGGTCGAAATGGCGACGCCGTCACTCCCCGTCCGGCGCCTCTGGCAGCTTGTGTCTCAGTTCCCCAACGAGGGCGTTGATGGCGGCCATCATCTCGGCTGACAGGCCCTCGCTGTTGCCGCGGGCAGCTAGCCCGAGGATCTGCCCGCCGTGGATCGTGCCGAGGAAGCGGAGCGATTCCAGAAACTCGCGCGCGGCCGGGGCGAGGGCGGCGTCGTCCCGGAAGACGGCGGAGTCGACCTGGAGCGCCTCGGCAAGGCCCGAGCGCACTACGTCGGAGGCATCGGTGGTGGCACCCGCGCGAAGGTCCGCGATGTCGTTGGTCGTGAGGACCGTCGCGCCCGCGTGATCATTGACGGCCCGCGCGATCTCCTCATCGGAAGGCGCCTGCTTGTCCGCATACCCGTATTGCAGGAGGTAGTTGATCTTTTCCCCGACTGTGCGGGGCGCGGACTCCTGGCTGTCGCGAGAAGTCTTCGGGGGCACGCCGAACGAGCAGTCCTGGGCCGCCAGCAGTTCCTCCTTGGTCACCCCGTACGCCGCTGCGAGCGGCTGCACGTAGGCATCGCTGAGCCTGCGCCGACCGGACTCGGCATTACTCACCGGCACCCGGCTCGTGCCGAGGACTTCGGCGGCCTGCGTCACGCTGAGGCCGGCGTCGCATCTCAGTAGCTGCAGGTCCGGTGGGCCGTCATGGGGAAAGAGGACGTCGAGCGGCTGCCCCAGGGCCGCCGCAATCCCGGGGAGCTTCTCTCCCTTGGGGAAGTCTTGGCCGGTCTCCCACCGCGCGACAGTGGGGGCGCTGACGCCCACCGCGTCGCCCAGCTCCTTCTGGCCGAGCTCCATGCCCCGCCGGACAGTGCGGACGCGACTGCCGTCGAACTGACGTGGGGGCACATGAACTCCTGCTGGACGGCGACCGGGGGCGGTGTGTGAGACCACTCTAGTCCAGGCTTGATACATCCGCGCAAGTAACGTACGTTCCTGTATCGCACCTGGTGGTCGTAAGCCGACTCTCCGTGGTGCCAGTCCCTGGAAGACCCCTATCGTGCGGCGTCGTGGCCATTTGTGCAACGTGCAGCCGGGGTGTCTGTACCCAGTCGTACCGACTGGCGGTGGGGGGATCGCCCCCGCTCCCAGCCGTCGCGAACCCTGTGTTACCCGTAGCGGGTTACCGGGTGGACTTGCCACAGGTGTCTACGTATGTTCGTCGTCCGCCGCCGGGCAGCGACCCGGGGAAGAGACAGACCAGCGAGGGGGTGGGGCCAATGCGAGCGCACGGTCCCTGACCTGTCTCGCAAACGAGAACCGGCGCCCGGGAGCTACCAACTCCCAAGCGCCGGGCCGGCACCCCGAAGGGGCCGATTCACTACCACGCAGCGGCGGGACTTCTTTGCACGAGATACCGCCGCGCGCTCCTACGAACAACGGAGTATCGCATGCTTGCCATGCCGAGCGGAACCCTCGCCTGCCCAGACGCCGCTGACCGCCAGCACCGCCTCGCCGTCCAGCTCGCAGACCTGATCCCCGGGGCGACCCTCCTGCAGGTCAGCCTCGCCCACCCTGAGCGGCAGTGGCCGCACCCCCACGCTCGGGCCGCAGACTCGGTCGGGACGCGGATCACGCTGACCCGCACCAAGGCCAACATCGCCGCCAGGTGGGTTCTGCGCACCTGGCCGGACGCCGACTGGACCCAGCCGCACACCCTCGACCTCGCCACCGGGCGTCTCGTCGTCGGCGACCTCGACGCCACCCGCCGGAGCCGCTGACATGTCGCGGATCCGACCGGTCAAGCCGGAGGCTTACACCTCCGAGACGCTCGCCGAGCTGACCATATACGCCGAGCGCACCTTCTTCGGCCTGGCCACCGAGTGCGACGACCGTGGCCGCCACAAGGACCACGCCGCGATCATCTACGGCAAGCTCTGGGTGGTACGCGCCGACCAAACTCCCGTCGACGTCGAGGACCACCTCATGCAGATGGAGCGGTCGGGCCTGATCCACCGATACACCGGCTGCGACGGCAAGCGGTACCTCCACTACATCACGTGGGACCGCCACCAGAAGATCGACAAGCCGAGCCTGTCCCGTCTGCCCTCCTGCCCGCACTGCGCGCCGGAGCGGTGCGGCCCGTGCAAGGGCCCCTGCACCAAGCGCCCCTCCTCGACCGACGGCCAGCTCGTCCTCGCGTCGGCCTCGCTGAACCCTCCCCGAGACCTCGCCGATGACTCGGCGAACACCCGGGGAGTCCTCGCGCAGCCAGCAGAGCACCTCCCGGCAGCTCCCGTCCCCGCGCAGTCCGTCCCTGACACCCTTCCCGACACCCTGCTCGACAACGAGCCGGAGCACACTCGGGCCGCCAGAAAACCTGCAGGTCAGGGCGCTGCGGTCAAGAATTCGCCGAAGTCTCCTCGAAACCTCCCGGAGCCCTCGGCGCCTGGATCCAGGATCTTGGATCCTGGATCGTCTTCACCTACGGGGCGGCCAGCGCCCGGGGCCGACGCCGTCTCGGCCAACCAGCTCGTCGGCGAGTACGTGGCCTCCTGCCCCCAGCGTCCGCCGGGCAGCGTGCTCGGCCACCTCGGCAAGGTCGTCAAGACCCTGCTGGACGAGGGCATCGACCCCGAGCAGGTGCGGGCCGGGCTGCGGCGGTTCACCGAAATCCAGGGTCACCCGTCCCGGCTGCCGAGCCTGGTGAACGACGCCATGAACGCACGAAATGCCGGTTTGGCCCGGCCGGGATTCCGGCCTAACCTGCCCGCTCACCAGGCGTGGACCAACCCGGTCGACGCCCACGCCGCCTACGCCGAGGAGCTGTGATGCGCACCTACCGCGACCCGCAGACCCTCGCCGACGGCCCGTCGGTCCTCGACCGGATGGCCCGGATTCTCGCCGCCCGCGGCATCGACCGCGCCACGGTCGACGCCGTCCCGGACGAGCCGGAGCCGTTCTCGCCGGAGCAGGCACTGTCTGCCGGGATGCCGCTGCGGTACCGCGACGCGGTGGCCGACCACCCGCTTGTCCTGGCCTGGACCCGGCAGGTGGCCACCCAGGCTGTCGTGCCCAGCGCCGGAGCACGCCGCCAGGTCACCACCGGACCCAGCCTCCTGCTGGCCGGGGTGACCGGCGCGGGCAAGACGCACCAGGCGTACGGCGCGGTCCGGGTGCTGGTCGAAGCCGGCATCGGCGTGCGCTGGCGCGCCACCACCGCTGCCGACCTGTACGCCGAGCTGCGGCCCAGCTCCGACACCGACGCTGAGCGGGTGCTCGCTGCCTACAGCCGAGTGCCGCTGCTGATCCTCGACGACCTCGGGGCAGCCAAGACGAGCGAGTTCGTCGAAGAGCAGACGTACCGGCTGGTCAACCGTCGGTACAACGCGATGCTCCCGACCCTGATCACGACGAACCTGCGGATCAGGGACCTCAAGGCGTACCTCGGCGACCGGGTCACCTCCCGGCTCGCCGAGATGACCACCCGGGTCGAGTTCGAGCCGGTCGACCGCAGACGCCTCCAGCGCGCCGCCTGAGCCGCCACCTCGGCCGCGCCCCCGAGCGCGCCGACTCGCCCTTCACCGACCCAGTGCACCTCTCCGCCGACGCCGACCTGCGCGCGGAGAGTGATCGGAGCAACCCCGCATGACCACCACGACCACTCCCGAGCGCTACCGTTCGCTCGGCGATCACACCTGGCAGGACCAGGCCGTCTGCCACCCGAGCGAGTACAACCCCGTCGACCCCGACGTGTTCTTCCCCGGGCCGGACGAGACCGCCAAGATCGCCACCGCGCTGTCGCTGTGCGGCCAGTGCCCGGTCCGCCTCGCCTGCCTCGACGCCGCCCTCGAAGGCGGAGAAACCCACGGGATCCGGGGCGGACTGACCGAGGAAGAGCGCGAGCCCCTGCACGAGAAGATCGCCAAGCGCCTGGACTACGGCAGGGTCAACGCCACCATCGCCGGTCGGGACATCCACCTCACCTCGGCCGAGCGCCGGGCAGTCGTCCTCGCCGGATATCGGCAGGGCGTCAGCGTCGAGCGCCTGGCCATGCTGCTGAAGATCACCGAAGACCACGCCCTGAAGCTCTACCGCGAGACCAGCCGCAAGATCCGCAACCGGGAACTCCAGCAGGAAGCACGCAGCGGCAGTGCGGCAGCAGCCGGCACCAACCTGCGGGCCGACGACTTCGGGACGGCCGCATGAGCACCGCCACCACCCCCACCAGCGCGCACATCACGGGCTGGGACCGGACCGTCGTCATCGCCCTGGGCGCCGCCGGGTGCGCGCTGTCCTACGACGCCTTGCAACAGATGTCGTCGGCCGTCCACGTCCGAGGCTTCCTGACCTACCTGTTCCCGATCATCGTCGACGGTTTCATCGCCTACAGCATCCGGGCGCTGCTGGTCATGCGCGACGCCCCGCTGCGGGCCCGCGCCTACGTGTGGCTGCTCTTCGGAGCAGCCACCGGGACGAGCCTGTGGGCGAACGCGCTGCACGCGGTCAGGCTCAACCAGCAGAGCACCGCTTCCGGCCTGCGCCTGAGCGACACGGTGGTCGCCGTGCTGTCCACCATCGCGCCGCTCGCCCTGGCCGGCGCCGTCCACCTCTACATCCTCCTCGCCCGCGGACCGGTCAACCCGGCAGACCGACCCGGCCGGACCCACCGAAACACCGAGAGTGACCTCGGTCAGACCGATGCCGTCGCCGCACTGACCGAGCCGGTGACCGAACTGACCGGCATCGCGGACAACGCCCTGGCGGCCACCGGTCACCTCGGCCTCAGCCGGTCGGTCAGCGCAGTGACCGGCTCGCCGGTCACTGACCGGGCGGTGGGGTCGGGGCTGACCGTGGCCGAGCCGGGCACGGTGACCGAGGCGGCTGACCTGGGCGGTCAGCCGGACAACGGCCGGTCGGTCAGCGCGGTGACCGGCTCGCCGGTCACTGACCGGGCGGTGCGGTCGGAGCTGACCGTGGCCGAGCCGGACACGGTGACCGACGCCACCGACCCGGAGGTCAGCCCGGTCACCAAGCCACCGGTCACCGACCGGACGGTCGCTGACCGGTCGGACGACCGGGACACCGAGGAGCTGCTGGAGATCGCGAACAAGGCTGTGCAAGAGGCGAACAACCGGCTGACCCGCCAGATCGTCGCCCAAGCGATACGCGGCTCCAACCGGACGCTGTCCAGCGACACGCTGACCCAGCTGATGGCCCAGCTCCGCGAGCAGCAGCGCCAGAACCAGCTAGCCGCCGCCAGCCGGGACTGACCGCGACCGACCGGCCGGGGTCACCGACGAATCACCCCGGCCGGTCACCCACCACCCCGACACAGAACCGTTCACCGAACCGGAGCCCCAGCCATGCGCACTACCCCCACCACCTGGACCGAGGTGGACTCCTGGCTGACCGTCCTGCACCAGCGCGGCCACCTCCACCGCGTTGAAACCGGCACCGACGGCACCCGGACTGTCCAACGTCGCCGGCACTCCCGCCCCTGGACCCTCCACCATCCCGTCTTGGCCATCGACTGGATCGAGGACCTCGTCCGCGACGTCCGGCAGCGAGACACGGAGGCGAGCCGGTGACCGGTACCGACCAGGAGGGCACCACCCAGGCACCGGTCAGTGACCGTGATCAGGCTCCTGGCGGAGCAAGTTATGGGGTAAGGAGTCCTTACCCCGCCTCCGCCCCGAAGGGGGCGGAGGCTCCCCGCTCGGTGGCAGACCCAGGGGGGCCTGCCACCGAGCGGGGAGTCGGCCCAGGGGTGCCGACCATAGAAGAGGAGGAACCACTGCACGTAGCGAGCTCCGAGACCGCCCGTCGCCGCTCCCGCCTGAGCGTGCCGCGCACCAACCGTGTCTGCCCTCGATTCAGCGATGCCGAGTGGGCGCTCCTTCAGCAGGCAGCCCAGCAAGCCGAACTCGCTCCCGGCGGCTACACGGCCGCAGCGGTCATCGCGGCCGCCACCAGCAACGACCCGACCGCCGCCGTCGCCGACTACCGGCGCGGCATTCAGGAACTCATGGAGTCCAACCGCCAACTCGGCGCGGTCGGCAACAACCTGAACCAACTCGCCCACTACGTCAACGCCGGCGGGCAGCCGGGTACCGGCCTACGGCAGCTGCTGGCCCGCGTCGGAGCCTCCATCGACGCAGTCGACGAGGCGGTGGCCTGGATGGTCCGCCGGTGATCCCCAAGATCCGCATCGGCACAGACCGCAGCTTCCCCCTCGTCAACTACCTCTTCGGTCCCGGCAAGCACGAAGAACACACCGACCAGCACCTCGTCGCCTCCTGGAACGACTTCGCACCCGACCCGGGCCCCAACCCCGAACGACACCAGGTCGCCAAGCTCGCCGATCAGCTCGACCAGCCGGTCACGGCCATCGGCGACCGCGCACCAGCCAAGAAGATCTGGCACTGCTCCGTCCGCACCGCCCCCGAGGACCGCTACCTCGACGACGCCGAGTGGGCCGCCATCGCCCGCCGCATCGTCCACGCCACGGGCATCGCCCCAGAAGGCGACACCGCCGCCTGCCGATGGATCGCCGTCCGCCACGCACCCGACCACATTCACATCGCCGCCACCCTGGTGCGCCAGGACGGCCGCCTCGCGAACCTCAGCTTCGACCGGCCCAAGGCCCAGGCCGAGGCCCGCCTTATAGAGAAGGACTACGGTCTGCGTCAGCTCACCCCCGGCGACGGCACCGCCGCCCAGGCCCCCACCAGCCAGGAACGGTGGAAGGCCGAGCGCACCGGCCGCGCCGAGACCCCTCGCGAGACCCTCCGCGAAGCCGTCCGCCAGGCCGTCGCCGGAGCCGCCACCGAAGACGAGTTCTTCACCCGCCTGCGTGAGGCGGGCCTTCGAGTGAAGCTCCGCCACGCGCCCTCCGGTGACGTCCTCGGCTACAACGTCGCTCTCCCCGGCGACCGGAACGCCAGCGCGGAGCCGATCTGGTTCTCCGGGTCCAAGCTCGGCCCCGACCTCTCGCTCCCGCGGATTCGCCGCCGTCTGACCGACGACCCCACGCACGGCGAGCCGCCGCGTTCCCGCACCAGCCGCAACGGCCCGTCAGCACCCGCCCGCAGCAGGCGGGACGCCGCCGGCATCGCCGAGCGCGCCACGGCCGTCCTCAACGAGGACGACGACGAGGCCGCTGCCCAGCTCGTTGGCGCCGGAGAACTCCTCGACGCACTCGCCCAGACCTCCCCGGCCGCTAGCCGCGCCGCACTGCGGGACGCCGCCCGGACGTTCGAGCGAGCCACCCGCTCCCACGTCCGAGCGGAGAACGCCGACATCAGGGCCCTGCGCTCGGCAGCCCGCGGAATAGTCCACGCCGGCGGGGCGCTGGGTCGTGGAGAGGACGGCGGTGCCACCGCCATGGTGCTCTCCACCCTCGTCCTGCTCACGTTGGCCGCTGCCCGCTGGCACTCCGCCCGAGGGCACGCCCAGCAGGCAGCAGCCTCCCGTCAGGCCGCCGACCACCTCCGCGCCGCCTACCAGCAGACCGCCACCACCCCGATGCGGGCGATGTGCGAGAAGGGCCAGGCTCTGCCTGAGCCCGAACGGCGCCGTCACGAAGCCACCATCCGGGCCGCCCTTGGCGAACCGGAGAGTCGTAGCGGCGCAGACCACCGGTACGACGCTCTTGCCGCCACCCTCGCCGAAGCCGAGAAGGCCGGCCACGACCCGAAAGCCCTGCTGGACGAAGCCACCTCCTGGCGGGAACTCGACACCGCTCGCAACACCGACGACGTGCTGGTCTGGCGCATCCGACGCATCGCCGACCTGCCCTCGATCCCCACCTCCTCCGACAAGCCGAAGACCGGTGCCACCCAGGAAAGGCCGGTAACCGGCCGATCGAGCACCCGCGCGGCTAAGCCTGCACCTGCACGCCCGGTCGCCGACCCCCAACGTCCGGCCCCCCGGCGCTGACCAGTCGGCCTGGCGGACACCTCCGTCCGCCGGGCCGGCACCCCGAAACCCCTCGCCACCCACTCCCACCGGGTGTTAGGGAAGAACCTGCACTGCGAACGGAGAGCCAGCCCGTGCCCAGAACCGCCGAACAGCCTGCCACCACCGTCCCGGCCGCGACCGTCGTTCAGCCGGCGGCCAGCGACCCCCTGCTTCAGCTGGAGTACGAGACAACGCCGCCCAGCGGGCCGGACGCGATCCGCGGAGCGCAGTGCCCCCACGAGCTGGCCCTGCGCGGCATGCCGGTGGTCTGCTCCGGCTGCCGGGCTCGGCGCGACTGGCTGCTCATCAACCACCGCCGCAACGTCTGGGTCCGCTGCCGCTGCGGCCACCAGTGGCTGGAACCCGAGATCACCCGCAAGGACTTCGACGCGATGCTCACGGACCCGAGCTGGACGTACTACCCCACCCTCGCCCAGGGCCAGATCGCCCTCGGGTTCGACGGCACGTTTGCAGGACTCTACGTCGAGTAGGGCAGAGCGAAGGGGACCGCCACCAGGCCGGTGGCGGTCCCCTTTCGCAGTCGAGGCGATCAGCGCTCGATGTCGGGCCTGCCGCCGGACATGGGCAGGCTGCCGTTTCGGCTCAGCCGGTGGAAGCTGAGCCGGACGGCGGCCGGGCGCAGGGCGAGCTCGACGGCCAGTGCGTCGGCATCGAGGGCGGGCTCCCGCCGGAGCCGCTCAAGGACGAGCTGGTCGGTCCTGGCGTCACCCGCTCGCGCAGTCCAGTACGCGGCGAGGGCGGCTCCGCCCAGCACGGCCAGGCCGACGGCGCACATCGCGTAGGAGGCGGAGAGCGCCGCGACGATCGCGGTAGCGGAACCCAGAACGGCGAGGAGGCCGAACGCCACAAGGGCGTACGGCCGAGGTCGGGACGGGCGGTCGGTCATGAGGTTGAGTGGTCCTTCCAGACCGGGCCGCAGCCGTTGTCAGCTGCGGTGGGTCGACTTGGGCAGAACGCCCCGGAAGTCGCAGCCGGGGCACTCGTCCTCCCCCTGGATGTGGCCTTCGTACCAGCCGTGCACGGCGGCGTGCAGGATCGCCTCCTCGACGGTGGCCTCGCCCGTCCGCACCGAGGCGACCGCGTTGGCGACGACCAGCTGGAGCACGGCGGAGTCCGGAGGCGGGAACGGCGGGGAGGGCATCGAAGAGGCGGTCATGGATGGAGAGCGTAGAACCTGACGGGTCAGCTGGCAGCCGGGTCGGCGGTCCCGGTGGCCAGGTCGCTGCGGTAGCCCTGGCCACGCGGCTTCCAGTCGGCGAAGGTCGCGGGCTTCCAGCGCGGGCGGTCCGCGATGCTCTCGTCGTCAGGTGAGGGCAGGGCCCCTCGGCTCTTGCGGCTGCGGGCGGCGCCGACACTGATCCCGAGGTGCGCGGCGACCTCGGCGTAGCCCCAGAGCTGCTGGTCGTCGGCCATGGTGTTCCTCCTCGGTGTCCCGGTGACGAGGGTACGCGGGATGGGCGGGCGTACGGCAAGGCCGCCCTGCCGGTGGCGGGGCGGCCTGCTACGGGGGCCGGTCAGAGTTCGGCGAGCCGGTTGGAGAGGTTGAGAGCGGCGGTGGCGACGGCGAGGGCCGAGCACAGGCCGGTGACCTCGCGGACGGTGGGGCGGACGAGGTGCGGCCAGCCGTCGGGGGCGGCGTGCCAGGAGCCGAGGTGGACCTCGGTGGTGGCCAGGCCGAGGCGGGCGGTGACGTCCCAGCCTGCGCAGCTGGCTTCCTCCCACCGCAGGCTGATCCGGCCGAGGGGAAGACGGGGAGCATCGGAGGGCAGCCACAGGACGCCGATCGGGTGGACGGGGTTGGCGGGTGCGCTGTGGACGAGGGCGCCGCGGACTCCGGCCGGCATCGGCCGGAGGGCGAGGCTGTCGAGCGGGTGGGCGGCTCGGGGGGCAGGGCGAGAGGTGATGCGGTCCTCCTGGTTCGGTGTAGTCCGGGGGGTGGTGGTCAAGCCCAGGCGAGGTGGTTGCTGACGGCGTGCGGGAGGTAGCCGTCTTGGCCGTCCTCGCCGATGTAGGCGATGCCGTCGTGGACGACGACGTCGGTGCCGACGTAGTGCGCGAACGGGAAGTCGGGGTTCACGGCCAGGCGGACCCGCAGGTTCGGGTCCAGGTTCTGGAGCTGGGCGAGCAGGTCGCGCACGGTGAGGTACTGGGGCATGGCGGGACTCCAGGCAGATCGAGGGGCGAGGGAGGGGTGGGTGAGCCGGTGGCGGTCACGGGAGGTCGAGGCGGAGCCGGGCACGCAGGACGGCCGGGGCCTTCGGCGCGGGCGGGGTGTGGGTGGCGAGGTGCCGCTTGCGGGACTCGTTCACGTAGCCCTTGCCGGAGTCCTTGAACTCCCAGGCCCCGCAGGTGCAGATGGCCTGGGAGTAGCTGCGGCCGGGGCAGCCGGGGTGCAGCGGCTTTCCCGAGCTGCTGTGCCTGTGCTCGGGCGGGCAGACGGAGTTGTCCGGGTGGTGGTTGGTCAGCGGGGCGCGGTGGGCGGCCATCAGGTCCTCTCGGTCGGTGGTGCGATTCGCTGGGTGGCGGGCAGTCGGCGGCGGGGTTGGATCAGGACGAGGTCGTGGGCGGGCCACGGGTCGCAGGTGTCCCACGGGTGGCCGGTGGTGAGGACGACGGTGCCGTCCGGGCCGTGGACGTCGGGGAGGCCGCAGACACCGCAGCCGCACGTCGGGTCGTACGGGCTCGGGCGGGCACGGTAGGGGCCGGAGGCGAAGTAGCTGCTCCGTGGAAGCCGTGCGGGCTCGGCAGGGTCGAAGGCGGAGACGATCAGGTCTCCGGCGCGGACTTGATCGGCCCGGACGATCCGCAGGCCGGCGCTGGGGATGATGAGGCGGCTCGCGCGGTGCTCGGTGGTCGTGGTGACCACCACCGGATGGAAGTCGGCGTGGGTGTGCGTGCTCGCTCCTTGGCAGTTGGCGGTCTCTCTGGGCCGTGGGACCGGGGAGGTCCTGGTCAGTGACTCAGCCGGCGAGCCGGTAGGAGCGCATCGGCAGGGACTCGCCCTCGGTCTCGCGGACCACGAGGCCGTCGGCGGCCAGCCGGTTGAGCGATCTGGCGACCGTGCGGTCGGGCAGGTTCAGTGCGTTGCCGATCTGGCGGACTCGGGCACCGTCGGATGCCTTGGCGAGGTGCGCGACGACCTTCCGGTCGCGCCGTAGGCCCAGCTCGTGGACGTCGTCGAAGGCCAGCAGCAGACCGCTGACGGTGATGCAGAGGCTGCTCAGGAAGTCGGTGGTGTTCGGCTGGGCAGAGAGGGCGGTGACAGCGCCGAGCGCGGCGATGGCCGGTCCGGGGATGCGGGTGACGTCGATACTGAGCTTCACGCGGAGGCCCTTTCGGTGGTTTGCGGGTGTGCCCGAAGACGGGAGCTGCTGGGGACGGCCGAGGGAGGATCCGGCGACTGGCGGGTGCCCGGCGTGGGCCGGGCACCCGAGCAGCGCGGCGTCTTGCTGGTGGAGTGGCTCAGCTGGCCAGGACGAGGGAGGTGCTGGTGACGTCGGCCGTGGTGTCGAGACCGACGGCGAGCGGTCCGGTCGAGGAGCTGGCCTGGTGGTCGGCGAGCCAGCGGGCGACCGAGTCGGCGCAGGCGCTGCAGTCGTCCTCGAAGGAGAGGCTGCCGTCGCCGACGTAGACGTCCACGACGTCGTCCTCGTCGGGGTCGAAGGGCGACGTCGCCGCCGGGTAGAAGCAGGCGAGCCAGGCGTGGTGGTCCTCGGCGGGGCGTGCGATCTGGCCGTCGTCGTCGGTGATCAGGAGTTCGCCGCCGGGTACGAGCAGGGACAGGGCGAAGTAGCCGCCACCCGTGTGGACAGGCTCGAAGGCGAGGCCGCGCTGCCGGAGAGTCTGGTAGATCGCGCGTCCGGCGACCGGGCTTTCGCTGGCGGGCAGTTCGTCGGTGAGAGCGGACTCGATGCTTCGGACGAAAGTCAACGTGGCTTCTCCTGCGGCTGGTTGGACGATACGAATGGGGGGCGATCAGCGGGTGTGGGTGGCGATGAGTGCGGCGAGGAACCCGGCGACGGCCTCGGACGGGGTATGAATGCCGAACTCCTGGGTCCACGGCTCGGCGTCGGCCGGGCGGGCCTGGACGCGCCAGACGATGCCCCGCTGCCAGGCCGCCGGGTCTTCGGGCAGCCAGCCGACGTAGACGCGCCCGTCCGGGCTGGTGCAGTGCACGTTCGCCTCAGGGGTGTCGACGGTCGGCCAGCCGAGCCCGACAAGAAGCGCGAGCACGGGCTCGGCGCAGTGGTCGGTGGCGAGCCAGGAACGGTCCTCGACGGCGAGGCGGACGGTGGCGGGCAGGAGGCTGCTGGGCGCGTTCACGGGGGCTGGTCCCTTCGTTGACCTGCGGTTTCGGCGACATGAGAACTTTGACATGCACCATGCCGAAGTTCGTAGTCATTTCCGGGATCAGTTCGGTCTGCCGTGGGCGAACCGGCGGGAATGGATCGCCGGTGCCGGGTGCTGAAGGAGAGTTACGGCGCGCGGCCGTACACGGGCCCAGAGGGGGAGGACGGCAGTGGAGCCGAGCAGAGGCCGCGACATGGCGGCACTGGAGAGCAAGATCCGCAGCGCGGGACGGCCGTGGACGATGGGCGACCTCGTGATGATCGCTGACGGCCAGTGGGCCGTGCCCACTTCGGACCGGGCCGAGCGGTCGAACGACCAGGTGGTCCGAGCCCGGCTGCGGGACGGCCAGCGGGTCGAGCTGACGGTGGAGGAGCTGGCTCGCGCGGTGGGTGCCGCCGACCCCGGCACCCACCGCGACCGGGCCGAGGACTGACCTCGGGTCCTACCGGTGAGCCGCGGGAGCCGGCGCACGAGCGGCGGGTGCCTGCGGGGCGGGCCGGTCGGCGGGCAGTCCCAGCGGCCGGGAGGGCGCGGTGCGGGCGGTCGCGGCCCGGACCCGCTCGGCGTCCGGGCCGTCGACGGCCTTGAGCGCGTACTCGCGGGCTTCGACGAGGTGGATGATCGCACTCAGGGCGGTGTTGCTCTCGGCGTACGCGGTCCGCAGCGAGCTAGCCGCAGAGGTGATCCGGTCGAGGTCGTAGAAGGCCGGCACGTGGCCGGGCCGCGTCAGCGCGTGGAGGCGGTCCTGGTGCACGACGGCGGAGTTGGAGACCACGGCAAGGTGGCTCCTGGTGTGCATGACGGCTCGGAGCAGGGGGTCCTCGACGGGCTGGCGGACCGATGCCTTCTCCAGTTCGGCGATCGGCCGGGCCCAAGCTTTCACGATCAGGGCATCGGCATGGTCGAGGGCGGTCGGGTCAGACACGGTGTTCTCCGGTGGGGCCTGCTCGGTGGGAGCGAGTGAGGTGGCGGCCTGGGTGGCCTGCTGCGCGGAGTAGAGCTGGACGGCGTGGTCGCTGGTACGGGCGCCCAGCTTCCGGCGGGCTCTGGCGGCGCGGCTGTGAAGGGTCGCGGCGTGGGTTCCCTGGCGCCGAGCGACTTCGGCGATGGTGTAGCCCTCCGTGAGGTAGCGCAGGAGGGTGGCCTCGGCGGGGCTGAGGGGTTGGCCGTGCAAGGGCTTGCTCAAGGTCGGCTCCTTCGGGAAGTTGCGGAGGTGCCCGCACCAACGGGAGCGGGCGCCGGAGTCGGTGGGGTCCGGCTGGTGGAGGAGGCGGAGGTCGAGCGGGAGGTTGCGGCGCTGATGCGCGCGAACTCCAGCGGGGTTGGTGCGGCCGGCGTGGCGGAGGCCCCGGCGGCGAGGTGCTCCAGGTCGATGCGCCGCATGGACCGGTGGACCGGCGCCGGGTCGCTGACGGCGGTGGTCAGCGCCTGGAGGAGGTGCTCGGGCAGGCGGGAGGAGGCCGTGGCGTACCAGACCTGGCCGGGCGCCCCGGCCTCGAACAGCCACCGTTCGGTGCCGCCGGTCATCTCGGCGCCGTGCTCCAGGGGCTTATCCCGGACGTGGAGCCGGACGAAGCGGTCCGGCGACCGGTAGGTGAGGAACGGGGTGGTCGGGTCCAAGCTCCACTCGTCGGCGAGGAGCCCCAAGCACGTCTCGACGCCGACGGTTCGTCCGCCGTGGTCGAGGTAGGCGCTGGGGCCGCTGGCGTAGGCGTCGGCGAATGCGGTGGTGAAGTCCGCGACGACCTCGGGCGGGGCCTGGTAGTCGAAGGTGACCAGCCACTCCGGCGGCGCGAAGGCGTCCGGGCCCGCACTGATCTTCCACAACACCGGGCCGTCGGCCTCTGGAAGGTGTGCCAGGCGGGCACGCAGGTCCGGTGAGGCGACGAAGGTGTTCCCCTCCTGATCGCGGCTGCGAGCCCACCCGGCGTCGAGCAGCGGCTGGACGGCTTCGGAGCCGTCGGAGTCCGAGTTCGCGAGGTAGCGCGGGGCAATCCGGTAGTGGCGCGGCTGCTCGGGCGTGTTGGGCATGTCGGGTCCTCGCGCCGGGTCAGCGGGCACGGCCGGCGAGCGCGGGCACCGGGAGTGCCGCGGGCCGGGTCGTGGTGGAGTAGGCGAGCACCGAGGCGTTCGCGCTCGGTGCGGTGGCGGAGCGGGCGGTGGCCGCTCGGATGCGCGCGACCTCCAGCGGGCTCGGCGCGGTCGGCGTAGCGGTCGCCTGCGAGGGGAGGTGCCCCAGCTCGTGGTTCCGCAGGTACCGCTGGACAGGGGCCGGGGCGGTGACTGCGGTGGTGAGCGTGTCCAGGAGATGGTCGGGGAGGTTCGTGGTGGCGGTGGCGTACCAGCGGTGGCTGGGCGGACCGACTTCGAACAGCCAGCGTTCGACGTCGCCCGCCATCTCGGCCTCGGGGCGCAGGTAGCCGACCCTTCGGTGTAGTGACACGAGCCCGTCGGGCGAGCGGAAGACGGCGGTCGCCCGCTCGGTCTCCAGGTGCCAGCCGTGCTCGTCGAGGAGGCGGTCCGTCACGTCGTAGCCGCCGGTGTCACCGTGCAGCACTGAGCTGGGTGCGGCGGAGTGGGCGGTTGCGAGGGCGGCGGTGAAGTCGCCGACGATCTCGGGAGGGGCGGACAGGTCGACGGTGACCTGCCAGGTGGGCGGCGCGAAGGCGTCGGAGTGGGCGTTGATCATCCACAGGTCGCCGCGCTCGCCTTCGGGGAGGAAACCGGTGCGGACGGTGTGGTCGGGTGCGGTGACGAGGACGTTGCCCAGGTCGTCGCGGCTCAGGGCCCAGCCCGCGTCGAGCAGAGGGATCAGACCGGGGTCGCCGGTGTGGGTGGAGCCGGCGAGGAAACGCGGCGCGACCTGGTACTCGCGCGCCGGGGCGGTGAAGTTCGGCATGGAGGGACCCCAGGGGTCAGCGGCGCCGCGCTGCGGGCGCGGGCCGGGAAGCGGGCGGGGTGGAAGGACCGGACCAGGTCGGCGTCATCGGGCGGGCGGGGGCGCTCCGGGAAGGGCGCCGTACGGTCACGAGGGCCAGGTGGCGGGTCGGTATGTCGCCGACGAGCCGCTGCACGGGCGCCGTGTCGCTGAAGGCGCGGGCCGCGTGTACGAGCGGGTAGAACGGCACGCCGATCGTGAAGTCCGCACGCCACGACGGGTGTTTCGGATCGCCGGCGAGCATGCTCCACGACGGCGGGGCAAGGCCGGCGACCTCGACGTCGTGGGACTGGTATCCGACGCGGTGCCGGTAGATGGCGGTGTGGTCTGGAGCGACCTGGTCGTGGAAGCCCTTGGGAGCTTGGTCAGGCCGCCAGCCGCGGTCTGCCAGGACGGAGGCAGGGGTGTCGGGGTGGTAGTGCCGGCCTCCGCGCAGGTAGTCGCGGTGCTGGGTTCGCAGACCGTCGGCGAGGACGGTGGCGAACGCGGCGGTGATCTCGGCGGGGGTGCCGGGGCCGAAGCTGGCCCGCCACAGGGGTTCGGAGCCGGGATCGGCGTACCCGCGTACGGTCCAGGCCCCGGGCTGGCTGGTTGGCCCTTCGCCGGTGAGGACGGCGGTTCGGCACGGGCTGGTGAGACGGGCGGCCCCGTCAGGGGCGTGGTCGAGGGACCAACCGTGGACATCTGCCAGCGCGGTGACGGCCAGCAGAGGGTCGCCGGGACCGGCAAGTCGAAGCGGCTGGACAATCAGAGGGACTGTGGAGCGCACCGGTGGTTCCTTGCACTGGCGGGGAGCGGGCCCGGCCGCCGAACGAGTCGGCCCTACGGCGGCCGGGCCCATGGCAGAGGAGGCGGGCGAGTCTGCGCCGGGGGATCACGGCGATCACCGGCCGCGGGACGGGCTGGCGGCGGACGGGGCGGCGGTGCGGGGCTGGGGCTGGGCGGAGTGGCTGAACAGGGCGGCCGGCACCGCGCTTCGGCGGAGCGCCGCTGCGGTGCGGAAGCCGTCGCCGCCGAGAGCGGGACCGGCGAGGGTGCGAACAGCGGTCGGCACCGGACCAGTAGGTGCCACCGTGTGGCGCTCCTCCCAGCGCTGGACGGAGGCGTAGACCGGCCCGAGTGCCTGTCCGGCCTCGGTGAGGGTGTACGGGTCGCCGTGCCGGGTGCCAGTCCGCTTGACCAGGCCGTCCTCCTGGAGCCGGGCGAGACGGGGAACGAGCAGCGCCTCGTAGACGTCGGCGGCCTCGGCGAGATGCGTGAAGCGCAGGCTGCCCTGCTCGGCCAGCAGTTGGACGACCCTGGTGGTGTGGCGCGGCTGCAGGCGACTCAGCGCGTCCTCGATCCGCTCGGACCTCCCCTGGGGGCTCCGGTCGACGTGCTCCGACGACCACTGCACCAAGGACCGGTACACGGGGCCGAGGGTGAGTGCCCGCTGGCTGAGGCGGTAGGGCGCGGTCCGGTCGAACTCGGCGTCCCGCCGGAGAAGGCCGGCCTCGTGCATGGCGGCCAGCCGCTTGCTCATGAAGGGCGCACCGACTGACGGGAAGTACGGCGCGAGGTCGCGAACCCGCATCTCCGGGCCGTACTTGGCGATGGTGTGGACGATTCCGGTGGTCCACTTCGGGGCGAGCTGACGCAGGGCGTCTTCGACGCGCTGCGCGTCATACCCGGCAGTCACGGTGGCGGTGTTGGTGGGCATGTCGATACTCCGGGTCAGTGGATGCGGGGCGCACGGGTGGCGCGAGGTGCCGCAGGGGCCGGCAAAGGGGGCAGCGCGGGCACGTCGGACGGGTCGGGCGTGGTGCTGCGGGAGAGTGCGGCGGCTCCCCTCTGGTCGCCGGTGCGCGAGGCTTCCAGGGCAGCCTCGCCAGTCGGCGTGAGCGAGAGCAGACGCCCCGAACGGCCCAGGGGCACACTGGTGTCGGCGACGAGAAGGCCGTCTGCGATCAGCTCCTCGACGGTCTCCGCCCGGACCGCCGTGCCCTTGCCGCTGGCGTCGGCCAGGTAGTTGAAGTGGTACAGAATGTCTCGGCAGATCCGCAGGCCACCGCGGTCGACAGCCTCAAGTGCCTCCGAGGCCAGGAGCTTGTTCGGCTCACTGGTGAGCGGGTCGTGGGGGTTCACTCGGTGGCCTCCATACGGGTCAGCAGGGAGCGGACCAGGGTGGGGAGGCTGCCGGGACCGTCGCTGATCCGGACATCGCTGGCGGCCTCGTCGACGATGTACTGGGCGTCCTCGATCAGGCCGCTGCTGATCTCCATGCAGGCGTCGGTGATCGCGGCTGCGGCCCGCAGGGCGTCGGCGAGAACCTCGACGTAGGCGCTGGGCGTCATTCCGGCGGCGTCGGCCGCTGTGCGGATCGCCGCCAGCTCCAGGGCGCTGAAGGAGTAGTCGAAGCCCTCCTCGTCCTCCTTCAGATCGGGGACGGCCTCCGTTCCGGGCACCAGCGCGGGGATGCCTGCGCGGGTGCAGATCGCGTCTACGGCGGTGGTGAGCTCTGCGAGGGACTCGGTCAGCCAGCCCAGCGCGGAGGCGTAGGAGGCAAGGGCGAACAGACCGACGGGGGTGGCCGGCAGCGGTTCGTCGAGCAGGTCCTCGAGCCGGAAGTTCAGCTCCTCGACGACGCGGGGCCCGGCGGCGAGCGGCCCCAGGACCGGGTGGAGGTAAGAGCGGGTGGCCGGGGTGGGGTATTCGGCGGTGAGGATTCCGGCGACGTCCTGGGCGGCGGCGGTGAGCCAACCGGCGAGGGCGGAGCGGGTGGGGGTGGTGTCGATGGTCATCATCGGGCCTTTCGGGCAGTGGTGTCGGGGGCGAAGCCGGGCGAGGCGGTTGTGTACGCGGTGCCAGCGGGGCCGCGGGGCTGCGGGGGACGCGCGGAGCGCGCACGGGCCGCCCGGACCCGCGCCTCCTGAGCCGCCCGGACGCTGGCCTCCTGGGCCGGGTCCATGACCGGGTTGATGGTGAGCCCGGTGCGACCCAGCCGGTTCTGGGCGGAGCGGTAGACCGCGTAGTCGAGACGCGGGCCGGCGGCGACGAGGTAGACCTCGCGGGAGTGCTTGGACGTGGGCGGTGCCTCGCGGAACTGCACGACCAGGCGGTGGGTGGCCCAGTCGCCGCCAGCCCCGAGGACGACCTTGTGGCAGCCCTCCAGGCGTCCGTCGAGGCGGCTGGCGACGCGCTCGCCGTGCACCATGTCCTGGAGGTGCAGCAGTGCCTGGTCCCTGATGGGCTCGGGTAGTTGGCGCAGGTCGGCGATGGCGTCGGGGTGCGCGGCGAAGGCGAACTTGGCGCGGCTCACAGTGACCTTCCGAGGGACTGCTGGGGGTTGACGGGGGTAGCAGGCGCGGCCGCGGCGGCGCCGGTCGGGCAGAGCGGAGCGGAGCGGGAGAGCGCTGCGCTGGTCCGCAGGGCCTCCGCGTCGATGCGGTACTCGGGCGCCTTGGGCAGCGGGCTGGAGCGCTGCTCCAGCCAGTTGTCGGCGGCGGCGTGGTCGGCGAACGCCCCTTCACGCACCGTGTAGGTGTACTGGTCGGGCTGGAGCGTCTCCAGGAACAGCCGGACGGGCAGGTTCTTGTCCTGGCGGTCGACGGCGATGCTCCAGCCCTCAACATCGGATCCGTCGATGACCTGGTAGTCGACGACCTCAAGTCGCTCGCCTGAGCGCCGGATGCGGTCCTCGACCTGGATAGTCAGCTCGTCGGCGGCCTTGGGGACGTCGATGGTCGGCGCGAGAGCGTCCGGAGGGCAGCCGCGGTTGACGAGCCAGCGCTGCGCGAACGCGAACGTGGCGTGCTCCGAGCGGTGCATGTTGAACGTGGCCTGGCCGCTGTCGCGAACGACGTCGAAGGAGGCGAGGTTGGGCATGTTGGGGTAGCCCCAGGTGGCCGAGGCGTCGAAGGCGACGATGAAGCTGCGTTCTCCCACGTCGTGTTGGGAGATCGTCTTGAAGTCGCCGACCCAGGTGGAGTCGTACAGTTCGCTGGTGTGCTCGTCGGCGGGCTCCAGGCCGTCGAGCCGGAAGTCGGTGTCCTTCATGCGGCGAGTCCCAGCTGGTCGGGCGTGGCGAGGACGCGGTGGTTGGGCCGGGCCGGGCTGGTGGTGCACGCGGCGAACGGGCCGTCTGGGGCTCGGAGTTGGAGGAGCGTGTGGTCGAGGTGGTCGCGGTGCCAGGTCGACGGGCCCGTGAGGCCGGCCTCGGTGTCGGTCAGCTGTTGCCACGCGAGCCAGAGCGCGTGGAGGCGGGCGACGGCCTCCTGGTGCTCGTACCAGCGCGCGCACCAGGGCCGGGTGGAGCCGATCTCCCGTCCGTAGGTCGGCAGGAGCACGTGGGTGACCCAGTTGCCGAGGGCGGCCAGCTCGGCGGCGTACTCCGCGCCGCCCATGGCCAGGATGAACACCGACGCCGGTCCGTCGGCTTCGGCCTCGGCGGAGCCCGCCTCCGGCTCATCGTCGCCGAGGGCGGTGCTCAGGTCGGGCTCAGCACCGAGGCGGTCGAGGAGGACGCCGTGCTGGCGGACCTCGGCGATGGTCCGTGCGAGGGTGCTGGCGAGGTCGTCGAGGTCCTCGTCGGGGATGCGGATCGGCTCGGGCTCGGGGGAGCCCGTGGTCGGGTCGTCGGACATGGCACATCCAGGTGGTTCGGGCGGGCAGGGGACGCGGGGGAAGCCGAAAAGGGTCTTCTGCGCCGGGTCAAGGGCGTGCTCCAGGGGTGCGGGTGGGAAGAGGATCCGCGGATTCGGCGGTTTGGCACGGCCGCCAAGTCGTGCTAGGCGCAGGCCAGATGGGCAGTCCGGGCGATGAGCTGCGACCCGAGGGCGACGGCGTCGGCGAGGGTGTCCGCCACGTGGTGCCCGGCGGCGGCGAGCTTGGCGGGGTGGTGGAGGCCACCGGTGTGGAGGACCACGTGCGCGCCGTTGGCGTGGGCGGCGTCCGCGTCGTCCAGGGCGTCGCCGACCAGCAGCACCCGGTGGCCCTGGCCGGCGAGGCCAAGAGCGTCGAGGTGGGCGGCCAGCGGGGCCGCCTTCGTACCTCCGGACGCTCCGGTACGTCCGTCGACGCGGTCGAAGAAGTGCCCGATCCCGGCCTCGCCTACTTCGGCCAGCAAGGTGTCGTGCGGGCAGAGCGACAGCAGCGACTGGGTGTGGCCGGCCTCGTGCAGCGCCGTCATCAGCTCGACCGCACCCGCCCTGACCCGGACGGGCTGTGCGCGAAGGTGCTCCAGGAACGCGCCGTCGCTGTCCAGCCACTCCCGCTCGGTGATCTCGCGCCCGAGCAGCCGGGCATAGAAGTTCGGGATCGGCACGGTGTGCTTGGCCCGGTAGGTATCCCGGTCGACGAGATCCCCGCCGAGGGCAGGAAGCGTCGCATTCAGCGCGTCGACGTGGTCGTCGAGGTCATCCTTGACCGTACCGTTCCAGTCCCACACAACGTGCATGGTGGGAAAGGAAGTTGCGGCTGCGGTGGTGCTGTTCATGGTGATTCTTTCAGCTGGAGGGGGACAGTCAGGCGGAGAGCAGGTGGTTGAAGCGGCGGAGTAGCCAGAGCGCGAAGAAGGCCCCGGCGAGTGGGACGAGGGCGACGAGCAGCGGTCCGCCGGTGCTGGCGAAGGAAGCGAGGGCGGTGCCGGCGGCCTGGCCGACGCCGATGCAGGCGATGAGCCACGCGAACGCCTCGGTCTGTTCGCCGTCGGGAGCGAGGCGGTCGACGGTCTGGAAGCTCGCGGTCAGCAGCGGGGCGAGGAAGGTACCGGGCAGGACGGCGCCGAGCACGGCGATGGCCGGCATCGGGTCGGGCAGCAGCACCATCCACCCGGCGGCGAAGCCGATCGAGGCGGCCACCAGGTGCCGGGCCGGGGCGCCGGGCCATGCTCGGCGGCCGTAGGCCAGGCCGCCGAGCATGCTGCCGACGGACAGCGCGGCGGGCATCACTCCGGAGAGCCATCCGGCGTGGTGGCGCTCGGCGGAGGCGAGGGCGAGCACGTTCACTGCGCCCAGGGCGACGCCGGTCCCGGTGAGAGCGGCGAACAGGACCCGCAGGCCCGGCACACGAAGCGGCCCCAAACGGTCTGCCCGCTCGGCCGTGGTGTCCGGCCTCCACTTGGCGGAGGGCTTGCTCGTGATCACCAGGCCGGTGCCGAGCAGGCCGAGCGCCGCGGTCGCCGTCAGTGCAGTAGGGGATCCGGCCCCGGCCGCGAAGCCAGTTGCCAGCAGTGGGCCGACCACGAACACCAGGCCCTGAGTGCTGCTGTCGAGCGCAAGCGCGGCGCGCTGGCGGTCAGGGTCGGGAAGGACGTGCGGCCACAGCGCCCGAAGACTGGCCTCCAGCGGCGGAGTCGCGAGGCCGGCCACCAGGACGGTCAGCGCGCCGAGCACCGGGTGCCGGGTCGGGCCGGTGCACGGAAGCAGCAGGAAGGCCGCGGTCGCGGCCGGGGCTGCGGTGTAGATGACCACGGTCTGGCCGTAGCGGTCGACCAGGCGGCCGAGCATCGGCTGGCCGATCGCGGCGGCCAGGCCATACAGCGCACCGAGCAGTCCGGCCAGGGCGAGAGAGCCGTGCTCGGCTCGCACCAGCAGCAGGATCGCGACCGGGGCCATGCCGGTGGGCAGCCGTCCGATCAGGGTGCCTGTGAGGAGGCGGGCGACGTGCGGGGCGCCCAGGACAGCCCGGTAGCTGCTGTCCTGGGCCCGGCCGGAGACGACGGGGGTGGTGCTCAAGGGGAGTCCTTCGGTCGTGCGGTCGGCGGCGCGCGGGCGGGTGCCCGGCGGGCCGGGGCATGCGCAGGCATGGCAGCCCTCTCGGTTCGTGCGGCTGCCGGGAGAAGAGTCCGGAGAATCCGCGATTTGGTACGGCCGGGAAAAGCAGGTAGAAGCCCCTACCGGACCCGGCACATCGGGCAGCGGGCCATCGGTGGCATCAGCAACTCCAGAGCCCTGGCAGCCTGTTGCGGGACAACGCCATTGCCGAGAGCGGTGAGCTGTGCGGGTCGGCCGAGCCCGGGGGTGGCGGTCACCCAGCCGGCCGGAAGTCCTTGCATCCACTCCACGAACTCGGCCCGCAGCCGTCCGCCTTCGTCGGTGGCCAGCGGCGCGGGGCGGGTGAGGGTCTCCCACCGGGCGATGGCGGAGGCGTACTGTCCCCACCGTCCACGGTCTGCTCCGACGGCGGGTTGGCCCAGAGCGGCAGGACCACCGCCGACAGCGGCGGTCGCCAGCCCTTCCCCGGCCGCCGCCCCGGGGTGCCCGTGTCGGAGGCCCTCGGTGTCGGCAGCAAAGAGGCCGCTGCCGAAGGAAGGGTCAGGTCCCCGTTCCCGTGCCGCTGGTTCGGCGACCCCTTGATCCCGTCGCTGGCCTTCTGCGTCGGCAGAAGCCACTCCACCTCGTCGGCCAAGTTCGGGCCGTGGCCTCCGCTCTTGCGCTTGGCCGGGTGCTGGCTGCCGCCGTTCTTGGCGATGTTGCTGGTCGGCGTCTTCAGCACCGTGGTCGGCGGGCCAGGCAGTGAGGAAAACCCGGGCCCGGTGGTGGGGGGCTCCGACGTCGGAGGCGCGAAGAACGAGCCAGCGCGCGTCGTACCGGAGCTGGGCCAGGGTGCCGAGTACGGCGCCAAGTGCCCGCAGAGGAGGGAGGGTTGCGTCGTCTCCCAAACACCACGGGCAGGGTTCCAGGTCGCCAGCGGAACCTGGGGAGGTGAGGAGTCCTCGTACATTCTCGACCACCAGGAGGCAGGGGCGGAGGACTTCGACCGCGCGGGCGACGTGCAGCCAAAGCCCGGATCGGGTCTGTGAGTTGAGGCCGACTCGACGGCCCGCGACCGAGACGTCTTTGACAGGGGAAGCCGGCTGTGAGGACCCCGACCCGCGGAACGTTCGCCCAGTCCACCGCCGTGACATCGCCGAGGTTCGGCACGCCGGGCCAGTGCCTGGCCAGGATCGCGGACGGGCCGGGCTCGATCTCGGCGTGCCAGGCGACCTGGCCGCCGAGCACGCTCTGGACGCCGAGGTCGAGCCCGCCGTACCCGCTGCACAGGCTCCCGATCAGCGGCCCGGTCGGGAACTGTGGCATCGAGACCGTCATCGTCGGCCTCGTATGGTGGCCGAGGCCGCGACGGGGGCTGCCTGGTGGACGGCCGGGGTGGAGGCCGGGGCCGGGGCGGGGGCAGAGCGGGAGAGCGCGGCAGCCCGCCGCTCCACTGCTGGCCCCTGCTGCGGGTCGGCGGGCGAGGTGAGTAGCTCGCCCAGATCTGCCGCGGGCAGCGGGCGTCCGCTGGTCAGCGAATCGGCACCCGACCTCAGCGTCTCGATGGCGCGGCTGACCTCGGCACGGGCGCTGGCGAGGAGGCGGTCGACCTCGGCGCCGGCCTGCTCCTCGAAGGCGCGGGCGATGGCGGGGGCCCGTACCCGCGCGTCGGCGAGCGCGGCGGTGACCTCCGCTGCACGGGTGAGGTCCAGGCTCGCCTGGGACAGCTTGGCGGCGCCAGCACTCCAGGTTCGGGCGAAGAAGGCGGAGCCGGAACTTGCCCCACGGTCCTGTGAGTGGAAGCTGGCCTCGTCGAGTGCCTGCCGGTTGCGTCCCTCCACCCGCTCCACGGCCTCGGTGAGATCGCAGACGGCGACCTCGCGGCCGTTGCCGTAGGCAGAAGCGAAGGAGCGGGGCTGTTCCGCGCTCACGGCGTCGAGGTCGGTTGCGGCCGAGCGCAGCCATCCCGCGTACTGGTGGACAACGTCGTCAAGCATGGTCACTCCGGGAAGCGGTGGTCGTAGACGAGAGGGAGAGGAGGTTCACCGGGCCCGGCCGGAGGCAAGCTGGGCCGGGACGGGGGTGGCGGTGGTCGCGGTCGGTGGCGCCCCGGAGGTCGAGGGAACCGGAGAGCGGGCGAGGACGGCCTGCCTGAGCTGGACCGACGGCGGGGAGATGGCAGAGGCCGCCGTTCGAAAAGTCTTGGCCGCCTCGGCGAGGTCGTCGCGTGCCGTGTCGACGGCGAACTCGACGGTCTCGCCGGCGATCGTGTGGGCTTCCTCGTACGCAGGCTCACCGCGCTTACCGGCCGTGTGGGCGACGAAGGCGAGCTGCTGGGCGACCGTGCCGAGGGCGGAGGCCGCCTGGGCGACGCTGCCGATTGCGTTGGCGAACGCCTCGGCCGCGAGCACGGTGTGCTCCTGCGGTCCGGACACCTCCGCGCGGAACAGGTACTCGTCGCCCATCTCGACGATGGCGCCGCCGAGTTCGGTGATCTGGCGGCCTACAGCGATGGGGTTGGGCAGGCGGAATGGGGCGTGCACCATGGGCAACTTGTCGCGCTGGGCGTCGAGCGCCGTTGCTGTGGCGTGCAGCAGCAGGGTCTCCGACATGGGGCTGTTCACGGGGTGCTCCGCGGGTGGAAGGAGGGAGAAGTGCGGCGGTGTGGTGCGGTGCCCGACCGGGCGAGGGGAGTTGCCGAGGGGGCGGCCTTCGCGGTCGCCGGCCGTGGGGAGCTGCGGGCCAGCGCCGCGTGCACCCGGGCGGCAGGAGCGGAGGGTTCCGCCGGGCCGGCCTTCTCGGTGCCCGGGGAAGGGCGCCCGTTGGCCGTGCGCCAGCGGGCGCGCACCTCGTCGAGCGGGCCGAGGGCATGCAGGGCCTGGCCGATGAGACGGCCGGGCGCCATGGCCTCGTTCTTGGCCAAGGACCTGATTGTGGTGGCGGCCCCGGCGGCGGTGCGGACGACCGAGGAGCGGATGACCCGGTCGCCCAGCCACTCGGCCGAGCCCGCTCCTGGTCCGCCGAAGACGCGGTCGAGGTGCTCGTGCGAGAGGGTGCCGTCGGTCAGCAGGCCACGCCGCTGGACCTCCCACAGGGCGGTGACCTCGTCGATCGGCTCGCCCCGGTGGTGGAGGGCCCCCAGACACCGGTAGACCTGGCCGTTGCCGGGCTCGGCGAAGTCGCCGGGCCGCAGCCAGTCGTAGACCTCGGCCATCGCTGCCGGCTGGCTGACGAGGACGGCCAGCAGGAACTGCTCGTCCTCGGCCTGCGCGGGTGCGACGGGCGACGGCGTCGACTGTGCGAGTCCCGCAGCGGTGGGTGCCGGAGCGAGTGGCCGGGGCTCGGTGCCCCAGCGGCGGGCGAGATCGCCGAGCACACCCGCCAGGACGTCGGCGTGGTGCAGCACGCCGTCGACCTGCTGCTGCTCGGCATCGACCCGGGCGACGTGTTCGAGGCGAACGGCGTGTTCCGTCACCGTCCGGTGGATGGAGCCTTCGAGCACCATCCGGCCGTAGACCGGCGCGTTCTTCGGACGCGGGCACGCGGCGATCAGGGTGTGCGCGTATGAGGCGCTCAGCCCGCGCACGTGGTGGCCGGCCTCGGTGACGGTGCCCGTCAGCCAGGACATCGGCACCGTGCCGTCCGCCTCGCGGGTCGGCCGCTCCTTGGCGTTGATCGTCCGCATCGCGGCGAAGAGGGCTTGGTGGGCCGGTCGGTAGAAGTCGGTGGGCATCAGCCAGGACAGGGTGTCGAGCTGGGCCGGGTCAAGCAGGAGTGCGCCGAGGACGGCCTGCTCGCCCTTGAGCAGGGCGTCCATCAGCGTCCCTCCTTCCGGGCGGCTGCCCGCTCGTCCCGGATCCGGGCGACCTCGCGGTCGGCTGCGGCCATGGCGGCGGCGAAGCGGTCCAGCTCACCGGTGAAGGTCGGGTCGGTCGCCAGGATCGACCCGGTGCCAGTGACGAGCCACCACTGGCCGCCCCGACGGACGACCGGAGAGCCGGCCAGCCGCTCGGAGCGGGGTCCGCGGGATGAAGAAGTGCTTTCGAACATGGTCAACTCCAGGACTGGGCAGTGGGTTTAGGCAGCGAGTGCGAGGTCGCCGGCCGCGGGAGCACCAGACCGGCAGGACCACGGGGAGCAGCCGTCGGCCTCGCCGTTCTCCAGCTCGGCGTCGGCGATGGCGTCGAAGATGTCGCCCTGGCGGCCCGACCACTCATGCGCGGTGACTCGGTCGACCGGTGCCTCGTCGAGCGGGCGGCGGCTGCGGTGCAGGTATGCCTGGCCGAGCAGTGGGGAGCCCTCGGCGGTCGCCCTGGCGTTGCCCGCCCGGATCGCGTGGTCGAAAGCGACGACGTCCTTCCACTCCTCGGGCGAGCCGTCCCGCAGCGCCCGCCACTGGGCGTTGCCGTGGTACGGGCACCCCAGGCAGCTGCTCTTCGGGGTCGATCCGAAGCCCCGCGAGCGCAGCAGTCGCAGGCAGTCCGAGCGGGAGAAGCCCCGCTCGATCAGGGGGAAACGGTTCTTCATGTAGGCGACGTCGGCGTCCTTCGCCCGGTGGAACTCGTCGACGCTGATGCCGATCCACTGCTCGACGAACACCCCGGGCGGGATCCGCTGCGGGTGCGGGTAGCCGAGCAGCTCCCGGACCTTCTCCTTGATCGGCCGGATCTTGTACTGGCCCGTGCACTGCCTACGTGACATGCCCTCGCCACCATCGGGGTTGAGGATGTGCAGCGGCATCGAGGCGAAGCGCTTGGCCGGGTCGAGGGCGTCGTCGCGGATGTTGCCGGAGGAGACTCGCAGGATCGGGATCCCGGCCGGTTCGGCGATCTCCCGTTCGAGTCGGTCGAGGTGCTTGTAGACGGCTCGGGGCTCCCAGCCGGTGTCGGCGAAGACCGCCAGGTCGAGACCGGGCAGGTGGCCCTCGGCGGCCAGGAGCAGCAGGACAGAACTCTGGACTCCGGCCCCGAGCGAGAGCACTCGAAGCGCGGGCTCGCCGGGTGCGGACGCCCGGAGGCCGTCGGCGGGAGGCGGGGTGGTGACGGGCATCGGGGGAGGACCTTCGGTGAGGGAGGGGAGGGTCAGCGGCGGGCGGCGGATGGTGGCGCCGGCCGTGCGGGCGGCGGTGGAACGGCCGGGGCGGGAGATCGTCCGGGGAGGGCGCCGCTGGGCGAGGCGGCGGTGGCCGCGTGGACCCTGGCCTCGTCAGGTGCGGACCGGCTGCCGTTGCGCAGTGCTTCGACGGTTTCGGCGAAGCGGCGCTGCGAGGCTTCACGGGCCGACGGCGGTGCCCAGCGGGCGGCGTTGGCGGCGAGCACTGGGGCGAGTGCGCCGACCTCGCCGGCGGTGGCCGAACCGCGGGCGAGCAGCCGGTTCTGTGCTGACCACAGATCCAGGAACCAGCTCCCGTCGTCCAGCAGGCCCGCTTGCACACGGGCAGCTCCGGGGGCGTTCTGGTAGACCCATGTGCCGCGTCGCACGTGGCTCCAACTCGGCCCGGCGAACGCAGGATCGGGCTCCGTGGCCTCGGACAGGCGGTCGGGCCACCGGCTGGTGGTGCGCCGGGTGCTCACGACGCCAGCCCGAAGTTGTCGCGGTCAGCGCCGGCCTTGGCGAGGGCACGCTCGGTGATGGCCTTGGTGGCGCGGGCCGAGGCCGGGCCGATCTCCTTGGCGGCGCGCTCCTTGTACCAGGGCTTGAGGTCGAGCATCGCCACCCGCATGCCGGTGGCGAACAGCAGGATCTTGCCCTTGGGCAGCGCACGGATGGCGTCCGGCGGCAGGATGCGCTCGGTGCGCATCGACACGGAGGTGGACTTGCCGCCTTCGCTCGTCGACACCGAGGTGGTCTGGACGTCGTGCTCGCCGATCTGTCGGGACAGCTTGTCCGCGAAGTCGGCGTCGTCGATGCCGCTGCCGATCACCTTGACGGTGGCGGCGGACCAGAGGGCGTCCATGCCGGCCTCTCCCCAGCAGCGCTGGCCCTGCCGGTAGCTCTGCAGGATGGTCATCGGTATGACGCCCCGGCTGCCAAGGTGGGAGTAGAGGTCCGGGAGGTCGCTGATTCGGCAGACGTTGGCGGCCTCGTCGAGGACGCACAGCGCGGGCGGGTCGAGGCGTCCGCCGGAGCGCTCTGCGACGATCACGGCCGCCCGCATCACCGCGTCGGCCGCAGCGGCGATGATCGCGCTGGCACTGCCGCCGCCGTCCTTGCTGAGCAGGTACAAGGTGTCGCGGGAGGTGGCGAAGTCGAACGGCTTGAACTCCGGCAGGCCAGGCGTCGGGGTCACCCACGCGGCGATCTCCGGGTCCAGCAGGCAACTGGCGTACTGCCTGGCCGTCTCGTAGATGCCGTCCCTGGTCTCCGTCGCGCCGGAGACAGTGCCCTGGAGCTGGGCGGAGACGGCGTGGTGGCCGGCATCGGCGAGCAGGTCGACCGGGGTGCGGTCGGCCGGAGAGGCCAGCCAGGCAAGGACGTCGGTGATCGGGCGTCGGTGGCTGGAGGCGGCGAGGAAGAGGGCGCCGAGCGTGTTGCTCGCCGCGGTCGACCAGAAGTCCGAGCCGCTGGACTCGTCCACGCTGGCGGTGACGAAGTGCCCAGCGAGTCGCTTCGCGCCGGCGAGGTCGCGGGCGTCGGCGAGGATGTCCCACCACATCTCGCGTGGGTGGTGGGCGATCTGCTGCGGGTCGAGCGTCCAGACGGTGCCCACCTTCGACCGGGCGTCCACCGTGGTGGTGTAGGCGTCGTTGGCCGCCTTGTTCGAGGTGAGCAGAACAGGACCGGGTGCGGCGAGAATCGCGGGGATCGCCAGTCCGGAGGTCTTACCGGAGCGCGGCGCCATGATGGCGACGAGGACGTCCTCCCAGGAGGCACGGACCTCGGCCTTGCCGGGGGAGAGCGTGCCGACCAGGATGCCCCGGTCGTTCGGCTCGACCTCTTTTACACTCCCGGTCGTTCAGGCTCGGGCGCAGGCTGCGGGCCTTCGCGGTGACTTCCTTGTCCAGCAGCGGGGCGAGGTCTGCCTTGCGGGCGAGGCCGGTCTTCGCGCCGCCGCGCCAACGCATCCACAGCACCAGGCCCGTGATCGTCAGGACGATGGTGAGCAGGCCGGGGATGACGCGGGTGCCGACCAGCAGCGCGGTGGTGCTCAGCTGCGGCCACAGCACGTCGGGGTGGAGCAGGGCGTCGGTGGCGCGGAACGGGGCCCACGGGCCGCTGCCGACAAGGGCGTTGGCGATGTTGCCGGTCACCCAGGCGAGGGAGCCGAAGGCCAGGGCGGCGCCGAGGACGCCGAAGAGGAGGTAGAGGAGCGCGTCGGACCCGGAGGTGGTCGACGGCGCGCTGGTACGCGGGGCAGGCAAGGGGGTTCCTGGTGTGTGCGAGCGGGCAGGGGCGGGGCGCGCTCGGCTCTCGTGCGGTTCACGGGCTTGCTCCTTGCGGATCTAGAGGGAACGTTTCAGCTGGTGGGGGCGGCCGAAGGCGGGACAGCGGACGACTGGGCGGCGGACACGCTGTCGTGGAGGTCGAGGAGGTCCTCGCCGATGAAGGCGTAGACCGAGGTGATGGTGTCCAGCCGCCGGGAGATGCTGAGGAACCGGTCGGCGAGGGCCCCGGCTTCCTCGGTGTCGAAGGCGGCCAGCTTGTGCGCGGCGGTCCGCGCGAAGTTCTCGACGGAGATCAGGACGCCTTCGCCCTCGTTGAAGATCGTGTCGGCGACGCGGGCAATGTCAGCAACGTCCTCGCAGCGGGACAGGGAGTTGGAGAGGTCCTCGATGGCGGCTTCGAGGGACTCGGTGGGGCTGAGCCGGTAGGTGAACCGCTCGGCGTGGCCGTGGATCGTCTTCAGCTCGGGCGGCATCGTGGCCACGTACCGGGCGGCGGTGAGCATGTGGTTGGCGTAGGCGAGCGCCTGGCGTGTCGCTTCGAGCCCCAGATCAGCCGGAAGGGAAGGGAACTCGAAGGGGATGTCGGCGTCGCCGGTGAAGCCGGCATGCGCGAGGAGTTCGGAGACCAGGCCGGGGTTGAAGTCGGCGTCGGCAGTGATGTTGCCCTGGGAATCCCGGGTGAACGTGACCTCGGGTGCGGGGGTGAGCGCGGAGTACATGGAGCTTTCCTGTTCGGGAGAGGGTCGGGAGTCGGGTAGGGCTCAGCGGGTGCGGCCGGGAGTCTGCCCGCCGACGTGGGGGGAAGGCGCTGCGGTCGGTGCAGCGGGTCGGACGCCGGACGGGGCGGGGGCATTGGGCGATCCGGTGATGGCGGCCTGCCGCCGCTTCGCCTCGGGGTCGTTCGCGGGACGGCCGGCCCCCATCACGTCGTGGAGCAGCTCCCGGGTCCGCAGGACCTGGACGAAGTCGTGGTTCCGGGAGGCGCTCACTTCCTCGGGCAGTGCGGCGATGCCGTCGACAGCGGCCTCCAGATCCTCCTGGACCTGGGACAGCATCCGGTGGGCGGAGGCCAGTCGGGTCCACACCTCGAAGGCGTGGTTGCTGTGCGGAGCGTCGAAGTCGAGCCGGGCCCTGGCCCAGTCGGCGGACGCGGCGACCAGCTCGGTGAGCTGCGGCACCGGACCGACGAGGGCGCTGGTCGCCTCTTCGACGATCCCGGCGACGTCCTGGGGGCTGGCCGTCACTTCGAGCCGGCAGATCATGCCCGGCATCGAGTAGGGGTCGGCGGTGGGCGGGGGGAAGTACCGGGCCTGGAGGGGCGGGTCGGGATCCGGTCCGTGGGCGAGGCGGATGTTGTGCTGCATCTCGGCCCCGATCGCCTCACCGATCGACGGGTAGTGCTCAGGCATCACGCCAACTCCACTGAGACGTAAGGGGGGTGGTCACCGCGTGCGGACCGGTGTCCGGGGCCCCGCAACGGACGGCGGTGCGGTTGCGGTCGCCACGGTGGTGTTCACGCCGCGGGCGGCGACGGCCGGCGAGGTGGCGCGGGCGGCGCGGACTGCGGCTGAGTAGGAGGCGGACGCCCGATGGTCGGCGGCACCTGCGGTGTGGGGCTTGGCGCGCTGCACCTCGTCGACAGCGCCGGCCAGTTCGGCCTGGGCAGCGACGAGCTGGTCGGAGGCGACGCCGAACCGGTCCGAGAGTTCGTACTGCTCGGGGTCGAGGTCAGTGATCTGCTCGGACGCGATCTCCAGGGCTTCCTGAAGGCGGACGAGCGCTCCGTCGTCCGGGTCGAGCAGGTTGTCGAGCACGCCGGCGAGTTCGTCGAACTCGGTGGCGGCGCGGAGCTGGTCGGTGAGGTGGAGAAGCTGCTGCCCTGCGGTGTTGAGCGGCTCGATGTCGAGCTGGGGGTCGAGGTCGACGTCGTACCGGGCGGCGCGCAGCATCTCTGCCGCGTGGGTGGCGATGGCGGCACGGTCGGGTCGGGCGGTGGTGGTGGGAAGCCGGTGGCGTCGGCCGTGCCAGTCCTCGATCTGCTTGAACCCCGCGTGCTTGAGCAGCGCTGCGGACAGGTCGTCGGCGGAGCCCTTGGCGACGACACTGCCGCTCGGTTCGAGGCTGATGGCGATCACGGGCGTGGGCATGCGGTAGTCCTTGGCAGTGGTGACGGAGGGTGCCGATCGGTTGAGGTGGCCGAGGTCGGCGGCGATGCGGTGGCATTCGGCCTGCGCGTGGAAGGCGTCCCGGTAGGTGCTGTGGACGCCGCCGTCCTCGCGGACGACGGTGGCGACGATGTGCACCGAGCGGTCGAGGGTCCGGATCGCGGCCCATCGGCAGCCGTTCGGGTCGCCTGCGGGGGCGAGCCCGGTCGCGGTGACCAGGCGCCGGGCGACGTTGGCCCACTGGGCGTCGGTCAGGTCGGGGTGGCGCGGGTCGGAGCGCACGGAGCACAACCACACCGGGCGCTCGGGTGCCCGGGAGCCGATCCGGGCGGCCGGGGCGTCCAGGACGCCGCCGCCGAGGACCTCCTGCGGGTCGCCGAAGAGGGGGAGTTGCTTGCCTGCTCCGCGGTAGTCGGCACCGATCAGCCGGGGCCGCAAGCGGTAGCGGGGGTCATCGTGCCCGTAGAGGGCGGGAATCAGCGCGGCCGTGGTGGTGGCGCGCTGCAGATGGGCGATCACGGCGTCCCCTCTCGGACGGGCGGCGGGGCCCGGCGGGCGGGCTGGCAAGGAGAGGATCCGCAGATCCGGCGGTTTGGCCCGGCCGAGGTTCGGTGGTAGAAGCCGCCGGTCGGGAGCAGGCCGGTGTTGGCGTGGCGACGCCGTGCTGTGGCCGGTGCCCTGCCCTGCGCCAGGGCAGGGCACCGGCACGTCACACGAAGGGGTTCTCGGTCGGCCGGTCCGCGTCCACGGCTGCGTCCAGCAGTTCCTCCAGATCGCGGGGCTCGGACGCGCGCTGGTCGATCCACCAGCCGGCGCGCGTGACCGTACGGGCCCGCTCCTCGATCTGCTCCCAGTCGGTCTCGGACAGGCCGTCCTCCAGGACGAGGACCGCGTAGGCGGCGGCCAGGAGCTGGTGGCGGCAGCGCACGCCCCAGGCCCGGCCCTTGTCGGTGCCCTCCAGCGGCGGCATCCGGTACTGCTCGGACCAGGCGTCCGACTCCGCCTGCTCGGCGGCGCGCTTCGCCTCCAGCCAGGCGGCTTTGTCGGCTTCGTCGCCGTCCTTCGCTGCCCGCCAGCAGTCGGTGCAGTCCTGCTTGGCGAGCCAGTCGGCGAACCCGGCGCGGCGGTCGGCCGGGCGGTCACCGAGGTCACGCTCGCTCTCGTGCCCGCACGAGTGCGCGATCTTCCATACCTTCTTCACTGCCATCTCGGGTCCTTCGTCTGGTTAGGGGGCGGTCTGGGGTCAGCGGGCACGCGCGAAGGCAACTCGCGGATCTGCTGCAGTAGGTGGCGGGCCCGACGGAACAGCGGCCTTCGCGGTGGGCACCGAGCGGGCCGCCGGGCTCTTGGAGAGCGCGGCCTCGTCGACGCGGAACCTGCGTGTGGTGAACGCCTCGGCGGCCGGGGCCCTGCGGGCGGTGACGGCGTCGGCGAGCTGCGGATGCATCGCCACCTGGTAGTTGCCCCGCTGCAACGCCACCGTTGTCCTGGCCACCGCGTCGAGGGACTGCGCCCGGGTGGCGGCCGGCGGGGCGAGGTAGATGTCCAGCTCGCGGTGGTGGCGCCAGCCGTCGGTTTCCAGGAAGACGGCCGGGCTGAGCGGCTGGTTGCCGCCGACGGCGGCGACGACGCCCAGCCGAGGGTGTTCTGCGAAGGCGACGTCAGGGCCCGTGTCCACTTCGTGGGCCGGTGGTTGGAGGGGCGCGTCGATCCGCGTCCGTACTGTTTCGGTGGCGTTCGTGGGCGCGAGGGCCAGGTCGGTGTCGACCCGGTAGCCGGCCCCCTTGAGGAGCTTGGCGGCCCAGGCCGCGCGCTCGGTCGGTTCGCGGTGCTGGTCGGTCAGCGCGTACAGGCTCGGATGGCCGGGGACGGGCTGGAACTCGAGCCGCTCCAGGAACCACTGGGCGGCGGCCGACTGCGTGGGCAGGGCCGCGACGATGCCGTGATCGGGGTGGCGGCCAAGGGTGACGTGGGGCAGGAGATCGGGTGAATCGGCAGACATGAGGGAACTCCGCTTCGGGGCACGGGCGGTGGTCGGTTGACGGGGCGCGGTCTGCTCGTACGAGGCATGTGGTGCTCCTTCCGGGCGGTGGTGGTCAGCGGCGGGGCCCGGCCGGGCGCACAGCGGCGGCAGCCGCAGCCAGGGCGGGCTCGGCGGGGTGGCCCGTGAGGGTGCGGGTTGCCGTCGGGGAGGCGGCGAGGGCGGCGGCAACCCTGGCCTCGTCGGAGGCCGTCGCGCGGACGGGCGGGGGTGCCGACCGGGAGCGGCCGGGGTGCGGGGCGTGCCGGTCGGCGAGGTCGCCGCGCATCGCCCGGACCTCCCGCACGTAGCCCCCGACGTGCTCGGAGATGTAGCGCAGGCGCGCGGCGTAGCGCGGATCAGCGGCGCCGCCGAGGCCCTCCCACCACTCGGCGGTCTGGTCGAGGACACCGATCACCTGATCGAGGACGCCGTCGCCGGGGGCGGTCAGCTCGCTGAGCGCCTCGACGACCTCCCGCGTGTGGCCGGCCTCGGCGATCGTCCGGCCGACCGATGGCAGCGAGACCCTGGCCTGGTTGCGCGGGGCTGCGGTGGGTCGCGGATCCACAGGGCGCAGGTCAGCGGGGAAGGCGTATCCGTACCCCTCGTCGCGCAGGAGGTCGAGAGCCCGGCCGAGCGCTGCCTGCCGTTCACCGGGATCATCCATACCAGCGGGCAGCCGGTGGTAGCTGTCGCGGAAGCGGACGACGGGGACGAAGCCAGCCCGGTGCAGTAGCGACTCGGCGCGCTGCTGCAGCGCCGCCGCCTGCTCCCGTGTCGCGACGCCCAACTCGTCGAGCCGGGCGTCGACCCCGGCCAGCAGGTGCGGAACGCTCCCCGCGTTGAACTGCGCCGGGCCGCCGGCCTGGCTGTCGTAGACGATCTCGAACAGGTCGGGGTCGTCGGGGTTCGAGCGCGTTACCAGCCAGCCCGGAGGAGTGTCGTCCGGGTAGTCGGACTGCTCCGGCGAGATCGTCAGATGGCTGCCGTCGGGAAGTTCCGCGTTGACGATGTAGTCGTCGAGGCCGAAGTCCACGGTGCAGTCGAGTCCCCGCTGTTCGAGCGGAACGGTGATGTCGGCGTAGCGCTGGCGGTTGGCAGTGTCTCCGGGCTTGTCCGGGGTGAAGGGCCCGAAGACACGGGCGTTGATGCCTCCGCCCGTGTCGCTGAACAGCACGGTTACGCAGTCGGGATCCACGGGCTCTCCTTCGAGAGGGCGGCCTGGCGGAGCGCCGGGGCCGGCGGGAGGTGAGGGGGCGAGGACGAGGATGCGGAGATCCGCCGGTTTGGCGGGGCCGTGATCCGGTGGTAGCGCCGGTCAGGGTGACCGGCGGCGTCCGGGCGAGGCCGCAGCGATCGGCGGCTGGCTCCGGGGCATCGGGGCCGGCCCTCGCGCGCCCTCCCGGGCGGCGGCGGCCTGAGCCACTGAGGTGGGAGCGGGCCGAGGAGGACGTGAGGGGGACCGGCTGACAGCGGCGGCCAGCCGGTTGCTCCGGGCGGCGAGTTCACGGCCGAGGCTGTCGTTGACGAGGTGCAGCTCCTCGCCGAGGTCAGCGACTCGGTCCGCCAGGGTCTCCAACTCGGCCCCGTACTGACGCGCGTCGTGGTTCCGGCACCAGTCCGCGGCGGTGCTGAGCAGCTCGTGGAGCTGGTCGACCGCGCCGAAGCTGCTGCTGACGAGTTGGCCGAACAGGCTCGGGAACTCCGACTCGTCGGCGGCAGCCAGACGGCGGCTGGCGCGGTCGAGGCCCGGCGAAGACGCCTGCACCGGAGAAGAGGACGGGCGGTAGAGCGGCGAAGCGTTGTCGGGGAGATGGGCCGGATCGCTCGCCAGCTCGCCGGGCCTGCGACGGCTCCCCTCGTACACCCAGTAGCTCGGGTTGTTCATGATGGTGAAGTCCCTGCTCAAGGTCGGTTGGCGGTTGGAATCGTTGCCTCCGGTGCCGCATAGGGCGCGGACGGTCAGCGGATGCGGCGCGCTGCCGGTGCGGTGGCCGGGGCGGCGGGGACCGCCTCGGCCCCGGCACCATGGCGTCCGCCGGTGCTGCGAGCGAGGGCGGCACTGGCCCTCAACTCGGTTGATTTGATGGGAAGTTAGCCTATGCGCTCATGCGGAAGTCGGTGTCGTAGAGACGGCGCTCGCGCTGGTGGAGGAGGTGCTGCACGATGAAGCTGAGGCCCGCCACCTTCCACAGGCCACGCCCGCGGGGCAGAGCGGCGATGGCCTGGGCTTCGACGCCGGTGAGGCCGAGCAGGACCATGGACGCCGCGATCTGGTCCGGCTCCTGCCGGTAGATGATCCGGGTGCTGCAGTCCGCGAGGAGGCCCTCGGCCAGGACCCGGCCGCGCGATCCGGCGTCCCCCGCGGAGAGAAGGTCGGAAAGCCGGTGCAGGATCAGCAGGTTGGCGATGCCGAGGCCGCGCGACAGCTTCCACTGCTGCTGCATGCGCTCCAAGAGGCCGACATGCCGCATGATCCGCCACGCCTCGTCGTAGATCACCCAGCGCCTCCCGGCGTCGGGGTCGGCGAGTGCGGACTCCATCCACGCGCTCGCACACGTCATGGCCAACACCAAGGCCGTGTCGTCGCCGCTGGAGCCCAGGCGCGACAGGTCGATCGACAGCATCGGCGCGTCCGGGTCGAAGCTGACGGTCGACGGCGCGTCGAACATGCCGCTGAGGTCGCCGTGGACGAGGCGGCGCAGGGCGTGCGCCAGGTCGTCGACAGACCGGCCTAGGCCGCCGGCCTCGTCGCCGAGGGCGGCGTCCAGGCGCTCGGGGCGGCCGAGGGCATGGGCGATATCACCCAGCAGCGGCACGGTGTCCGCCGCCTCGGCTTCGGCGACGACCAGGTCGAGCGCAACATCGAGACCGGTGTGCTCCATCGGTAGCAGATCGCGCTTGAGCACAGTGGCCGCGAGGCTCGCCAGCAGCAGGAGGCGCCGCTTACGGACCTCACTGGTCCAGTCCTCCTCACTCACCCCGGAAGGCCGCGCCGGTGCGTCCAGCGGGTTCAACTTCCCGGGCAGGCCGGGGCCGAGCGCGATGGTCTGGCCGCCGAGGGCCTCGGCGAGAGCGGACCACTCACCCTTAGGGTCGGACGGGATGTAGATCTTGTACCCGTGGGCGATGGCCCGGGTGGCGATCGACTTGGCCAGCGCCGACTTGCCCATTCCGATCACCCCGCACAAAACTCCATTCGGGTTGGTAAAACCCTCTATTCGGCCGGAGTTGTACAGGGCGAACGGGTCGTAACAGAAGCTGCCCTCGGCGTGGAGGTCCCGGCCGATGAAGATCCCCTCGGAGCCGAGTCCGGCCTCGGCGAGGAACGGATACGCGCCGCCCGCGACGGCGGTGGTCATCCGGTGCTTGGGCAGGCGGAGCTTTCCGCCGCGTGCCGAGGCGCGTCCGGGCCGGCCGGAGACGGGGTAGGTGGCCTGGAGCTCGGGGTCGACGCCCTCGAACTCCTTTCGCTCTGAGGGGGCTTCGGCGAGGCGGGCCTTGGTGCGGGCCTCGGCGAACTCGGCCCGTGCGGCACGCTGCTGGGCGCGGGAGGTCTTGCGGGGGACGAACAGGGGGCTAGCGGTGGCGCGGTTCCTGGGCATGATCACGGATTCCGGAGTCAGTGGCGGACGAGGCCGGTGAAGGGCGAGTGCAGATCGGCGGGGGTGGTCCGGCGGCGGACCAGCTGGGCGGCCTCCTGGTGGCGGCGGCAGATGCTCAGCTCCGGGGCGCCTTCGGGTCGGCGGGCCCGGCAGGCTTCGGCGTCGGGGACCTCGCCGCTGCCCGGCCGGGGAGAGGAGTGGTAGGCGGCGTGGAGGTGCTCGGCGGCCTGCCACAGGCGGGTGCGGGTGGCCTTGAGGTGGTCGCCCTCGACCGGCAGCAGCGGGGAGGCGCGCTGGGCATGCGCGTCGAGGAGGCCGTGCAACGCGACCAGGTGCTCGTGGAGGGAGTCCAGCTCGGCCCGTGAAGCGACGAGCGGGCCTGCGGGGACGTTCAGCGCGCGATGGAAGTCGATCGCGGCGGTCGCGTACGGGACGAAGTCCTGCGCGTTGGCGGTGGTGGCCGGCATCGGGGTGTTCTTTCGGCGAAGGGGGGCCGGCATCAGGCGGCGAGGGCGAACGGCAGGGCGGAGGCGGTGAACGCCTCGGCCTGCTGCCAGGTGAGCGGGCGCAGGTCGAGCTGGGCACCGACGGCGGCCGTCTCGACCACCGCGCACGCGGAGCGCAACTGCTCCTCGGTGTCGGCCGAGACGGTCAGCAGGCCGGTCAGGGCGACATCGGCGTGGCCGGCGATCAGCTGCCGCTCGCGGGCCTGGATGTCCTGGTACTCGACCGAGTCGGCCTCGGAGGCGACCTGGCCCTTGCGGGCGCGCTCGGCCGAGTCAGCGATCACGCTGGCCTTCTTGCGCTGGACGTCGCGCATCGCGGCGTCGAGGTCCTTCGGCTCGTAGGCGAGGGAGACGGTGCGGCGCACGCCGGGGGCGAACATCACCTGGTGCAGGAACCCGGGGCTGGTCTCCGTCCGGGGCCAGTTCTCCACCCAGTAGGTGGTGTGGTGGGCGGAGTCGGTCGAGATGTGGTCGGCCTTCTCCACCACGACCACCGGACCGGCTGCTGCCGGGTCGGCCGCCGGGCGGCCGTCCTCGGACCAGCGGTCCAGTGCCGCAAGGGCCTTGGGGTCGTAGGCGGTGCGGGCGACGGCGGCGATCTCGGTGGCGGACAGCCAGCCGTTCGGGTTGAGCCCGGCGGTCCGGGCGGACTGCTCGAACGCCGAGGTCAGCTGCGCGAGGACGCTGAAGCCTCCCATCAGGCCGCCGCCGGCCTGGTTGATCAGCCGCCGGGCGGCCTTGAAGTCCAGCGCGATGGCGACGTAGGACTCGTGGGGGGCGGCGGCCGGGCCCGCGCCGCGGATCAGCTCGTCGTAGAGGGCGCCGGCCAGCGGGGCGTTGGGCTTGCCGTGCTCCTCCCAGTACCGGCGCAGAGCGTCACCGGAGTCGGGGACGGTCCGCTCGATCACCTGGATGCGGGCGACGTGGCCGGTGCGGGCCAACGCGGCCAGAGAGCGGCCCCAGCCGTTGACGTTGGCGTTCTGGGTGCCGGGGTCGAGGAGGGCATACGCGCGGCTGCTGACCTTCACGACGGCGGTGAGCGTTCCGGCGTGCGGGTCGTGGACGGCGCCGTAGCGGCGGTCCGGGGCGGTGAGTACGCGCAGGCTGGCCGCGCTGCCGGGCAGGTGCAGCAGTCCTTCGCGTACCGGCCGACGGGAGGGCCGGGCGAGCCAGATCAGCTGGCCCCGGAAGCGGCGGAGCGCGTAGCGGACGGCGATCGGTGCCCAGTCGGCCAGGGTGCGGCCCCGGTAGCGGATGAGGACGAATGCGGCGACTCCGGCCCACAGGGGTATGAGCTGAAGCGCGCCGACGACGCCGCGCGTGACGAGGACGGCGAGCAGGAGCAGGCCGGTGGCCGAGACGGTGATCAGCTGCGAGGCGCTGAGGCCGAGGAGGATTCCACGGCGGCTGCGGTGCGGGAACTTGACCGACGCGGGAGCGTCGGGCTTCGGGATTGAGGACATCGAGGTTCCAGAGGGGTGAGCGTGCGGGCGGAGGGCGGGGGCGCGGCGCTCTTCTGGACGTCATGGCTGGACTCCTTGGGCAGTGGGGAATGGGCGGTGGGGCCGGGGCGGGCCGCAGGCGGCGGCCCGCCCCGGGGTGGGGTCTGGTCAGGAGCCGGACGCGGGCGGCTGGTTCGGGTAGATGAACCGGACCGGATCGGGCGCAGACGTCCCGGGCGAAGGCGGTCCGGCCGCCGATGGGCCTTCCGGAGCCGGAGCCGGAGCCGGGGCTGACGGCGAAGGCGCGGCTGGGGCCGAGGGTGCGGGCGAACCCGTGCTCGGCGGGGCGACGGCGCCGGCGGTGAAGAAGCCCCCGCTGCCCGGAGTGGCCGAGGCTGCCTGCTCTCCGCCGCCTTCGGCCTGCGGCTGTCCGCCGCCGCCCTCGGAGGACGGGCGGGTGACCAGGGCAGGGATGCCGGGCCGGGTGACCAGGGCTCGTCCGCGGTCGCCGGGCGCGCTCGGGTCCTCGCCGAAGCGGAAGGTCGACGGCTGCTGCGCGGGACCGGCGTCGATGCCCTCCTTGCTGATGCGCCCGGTCGGGTCGATGCCACCGGCACCGCCCCCGTCCACGCCGGGTACCTGGCTCGGCCCCTGCGGCATGGGGGTTCCGGTGCCCATCTGCATCGCGAGGCTGCCCGCGGTCTTCGCCGCTCCTGCCGCGACGGCCATCCCGGCGACGCCGGTGCGGTGGAGGTCGTCGTGGCCGCCGCCGTCGGTTGCCCAGTGGACGAACTTGTAGACCGCATACGGGCAGAGCAAGACCAGCACCATGATCACGATTCCGGCCATGGCGTCGGACAACGCGCCGAGGCCGTCCTTGGCGTCCGTCTTGCCGATCGCCGAGACGCCGACGAGGAAGACCACGGTCATCAGGAGTTTGCTGACCACCAGGGTGGCGGTCGCCTCGATCCAGCCGCGACGCCAGCGCTTGGCCACCTCCCAGCCGCCGCCGGCCCCGGCGAACGCCGCGAGTGCGACGAGGACCAGGACGCCGACCTTGCGGGCGACCATGACGCCCCAGTAGAGGAACGCGCCGATCGCGCAGCCGACCGCGACGAGCGAGGGGATTGCCCACCCGAGGGGGAACATGGCCCCCAGTTCGCTGACCTTGACCAGTCGCCTGACCGCGTCGTCCACCGATGTGTTCGCGGCTTTGAACAGGCCGGCGGACAGTGCGTCGACCGTGGTGACGGCCACGGCGGTGAAGCTGATCGCGCAGAAGGAGAACAGGACACCGGTCATGGTGCCCCAGGCGGCCTGGGCGAGGGCGCGCTCGTCCCGCCGCCAGGCGGCCAGGATCAGCTGGGCGCAGAACGTGCCGACCGTGAGGATCAGGCCGATCGGCAGGATGAGCTGGTAGTTGTCCCTGAACCACGGGGCGCTCAGGTCGATGGCGGTGGTCTGGTCGACGGCCCGAGCGGCGAGGTCGGTGGCGCTGGCCGCCAACTCGCCCATGCTCTTGGCGATCCACGCGCCGATGCCGTCGGTGATGGACTTGCCGGGGTTGGAGACGAAGCTGACCGCATCGACTGCGGAGCAGACTTGGCTCATCAGGGGTATGTCGCAGACGCCCACGAAGGGCACCTCCTTCGGGGTGTCAGGGCGCGACGGACGGCATCACGCCGACCAGAGCGCAGGGACGGTCGGGGCGGCACTGCACGGCGAGGGTGGCCGAGCGGTCCTCGGCACCGCCCTGGGGCGAGCCGTTCCAGGCGATGGACTGCTTGCCGGAGACGGTGACGGCGTAGACGTACGCCTGGGTGATCGCCCCCGGGTCGGCCTGCAGCGCGCGGGTGAAGCCGTCGGGGAAGTGCGCCTCGGCCACGGTCGCGGTGGCGAACTGGCCGGAGTCGGCCATCCGCCCCCACAGCATCGGCGAGGGCACCTGGCGCTCGACCGACTCGGCGTCGACGTACCGACCCTCGGTCGTCAGCCACCGGTGCAGGGCGGCCACCAGCTCGGGCTGGGAGTAGGCCCGGGTGTCGTACGACCACAGGGCCACCGCCGCCGATTTCGCGAACGTGATCGGGTCACGGGTGTCCGGCGCTGTGGGCAGTGCTGCCGACCGCCCGCTCGGCTGGGCCGGCGGCGAAGCCGGGGCAGTGGCCGTGGCGGGCGAAGTCGGATGTGCAGCAGTGCGGTTGGAAGGCTCCCGGTTGTCGCGGGTGAGGTAGGAGAACAGGCCGGCCAGGGTGACGAGCGCCACCAGGACCACGGTGCCCAGCAGCGCCCGGCGGCGCACGAGGGCGCCGCCGGACTTCCCGCTGCGGGACACAGAGGAGAGGGAACGTTTCTGCATGATCACTTGACCTGGCTGCCCAGCGCGGAGAAGAAGGCGACCACGCCATTGGCCGCGCCGAGCAGGAGTGCGGCACCGGCGCTGACGAGTACGCCCTTCTTGCCGTTGGCCTCGGCCTGGTGGCCGCCCGAGTGGTGGCCCCAGGCCCACACGCCCGCGCTGACCGCGAGGGCGCCGACCACCGCGATGATGCCGAACAGGTTCAGCGAGCCCATCACCTGCTTGAGTACGGACAGGCCGGGCAGGCCGCCCTCGTTAGGCTGGATGCCCGGGTCGAAGGCGAGGTGGGTGACCGCGTCGGCGAGGAACATGAGGAACTCCAGGGGAATCCGGGCACGCCAAGGCGCACCGCAGAGAAGAGGGGAAGGAGAAGAGGGGGGAGGAGAAGCGCCGGTCAGACGATCCGGCGGGCCGCGAGAATCTGAGGCGACCACTCGGCCAGGGGCGAGACCTTGACCACGTCACCGGTCTTGGGGGCCTGCACGACCAGGCCGCCGCCGATGAACATCCCGACGTGTTCCGGCACGGCGGCCGTCCCTCGGGTGAACAGCAGGTCGCCCGGCTTCAGAGCGCCGGCGGAGACGGCCGTGCCCTCGCTGACCTGCGTGTAGGTCGTCCGGGTCAGGGTGATCCCGGCCGCCTTGTAGGCCATCTGCATGAGCGACGAGCAGTCGCACCGGCCCATCGGGTCGGTGCCGTGGGAGTCGGTGCAGGTGCCGCCCCACTGGTACGGAGTGCCGAGCTGGCCTAGCGCCCAGCGGATGGCGGTCTGCACCTGGGGCGGTGCGTCGGCCGGGATCGTGTAGCCCGCCGGGAGGGTGCCGGGCGGGATCGTCCCGAAGTTGCTGCCGTCGCCGCCTGCGGTCGAGCAACCGCTGCCCGCCGGAGGGGTGGTGGGAGACGGGGTGGTCGGCGACGGGCTTGCGGTCGCGGGCGGTGACGGGGTTGAGCCGGTCCCGGGGTTGGCCAGCAGCGGTGCGATGGCCTGTTGGAGCGCTGTCGCCAACGGCTCCCACTTGGCGTAGGCGTCCGGGAAGCCGCTCCGCTGCACCGCCTGGGCGGCCTGGGTGATCGTCATCGACTGCCAGCCGGAGACCTGCTGGAGACCCTCGTAGAACTTCGTCGAGGCGTACACCGGCTGCATGATCTGCTCCGGCGTGCCCCAGCCCTGCGACGGCCGCTGCTGGAAGAGGCCCAGGCTGTCGCGGTCGCCGTAGTTGAGGTTGCGCAGACCGCTCTCCTGGAGTGCGGTCGCCAGCGCGACGACCTGCCCGCGGACAGGGATGTGCATCGCGATACCGGTGGCTTGGATGGCCTGGGCGTTGGGGATCTGCTCGGCTGGCTTGTCCAGCCCGGCGACGCCTGGAGCGCTGAGCGGGCTCGATCCGTTGAGGATCGCCTTCACCTGCTGGGCGACGGCGGCTGTATCCACAGGCTGTGAATCACCCCCGGGGACACAGGTGGCGGAGGCGCTCCCGGCGGCGGCGACCACGATCGGCAGGGCCAGGACCAGCGGGCCGACCGCGACGAGGCTGACGAGGCTTCCCGCGGTCTTCCTCATCGTCGCCGCCGCTCTGCGAAGCGGACAGCGGCCGGAAGCGGTGGATCAAGGCAGGGCTGTGCCAGGGCATGCTGCATCGCAGCGGCTCCTCGGGGTTCGTAGGAGACGCGGTGCCGGCCTCTCGTGCAAAGAAGTCGCCGGCACCGCGCCGGTAGTGAATCCGCCGCTTAGGGCGGGCCCGGGTCAGTGGAGTTGGTAGCTCTCGGACGCCGGTCTCGGGTCATGCGCGGCAGCCAGCCGCGCTCGTAATCTCAGCCGGAACACGAGGTCTCCTCGAAGAGTGCGAAGGGGAGTGCAGACCCGCAGGGTGCCCCACTGGACGGGACAACACGGATCAACACGAGCCGTCCCGGGCCGAGTTGGCCTCTTGCCCGGTTGGCATGGCGAGACAGTAGACCCGAAGTCCGGCCGGACCAAACAGGGCCTTCACCAGCCACGACGCCCCTCGCACCGCCGTTAGGTCCGGCCGGGAATCGCGGCTACCGTCCCGGTCATCCCCGCTCCCGGCGGCAGCCGCCGGGCGCCGCCGGGAGCGGGTCCACCCTGCCCTGAGAGAGGCCACCATGAGCAACTTCACCCTGCACCGAGGCGACGCCCTGACCGTCCTCAAGTCCCTGCCCGACGAGAGCGTGAACGCGGTCATCACCGACCCGCCGTACAACTCGGGCGGCCGGACCAGCTCCGAGCGCACCAGCCGCGACGCCCGCGCCAAGTACGTGACGTCCAACTCCGCCCACGACCTCAAGACCTTCCCCGGCGAGAACCGCGACCAGCGCTCCTACCGCTCCTGGCTGACCGAGCTGCTGACCGAGGCGTACCGGGCGAGCACCGAGCACGCGGTCGCCGTGGTCTTCAGCGACTGGCGGCAGGAGCCGACGACGAGCGACGCGCTGCAGATGGCCGGGTGGACGTGGCAGGGAACCATCCCGTGGATCAAGCCCGCCAGCCGACCGAGGAAGGGAGGCTTCAAGCAGTCCGCAGAGTTCATCAGCTGGGGCGTCAAGGGCACCCTCGACAACAGCCGGGCGATCTACCTTCCCGGCCACTTCATCGCAAGCCAGCCCCGCAAGGACCGGGTCCACATCACCCAGAAGCCGGTGGAGATCATGCAGCAGCTCGTCCAGATCTGCCCCGAAGGCGGTGTCGTGCTCGACCCGTTCACCGGCAGCGGCTCGACTGGCGTCGCCGCGCTGCGAGAAGGCCGGCGCTTCGTCGGCGTCGAACTCTCCCCGCACTACGCCGAGGTCGCCGAGCAGCGGCTGCGAGCGGAGCTGACGCAGGACGACTTCGTCCTCGCCGGCCCGGAGGCGTGATCGTGAGAGCCTTGAGCAGGCCGCACCGACGGGGCCGCAGACGGGAAAGGGCGGCCGGAGCACAAAGCTCCAGCCGCCCTCACCGTTTCGTCAGGAAGCCTGAACCGCCTGCTCGATCAGCGGTCCCGCCCTCTTGAGGTCGTCCGCCGAGGTGATCCGCACCTCCAGGTCCCCGGTGCCCAGGTGGCCGATCCCGCGCATATCGCGCGTGAAGCCCTCCTCCAGCTCTACCGTGTCCGGGTCCAGCCGCAGGTACACCAGGATCACCCGGTGCGAAACCGAAGGCCGGAAGATCACGCTCGCCACATTCTGCAGCCGTCGGTATGCGATGTAGTGCTTGAGGACGACGGTCTCCACCTCGCCCGACGCGGTGAGCACCTCGTCCAGCTCGCGGTACAGATCCTGGAGACACTCCGGCACGTCGCCGACCACCGGCAGCTCGGCCGCTCCGTTGGCAGCCGTCGACACCGAAGGCGTGGTCGATCTACGCACGGCTGCCTGGCTGACGGCAGCGGAGACCGGCTCGACCAGCTGGAGGCTCAGCAGCCCGCCGTCGAAGATCCGGTAGCGGACCAGCTCGATCGGCCACTGCCGACCCAGGTCACCAACGGCCACCCGGTCGTGGTGCGAGAACCCGGCCGCGATACACAGCGCCCTGGGAGCACGCCAGTCGATGGCCTCGGCCGCCTCGGACCCTAGCTTCTCCCTGACCAGGGCCTCGAACTCGTGGTGGCTGCTCTTCAGCCAGGTGAGGTAGGAGACGGCCTGCGAGATGACTCCGCTGTCGTTGCCCTTCTTGAACTCGATCACGACCGGCACGCCGTTCTCGTCCAGGCCGAGCGAGTCCACCCGGCCCCGGTGCCACGGACCGGTCGGGTACTCCGACGCGAGGAACCGGATTCCGAGCATCGCCTCCATGCTGGCCTCCACCCGGCGCTGCAACTGCACCTCCAGCGCCACCGTCGAGCTGCGCAGCTCCACGTCCTGGCCGTCCGCCCCGAGCCGGAACACCTTCAGATCAGCCACCCACGCCCCCTTCTACGGCTGTACGGAGTAACCAATCCTGAAGAGGAGCGACGTATTCCTCCTCACTCCTGTTCCCCCGACTCGGGACCCGAAAAGGTGGTGACCCACCCGGCCGCCAAGGCCGGAGCCCCGGATCGGCGGCCGGGAGCCTGCCGGACGGCAGGTTCTCGTGACCGGACCCCGATGTCGGCCGATGCCTGCCATCATCTCGGTATGACGAGCCTCGTGAACATGATCACCGTGGCACCCGGGAGGCCGTTCCGGGCGGAGCAGGAGTGGGCGGTGTTCATGAGCCGCCGAGGAACGAGCGCACGCGGAGACGGGTGGGTCGAGCGGCACCGGGACGGCTTCCATACCTACGCGCGTCGTCGCGGGGTTAGTGGCCATGAGCGTGCCGTCGGGACGAGCCCGACTTTGGAGGGTGCGGCCGAGCAGATCGCCCAGCACCTGTACCCCCAAGTCGGTGCCTGGCAGATTCTGATGTTGACCGATGATGGTGCCGCACCCAGGGTTTGAGCAAACTGCGGGCTCGCTTTGGCCTGACCTTCGCATAGGAGCGGCTCCGCCCCGGCGCCGACGACACCCGCGTCGCCGACAACGGGGACGTTGCAGGACAGCTCATCAAGCTGGCGGTGTAGCTCGCCCGACGGCCAACAGCGAAGCCAACGTTGCGCAGCTGGAGCACCTGGCCGTGAGCATCAAGTAGGCGCTCACCACCGGGGTGCCGGCGACCTTCGCGGGCGAGGAGCAGGCGGTCGGCCTGCTCCTCGCCCGCCTCGCTGGCTCCCATGGGCAGCGTCCGCCGTACAGCTGCTGGTCAGCCGACTGTACGGGCGTTCGTAGATCGTCGCCTCGCCGCAAGCCCTTGCTGCCCAATTGAGGACCACGCAATTCGCAAAGCCGCCGAACTCCCGCTAATTCAGGAGGCGTTGGTCGCCGCGCTCGCCGGGATGGATGCCAGGGAAGCATCAATCGCATCGGCAATGCCAGCGATGCAGGTCTGCACCGGGCTCTCGGAGTCGTCCAGGGCAGTCGGTGGAGGCGGCGCGGTCCTGTAGAGCGTGCGAGCCGGAATCTTGGCGAGGACGGGGGTGCCGAGTTCAGCGAGTTCGGCTTCGGCAAGTCGCGTGAACTCGTCCGTTGCCAAACCCGAGTGGCCCTCAAGGTCGAGCACGACAAGGCCGGCCATCGGGAACCTGGAGACGGCGGAGCCGTGGAAGGTCCGCTCGTGCCATCGGAGCGCGGAGGTGCTCGGGTCGAGCTGCCTTGTGACCGGTGGACCAACCCGCCTGGGAACGAGCAGGGTTCGCTCGAAGGGCTTGGCCTCGGTCACCAGCACGTGGGCGTCGGCCGGCCTGAAGATGCGCTCCCAGCGATCGTCCTTGACGAGGAGGACCCGGTCGAACCGGTTCTTCGCTTCGGCGACAAGTACTTCCAGCTGGTCGTCCTCAACGTCGACTTCAAGCCCGAACAGCTGCCCGTCGCCGTGGTCGAGACGGAGCCTGGCCCACGATGGCGACGCAGGCGACAATCCGACGGGCGGCCATACCGGGCGCGAGAAGTCGAAACTCGGATCGTCGCCGACTGCATGGAGCACGCCAACGCTCCTGCCCTCGCAAGCCCAGCGCGCACCGACCTGGATGGCGAGATCGTGCAGGAAACTCGATGACCCGGAACCGGACAGCGCGGCGATCTGAACGGCGACCCCCATACCCCGAGACTGGGCAGACCGGGATGAGGGAGTGGTCCCGGGCCGCTCGCCGAGTACGGCGAACGAACGCCCCGGCTCTCCCGAGCCGTCTGCCCGGGTGCCGTGGGTGGTCGTGACGATCACCATTCCCCGGTCGGCTTTGAGCCGGTCGGTAACGAGTCGCATCACACAAAGTGACTGGTCGCAGGCGTGATCGGACAGCCGAAGCCCGGGACCCACGACCTGGTCCTGCAGAATCTCCAGCAGCCGGTCGTCATGCAGGGGCACTTTGCGGCTGACGGTTCGGGAGACGGTCCAGTCCTGCCCGTGCTCAGCCAGGCTGCAGGTAACCGAGACGTGGAGATGTCCAGCCAGCCGATCCCAAATCCGGGGGCGTCGGAGAACCCGACTGGCGAGGCGTCCCGAAGCGCTGTGCCTCTGAAAGAACGTCGGGGTGGTGCTTGTCTTGCGGCGCTCGGGCTTCACCGGGCCGAAGTCCGCCAACGCCTCCGGCGTCCACAGAGGCTTCACGCGCGCCTCGACGCACTGGGCTTCGTGCCGTTCCAGAACAGCTGGCGGGTGAACTCCATCGCTCCCACGGAGCACGACCACGGCATCGCCCTCCTGGCGCCACCTGTCACGCGCCGCCGGGATGGTCAGCTCCACACCGCGGTCGACGTGCTGCGCCAATAGCCCTCGGAGCCCGCGGACGACACCTCTCCGATCGGCATGCGGAAGCTGAACGAGAACACCCTCGATCACCGACTCATCCTCGACCCGCAACTCCAGCCGGCCGTGCTCGCCGATCGCGGCCCGCACTCCGAAGGGCGCACCGCCCCGGTGGTTGGCGAATCCGATCCCCTCCAGCACCACCGACTCCAGCAGCGCTTGGACGCCCGGGGCTTCCTCGATCAGCCGGTTGAATTTCTCCATCCGGCCCACAGCGGCGCGAGAGCGGGTGAGGGACTCACCAGTGATTTCTCCACGCGCGGTGGCCAGGAAGTCGTCGTACTGCATCGCTAGCTCCAAAGGACCTGCCCGACCAGGTGTTCAGAGAGCGTCGAGGTGCGAGGTACTTATAGAGGTAGCCCAGCCGCCATGCTCACCAGCAACGTTCAGGGATTCCGCGTCGGCACCCACAGAGGTCGGGTAGGGCCCCGCGTCTGGCACCTAGCCAGGCACCGACAAGCAAAGCACATGGGTGGCAGGCGATGAGGTGACCCGCGCCGCCTTTCACTCGATAGGAGTATGGTCCCGGGTGGCGCTTCTGCGTACTGCGGGCAGCCTTGACGACTACCTGACGCCTGGTGCGGTGCCCGCACGCGTTCCGCCGAAGCGGTGCGGCAGCCTGGCCATCGCGGCTATGGCCAGGCAGGGCGCGATGGTCCTGTCTGTTGTGGAGTTCCGACAAGCCCCCACTGACTGTCCATCGGTGCCTCGGGGAGCTGTCCCGGTGGACAGCCGGTGGACGGACGCCTTTGGACGGTGCAACATGGGGTATCACAGGCCAACCTGCCGCACATGCTCTGATCAGGCAAGATGTCACGAGACGGCACGGGGCGGCACCACGCAACACGATCCCTGTTGGTCTCGTAATGCGTAGGTCATGGGTTCGAATCCCATAGGCGGCTCTGTGAAAGCCCCGGGACTCACTCGCCGTGACCTGGGGCTTTTGCCTTTCCGGGGCTCGGGCGTGGGGGTCGGGTGGGGGCTCTGGGCAGGCTTCGGGGGTGTGGTCCGGTGACCGGTCGGACCGTCGGTGCGGGTGGCTAACGTGATCACGTGAGTTCATCCCTGAGTGTGTTTCTCCTCGACCCCAAGGCCGCGCGCGCCCTGGTCGGCTCCCGTGACGACCAGCTGCTGCAGGCGGTCCAGGCCGGCTTCGGCGACGACCTGGCGTCGGACGACAGCTGGTTCTCGTCCGAGATCGCGGACGGCGCCCCCACGGCGTACGAGGCGCTGCGGACGGTGGTGTACGGCGGGCCCTACCCGGAGGACCGGCGGTACGCCTTCCAGTACGGGTACGCCTACAAGCGGCTGTGCTCGCTGACCGGGTCCTTCCTCGACAACTCCTCCTTCAGCCCGTTCCGGGGCGACTGGCTGGAGACGGTCGACGAGGGGCTGCGGGCGCTGCGGATCACCGCCGTCTCGGTGGCGGAGCTCGGCCGCTACGGCGGCATGCCCGACGGCGTGCCCTGCTACGACCTGCCGCGCTGCGGGGAGTGGACGTACGAGCAGTGCCTGGAGGCGCTGGAGCAGTTCGAGCAGACCAAGCGGGACAACCACGCCCCGCCGCTGGAGCCCGAGGTGGTCGAGGCCGTCATGGACGTCCTCGGGTGGCTGCGCAGGGTGCAGGAGCGCCCGGGATTCGGGGTGGTGGGGTTCGTTTCCTAGGCCCCGGCCGGTCGCAGCGGGCGGGGCGGCGGGGGGCCGTTGCTAGGATCACCGCATGTCGGACAGGGATTACCGGGGCGAATCGCGGCACGGGCGGGGCGGGGCGTCGGCGGCGTCGAAGGCACCTGCCAGGACCGGCTCGGCCGGCCGGGTTTCGAGCCGCAACGCACAGTTCCAGACGTGGCAGGCACTGCTGACCAACCGGAACAAGCGGCAGCGGCTCGGCCAGTTCCTCATCCACGGCGTCCGGCCCGTCACGCTCGCCGTCGAGTACGGCTGGCCGGTGCAGCAGCTGCTCTACCCGGCGGGTCAGCAGCGGCTGTCCTCCTGGGCGCAGCGGCTCCTGGAGGAGAGCGGGATCCCGGCGACCGCGGTCGATCCGGAGCTGCTGGCCGAGCTTGGCGAGCGGGAGTCCACGGCACCGGAGCTGATCGCCGTCGGCAGCCTGCCGCGTGACGACCTGGACCGCCTGGCGCCGGGGCCCGACTTCCTCGGGGTCGCCTTCGACCGGCCGACCAACCCCGGCAACATCGGCACCCTGGTCCGCTCGGCGGACGCGTTCGGGGCGGCGGGCCTGATCGTCACCGGCCATGCCGCCGACGTGTACGACCCCAAGTGCGTGCGGGCCAGTACGGGTTCGTTGTTCCGGCTGCCGGTGGTCCGCAGCCAGTCGCCCGGCGAGGTGCTGGAGTGGGTGGAGGCGCAGCGTGAGCGCGGGGTGCCCGTCAAGATCGTCGGCACCGACGAGCACGGCGACACCTCGGTCGCCGACTGCGACCTGACCGGGCCCGTCCTGCTGGTCGTCGGCAACGAGACCGTGGGCATGAGCACCCGGTGGCGCGAGCTCTGCGACGAGGTGGTGTCCATCCCGATCGGTGGTGCGGCCAGCTCGCTCAACGCGGCCTCGGCCGGGACGCTGATGCTCTACGAGGCCGCTCGCCAGCGCGGGTTCCCTGCCGTGTAGCCGGGAGTGGTCGGGCCAGGCCCGGCCTCTAGGATTGATCCATGAGTTACCGGCACGTGCTCGCCAAGGCCGACTACACGGACTACTCCAGCGGCTCGGTGCTGCACTCCGCGCCCGGGTTCCCGGCCTTTCCCGTCCGGCTCGCCTCGGAGGTGTTCCTGCGCGCCCTGGCGCTGCGCGGCGACGGGTCCCCCGCGGTGCTCTGGGACCCGTGCTGCGGCAGCGGCCACCTGCTGTCGGTGCTCGGGCTGCTGCACCGCCCGGCGATCGGGTCGGTGCTGGCCACCGACCTCGCCGACGAGGCGCTGGCCCTCGCCGAGGAGAACCTCGCCCTGCTCGACCCGGACGCGCTCGCGCGCCGGGCGCAGGTGCTGGAGGAGCGGGCCGAGCGCTTCGGCAAGCCGTCCTACCTGGAGGCCGCGGAGGCCGCCCGCCGACTGGCCGGCGGCCTCGCCCGGGACGGCGGCCGGCTCCCGGCGGAGGTCCGCCGGGCGAACGCCTTCGATCGGGAGGACCTGGCGGAGGCCGTCGAGGGGCGGGCTCCGGACATCGTCATCACCGACGTCCCGTACGGGGAGCAGACCGGCTGGCTCGGTGTCGAGGGGGAGGCCGGCGTACCGGAGATGCTCGCCGCCGTGGCCTCGGTGCTGCCCCCGCACGCGGTGCTCGCGGTGACCACGCGAGGCCGCAAGGTGCCGCTCGGCGGGGTGCGTGCCGCGGAGTCCTTCAAGATCGGCACCCGGGCGGTGGCCCTGGTGCCCGCGGGCCGCTTCACGGGCAGCCGGTCGGGCTGAGTCGGTCGGGCTGAGCTGGTAGCGCTGAGCAGATCGGGCCGAGTCGGTCGGGGCGGACCAATGGGGGGTGGACGCCCCGGGTAGGGGGTCGCCGGAGGCGGCGGGTGCGGGGGACGCGCGCCGCCTCCGGCGGGTCAGACGGCCTGGCGCTGCGGAGCGGCGCCGGCGGTTGCGGGGATCGGAACGGGGGCGGCCGACGGTGCGGAGGCGGTGTCGGCCAGGTCGGTGGCGTTCTGCAGGAGTTCCAGCGGCAGGTGGCGGCGGCCGTTGATCTGCAGCTTGCGGTAGACCCGGGTGAGGTGCTGCTCGACGGTGCTCGGGGTGATGAACAGGCGCATCCCGATCTCCCGGTTGGTGTAGCCGAGGGCGGCCTGGGCGGCCACCCGCAGTTCGGCGTCACTGAGGCCGGAGAGGCGGTCGTCGAGCGTGTGGTGCGGTTCGGCGAGGACGGCCGGCTCGGGCTCCGCGGAGCGCTCGGCCCCGCAGTCCAGCAGACCGGCGCAGAGCGAGGGCACCTGGCAGGAGTCGGCCTCCTCGTAGGCGCGCTGCGCCATCCGCCGGGCCCGGCCCGATTCGCCCAGCGCGTGGTACGCGTTGGAGAGGTCCGCCATGGCCCGGGCGGTCTCCAGACGATCCCCGGACGCGCGTAGCTGACCGACAGCATCGCGCAGAAGGGGCACCTTCTGACTCCCCTCACTGCTCGCCGCCAGGATCCGCAGGGAGATGCCGCGCAGCCGGGTGCCGACCGCGCCGGGGCGGCTGAGCTGCTCGTTCACCAGGTCGCGGGCCTTGGCCCGGTCGCCCAGCTTCAGGTGGACCTGCGCCAGGTCGCCGCGCCAGGGCGCGATGGCCGGGATGTCGATGCCCCACTCGCGCATCAGGTTGCCGCACTTCTGGAAGTCGCTGAAGGCGGCGAGCACCCGGTTGGTCTCCAGGTAGAGGTGACCGCGGGCCTGCAGGTAGCGCAGCCCGAAGACCGTCTCGAACATGCTGCCCGGCGAGGTGTGCTGGAGCAGCGCGTCCGCCTCGTCGTAGTCGCCCATCGCGGTCGCGGCCATCACCAGGGTGGAGATCGAGTAGCCGATCAGCAGTCCCCAGCTCTGGGCGGTGGCCTGGTCGAGCGCGGCCCGCGCATAGGTACGGGCGAGGGCCGGCTTGCCGCGGCGCAGCGCGAGGTCGGCCCGGACGCTGCCGAGCAGCGCCTGCCAGGCGGGGGCCCGGCGGCGGACGGCCTCCGCCATCAGGCTGTCGCACCAGGACGCGGCGCACTCCAGTTCGTCCGCGTAGGTGAGCGACAGCAGGGTGGTGGCGAGCACGCCCAGCGAGGTCTCGCTCAGCCGTGAGCTGCTGAGCAGGTGCCAGGAGCTCTCGACCAGGTCGTCGCGCCGCCACTCGTGCAGGGTGGTGGAGAGCAGCGAGGCGGCCCTGGTCCACGGGTCGGCGTCCGGCGAGCCGGCCCGGCGGACCGTCAGGTCGTCCGGATGGTTGGGCCGGATCCGGCGCGGGCCGTAGATCCACTGGTAGGTGAGGTCCAGCTCGGCCGTGGCCTGCGGGTCCGGGCGGGAGGACCCGCCGTGCAGGCAGGCCAGCGCCTTGACGGCCTGGTCGTGGCTGCCCTGCCAGAGCAGGTTGCGCACCACGATCGCGGTGTCGCGGTCGCTGAGCTCGCCGTCGGACAGCGCGTCCTGAAGCGGTGTCAGGCGGATCGCGGCGGACGGGTTGGTGCGCCAGCGGGCCATCGCGAGCTCCGCGGTGACGGAGATCCGCTGCGGCTCGTCGGTGCAGTGCCGCAGCGCCAGGACCAGGCACTGGGTGGCCAGCCGGGCGTCGTCCTCCACGACCAGCGCCTCGCGGGCGACCTCGCGCAGCAGGCCGATGGCCCACGGGCCGGGCACGTCGTCGACGGCGATCAGGTGGTGGGCCACGTCGATCGCGGCCGTCCCGTGCTCGTAGAGCAACTCCGCTGCGCGGGTGCGCAGTTCGGAGGCCTCGTCGGGCGGGAGGTTCTTCAGCACCAGGGCCGCCACGGCGGGGTGGCGGAACTGGCCGTCCTCCAGCAGGCCGGCCTCGGCGAGCACCTTGAGGCCGCGGGTGACGCTGTCCGGCGGCGAGCCGAGCAGCCGTCCGATGAGGTACGGGGAGGCGTGGACGCCGAGCACGGCGACGCCGCGCGCGATGTCGACCAGCCCGAGCTCCCAGCGGTGCAGGCAGGTGAGGACGGCCTGTTCGAAGGCCACCCCGACCACCGGGAGTGCGCTGCCGTTCTCGCCGGCCGCCGAGTTGTCGTCGATCAGGGCGCTGACCAGCATGGGGTTTCCAGCGGTCAGACGGTGGTAGGTACCGGCCATCCGGGCTGCCACCCGGGGGCCGAGCGTCTTGGCGATGTAGCGGCCCACGCCGCCCTCGGAGAGCGAGTCCAGCATGATCCGCTGGTGCGGCATCCGGGTCAGTTCCACCCGAAGGGACATCGGGGTGGTGAAGGACTCGGTCCACTCGGTGAGGACCAGCAGCGTGCGGGTCGAGCGCATCCGCAGCCGCAGGTACAGCAGTGCCCGCAGCGAGGCCTGGTCGACGAAGTGCAGGTCCTCGATGGCGAGGACGACCGGGCGGTGCTCCGCCAGCTTCAGCAGGGCGTCGCAGACCTCCTGGATGATGCCGGTCTCGTGGCGCGGGGTGCGGTCGGCGAAGGGCGAGGGCTCCCCGGCGGTGCGGCCGGCCGCAGTCTCGGCGACGCTGCGCAGGATCTCCGGCGGCAGCGGCGCGTTGTGGACGAGCTGGCTGAGCACCCCCAGCCGCACGGACCGTTCCGAGTACGAACCCGTGGCGGCGAGCAGCAGCGCCTCGGAGTCCGCCACGTGCTCGCAGAAGGCGTGCAGGAGTTCCGACCTACCGCTGGCCAGCGACCCGCTGACCACGACCGTTCTGCCGCGTCTGTCCTCGCATTCCGAGAAGATCTCCCTCAGGGCGACCAGAGCGTCGCTCATTTCAACCAGCGCCATTGTATGAATCCCCCATGATTTAAACGGCAGCCAGCGTTGCTATGTCAGCGCATTTCCTCGAGAAGTAACCTGTAGTCCAAGCGGCGGTCGCCTGTCGGCAGGGCCGCCCCGGTTGTGACCTTATGTCCCGGTCCCCGTGGCCAAAGTGAAGCCGCCGCAAAGAGTTCCAGAATAATCCAACCCCACCTCCTCCCGGGCGCCTTCGCCCCGGCCGCCCCGACGTGCGCAAGCACGGCTGACGGGGTGTCACAGGGTGTCGAGCGGACTGTAGAGGATTTCCATACGCTACGGGAGCGTATCTAAGGGCCGAGGGTGCCCGTATGTGAGCTGCATCACACTTTCCGGCGTTTCGGCCAATCCGGAACGGCCCTCCGGGCGGTGGCGAAGGCTCCGTTTCGGCAGGCCCGCAGGGGGTCCAGGCCCTGGAAGCAGGCGGTATGCGGGCCTCCACCCCCTACTCGGGGGGTGTGCCACCCCTGGCTCGGTAGGCCTGAGTTAAGCGGCCGGATCCACGCCCTCTGGTCACTCGGGGCGTGGTGTGCATGCGGCCGAAATCGACCCCGCACCCCGCCTTCGCTGGGGTGACCCGCTGGTACGGGGGGTCGGTCGGGCCCGTTCCGACGGCTGTTCCGGACGTGTCCGGAAACCGGTACTCCGGTTTATCGGAATCCTTACGCGCTAAGTAAGGACCCGCCACCCCCCTACCCGCCGGTCGGAGCGCGTCCGGAAAGACAGGGGAGGCTCAGGGGGATCGGAACCCCCAACGAGGCGGTGCCCATGGCGCAGACTTTCACCGCGGCAGTGCCGTGGCGCGGTCCGGAGCGGCACGGGGAGATCGTCTAGCGCAGCAAGCGGGGGCCCTGAAGCGCTCAGGCCGGAACGCACGGGGGCCTACCCCGGCATGCGCCCATGCGGGTACGAGGTGGGGTTGAATTGGATGCGCTGAATCGCTTCGAGACAAAGAAGACGTTCCTGTGGACCCGCCTGGAATGGCTGGTCGGGCTCGGGGTCGCCGTCTTCCTGGCACTGACACACCTGGGCGACATCCGCTGGCCGGTGTTCATCGGGCTGTTCGTGGTGATCGACCTCATCGGGTACATCCCCGGGGCGATCGCCTTCAAGAGGTCCGCCGACGGGGACATCCCCAAGGGCTACCACGTCGCGTACAACGTCATGCACAGCCTGCTGACCTCGATGGCCATCGCCGGTCTCTGGGCCTGGCTGGTGAAGCCGGAGTGGGCGCTGCTGGCGCTGCCCATCCACCTGTTCGGCGACCGCGGCATCTTCGGGAACTCCCTCAAGCCGCTGAACACCTCCTTCGAGCCCGTACGGCACCCGGCCTTCGTCGAGTTCGAGGCCGCGTACGAGCGGCAGGGCGGCGCCCCGGGGCAGGCCGGCCCGACCCAGGTGAGGAGCGCCGCCGATGCTGTCAGCCACTCCCGCGCTTGAGGACGTCCGGGACGCGCTCGAGCGCTACGGGGACAACCCCAGCGCCTTCCTGGCCCTGAACCAGCGGACCGAGTACTTCCGGGCCGAGGGCATCGACGGTGTGGTCTCCTACCGGACCGCCGGGCGCTACCTGATCCAGTTCGCCGGCCCGTTCGCCGCGGACGGGGACCGGGCCGCCCTGCTGACCGCCTTCCGGGCGCACGCCCGGAAGGCCCGCAAGCGGGTCATCGCCGTCCAACTGCAGAGCACCGACGCCGAGTTGTACGCCGGAAACGGCTTCACGGTGAACCAGATCGGCGCCTCCTACGCCATCGACCTGGCCCAGTTCACGCTGCGCGGCTCCAAGTTCGTCCGGCTGCGCAACAAGATCTCGCGGGCCAAGCGCAGCGGACTGGTCGTCGAGGAGGCCGATCCGCTGGCCGTCGACGACGAGCTGACCGAGCTCGACCGGGACTGGCTGCGCGGCAAGGGCCGGTTCGCCAAGGAGCTGGCCTTCCTGATCGGCGAGCGCACCGGGGCCGTCGCGCCGCTGCGCCGGCTGTTCGTCGGCCGGATCGAGGGCGAGGTGATCGGCTACATCTCCTACTCGCCGGTCTACGGCACCCGTCCGGGCTGGCTGCACGACCTGACCCGGCGCCGCAGGGAGGCCCCGCCCGGGGTGATGGAGGCGATCAACGCGCACGCCATCGAGACCCTCGGCAAGGCCGGCGCCGAATGGCTGCACCTGGGCTTCACCCCGTTCACCGGGCTGGACCAGGAGCACGAGGCGCCCGGCGCCAGCCCGATGGTCGTCAAGATCGTCCGCTTCCTGGCGGAGCACGGGGAGAAGGTCTACCCCTCGCAGACCCAGGTCGCCTACAAGGAGAAGTGGGCCCCGCACGCCCTGCTCCCCGAGTACATCGCCTTCGAGGGCAAGCCGAGCATCGGGGCGATCCTGCGCCTGATGCGCCTGGCCAACGCCATCTAGCCGGCGGCCCGTCCAGCCGGCTGACCAGCAGTCACGGAGCGCCCGGTCGTCCCGACCGAGCGCCCGGCACGAAACGCCCAGCACCGAGAGCACCGGACAGCACCGAGAGGTAGACGACATGGGATTCCTGGACCGCGAGCGGGCCGCACTGGAGGCGCTGCTGCCAGGGTTCGACGCCGAACTGGCGAGCCTGCCGCTCAGCGAGCTGGAGGCGCCGGGCAACCCCGGTATCAAGCTGTTCAAGGAGCTCGGAGGCGCCGGGCTGCTGATCCCCGCCCAGCACGGCGGCAAGGGCGCGGACGCGCTCACCGCCGTCCGGGTGCAGCGGGCGATCGGCTCGCGCTCGCCGTCGCTGGCGGTGGCCACCACCATGCACCACTTCTCGCTCGCCAGCCTGGTGGTGCTGAGCCAGACCGGCAACGGCTTCGAGTGGATGCTGCTCACCGGCATCGTCGACGGCAAGCTGCTGCTGGCCTCCGGCTTCGCCGAGGGGCAGCCGGGCGGCAGCATCCTGAAGCCCAGCATGACCGCCAAGGTCACCGAGGCCGGCCTGGTGGTCAGCGGCGCCAAGCGCCCGTGCAGCCTGGCGCAGTCGATGGACCTGCTCACCGCGAGCGTCATGGTGCCCCGCGAGGACGGCAAGGGCGACCAGCTGGCCGTCGTGCTGATCCCGGCCACCGACCCGGGCCTGACCACGGCGCCGTTCTGGGGCAGCTTCGCGCTGGCCGGCGCGGAGAGCGACCAGGTCACCGTCACCGACGCGCTCGTCCCGAACGACCTGGTGGTGCGCACCGACGTGCCCGAGGGCGAGGTCCTGGACGACATCCAGACCACCGGCTTCGTCTGGTTCGAACTGCTGATGACCGCCAGCTACCTGGGCGCCGCCAGCGCCCTGGTCGAGCGGCTGCTGGCCAGCGAGAAGGTCCCCGAGATCGAGCGGATCCGGCTGGTCACCGACCTGGAGGCGGCGATGGCCGCCGTCGAGAACGTCGCCCGGCAGACCGGTGCCGAGCGCTGCGACCAGAGCCTGCTGGTCGACTCGCTGCACGTCCGGTACGCCGCCCAGGACGCCATCGCACGGGTCGTGCCCCGGGCCGTGGAACTGCTCGGCGGCCTGAACTTCATGAGCTCCGACGACATCGGCTACCTGACGGCCGCGGTCAACGGGCTGGGACTGCACCCGCCGGCGCGCGGCAAGATGGCCGGCCCGCTGATCGGGTTCCTGGCCGGCCGCCCGCTGGAAATCGTCTAGAACGCGTAGGGGGAGAAATCATCATGAGCAAGCCGACGCTACTGCTCACCGGGGCGACCGGTGTGCTCGGCCGCGCCTTCATCAAGGAACTGGCCGACGACTACCACCTGATCGGGCTGCGGCACCGCACCCCGATCGACGACCCGCGGGTCGAGGAGATCCAGGGCTCGCTCGGGGACGAGCACCTCGGCCTCGGCCAGGAGGGCTTCGAGGAGCTCGCCGCCCGGGTCGACGTGGTGCTGCACTCCGCGGCCCGCACCGGCTGGCGCGCCACCCGCGAGCAGCTGTTCGCCTCCAACGTCACGGGCACCGAGTACATGCTGGGCCTCGCCCGGCAGGCCGGCGCGCCCTTCTACTACGTCAGCACCGCGTTCGTGGCCCGGCCGCAGGACGAGGAGCTCCGGGAGTCCGGGCCCGCCGCCTACGTCGACTCCAAGGCCGCCGCCGAGCAGGCCGTCCGGGCCAGCGGCCTGCCCGCCGCCATCGTGCGCCCCTCGGTGGTCGGCGGTGACTCCCAGACCGGCGAGATCGCCAACTTCCAGGGCCTGCACAAGGCGATCGCGTCCATCGTGACGGGCACCGTCCCGGTGCTGCCGGCCGACGCGGACACCCCGCTCGACGCGATCCCGTCGGACCTGGTGGCCCGCGGCGTCGGACGCCTGATCCGCGGCGGCATCACCACCGGCGAGTACTGGCTCACCGCGGGCAAGAACTCGCCGACCCTCGGCGAGACCGTCCAGCTGATCCTGGAGGTCGCCGAGCGCCTCGGCGTCGCGCCCGAGCACCCGCCGCGCCTGATGCCCTCCGAGGCGCTGGACCGGCTGCTGCTGCCGCTGATGGAGGACGCCATCCCGCGCGCCCTGCGCACCCAGTTCCGCGGCTTCATCGAGCTGATGATGCTCTTCCAGGTCTCCAACTCGATGGAGTCCTCCTTCGAGGAGCTGGGGATGGCCGACGAGGTCACCCACGAGGCGCTGCTGAAGGCCTTCGAGAAGTCCGTCGAGTACTGGATCGCCACCAAGATGCCCGCCCGGGAGGCCGTGGCATGAGCACCGTCTCCGACGCCCCCGCGGCCTTCGACGCCGCCGCCGCGGCCGCCGCGGCCGAGTCCGTGGACGCCGAGCTGACCGGGGAGCGCTACGAGCGCCACTTCGGCCACGGCAAGGCCTCGCTCGCCCGCATGCTCGGCACCGTGGTGGAGACCTACTCCGAGGGCGCCTGGATCACCGCCGCCGACGGCAAGCGCTACCTGGACTTCGGCGGGTACGGCGTCTTCATCCTGGGCCACCGCCACCCGCGCGTGGTCGAGGCGGTCAAGGCGCAGATCGACCGGCACCCGCTGGCCACCCGGGTCTTCATGGAGCCGGTGACCGCCGCCGCGGCCGAGGCGCTGGCCTCGGTGACCCCGGGCGACCTGGACCTGGTCCACTTCGTCAACTCCGGTGCGGAGGCGACCGAGGCGGGCATCAAGCTGGCCCGGGCGCACGGCAAGAACGCGCTGATCACCACCGAGCGCGGCTTCCACGGCAAGACCATGGGCGCGCTCAGCGTCACCGCCAACCGCCAGTACCAGCAGCCGTTCGAGCCGCTGCTGCCGGACACCTGCCAGGTGCCCTACGGCGACGCGGCCGCGATGCGGGAGGCGCTCGCCGCCCGGGCCGGCCGGGCCTGCGTCATCGTCGAGCCGGTGCAGGGCGAGGGCGGCGTACGGGTGCCCCCGCCCGGCTACCTCAAGGAGGTCGCCGAGGCCTGCCGGGAGTTCGAGGCGCTGCTGATCGTCGACGAGATCCAGACCGGCCTCGGCCGGCTCGGCACCTGGTGGGGCTGCGACGCCGAGGAGGTCGTCCCGGACATCCTGCTGGTGGGCAAGGGCCTGTCCGGCGGCGTGGTGCCGGCCGCGGCGATGGTGGCCCGGCCCGAGGTGTACATGCCGTTCGGCCGGGACCCGATCCTGCACTCCTCCACCTTCGGCGCCTCGCCGATCGCCTGCGCCGCCGCGCTCGCCGCGGTCGAGACGATCCGCGACGAGAAGATCGTCCAGCGCAGCGCCGAACTCGGCGAGCGGCTGCTGGGCGAGATCCGCCGACTGGTCGCCGAGCGGGCGCCCTGGCTGATCACCGAGGTCCGCGGCCGCGGCCTGCTGATCGCGATCCAGCCCGCCGAACAGCGCTTCGTCGGCGAGCTCCTGCTGGAGTTCATGGACCGCGGCGTGCTGCTCAACCACTCGCTCAACGCCTCCGAAGTCCTGCGCTTCACCCCGCCGGCGATCCTGACCGAGGACGAGATCCGGCTGTTCCTGACCGTCCTCGACGAATCGCTGACCGCGGTCGCCGACCGCGTCTGACGCGTCCAGCCCACCCGGCCGACGCGTCCCACGAAACCGCCGAAAGGGAAACACCATGCCCAGCGTGAGCATCCACATCCTCGCCCCGGCCATCTCGCCCGCCGAGGCCTACCGCCGGATCAGCGACTTCGGCCGCTACCCGGAGCTGACCGAGACGGTCGAGAACGTCGTCGTCCAGGAGCCCTCCGCCGACGGCTCGGTGCTGTCGGAGTGGACGGTGCACTTCCGCAACGGCCTGCTCAAGTGGTCCGAGCGGGACACCTTCCACCCGGAGGAGCTCGCCATCTCCTTCGAGCAGGTCAAGGGCGACTTCGCGGAGTTCCGCGGCGACTGGAAGGTCGAGGCCGACGGCGAGGGCACCCTGGTGCGCTTCCTCGCCGAGTTCGACCTGGGCATCCCGACCCTGGCCGCGATCCTCGACCCGGTCGCCGAGACCGCCCTGCGCGGCAACATCCTGAAGATCGTCGACGGTCTGCTCGGCGAGGCCCAGGAGATCGTCGTGGACACCGAGACCGCCGGCTCCGCGAAGTCGTGAGGCTCGCCTACGCCGGCGCCCCCGACCGGAGCCCCGAGGCCTGTCTGGGCCTCTACCGGCGGCTCGCCGCCGGGGTGACCCTGGTGACCACCTGCGGTCCGGACGGTGAGCCGCTCGGCCTCACCGCCTCGGCCGTCACCACGGTGTCGCTGGATCCGCCGATGATGCTGGCCTGCCTGTCCGCCGGATCCGGAACGCTCGCCGCGCTCCGGACCCGGCGGGCCTTCGCCATCCACCTGCTGCGCGCCGACCAGGCCGGGCTGGCCACGGTCTTCGCCGGCGCCGGCGGGCCGGGCAAGTTCGCCGGTGTGGAGTTCCAGTGGGAGCTGGGCATCCCCGTCCTGCGCGGCACGCTCGGCTGGGTGGCCTGCACGCTCGCCGACGAGCGGGTCTACGGCGACCACAGCGTGGTGGTGGGCAACGTGGTGTCCGTCCGCGGCGACGGGGACGGCACGGCCGAGGGGGAGCCGTTGATCTGGCACGACCGGAGGTTCCGGGAGCTGGCACCCGAGGGGGACCGTTGACCGCCCCCTCGACCGCACCGCCGGCCGCCGCCCCGCCGTGGCGGCCGGCGGAGCTGCGGGCCGCCGCCCCCGTCCAGGGGACGGTCACCGCGGACGTGGCGATCGTCGGCGCCGGGCTCACCGGCCTGGCCACCGCCTACCGCCTGGTCCGCCGGGACCCTTCGCTGGACATCGTGGTCCTCGACGCCACCGGACCGGCGGCCGGCGCCAGCGGGCGCGGCACCGGACTGGTCGGCCCGCGGATCGGCCCGGCCATCGACAAGGCCCGCAAGCGCTTCGGCGACGAGACCGCCCGCGCCTGCTACCTGGCCAGCGAGGACTGGGTCCGCCAGACCGTCGACCTGGTCGGGGAGCTCGGCGCCGACTGCGGGCTCACCGTCGGCGGCCAGCTGATCGTCGCCAACTCCGACCGGGCCGCCGCCACGCTGGCCCGGCAGGCCGAGGCCTACCGCCAACTCGACCTGGACGTCGTACCCGTGGCTCGCCCCGGGCGGTACCGCGCCGCGCTGCGCCACCCCGTCGCGGCCACCCTCGACCCGGCCGCGCTGACCACCGCGCTCGCCGCCGAGCTGGACCGGCTCGGCGTGCGCCGCTTCGACCGCAGCCCCGTCCTGCGGCTGGGCGGCGGCGAACTCACCTGCCCGGCCGGGACGGTACGGGCCGGCCGCACCGTCATCGCCGTCAACGGCTTCACCCGCTCGCTGGGCCTGCCGGTCGGCACCGTCGCGCCGCTCCAACTGCACGCCCTCGCCACCGCGCCGCTGTCACCCGAGGCCCGCGCGGAGCTCGGCCCCGAGGCCGTCATCGACGTGACCACGCTCGCCCCCTACCACCGGCTCACCCCCGACGGGCGGCTGGTGATGGGCGGCGGCCCGGTCAACATCCCGCCGACCACCAGACCGGACCAGCACCGGCGGGCCTGGGACTGGCTCGCCCGCCGGCTGCCCGTCCCCGCGGAGATCACCCACCGCTGGACCGGGCAGGTCGGGATGACCGGCGACGACCTGCCGGTGGTCGGGCGGATCGACGACCGCACCTGGTTCGCCGGCGGCTGCTGCGGCCACGGCCTGGCGCTCGCCACGGCCACCGGCGGCCACCTCGCCGAGGCGCTCACCGGCGACGCGCCGCCCCCGCTGCCCTGGCACCGCTCCAAGGCGCCGTGGCTGCCGGTGGGCGGTCCGGCCGGGCCGCTGCTCCAGGGCTACCTGCGCCTGCTGGCCCGCCGTGCCGCCCGGGACGGCGGATGACCCGCCGGACCTGACGCATCATCAGAACACCCCGCCCCGGCGGCGGAGGGTTTCCCGGGCCGACGTCCTGGGCAATCGGCAGTCCCGTAGCGGCATCCGCCCGTAGCGGTATGAGCGAGAGGAAGAGAAATGCTCGTCCGGCACCTCAACTTCGGCACCTATCGGCCGCCTTCGCGGCGGCTGGTCAACGGTGAGGGAGGCCTCTTCCAAGCGGCTCACATGCTCTGCCACTGCCTGCTGCTGGAGACCGACCAGGGCCTCGTCCTGGTCGACAGCGGCTTCGGCACCCGGGACATCGCCGACCCCGTCGGCCGGCTCGGCCGGGCCTTCATGCTGCGCTCCCGGCCGGTGCTGAAGCCCGAGGAGGCCGCCGTCAACCAGCTGAAGGCGCTCGGCTACGACCCGCGGGACGTCCGGCACATCGTGCTCACCCACCTCGACCGGGACCACACCGGCGGGCTGGCGGACTTCCCCGACGCCCAGGTGCACGCCTACGGGCCCGAGTACCGGGCGGCCATGAACCCGCCCACCAAGCTGGAGCGCAACCGGTACCGGCAGAGCCAGTGGGCCCACAATCCGAAGTGGGTCACCCACGAACTCGCCGACGGGGAGAAGTGGTTCGGCTTCGAGTCGGTCCGCGAGATCCCCGGTCTGCCGCCCGAGATCCTGTTGATCCCGCTCGCCGGGCACACCCGCGGCCACGTCGGGGTGGCGGTCGACACCGGCAGCGGCTGGCTGCTGCACGCCGGCGACGCCTACATGTTCCACGGCGAGATCGCCGACGAGCCCTGGTGCACGCCCGGCCTCAACGCCTTCCAGAAGAAGGTCGAGACCGTCCCGGACCGGCTGCCCAACGTCGCCCGGCTGCGCGAACTGCGCCGCAGCGGCGAGGCCGAGGTGTTCAGCGCCCACGACCTGACCGAGTTCCGGGAGTGGCGGAAGCGCGATGCCTGAGTCCGCCGTCGCCGGAAAGGAGCGCGGCGGCGTCAGCCCGCTGCTGCTCGTCGCCCTGTTCAGCGGACTGTTCCTGGTCTTCCTGGACACCACCGTGGTCAACGTCGCCCTGCCCGACCTGCGGGACAAGCTCGGCGCCGACGTCAGCGGACTGCAGTGGGTGGTCGACTCCTACCTGCTCACCTTCTCCTGCCTGCTGCTCGGTGCGGGCGCCCTCGCCGACCGGATCGGCGCCAAGCGGCTCTTCGTCGGGGCGCTCGCGGGCTTCACCCTCACCTCCGCCTGGTGCGCCCTCTCCGGCTCGGTCGGGATGCTGCTGATCGCCCGCGCCGCCCAGGGCGTGACCGGCGCGGCGCTGATGCCGGTCTCCATGGTGATCATCACCCAGCTCTACCCCGACCCGACCGCGCGCGGGCGGATGGTCGGCATCCAGTCCGCGGTGGCGGGCCTGGCCCTCACCGCCGGGCCGCTGGTCGGCGGTGTGCTGGTCGAGCAGTACGGCTGGCAGAGCGTGTTCTGGGTGAACATCCCGGTCGGCGTGCTCGCCGTCGCGGTGCTCGCCAAGCTGCTGCCGCAGACCCGCCCCGACCACCGGCAGGCCGTCGACGTGCTCGGGCAGCTGCTCTTCGTCGCCGGGGTCGGACTGCTCACCTACGCCCTGATCGAGGGCAACTCGGCCGGCTGGGGCTCCGGCCGGATCGTCGGCTGCTTCGTCGGCGCGGGACTGGCGCTGGTCGGCTTCGTGGTCTGGGAGGCCCGGCAGCGCCAGCCGATGCTGCCGCTGTCCTTCTTCCGGCACCCGCACGTCAGCGCCGGCGCGATCATCAACTTCACCGTCTTCGGGGCCATGTTCGGCGCCGTCTTCCTGCTGATGCTCACCCTGCAGGAGGTCGACGGGCTCAGCCCGGTCCAGGCCGGCCTGCGGACCGTGGTGATGACCGCCATGGTCACCGTCGCCTCGATCGTCGGCGTGGTCGTCTCCGAGCGGGTCGGCGTCCGGCTCACCGCGCTGGTCGGCGCGCTCGCCATGGGCGGCGGCCTCCTGGGCCTGCGCATGCTGCACTACCAGGACGGCTTCGGCAGCTACTGGTGGCAGTTCCTGCTGCTCGGCCTCGGCGCCGGCCTGGCCGGACCGCCGGTCACCTCCGCGCTGCTCCAGGCCGTCCCGGAGGAACGGGCCGGCACCGGCTCCGGCGTCGGCTACACCGCGCGGCAGGTCGGCTCGGTGTTCGGCGTGGCCGTCTCCGGCACGCTCGTCTCGCACCACCTCTCCACCTCGGCGGGCACCGCGCTGGCCGGCCTGCCGCTGCCCCCGGAGGCCGTCGACCGGATCGCCGCCGGGGACTTCTCCGACGCCGGCAAGCTGCCCGAACAGATCAAGCCGCTGGTGATGGGCAAGGTCGGTACCGCGTTCCTGGACGGCACCCACATCGCGTACACCGCCGGGGCGGGCGCCTGCGCGGTCGCCGCGGTCGCCGCCGTGCTGCTGCTCGGCGCCCGCAAGCGGTCCGGCGAGAGGACGGCCGAGGCCGCCGCCGCACCCGTCGCGGACCACGTCTGACGGCCGCCGACCCCCGAGGCCGCCCCAGGGCCTGTCCGGCCTGACCGCCGGACAGGCCCTTGTCCTTGGGCGCCCAAGAAACGCGCCGCCCCCTTCCCTTTCCCTTTTCCCTGCCGCACCCCGGCGGCTCCTTCCCCCCAACCCCGGTGCGCGCCGTGCCCTGCGGCGCCACCGGACGAACCCCCTACTGGAGTGAAACGTCGCATGTCCAGGACGGACGAGACCAGTGAGGGCAGCCTGACCGATGACATCTCGATCGGCGTGCTGGCGAAGATGTTCCCCGAGGCCATGGTGGACGCCGCGATCGACCAGGCCGGCGCCCGGGAGACCAGAGCCCGGGTCCTGCCCGCGAAGCTGATGGTCTACCTGTCGATGGCGCTCTGGCTCGAACCCCGGATGGGCTACGAGCGGACCCTGCACCGACTGCTGCGCGGACTGCGCTGGGCCCGGCCCGGCTGGAGCGGCTACCGCGTCCCCACCGACGGCGCGATCTCGCTCGCCCGGTACCGGCTGGGCGAGGCGCCGCTGCGCAACCTCTTCGACCAGACCGCCGGCCGGGTCGCCACCGGGTGGCCCGAGGACCCCTGCGCGCTCTGGCGCGGCCTGCGGCTGGTCGCGCTGGAGGAGACCGCCTTCGACCTGCCGCCCACCGCGACCGGCCCCGCCCCGGGCCGCTCGGCCCGCCCGGGTGCGCCGCGCTCCCGGGCCGGGCTGGCGGTGCTCGCCGAGTCCGGCACCCTGGGCCTGCTCGGTGCGGCCCTGGAGACGCCGGACGACGCCACCCATCCGTCGCTCCCGGTACGCCCGCTCGCGGAACGCCTCTACGGCCGGCTCTCGCCCGGCATGCTGCTGACCGCCGGCCGCCCGCTCGCCACGCCGACGCCGTTCCTGGCCGCCGCCGCGACCGGCGCCCAGCTGCTCTGGCGGGCCGACCCCGCGCTGGCGCTGCCGGTCCTCGGGCCGCTGCCGGGCGGCGGCCACCGCTCCGAGCTGTCCGGGCCCGGCGGCACCGTCCCCGTCCGGGTGCTGCAGACCGGTCCGGACGTCCTGGTCAGCACGCTGCTCGACCCGCTCACCGCCCCCGCCGACGAACTCGTCCGGTGCTTCCGCGAACGGTGGACCATGGACGCGCTGTTCGCGGTGGTCGGCTCGGACCCGCGTCACCCCGGGGTGCCGCTGCGCTCGCGCAGCCCCGAGGGCGTCCGCCAGGAGTTCTGGGCGCTGCTCTGCCTCTACCAGGCGCTGCGCACGCTGACCACGGACCACAGCCGCCGGGTGTGCGCCTGACACCCCGAGCCGGAAACGGCGGTGCCCCCGCCCGATCGCGATGATCGGACGGGGGCACCGCCGTTTCGGTCAGCCCCGGTCGCCGGCCGACCCGGCCATGGCGTCGAGCAGCCCGGCGGCCAGGTAGGCGGCGAGTGCGGCGGGTGTCGGGCGGTCGTAGATCAGGCCCATCGGCACGTCCACCCCGGTCGCCTCGGTCAGGCGCTTGCCCAGGTCGATGACGGACAGCGAGGAGAAGCCCATCGCCAGGAAGTTCTGCTCCGCTTCGGGCTCCTCCCCGGCGGGGCTCCCCAGCACCTCGGCGCACTCCCGCAGGACGGCCTCCAGCACGGCGGACTCCCGCTCGGCGGGCGGCAGTTCGGCGATCCGGTCGAGCAGCTCGGACCGGTCCACGGTGGCGCCCCGGCGCCGGCCGGCCCGCTCCTGCCGCTCCCGCCGCCGCCACTGGGCCAGCGCCGGAAGCAGCTCGGCCAGCACGTCGCCGCGGTTCGCCGCGCCGTCCGCCGCGCCTTCCGCGGCGCCCGAGTCCAGCCCGAGGAGCAGGCTCAGCTGCTCGACGTCCTGCTCCTCGACGGCCGCCCAGAACCGGCCCTCCGGGGAGTTCGCCGAGACCCGACCGGTGTCCTCGCCGTCGAGCCAGTAGCGCCGCCGCTGGAACGCGTACGTCGGCAGGTCCACCCGGGTGCGCGGCCCGGCCGAGCCGAGCAGTGGCGCCCAGTCGACCTCCGCGCCCCGGACCTGGAGCCCGGCGACGGCCGCAAGCAGCGAGGAGGCCTCGCTCCGGCCGCGCCGCACGGCCGCCAGGGCGACCGCAGGGGCGCGGACCCCGGCGCCGGTCTGCGACTCCTCGGCCAGCGGGGCCAGGACCGCGTCCGGGCCGAGCTCGACGAAGGTCCGCACGCCCTGCTCCCGCAGCGTCTGCACGCCGTCCCCGAACCGCACCGTCGCGCGGAGCCGGCGCACCCAGTACTCCGGGTCGGTGAGCTCCCCGGGCGCGGCGAGCGCCCCGGTCTGGGCGGACACCACGGCCAGCTGCGGCTCCCGGTAGGCCAGCTCGCGGGCGACCTTCTCGTAGTCCGCCAGCACCGGCTCCACCAGGGCCGACTGGAGGGCCTGGGCCGAGCGCAGCCGGCGCACCTTGCGGGTGCGGCCGCGCCACCAGCGCTCCACCGCCGTCACGTCCGGGACCGGTCCGGAGACCACCACGGAGGCCGGCCCGTCGACCGCCGCCACGCTCACCTTGGCGGAGAGGCCCGAGGACGCCAGGTGCTCCGACACCTCGGCGAACGAGGCGGCGACGGTGAGCATCGCGCCGCCGGACGGCAGCTCCTGGAGCAGCCGGCCGCGGGCGGCCACCAGCCTGGCCGCGTCGTCGAGCGAGAGGACGCCGGCGACGTGCGCGGCGGTCAGCTCGCCCAGCGAGTGCCCGAGGACGAAGTCCGGGCGGGCGCCGAAGGACTCCAGCAGCCGGAACAGCGCGACCTCGAAGGCGAACAGCGCGGGCTGGGCGACGGCGGGCCGGTCGGCGCCGGCCGCGTCGAGCAGCAACTCGTCTCCCGAGCTGCCGAGTTCGGCGGCCAGCGCCGCGCGGACGGCGTCGAAGGCGGTGGCGAAGGCGGGGAAGGACTCGTACAGCTCCCGGCCCATCCGGGCCCGCTGCGCACCCTCGCCGGTGAACAGCGCCGCCCACGGACCGGTGGCCACCCGGCCGGTGACGGCGCCGGGGGCGGTGCCGCCCTGGGCCACCACGCCCAGTGCGGTGAGGAGTTCGGCGCGGGTCCCGCCGAGGACCACCGCGCGGTGGTCGAAGCGGGTGCGGTCGCCGAGCAGGGCGGCCGCGATGTCGCGGTCGTCCGCCTCGGGCCGGGCGAGCAGGGCGGTGCGCAGCCGGGCGGCCTGGCCGCGGAGCGCCTCCGGCGTGGTGGCGGAGAGCACCCAGGGCAGCGGGCCGCCGGGCCGGGCGGTCTGCTCGGTGGTCTCTTCTGTGGCGCCCTGCTCGGCCGCGGGCTGCTCGATGATGACGTGGGCGTTGGTGCCGCTGATCCCGAAGGCGGAGATGCCGGCCCGGCGCGGGCGGCCGGTCTCCGGCCACGCACGGGCCTCGGTCAGCAGCTCCACGGTGCCCGGGGACCAGTCGACCAGGCCGGACGGCTCGTCGATGTGCAGGGTCCTCGGCAGTACGCCGTGGCGGATCGCCATCACCATCTTGATCACGCCCGCGACGCCGGCGGCGGTCTGGGCATGGCCGATGTTGGACTTCAACGAGCCGAGCTGGAGCGGCCGTTCGCGCTCCTGGCCGTAGGTGGCGAGGATCGCGTTGGCCTCGATCGGGTCACCGAGCGAGGTGCCGGTGCCGTGCGCCTCGACGGCGTCCACCTCGGTCGGGGTGAGGCCGGCCCGGTCGAGGGCCTGGCGGATCACCCGTTCCTGGGCGGGGCCGTTGGGGGCGGTCAGGCCGTTGCTGGCGCCGTCCTGGTTGATCGCGGTACCGCGGATCACCGCGAGGACCGGGTGGCCGTTGCGGCGGGCGTCCGAGAGCCGTTCGAGCAGCAGCAGTCCGGCGCCCTCCGACATCGTCATCCCGTTCGCGGCGGCGGCGAACGGCTTGCTCCGGCCGTCCGGGGCGAGGCCGTGCAGCCGGCTGAACTCGGTGAACGCGCTCGGGGTGGCCATCACGCTGACACCGCCGGCCAGGGCGAGCGTGCACTCGCCCGCGCGCAGCGCCTGGGTGGCCATGTGCAGGGTCACCAGCGAGGAGGAGCAGGCCGTGTCGACGGTGACCGCCGGGCCCTCCAGGCCGAGCGTGTAGGAGACCCGGCCGGAGGCGACGGCGCCGGTGCCGTTGATGCCGATCTGGCCCTCGAACTCCTCGGGGCTGTGGTGGACGAACCGGCCGGAGTAGTCCTGGTACATCACGCCCGCGTACACGCCGGTCTGGCTGCCGCGCATGGTGGTCGGGTCGATGCCGGCCCGCTCGAAGGCCTCCCAGGAGGTCTCCAGCAGCAGGCGCTGCTGCGGGTCCAGGGCGACCGCCTCGCGGGGGGCGATGCCGAAGAACGCCGGGTCGAACTCGGCGGCGTCGTAGATGAAGCCGCCCTCCTTGGCGTAGCTCGTCCCGGGGTGGTCCGGGTCCGGGTGGTAGAGGTTCTCCAGATCCCAGCCGCGGTCCGTCGGGAAGCCGGAGACGGCGTCCCGCTCGTTCGTCAGCAGCTCCCAGAGCTCCTCGGGGGAGGCGACCCCGCCGGGGAAGCGGCAGCCGATGCCGATGATCGCGACCGGGTCGTCGTCGGCGGCGGCCCTGGTCGGGGCGGCCTGTACGGCCTCCTGCTGCTCGAAGAGCCGGCGCTCGACCAGCTCGGCGATGGCGAGCGGGGAGGGGTGGTCGAAGACCAGGGTGGTGGAGAGGGTGAGCCCGGTGGCCTTGTTGAGGCGGTTGCGCAGCTCGACGGCGGTCAGCGAGTCGAACCCGAGTTCCTTGAAGGGCCGCTGGGGGTTGATCGCGCTGGTGTCGGAGTGCCCGAGGACGGTGGCGACCTGGGTGGAGACCAGGTCGACCAGGGCCTGGGTGCGGTCGCGTCCGGTGAGGGCGGTCAGCCGCCGGACCAGGCCGCCGTCCGCACCGCCGGCCCGGCGGGCGGGCACCCGGACCAGGCTGCGCAGGACGGCCGGCAGCTCGCCGCCCGCCGCGTTCGCCCGCAGCGCGGGCAGGTCCAGGAGGACCGGGACGAGCACGGGCTCGTCCGTGCTGCGCAGCGCCGCGTCGAAGAGCCCGAGGCCCTGGGCCTCGGTGATCGCGGCCACGCCGCCCCGGCTGAGGCGGGTGAGGTCGGCTTCGGTGAGTTCGCCGGTCATGGCGCCGGTTTGGGCCCAGAGGCCCCAGGCGAGGGAGTGGGCGGGCAGGCCGTGGGCCTGTCGGTGGGCGGCGAGGGTGTCGAGGAAGGTGTTGGCGGCGGCGTAGTTGGCCTGGCCGGCGTTGCCGAGGACACCGGCGAGGGAGGAGTAGAGGACGAAGGCCTTGAGCGGGAGGTGGCGGGTGAGTTCGTGGAGGTTCCAGGCGGCGTCGACCTTGGGCCGCAGGACGGTGTCCAGGCGTTCGGGGGTGAGGGTGGGGAGGATGCCGTCGTCGAGGACGCCGGCGGTGTGGACGACGGCGGTGAGCGGGTGCTCGGCCGGTACCTGGGCGAGGGCGCGGGTGAGGGCGTCGCGGTCGGCGGTGTCGCAGGCGGCGATGGTGGCGTGGGCGCCGAGTTCGCGGAGTTCGGTGGCGAGTTCGGTGGCGCCGGTGGCGTTCGGTCCGCTGCGGCTGACCAGCAGCAGGTGGCGCACGCCGTGGGTGGTGACCAGGTGCCGGGCCAGCATGGCACCGAGGCCGCCGGTGCCGCCGGTGATCAGGACCGTGCCCTCGGAGTCCCACGGGGCGGTCGCGGGCTCGCCGGTCGCGGCGCCGCGGACCAGGCGCGGGACGCGGGCGAGGCCGTCCCGCAGGGCCAGCTGGGGCTCGTCGGCCGTGAGCAGGGCGGGCAGCGCCCGGTCGGACGCCGGCAGGCCGTCGGAGTCGACCAGGGTGATCCGGCCGGGCTGCTCGCTCTGCGCCGACCGGACCAGGCCCCAGATCGCGGAGGTGGCCAGGTCGGGCATCTCGTCGGCGGTCACGGCGACCGCGCCGGAGGTGGCGACGACCAGGCGGGCGGCGGCGAAGCGGTCGTCGCGCAGCCAGTCCTGCAGCAGGCCGAGCACCCGGGCGGTGCCGGTGCGGACCGCCCCGGGCAGGGCGGTGCCGGCCGTCTCCTCGGGAGCCTGCCGGGGCACCTGCACCAGCACGGTGTCCGGGACGGCCCCGCCGGCGTCGACGGCCGCCCGCAGGCCCGCCAGGTCGCCGTCGGCGAGCAGGAACGGCTCGGGCGCCGTGGCGGTCGGGGTCGGCAGGTTCGTCCACTGGAGGCGGTGGAGGTCGTCCTGCCCGCCGCCGCCGAGCAGCGCCGGGTCGAGCGGCCGGACGGTGAGCGAGCCGATGGTGGCGACGGGGGCGCCGGAGTCGTCGGCGAGGTGCACGGCGAGCCGGTCGGTGCCGCTGCTGACGATCCGGACCCGGGCGGTGGTGACGCCCGTGGCGTGCAGGGCGACTCCGGACCACGCGAACGGCAGCCTGATCGAGCCCGGGGTGTCGGAGGCCTTCGGGTGGAGGGCCGCGTCGAGGAGCGCGGGGTGGAGGGCGAATCCCGTGCCGTGCTGCTCCTCGGGGAGGCTGATCTCGGCGTAGAAGTCGCTGCCGTCGCGCCAGGCGGCGGTGACGCCTTGGAAGACCGGGCCGTAGGTGAGGCCGATAGCGGCCAGCTGGTCGTAGACCGCGTCGGCGGAGAGCGCCTCGGCGTTCTGCGGCGGCCAGCTGCGCAGTTCGGTGCCGTGGACGGGGGAGCCGCTGAGCAGGCCCTCGGCGTGCAGGGTCCAGGGCTGGTCGCCGTCCTCCGGGCGGGAGTGGACGGTGACGGGGCGTCGGTCGCGGTCGTCGGCGGCGCCGACGGTGACCTGGAGCTGGGCGGCCTGGCCGTCGGGGAGGGCCAGCGGCGCGTGCAGGACCAGTTCGTCGAGGGTGGTGTGGCCGCTCTCCTCGCCCGACCGGATGGCGAGTTCGACGAAGGCGGTGCCGGGGAGGACCGCGGTCTCACCGATGGTGTGGTCGGCGAGCCAACCGTGGGTGGCCAGGGCGACGCGTCCGGTGAACAGGGTGGTCTCGCCGTCGGCGAGCTTGGCGACGGCGCCCAGGAGCGGGTGGTCGATGGAGCCGAGGCCTGCGGTGGTGACGTTGCCGCGCGCGGTGGGTGCTTGCAGCCAGTAGTGCTGGTGTTGGAAGGGGTAGGTGGGGAGGTTGGTGGGGGTGGGGTTGGTGGGGTGGTGGGGGGTCCAGTTGATGGGGGTGTTGGT
>NZ_JBITZW010000031.1:38194-73580 GCF_044547105.1 Kitasatospora sp. NPDC052868 | reverse complement strand
CCCCGCCCCGGCTTCGTGCGGGGCGGCCCCCCGGGCGGGGGGGGGGTGGGGCCCCGCCCCGCCCCCCGGCCCGGCCGGCCCCCCCCCCCGGGGGGGGGGCCGGGGCCCCCCCCGCCCCCCGGGCCCCCCCGACGCGGCATCAGCAGGCCGCGGCCAGCTGGGACTTGGCGCGCGCCGTGGTGCGCGGCACCACGGCCACCACCCGTCCGCCGCGGCCCGGGTGCAGGTCCACCCGCACCCGCAGGTCCGCACTGCGGGCCAGCACCAGGCCGACCACCCCGGCCGCCAGCGCCGACACCAGGCCGCAGGCCAGCAGCCCCAGCCGGGGCCCGTACGAGGCCGTCACCCAGCCGACGATCGGGGCGCCGATCGGCGTGCCGCCGGTGAACACCAGCACCAGCAGGCCCATCACCCGGCCCCGCATCTCGGGGTCGGTCGAGAGCTGCAGCATGGAGTTGACCGAGGTGTTGAAGCTGAGCCCGAACACCCCGATCAGGGTCAGCAGCACCGCGAAGGTCCAGTAGCCGGGCGCGAAGGCCGCCACCGCCTCCAGCGTGCCGAAGGCCAGCGCCGCACCGACCAGTCGGCGCAGCCGCGGCGCGCCCCGGCGGGCCGCCAGCAGCGCACCGGCCAGCGAACCGACCGCCATCGCGGTGTTCAGCAGACCGTACTGCCCGGCGCCGACCTTGAAGGTGTCGTACGCGAAACCCGACAGCAGCGTCGGGAAGTTGAACCCGAAGGTGCCGATGAAGCCGGCCAGCACCATCGGCCAGAGCAGCTCGGGCCGCTCCTTCACGTACCGCAGCCCCTCCCTCAACTGCCCCTTCTGGCGGGCGATCGGCGGGGTCGGGCGCAGCTCCGACGGCCGCATCGCGAGCAGTCCGCCGATCACGGCGACGAAGGACAGCGCGTTCACCGCGAAGGCCCAGCCGCTGCCGACCGCGGCGATCAGCAGGCCCGCGACGGCGGGGCCGATCAGCCGGGCGGTCTGGAAGTTGGCGGCGTTCAGGCTGACCGCGTTGGCGAGGTCCTTCGGGCCGACCATCTCGGAGACGAAGGCCTGCCGGGTCGGGTTGTCGACCACCGTGACGAGGCCGAGCAGCAGCGCGAAGGCGTACACGTAGTACGGGGTCACCGCACCGCCGATGGTCAGGACGGCGAGGCCCGCGGCGAGCAGGCCCATCGCGCCCTGGGTGTAGATCAGCAGCCGGCGCTTGGGCATCCGGTCGGCGAGCACGCCGCCGAAGAGGCCGAGCAGCAGCATCGGCAGGAACTGCATGGCGGTGGTGATACCGACGGCGAGCGGGCTGCCGGTGAGGCTGAGGACCAGCCAGTCCTGGGCGATCCGCTGCATCCAGGTCCCGGTGTTGGAGACCACCTGGCCGGCGAAGAAGTACCGGTAGTTGCGCACCCGCAGGGAGGAGAACATCCCCCCGGGCCTGGTGAACTCGGCTCCGGTCGGGGACGGGGCCGCCGGGGGGCGGCCGGGAGCGGCGGGATCTACCGCCGCGGTGCGTTCGTCGGGGTCGTCGTCGCCGCTGCCGGGCAGCCCCGTGGGGGCGGGAGCCTGGGCGTCGGCGGCCGCGGCGCCTGCCGCTGCGGGTTCGGTGGTCGGTTCGTCGGTACGGATGGCGGCGCTGGCTGCGGCCGGCGGTGTCACGGTGCTCTCCCCTCGAGGCACGACGACCCGCTGGGGGGTCGTCGCGCTCCTGATGTCGGTCATTGGTCCTGCGGTGATGCGGTACTCCTTCGTCCTCCGGCGGCTGACCGGAACGGGTGGCCCTCAGAGATGTGCGAGCTTGTACAGCACGGGGGCGGCCTCCCTGAGGACGGCCCACTCGTCCTCGTCGAGCCCCTCGGCGAGCTCGGCGAGCCAGGCGTTCCGGCGGCGGCGGCTGTCCGCGAGGATCGCCTCCGCCTGCTCGGTGCTGCTGACGACCACCTGGCGGCGGTCCTCCGGGTGCGGCTCGCGCCGCACCAGGCCCTTCTCCTCCAGCATCGCGACGATCCTGGTCATCGAGGGCGGCTGGACGTGTTCCTTCCGGGCGAGTTCGCCCGGCGTGGCCTTGCCACACCGGGCAAGGGTGCCCAGCACCCCCATCTCGGTGGGGCTGAGCGACTCCTCGTCCCTTTGGTGGCGCAGTCGTCGGGAGAGGCGCATGGTGGACGACCGCAGCTGACTGATCGCTGCGAGGTCCCGCTCGGACATCTCGGGCATGTCCTTAGTCTATGTCATTACTCTCGCTAAGGAAAATTCATTCCACCACCGGCGCCACCGGCCGCCGTGCGGCACGCCCCGCGCGCGCCGGCGCCCGCCTCCACACCCCCCGGCGCGCCTGGCCGTGCCGGGCGGGACCGCCGGTGCGATGCTGGAAAAGGGTCATGATCCGATGCGCGCCAGCGCGCCGCCGACTCCCCGCAGCAGAAGGGCCGACCAGACAATGTCCGACCTCGCCACCGAGCAGACCGAGCAGAACGACACCGGCTTCGCCCGGCTCGCCATGGTCACCATCGACTGCGCCGACCCGGTCGCGCTGGCCGCCTTCTACGGCGAGCTGCTCGGGTGGGAGAGCCGGCACGTGGACGAGCACTTCGCGATCCTGGACAACCCGGAGGGCGGCAGCCCGCTCGGGTTCGGGCGGGTCACGGGCTACCGGCCCGAGCCGTGGACCGAGCCGGACGGCGGCAAGCACTTCCACCTGGACTTCTACGTGGACGACCTGGAGGAGGCCACCGCCCGTGCGCTCGCCCTGGGCGCCACCGAGCCGCAGTACCAGCACGGGCGCACGCTCAAGGTCCTGATCGACCCGGCCGGCCACCCGTTCGGGCTAGCACCGCTGGAGTGACCCGCCGGCCCTGCCGGAGCACCCCGCCGGGCACCGCCGGAGCCCTGCCGGAGTACCTCCGCGGGCACCCGAAGCACGACTGCAAGGCCTTGCGCAGGCGCGGTCAGGACTTGGTGCCGAGATCTTGCCCGTCCCGTGAAGACCGTTCCTGACCTGCAGTTTCACCAAATAGTCGAACATTGTCCGACTGGCCGGTAATGGCTACTGTCCCAGGTTGTCAGGGGCACCACACGCCAGGCTCCCCTGGGCAGGACCACGGCCCCGGCGCGGGCTTCCGCGCCCCCCGAACACTCCTTTCCCGGCCCTCACCGGCCGCTTCCGCCGACGTCGTCCGCCCGAACCCTGGCGTCAGTCCTCCCCAACCCGTCCAGGGAGATCCTCGTGGGTGAGATCCACCATGCCGTCTACGGCTGGGTGACACCGGCAGTCTCGTACTTCATCGCCTGTCTGGGCGCCTTCGTCGCCCTGCGCAGCACCCGCTGGGCGCTGGTCTCCCGGGGCCGCACCCGGGCCGGCTGGCTGTTCTTCGCCTCGACCTCGCTCGGTGCGGGCATCTGGTCGATGCACTTCATCGCGATGCTCGGCTTCGCCGTCACCGGGGCCGAGATCTCCTACCGCCCGGGGCTGACCACGCTCAGCCTGCTCGTCGCCGTCGCGGTGGTGGGCCTCGGGATCTTCACCGTCGGCTACAGCCGCCACCGCGTCCCCGCGCTGCTGCTCAGCGGGCTGACCACCGGTCTCGGCGTGGCGACCATGCACTACCTGGGCATGGCCGCCATGGTGCTGCCCGGGCACATCGCCTACGACCGCACCACGGTGGCGCTCTCGGTCGGCATCGCGGTGTTCGCCGCGACGGCCGCGCTGTGGGCGGCGCTGAACATCAAGGGCACCGTCGCGGTGCTGGCCGCGGCCCCGGTGATGGGCGTCGCGGTGTGCGCGATGCACTACACCGGGATGGCGGCGGTCTCCGTCCACCTCGACGCCGACTCCCCGCACGGCACGCAGGGCGGGGTGATGGCGCTGCAGTTCATCTTCCCGCTGGTGGTCGGGCTGGGCTGCTACATCTTCTTCGGCTCACTCGCCTTCGCGGTGTCGCCGAGCCGCAGCAGCGCCGCGCAGCCCGTCCTGGTGGGCCCGGCGGCCCCGCTCGCCGCCCGCCGACGGGCGGCGGCGGGCGGGCACTGACGGTCGGGCGGCCCGCCTGTCGGGCAGTCAGGCAGTCAGGCAGTCAGGCGAGGACACCGCGGCGGGCTCGCGGTGTCCTCGCCGACTTCACGGCAGTGCGGCCCGGTTCACTCCGGTCGGCCGAGCAGCCCGGTCAGGTGCTCGGGGGTGGCCACCGGGCAGACCTTGTGCACGAAGGCGCGCCGCAGCTCGTGGTACGGCTCGCCGGCCCGGTAGAAGTTGCGGTGCATCCGCCGCAGCTCCTCCGCCCGGTAGTCGGCCAGCGGTCGCAGCTCCTCGTCCTCGGCCCGGCGGCGCTTCTTCTCCGCCAGCCGGCCGCTCAGTTCGGGGGAGCCGGCCAGCCGGGCCGCCTCCCGGGCCGTCCAGCGGCGGAACTCCGCCGCGCTGCCGCCCGAGGTCCGGTCCACCAGGCCCAGCCGCTCGGCCTGCGCCGCGCCGACCGGCAGCGCGTCACCGGTCAGCCGCTCGGCCTGCTCGGCGCCGACCCGGCGCGGCAGCGTGTAGGTCCAGTACTCGGAGCCGTACAGGCCCATCAGGCGGTAGTGCGGGTTGAGCACCGCGGACTCCCGGCACCAGACCTCGTCGGCGGCGATGGCGAGCATCAGCCCGCCGGCGGCGGCGTTCCCGGCGAGCGCCGAGACGGTCAGCTTGTCGGTGGTGGTCAGGACGGCCTCGACCAGGTCGTCCATCGCGTTGATGTTCTCCCAGGACTCCAGTGCGGGGAAGCTCGCGCCCTCGATCACGTTGAGGTGGATGCCGTTGGAGAAGAAGTCCCGGGCCGCGCCGAGCACCAGCACCGAGGTCGGCCGGTCCGCCGCCTCCTGGTACGCCGCCAGCAGCCGGCGGCACTGCCCGGTACTCATCGCCCCGCCGGCGAAGGAGAACTCCAGGAAGCCGACCTCGTCCTGCTCGCGGTAGCGGATCTCCGACCAGGTCTCCCGGTCGGCGGCCGCCGCCGGGCTGACCGGCACCTCCCGGACCCGGTACAGGAACTCGCCCAGCACCGTCGCGGCGGGCAGCTTGAAGGTGACCGGGCCACCGGGCGTGCGGCGCGGGCGCAGCTGCGGGATCCAGACCGCGCCGTCCACGGTGGCCCGGCAGATCGCGCCGTCCCGGGTGGCGATCACCGCGCCCGGTCGGCCGCCGCGCAGCTCGTCCTCGGGGTGGCCGCCGTGCAGGAAGTACTCGCGCCCGTACAGCTCGTCCAGCACGCCGGGCTGCGAGTCGCCGGCGCGCAGTTTGCGCAGCACGGTGGCGGTGTCGTCGGCCTCCCAGTCGATCCGGCGGACGTCCTGGCGCAGCAGGGGGCGCAGCCGGCCGTGGACGTCGGGCCGGGCGTAGTCCAGCGGTTCGGGGGTGAACAGCTCCCCCTCGAAGCGGCGGACGGCCAGCAGGACGGCCTCCACGGCCGCGTCGGCCAGCTCGCCCCGGTAGAGCTCGCTCTTGCCGCAGTCGGCGACCGGGAATTCGCCGGACGCCCAGATGTCCCCGGCGTCCATCTCCTCGACGGCCTGGAGGACGGTGACGCCCCACTGCTCCGCGCCCTCGGTGATCGCCCAGTCGAGCGAGGAGGGGCCTCGGTCGCCGGTGGGGCCGGGGTGCACGATCAGGACGGTCCGCTTGGACCAGATGTCCTCCGGGACGGCCTTGGTGAGCATCGGGCAGACGATCAGCTCGGGGTCGGTCCGCTCCACGGCCGCCCGCATCTGCTCGTCGCCGAGCGCGAGTTGGACGGCCACCTGGTGTCCGCGTTCGCGGAGTTCGGTGTGGACGCGCTGGGTCAGGCTGTTGAACGCGCTGGCGATCAGGAGAATGCGCAAGGGGGGCCTCCGGGCAGTGACTGACGTCGTGCGCGGAGGCGATGAAACCAGGGCATGGACACGTAATGATTACGGATCGGACTTCACCGGCCGACCCTCACGCACCTCGCACACCTGTGGTCCCGGCCACGCGTGAACCCCGCTCGATCTCCCCACGACCTCCCGATCCGCGTAGTGACACCGCCGTGCGCGCGGACGCTCGGCGGCGTCGGCGCACACGGCGGTGCGGGGTGGTGCGGGGTATCGCGGAGAGCTTCAGTGCGCTTCAGTGCACTTCAGTGCGCTCAGCGCGGGAAGGCCCGGCGGGCCCGCCAGGTGGTGTGCTCGCGCGAGACCGCGTCCTCGGCCTCGGCGGCCAGCCGCGCCCAGCGCGACTCCGCGTCCGGGGTCTTCAGGTCGAGGTCGGAGAGCTGGTTGCCGACGTTCTCCAGCTCGCGCGCGGCCAGCTGGTACGCGGCGGCCAGCGGGCGCAGCTGCTTGAGCTGGGTCCAGGCGATGACTGCGGCGGCCGCCGCCGAGCTGGCGCCGAAGATGTGCAGCGGCAGCGCGCCGACCGCCTGCGCGATCGCCGCCGCCGCACCGATGATGATCAGCGCGGCGATGCCCAGCCCCCAGGAGACGGCCTGCGACTCGCAGGACTCCGCCCGCGAGCGGTACCAGGTGCGCTGACCCTCCACCCGGGTGCGCAGATAGAGCGTCCGGCGCGCGACCAGGCTCTCGGCCCGCACCCGGCGCATCTCCGGGGTGATCTCCGGGACGGTGCCCGGCGGCACGATCTCCGGGTCCTCGAAGGCGTGCAGCACGTCCTCCAGCTGGAGCAGGTAGCCGCGGTCCACCTCCGCCGACTGGGCCGCACCGTCGAACGGCCGGGCCCGCATCGAGTACTTCCAGGCGAGCGTCTTGACCGACTCGGCCGCCGCCCGCGCCTCGTACCACCGCCCCTGCGGGTTGCTGCGGCGCAGCCGCGACCAGAAGTAGCCGGCCACCAGGAACGCCACCACCGAGAAGAGCGGTGTGATGTCGCTGTCCCCCCGGTGCTCCGGCCCCGGCAGCGAGCCGACCACCGCGGCGACCACCAGCATCGCGATCAGCCACCGGTACCAGCGCAGCGTCTCGCGCTGGCCGTCCAGCGAGGCCTTGTCGGCCGTCCAGAACAGCTCCGGCAGGAGCTTCGCCTCGTCTCCCCCGGGCGGATCCTGTTGCACCATCGGTAGAGCCCCCTCCCCGTCTCCCGTCCAGGCAGTATGCCCACCGCCAACTGGCCTACACGACCCCCTTTTTGGCCCATCACACCGGACGGTGATTGCCCGTCACCCAGGTAACCTATATAACGGGTTACATGACCACTCTGCACTGGAAGATCGTCATCGACTGCGCCGACCCGCACGCCCAGGCGGCCTTCTGGGGCGCCGCCCTCGGCTACACCGTCGAGGACCACAGCGTCCTCATCGGCAACCTGCTCACGGCCGGCGCGATCACCCCGGACCTCCTCACCGAGGTCGAGGGCCGGCGGGCCTGGCGCACCCTGGCCGCCGTCCGCCACCCCGACGAGCCGCACGACCCGGTCTCCGGCACCGGCCTCGGCCGCCGGATCCTCTTCCAGCAGGTCCCCGAGGCGAAGACGGTCAAGAACCGCCTCCACCTCGACCTCCACCCCGGCCCCGACGCCCGCGACGCCACCGTGGAACGCCTGAAGTCCCTCGGCGCCACCCCCCTGCGCCACGTCCGCGAACCCGGCGGCGAACACGTCATCATGGCCGACCCCGAGGGCAACGAATTCTGCGTCCAGTAACCGCCCCGGCAGGCTCCCGCCCGCACAGCCACCAACCGCTTAGGGCCTGTGAGGTAGGAACTCAGTCGGCCGTTCCCGCCGGCACGACCCAGCGAGTGGACTGTCCGGTGATGGCCGCGATCATGTCGTAGTCGCCGTCGTAGTGCAGGACCGTCACATCGTGCCGCTCAGCGGTGGCGGCGATCAGCATGTCCGCCATGGACAACGCGCGGTGATTGCCGCGAGACAAGGCGCGGCGCTGAACTTCCTTGGCCCGGTCCCACACCTCGTCCGTGCACGGCAGGTAGTCGAACCCCCTGAGCAGATGGCTCAGCCGGTCCGCTTCCGCCGCACTTCGGGCGCTGTGCAGCACCTCCATCTCGACCGCCGCACTCACGGCCAGGAGCGCACGCTGGGAGAGGTCGTCGAGAACGGGCCGCACTGCCGGCTTTCCCCAACGCGCCAGGGCCGACTTGTCGATCAGGAAACGCTCTCGGCTCACGCCGCCGCCGACTTGCCCGACTCGTCAAGGAGGTCGAACTCCCCGCCGGCGATGGCATCGGCAAGCTCTATCCTCCTGGCCAGCTTCACCGCTTCCAGCAGCGCCGCATTGACCGTGGCGACCTTGGTGGTCGTGCCGAACAGCTGCTGGGCCTCGGCCAGAAGGTCATCATCGAGGTCGATCACGGTTCGCGCCATGGCTGTTCCTCCCTTGGGCACCAACAAGAAAACGATATCAGCCTAGGCCAATTCTCGATATCGAAAGCGGCCCCGCGCTCCGGGGAGCGCGGGGCCGCAGGTGCGCCGGAGGCGTCAGAGCAGGCCGAGGGCCGGCATCAGGTAGTAGAAGGCGAAGACCGCCGCCACCGCGTACATCGAGACGGGGACGGAGCGGCCGCGGCCGGCGGCGAGGCGCAGGACGCAGAAGGTGATGAAGCCGATGCCGATGCCGTTGGTGATGGAGTACGTGAACGGCATCATCACCATGGTGAGGAAGGCCGGGATGGCGATCGTGTAGTCGTCCCAGTCGATGTCGCGCACCGAGTTGGCCAGGATCAGGAAGCCGACCGCGACCAGGGCCGGGGTGGCGGCCTGGGCGGGGACCATGGTGGCCAACGGGGTGAGGAACAACGCGGCCAGGAAGAGCGCGCCGGTGACGATCGAGGCGAAGCCGGTCCTGGCCCCCTCGCCGACGCCCGCGGTGGACTCCACGAAGCAGGTGTTGGCGGAGGAGGAGGTGGCGCCGCCGGCGGCGGTGGCGATGCCGTCGACCATCAGGATCCTGTTGATGCCCGGCAGGTCGCCCTTGGCGTCCAGCAGGTGGGCCTCGTCGGCGACGCCGAGGATGGTGCCCATCGCGTCGAAGAAGCAGGACATCAGCACGGTGAAGACGAAGAGGCAGCCGGTCAGCACGCCGACCTTGCCGAAGCCGCCGAACAGGCTGACCTCGCCGACCAGCCCGAAGTCGGGGGCGGCCACCGGGTTGCCCGGCCACTGCGGGACGGTCAGGCCCCACGCGAGGCCCGACAGGTCGGCGACCTGCTGGATCAGGACGGCCACGCCCGTCATCACGACGATGCTGATCAGGATCGCGCCGGGCACCTTGCGGATGATCAGCACCAGGGTCAGCAGCAGGCCGAGCACGAAGACCAGCACCGGCCAGGTCTGCAGGTGTCCGTTGCCGCCGAGTTCGAGCGGGACGGTGGTGTGGGCGGCGTCCGGGATCCGACTGACGAAGCCGGAGTCGACCAGGCCGACCAGGGTGATGAACAGGCCGATGCCGATCGCGATGGCCTTGCGCAGCCCGAGCGGCACGGCGTTCATGACCCGCTCGCGCAGGCCGGTGGCGACCAGCAGCATGATCGCGAAACCGGCCAGGACCACCATGCCCATGGCGTCGGCCCAGGTCATCTTGGGCGCCAGCTGGAGGGCGACGATGGTGTTGACGCCGAGGCCGGCGGCCAGACCGATCGGCACGTTGCCGATCACGCCCATCAGCAGCGTGGTGATGCCCGCGGTCAGCGCGGTGGCGGTGACCAGCTGGGCGCTGTTCAGGTGGGTCCCGTTCATGTCGACCGCGCTGGCCAGGATGATCGGGTTGAGCACCAGGATGTACGCCATGGTGAAGAAGGTGGCCACGCCACCGCGGATCTCCCGCGGCAGGGTGGAGCCGCGCTCGGAGATCCGGAAGTAGCGGTCCAGGGCGCCGGTCGGGGGGTTCGGCGCGGGCTGGGAAGGCTCGGGCGACTCGGTGGTCGGCTGGGCCGTTGACATGCAGGCGTCCTCGGGTGGGGGCGGAGGAGGGTTCGCCGACCGGGGCGACGGTGGCCGGACGGGCCCGGCGGCGCGGGCGTGAACACAGGCGTCTGGGCATGGCACGGCCAACCGGAATCCTCAGTATGAATTCTCCGATCGCACACGCGCTATCTTCGCGCGTAGAACGAAAGCACCTCGTGCGTCATCGGACATCCGCCCACAGACCCGTACGCTAGGCCCATGCCCAAGACGCCACTGCACCCCTCACCCCCGCCGCTGGAGGCCAACGACGTCGCCATCGTCGGCGGCGGCACGGTGCTGTGGTTCGTCGGCTTCCTGGTGCTGATCCCCTTCCAGGGGACCCTCTCCGATCACGGCCACGGCAACTGGCCGTGGATCTGCCTGGCCGGCGCCGGCCTCGGACTGATCGGCCTCTGGTACTGCCGCGCCCGCCGCGATGCGATCGCCCGCGACCGCGCCGCCGCCGCGGCCGGGACCGACACCGGGACCGGCACCGGGACCGGAGCAGGCGCCGGGACCGCCGAACGGAGCCCCGACCGCGCCCCCGGTGGGAACGGCGCGGACCCGGCCACCCAGTCGGACTGAATAGTCCTTTAGTAGCACGCATCGGACATAAGGCGCCCGTAGAGTCGGTGCCATGACGCAGCCTGCGCACCCCGCGGAAGAGACGCCCGGCGACGGGCCCGACGGCGCCCATCCGCTCGGGCTGCTGCCCGGACGGCGCGGCGGACTCAGCTCCGCAGAGGTGGCCGAGCGGGTCGCCCGCGGCCAGGTCAACGACGTCCCGGTGCGCTCCAGCCGCTCCACCCGGGAGATCGTCCGGGCCAACGTCTTCACCCGGTTCAACGCGATCATCGGCGTCATGTTCGGGATCATCCTGGTCGTCGGGCCGATCCAGGACGGGCTCTTCGGCCTGGTCATCGTGGCCAACACGGCGATCGGGATCATCCAGGAGCTGCGGGCCAAGAAGACCCTGGACAGCCTGGCCCTGATCGGCGAGGCCAGACCGCAGGTCCGGCGGGACGGCGCCGTCCAGCAGATCGCGGTCGGCGCCATCGTGCTGGACGACACGGTGCTGCTCGGCATCGGCGACAAGGTGATCGTCGACGGCGAGGTCACCGAGGCGGACGGTCTGGAGATCGACGAGTCGCTGCTCACCGGCGAGCCCGACCCCGTCCTCAAGCAGCCCGGTGACCAGGTGATGTCCGGCAGCTTCGTGGTGGCCGGCGCGGGCGCGTTCACCGCCACCAAGGTCGGCCGGGAGGCGTACGCGGCGCAGCTGGCCGAGGAGGCCAGCCGGTTCACCCTGGTCAAGTCCGAGCTGCGCAGCGGCATCAACAGCATCCTGCGGTTCATCACCTGGCTGCTGGTGCCGACCGCGATCGGCCTGATCATCAGCCAGCTCGCGGTCGAGGGCCGCGACTGGAAGGAGGCCGTCCGCCGGATGGTCGCGGGCATCGTCCCGATGGTCCCCGAGGGGCTCGTCCTGCTGACCTCCGTCGCCTTCGCGATCGGCGTCGTCCGGCTGGGCCGCAAGCAGTGCCTGGTGCAGGAGCTGCCCGCGATCGAGGGGCTGGCCCGGGTGGACACCGTCTGCCTCGACAAGACCGGCACCCTCACCGAGGGCGGCATGGACGTCGTCGAGCTGCGCACCCTGCCGCAGTCGGCACCGGCCGACGGCCAGCTGCGCCCGGACGCTCCCCTGGCCCGGCACCTCCTCGCCGACCCGGCCGTCGTGCAGCAGGCGCTGGGCGTGATGGCCGGCGCCGACGCCCGCCCCAACCCCTCGATGCAGGCCGTCATCGACGCGTACGGCACGGGCGACGCGGACGGCCCCGACAGCGCGGGCGGCACCGGCAGAGCAGGCGGCGCCGTCAGCGGTTGGCGGGTGATCGAGGCGATGCCGTTCTCCTCCGCCCGCAAGTGGAGCGGCGTCCAGCTGCTGGAGCCGCAGGGCGGCGAGGCCAGCTGGCTGCTCGGTGCGCCGGACGTGCTGCTGCCCTCCGGGCACCCGGCGCTCGCCGAGGTGGACGAGCTGGGCGCCAAGGGCCTGCGGGTGCTGCTGCTCGGCCGCACCACCGTCCCGCTGGACGCCCCGGACCCGGCCGCCGAGCTCCAGCCGCTCGCCCTGGTGGTGCTGCAGCAGCGGCTGCGCGAGGACGCCGCCGACACCCTGCGCTACTTCGAGGGCCAGCAGGTCCAGGCGAAGGTGATCTCCGGTGACGCCGCCGTCTCGGTCGGCGCGGTCGCCTCCCACCTCGGCCTGCCCGGCGCCGAGCACCCGTTGGACGCCCGGACGCTGCCGGCCGATCCCGAGGAGCTCGCCGACACCGCCGAGCGGACCACCGTCTTCGGCCGGGTCACCCCGCAGCAGAAGCGCGAGCTGGTCGGCGCCCTGCAGTCCCGCGGGCACACCGTGGCGATGACCGGCGACGGCGTCAACGACGTGCTGGCGCTCAAGGACGCCGACATCGGCGTGGCGATGGGCACCGGCAGCGACGCGACCAGGGCCGTCGCCCAGATCGTGCTGCTCAACGACTCCTTCGCCACCCTGCCCTCGGTGGTCGCCGAGGGCAGGCGGGTGATCGGCAACATCGAGCGGGTGGCCGGGCTCTTCCTGGTGAAGACGGTCTACTCGGTGCTGCTCGCGCTGCTGGTGATCTGCACCCACTCGCCGTACCCGTTCCTGCCCCGCCACTCCACCGTGCTCTCCACGCTCACCATCGGCGTGCCGGCCTTCTTCCTGGCGCTCGCGCCGAACAACGAGCGGGCCCGCACGGGCTTCGTCCGCCGGGTGCTGCGACTGGCGATCCCCGGCGGCATCATCGCGGGCACGGCGACCTTCACCGCCTACGCGCTGGCCCGGGCGAACCACGCCACCGACCTGGAGGCCGACACCAGCGTGGCCACCCTGACGCTGTTCCTGGTGGCGTTGTGGGTGCTGGCGATCGTGGCCCGCCCGTACAACTGGTGGCGGCTGCTGCTGATCGCGTCGATGGGCGGGGCGTTCGCCCTGGTCCTGCTGGTGCCGTGGCTGTCGGACTTCTTCGAGCTCTCGCTGTCCGGCATCCGCGACCCGTGGATCGGCGTCGCGATCGCCGTGGCGGCCGGGCTGCTGCTGGAGGTGGTCTGGCGGATCATGCGGCGCAAGCAGGATGCTTGACCCCGAAGGGGGTGCCGGATGGCGCGCAGGGACGGAAACGTGGAGGCGTTCACCGCCTTCCTCGGCGGACTGCTGGCGGTCGCCCTGCTGGCCCTGGCGCTGGCCGGGATCGGCGCGCTGATCGACCCGGCCCCCTGGCAGCGGAGCACGGCGCTGGTGCTGCTGGCAGCGGTCTGGCCGGGCACGACCGTCTGGATCTACCTCCGGCTGACCGGGCGGGCCTCCCGCTGAGCGGATCGCATCAGCAGGAGGCCGTCAGCCCGTCGGGCCCTCGAAGCCCGATCAGCCCGTTGAGCCCGTTGAGCCCGCTCAGCTCCCGGACCCCGCTCAGCCCTCGAAGTCCCGGGCGGCGGAGAGCTCGTAGGCCCGGTCCGGCTCGGTGAGGGCGGCCAGCACCTCGAAGCGCCGGTGCCACTGGCCGACCGACCAGGCCAGGCCTGCCGCCAGGCCCTCCGGGGTGGCGGCGTGCAGCAGTCCGGGCGCCGGCGGCAGCTCGAACTCGTCGTCCTCGTCGGCCGCTTCGGCGGCATCCGGGTCGTAGGGCGCCTCCGGGGTGTCCGCCGCGGCGTCCCAGCGCCAGTCCACGGCGGCCTCCTCGCCGTCCGGGCCGACCACCAGCAGCTCCTCGTGCTCCTCGTAGGCGACCGGGCAGCCCGGCAGCAACTCCCGCACCACGGCGGGGACCCGGTGCAGGCTCCCCTCGGAGAGCACCCGGCCGCCGGCCACCTCGCTGGCGAGCGAGACGTGCAGCCGCTCGGCGAGGTCGGCGGCCAGCGCCGGGGCGACCGGCAACAGCGGGTACGCGTGCAGGAGTTGGACCAGGTCGGGGGCGTCCGCGACGACCGCCTCGGTGGCGTCCACGATCACCGTGTGCGCCGGGCGGCGGCCGGTCTCCCGGTCCAGCGGCGGCAGCGCCCGCACCACGTCCAGGGGTTCGATCCGCTCGACGTCGACCCTGGCCAACGCACTGTGCACACCGTGCAGCTGGCGGTGCCCGACGACGGAGGCCGGGTCGGTGAGGCGGTCCAGCAGCTCGTCCGGGCCGTGCGGTTCGGCGAGCAGCGCGGCCAGCGTGGTGCGCACCCCCAGCGCGTGCAGGAACTGCTCGTCCAGGGTGGTCCGCGCCTCGTCGTAGAGGCCGCGCAGCAGCGGGTCAGCGCCGGCCGCGCGCAGGCCGGCCGGCTCGCGGCCGTCCAGCACCGGGTGGTCGCGCAGCCACCAGGCGGTGTACGGGGGCAGGTCCGCGTAGGAGCCGTCCGGCAGCAGGGTGCGGACGGGGTTGACCACCGCGTCGCGGTACGGCGGGCGGGCGAGCGCGGCGAGCGCCTGCGGCCAGGCGTCGTCGTCCACCAGGTCGAGGTCGCGGACGGCGAGCAGCTCGGCGGCGACCGGCGGCACACCGGCGGTGTCGACGTCGTCGGCGTGCAGCGCCTCCAGGGCGTCCTCGGCCCACTCGGCGAGGCCGTCGGGCGCCTCGTCCAGCAGCCCGGTCGCACGGCCGCCGGCCGCGCGGTCGGCGGGGGCGCTCGGGTCGAGCCGCTCCAGGTCGTCCGGGTCGAGCACCACGTCCTCGGCGCGGACCAGCACGAAGTCCGCCAGCACACCGGTGGCGGTGAGGACTTCGGGGCCCCAGCGCTCCAGCAGCTCGTCGTCCACCCAGCCGGCGTCCTCCTCGCGGGCGAGCGCGGCGAGCGGGCTGTCCGGCAGGATCAGCTCGCCCGCGCGGGCCGGCTCGCCCTCGTCGTCCAGGAGCGCGAGCCGGGCCAGCCAGGGGTGCTCGCCGACGCCCGGGGCGGCCGCCTTGACCAGGGCCAGCACGGAGTCCGCCAAGTCCACGGCGGCGTCGAGGTCGTCCTCGGCCAGCTCGTAGGAGCGGGCGACGGCGGCCCGCACCTCGGGGGTGTCCAGCACCCCGGCCGGGGTGGCGGTGGCGGCGCCGAGCTTGGCCAGCAGCGGGTGCGCGGCCTCCGGGTGGGCGAGCCGCAGGTCGAGCAGCGCGAGGGCGCCGGCCAGCGACTCGGGGTAGCCGGGGTAGGCGGCCCAGTCGGCGTCCTCCGAGGGCAGCAGGACCCGGCGCGGACCGGTGACCGTCCGGCCGTCGGCGAGCGGGACGGGCAGCGCGCCGAGCGCCTCCGGGTCGGCCGCACCGAGCGCCGCGTACAGGTTGCGCCACCAGGCGGGCTCGCGGTCCAGCCCGCCGAGCTGGTCGACCACCTCGGCGAGCGGCACCCGGCGCACGTTCAGCACCCGCAGCTCGGTGCGGCGCTCCAGGCCGGCCGGCAGCAGCCCGGGGAAGATCGGCGCCAGCGCCTCCACCACCGAGCCGTCCGCGCCCTCCAGCAGCGTGGCGTCCCGGGGGCGCAGCGCGGGCGTGCCCTCCTCGACCGGTGCCGGGTGCGGCAGGAACGGCGTGCCGGGCAGCCGGCCGAGGACGGCGGCGCGCAGCGCGTTGTCCAGCGCGCCCTGGCCGAGCGGGCCGGGCACCAGGCCGAGCGAGCCGAGGTCGCCGCCGCGGGCGCGCAGCAGGTCGGCGTAGCTGTCGGCGGCGCGCTCGGTGAGGAAGTCGGCGAGCGGGCCGGGGGCGACGTGGCGCCGGGTGGAGTCCAGCGGGTAGGAGGCGATCAGCAGGGCGGGCAGGCCGAGCGGCTCGTCGCTGGGGGTGGGCGCGTGCAGCACGGGGGCGATCCCGGGCTGCTGCGGGGTGCCGTCGGCGGAGACCGGTACGGCCCAGGTCACCGTCCAGTACGGGCGGGCGCGCTCCTCGGTGGGGCGGTCGGCGAGCAGCGCGGCGTCCAGGGTGCCGGAGGCGCCGGCGGTCTGCCAGACGGTCTGCCGCAGCCGCCCGTCGGCGTCGTCGGTGACGACGACCTCGGTGACGGCCTCGGTGACGCCGTCGGGGCGCGGCCCGGTGGCGGAGCGGGTGAGGGTGCGGGTGCCGTCCGGGGTCTCCACCACGACCTCGGCGAGGCCGGGCAGGGTGAGCAGCAGGGCGTCGTCGATGCCGGCCAGCAGGCGGCGGGTGAGGTCCTCGGCGGCGGCGTCGCGCAGCGGCAGCACCACCACGGTGTCGTACCCGTCGGGGGCCGGGCCCTCGGCGGCGAACGGCAGGCGCAGCAGCGGCACATGGCCGTCCCGGCGGCGCAGTTCGTCGGCCAGCGCGGGCTGCGCCTCGGCGAGCGAGCGGGCCTCCCCGAGCGACCAGCGCACACCGCCGCCGGCGCCGAGCACGGCGGGCTCGTCGGTGACGGCGAGGACGGCGGCGAAGCCGACGCCGAACCGGCCGACGGTGGGCTGCTCGTCGACTCGCTTGGAGGAGGCCCGCAGGGTGGAGAGCGATTCGACGGCGGCGGCGTCCAGCGGGGCGCCGGTGTTGGCGGCGGCCAGCACGCCGTCGGCGAGGGTGAGCCGCAGCCGGCCCGGGGCGCCGCCCGCGCGGACCGCGGCGTCGGCCGCGTTCTGCGCCAACTCGACGACCAGGCGGTCGCGGTAGCCGCCGAGGGCGAGCTCCTCCTCGGCGTTGGCGTCCTCCCGGAACCGGGCCGGGGAGGCGGCCCAGGCGTCCAGCACCCGTCGGCGCAGCCCGGCGCTGCCGAAGTGGTCCGCGAGGTGCTCGTCCGTGCCGCTGCCGATGATCCGAGGTTCCACTGGACCTGCCGCCTTCCGCCGCCCTGTACTTCGTACGGGGGCATTCTTCCTTGCCGGCGGGACTGCTCCCGACCGGGCCGCCCGGCCGCGGCCCGTCCACGGCCCCGGCCACCGACGCGGCACCGGGCCTGCGCTCCGGAAACGAACGCGGCACCGAAAACCGCTGCCGCCCGAAACTGCTGCCGCCCGAAACCGCCGCCGCCCCGGAAACCGCCGCGGCCCGCCGCACCTGTCCGGTGGGCGGGCCGCGGGCGGTACCGGGCGCGGGCTGGAGAGGCTCAGGAGTGGCCGAGCTCCTCGGCGGGCGCGTCGGGCTCCACCGAGCCCGAGGTGCGGTCCGGGTGGAGCTGCAGCGGCTCGACCACCAACTCGTCCAGGATCAGCTCGGACGGCGCCGGCGGAGCCGGGATGACGGCCGCCTCGGAGTGCCCGCCGCAGCCGTACGCGAAGGAGACGATCTGGCCGTCGGCGGGGCCGAACTCGTTGCCGCAGGCGCCGAAGGCCTGGCCGAGCGAGCCGCCGATCGGGATCAGGAACCCGCAGCTGGCGCAGGACGCCGGAGCGGCCTGGGCCATCGGGGTCTGCGGACCGTGGGCCTTCTCCCAGCGGTCGGCGGCCAGGTGCAGGCCGAGCCGGGAGAGCACCCGGGAACGCCCCAGGCCGAGCTCCGCGGCGATGGCGCCGATCTGGGCGCGCGCCGGAGCGGGCTGGATGTCCGGGTCGCTGACGACCACGTCCTCCTCGGCGACCAGCGCCACCGCGGAGTTCGGGGCCGGCTCGTCCTCGCCGGTCCAGCCGGGCTCCAGGCGCAGGTCGTCGGCGTCGGTGGGCAGCAGGTCACCCGGACCCATGTCGCCCGGCTGCAGCCGCTCGCTCCACGGCACCCACTGCGGGGCCAGGACGGCGTCCGGGCCGGGCAGCAGGACGACCTCGTCCAGGGTCACGTTCTTGGCGCGCGGCGCCCGGGCGACGGTGACGGCCCAGTGCCAGCCCCGGTAGGCGGCGTCCAGGCACTCGAAGGTGTGGGTGACGACGCGGTCGGCGTCCGCCTGGACGCCGAGGTGGGCCCCCACGGTCTCTGCTCCGACGGCCTCGTCTGCTGCCTGCCGGGCGATTTCGACGGCCTCGGCACAGAGCCGATCAGGGGTACGGCTTCGCATCGCAGCACTCACGGCGTCGATTCTCTCCCAGTTCTTCTGTTGCCCACGGCGTGTTGCCTGTCCGTCGCGGCGCGGTGTCCCTCGTCCATTCTGCGCGACCACGGGCCGCTGCGGGTACCGGCCGCGCCGCTCATCCGCTCCGGCCGGCGACCCGGCAGCGCTGAGGCGGACCCTGGGCAGGCTACCCGTCGGTCGGCCACCCGGCACAGTCCGGGGCGGCGGCCGGCCCGCGGAGGCCGCGCCGAGCGGAGCGGAATCCCGCGTTGCCATCCCGATTCTGGGGCAGGATGGGCTTGTGGCGGACGAAAAACCGCCGCAGCACGCACTGCGTGCCTCGCAGGCCGGCAACCCCGACGAGGCGGGCGCCGTGCCGCGGCAGCAGCCTCCGGTCCACTCTGCGGGCGAACCGCAGCCGGTGGACGGCTCCGGGCCGCCCGCACCGGTCACCACCGGTCCCGCGAATCCCATCGAACCGGTGGATCCCACCGACGCGGTGGACCTCGTCAAGCATCCGGACACGTCCCCCGACGCGACCGCCGCGACCAACGCGAACGACGGCTACGACGGATCCGAGGAGGAGGACGAGCCGCGCCGCAACCTGCTGGTCCGCACCGCCTCCGCCGCCGGCGCCCGCACCGGCCGGGTGGTGCACGGCACCGGCCGGCGGATCCGCAAGGCCACCTCCGCCGAGGGCGCCGGCGAGTCCGGTCTCGCCAAACTGATCGAGCTGCACGCGCTGAACTCCTTCGGCGACATGCTGATCACCATCGCGCTGGCGTCCACCATCTTCTTCTCGGTGCCCACCGGCGAGGCCCGCGGCCGGGTGGCGCTCTACCTGCTGATCACCATGGCGCCGTTCGCCCTCCTCGCCCCGGTGATCGGCCCGCTGCTGGACCGGCTGCCGCACGGCCGCCGGGCCGCGATGGCGATGTCGATGCTGGCCCGCGCGGTGCTGGCCTGGACGATGGCCGGCACGGTGTCCGGCGGCGGGATCGCGCTCTACCCGGAGGCGCTGGGCGTACTGGTGGCGTCCAAGGCGTACGGGGTGGTGCGCAGCGTCGTGGTGCCCCGGCTGCTGCCGAGCCGGCTGTCCCTCGTCAAGGCGAACTCCCGGGTCACCCTGGCCGGACTGCTGGCCACCGGGGTGGCCGCCGGGGTGGGCGGGCTGCTGCACCTGATCGGCCCGGGCTGGCCGCTGCGCGGAGCCTTCCTGGTGTTCGTGGTCGGCACCCTGATGGCCTTCCACCTGCCGCACAAGGTGGACTCCGCCAAGGGCGAGGAGCGGGCCGTCCTGCACTCCGAGGTGCACGGCACCCAGCCGCCGAAGGCCACCCTGCGCACGGTCGGCCCGTCGGTGATCCTCGGGCTGCGGGCGATGTCGGCGCTGCGCTGGCTGGTCGGCTTCCTGGTGATGTTCCTGGCGTTCCTGCTGCGTGACGACCCGATCGGCGGGCTCGATCCGACCGTGGCCCTGGGCCTGGTGGCACTGGCGGCCGGGACGGGCAACACGCTCGGGTCGGTGCTGGGCTCGTGGCTGCGGACCAGGGGCTCCGAGGTGATCCTGACCAGCATGCTGCTGCTGGCCACGATGGCGGCCACGGCCGCGGCGCTCTGGTACGGGGTGGTGACGGTGGTGGTGGTCGCGGCCGTCGCCGGGCTGGCCGCCTCGCTGGGCAAGCTGGCGCTGGACGCGGTGATCCAGCGGGACGTCCCGGAGGCGGTGCGGACCTCGGCGTTCGCCCGGTCGGAGACGCTGCTGCAGCTGTCCTGGGTGGTGGGCGGCACGGTCGGCATCCTGCTGCCGCTGGACGGCGCGCTGGGCCTGTGGGTGGCGGTCGGGGTGGTCGGACTGGTGCTGCTGTGGACGCTCCGCTCGCTGGTCAAGGTGGGGGTCCGCCGCCGGGCGGCCGCGCCCCGGGTCGCCTGAGGCGTCCGGTCCGCGGGCTCCCCGGCCGGCCGTCCCGGACCCGGCCGGGTGGGCACAACACGCGGTTGCCGACCCCCGCGTAGCGTGATCGGCAAAGCCCGGTAGCCTCTGACGCATGAGCCTCAGCACCCGTGTCATCGCCGCCCTCGGCGCCGTCGTCGTGATCGGCGCCGGCACGGTCGGCGGGTCCATCGCCTTCGCGACGGGCCAGGACCAGCCCAGCGACCACCGCGCGACCCTCACCGTCGGCACCTCGTCGACCGAGGTGGAGCCGTTCTGCTTCAACAACGGCCAGCCGCTCACCGAGGAGCAGCAGGACGAGTGCCAGACCAAGGCCGGCGAGGCCCTGGAGAAGGGCGGCCTGCCCACCTCCGACGTGGTCGCCAGCGACCGGATCGGCGTCGGCGTGACGCCGACCGTGGCGGACCGCGGCTGGTGGGCCAACACCAACGGCGGCGGCCAGGCCCAGGGCGGCCGCTTCATCCTCGCCCCGGCGGCCAAGGGCTCGACGTTCTCCGGCTCGGTGCCCGCGACCAACGCGCTGAACGCCTCCGGCAAGACCGTGATCACCGTGGTCGAGTCGGACCCGAAGCAGCCGGACGCGATCTACGCGGTCTGGTACTTCAAGCTGAACACCCAGGTCGCCTGACGGTCCCCCGATGACCGTCCGCACCTTCGACGACGAGCAGTCCGGCCCCGAGCGGGCCGGGCTGCTCGTCGTCGTCGCGGTGCCCGCCGAGGCCCAGGCGGTACTGCGCGGCCTGCGGGAGCCCGCCCGCGCGCTGCCGGTGCCGGGCGGGGAGCTGTACCGCGCCGAACACGCCTCGGGCGTGCCGGTGGACGTGCTGGCCGGCGGGGTCGGCCCGGCCGCCGCCGCCTCGGCCGCCGCCGCCGCGCTGGGCGCCCGCCGCTACGGCCTGGTGGTCTCGGCCGGCATCGGCGGCGGCTTCGCCCCGCACGCGCCGGTCGGCTCCACCGTGGTCGCCGACGCGATCGTCGCCGCCGACCTGGGCGCCGAGACCGCGGAGGGCTTCGCGGACGTCACCGAGCTCGGCTTCGGCACCGTCCGGCACACCCCCGCCCCGGCCGCGGTGGCACTCGCCGCGGACGCCCTGGGAGCCGTCACCGGCACCGTCCTCACCGTCTCGACCGTCACCGGCAGCGCCGAGCGCGCCGCCGCCCTCACCGCCCGTCACCCGCACGCGGTGGCCGAGGCGATGGAGGGCTTCGGGGTGGCCGAGGCAGCCGCCCGGCACGGCCTGCCGGTGTTCGAACTGCGCACCGTCTCCAATCCGGTGGGCCCGCGCGACCGGGCCGCCTGGCGGATCGGCGAGGCGCTGGCCGCGCTGGAGCGGGCCTTCGGCGCGCTGCCCTGCCCGGAGCTGCTGAAGGAGGCCCGTCGTGGCTGAACGGCTGAGCATCGCCTACTCGCCCTGCCCGAACGACACCTTCGTGTTCCACGCCTGGGCGCACGGCCTGGTGCCCGGCGCGGACGCGCCCGAGGTGACCTTCGCGGACATCGACATCACCAACGGCCTGGCCGAGCGCGGCGAGCTGGACGTGCTGAAGATCAGCTACGGCGCGCTGCCCTGGGTGCTGGAGGAGTACACCCTGCTGCCCTGCGGCGGCGCGCTGGGCCGCGGCTGCGGCCCGCTCGTGCTGACCCGGCCGGAGACCTCGGACGACCTCAGCGGGAAGACCGTGGCCGTCCCCTCCGAGCGCTCCACCGCCTACCTGCTGTTCCGGCTCTGGGCGGCCAAGGCGGTGCCCGGCGGGCTGGGCGGGATCGTCGTCCTCCCGTTCCACGAGATCATGCCCGCCGTCCGGGACGGCCGGGTGGACGCCGGCCTGGTCATCCACGAGGCCCGCTTCACGTACCAGCAGTACGGGCTGCGCAGCCTGGCCGACATGGGCGAGGCCTGGGAGCGGGAGACCGGTCTGCCGATCCCGCTCGGCGCGATCGTCGCGCGGCGCTCGCTCGGCGCCGAGCGGCTGCGCGCGATCACCGAGGCGATCCGGGCCTCCGTCCGGCAGGCCTGGGCGGATCCGTCGGCGAGCCGGGAGTACGTGCTGGCGCACGCGCAGGAGATGGATCCGGCCGTCGCCGACCAGCACATCGGGCTGTACGTCAACGAGTTCAGCGCGGACCTCGGCGAGGAGGGCTACGCCGCCGTGCGCGCGCTGCTCACCCGGGCCGCCGCCGAGGGGCTGGTACCCCCACTCGACCCGGGTGCGCTGGACTTCTAGGGCTTCCAGGGTTTCCAGGACCCTCGGACCGCTCCCCGACCGGTTCTCCAGGCCGGGGCGAGCGGCGTCACACGTCGAACTGTTCCGCCACCGCGCGCAGCAGGACGGCCAGCTGCTGACCGGCCGGCTTGGCCGGGTACCGGCCGTGCTGCAGGCCCGGCAGCACCCCGTCCAGGATGGAGATCAGATCCTGGACGAGCGCCGCCATGTCGTCCGGGCTCTTGCGCTGGGCGGCGGCCACCGACGGCAGCGCGTCCAGCAGCTGCACGCCCATCGCCTGGTCGCCGCGGTGGCCCGCGACCACGCCGAACTCGACCCGCTGGCCCGGCTTCAGCACGGTGACACCGGCGGGCAGCGCCTTGGTGTGGACGAAGACGTCGCCGCCGTCGTCGCGCGACAGGAAGCCGAAGCCCTTCGTCTCGTTGAACCACTTGACCTGGCCGGTGGGCATCTCGAACAGTCCTCGATGTGGGTGTGAGGGATCCCGGCCCTGGCCGGGGATCTCTGGGTGGTGGGGAGGGCGGGCCGACCGCCGCTCCACCCCGGGAGCGCTCATGGTCAGCACGCTGTAGAGAGCAGACTAACGGTCCGTCACTGCCTCATCCGCGTTCCGCGGAAGATCCGTACGGGGCTCTGCCGGCCGCGGGCGACCAGGGACTGGCATGGCCGGGGCGCGACTTCGCGCTTTCCACTGGCTCACACCCCCGGTCTGAGGAGACGGGGCGCGGTGTCGCGCCCCTCGGCACAGCCTGCATACCCCCGCCCAGCAGGGATCAAAACTCCCAGCTGCCGAGAAACTGCGCAACGTGACGACCCGCACGCCCGGCGGGGTCGTCGGAGGCCCCGGTCGTCGGAGGCCCCGGTGGCCGGCGGCCTCGGTGGTCCGCGGCCCCGGTCGTCGGCGGCCTCTGCGAGACTGGACCCGCCCGTGGGGCAGACCGACCGCTGAGGAGCGACCCGATGAGCAGCCAGAGCACCGACCGCGGCGACGCCTACGTCAAGGCCGGAACGATCGTCTTCGGGCTGGGCGCGCTCGCCACCCTGGTCACCTTCGTCCCGCTGTTCCTGGACCTCACGCCGCTGCCGACGGCCGCGTACTGGCTGAGCATGCTGATGCCGCTGGGCTTCCTGCTCGCGCTGACCGGGCTGCTGCTCTCCGCCCGTGCCCAGCGCCGCCGGGTCCGTGCCCGGGCCGAGGCCCGGGCCTAACAGGTCCGGCCCGGGCTCAGTCCGCCCGGGCTCAGTTCGCCCGGGTCCGGTTCGCCGCCGCCAGGTGGCCGGCCAGCCAGTCCGGGAACTCCGTGAGGTCCGTCAGCACCACGTCCGCACCCGCCGCCAGCAGCTCCGCGGCGCCGTACGGGCCGGTGGCCACCCCGACCGCGACGGCGTCGGCGTGCCGGGCGCCCCGGATGTCGCCGAGGTGGTCGCCGACGTAGACGCTCGCGCCGTGCTCGCGCAGCGCGTCGCCCTTGGTCTCCGCCCAGAGGTCGCCGACCAGTGCGTCCGCGTGCAGGCCCGCGTGCTCCAGGTGCAGCCGGGCGTTCGGCTCGTACTTGCCGGTGATCACCGCGATCCGGCCGCCGTGGGCGCGGACCGCGTCGACGGCGGCGTAGGCGCCGGGCAGCGCCACGGTGGGGGCGAAGGCGTGCTCCCGGTACAGCTCGCGGTAGCGGTCGGCGACCGCCGGCACCCGCTCGGCCGGGAACCAGTTCCGCAGCTCGTCCAGGAGCGGCGGCCCGAGCCTCGTCACCACCAGGTCCGCGTCGATGTACGTGCCGGTCTCGGCCGCCAGCGCGACGTATGTCGCCCTGATCCCGGGCCGGGTGTCCAGCAGGGTCATGTCGAGGTCGAAGCCGACGGTGAGCGGGGCGTCCGGGAGCGTAGGCATACCGTCAGGCTATCCAACCGGGTCGGCAGGCGATTTGCCCCGGCTTCAGCAGGGAACTTAGGTTTGCCTGAGCTATCTGCGAGAGCGAGCCCATGACCGACACCATCGCCCCGGCGCCCGTCCCCGGGCCCGCACCGGCCGCCGCGCCCGGCAAACGGCGCCTGCTGCGGCGCCGAATACTGTGGCTCGCCGCCGCGCTGGCCCTGCTGGTCGCCGCGGTGCTGCTGAGCCTGGCGGTCGGCAGCCGCACCATCCCGTTCAGCGAGACCGTCGACGCGCTGCTGCACGGCGGCGACTCCACCAACGCCGTGGTGATCCGCGAGCTGCGGGTGCCGCGCACGGTGGTCGGCCTCGCCGTCGGCGCGGCGCTCGGCCTGGCCGGGGCCGTGATGCAGGGCATCACCCGCAACCCGATCGCCGACCCGGGCATCCTCGGCGTCAGCCAGGGCGCGGCGGCCGGCGTGGTGGTGGCCATCTCCGGGTTCGGAATCTCCACGCTCACCGGGTACGTCTGGTTCGGCTTCGCCGGCGCCGTGATCGCGACCGTGCTGGTGTACGGGCTGGCCGGGCGCGGCCGGGGCGGGGCCACCCCGATCAAGCTGGCCCTGGCCGGCTCCGCGATGTCCGCGTTCATCGCCTCGCTGAACACCCTGGTGCTCACCACCGACGCCGCCACCATGGACCAGTTCCGCTTCTGGCACGTCGGCTCGCTCTCCGGGCGGACCGCCGACGTGGCCTGGCAGCTGCTGCCGTTCCTGCTGGTCGGCACGGTGCTGGTGTTCTCGGTGGCGCGGGGCCTGGACGCGCTGGCGCTCGGCGACGACACCGCCAAGGGGCTCGGCGCCAAGACCGGGCTGGTCCGGGCGGTGGGCGCGCTCGGCGCCACCGTGCTGACCGGCTCGGCGGTCGCGGCGGCCGGGCCGATCGCCTTCGTCGGCCTCGCCGTGCCGCACGCCGCCCGCGCGGTGGCCGGCGCCGACCACCGCTGGGTGCTCGGACTCTCCGCCGTGCTCGGTCCGGCGCTGCTGCTGCTCGCCGACGCGCTCGGCCGGGTGCTCTTCCCGCCGTCCGAGGTGCCCGCCGGTGTGATGACCGCCCTGGTCGGGGTGCCGGTGCTGGTCGCCCTGGTCCGGCGCCGCAAGGTGGTGGCGGCGTGAGTGCGATCCCCCTGCGCGGCTACACCGTGCTGCGCGCCGGCCGCGCCTCCTTCCTGCTGCACCGCCGCTCCGCCCTCGCGGCGGGCGGGCTGCTGCTGGCGCTCGCCGCCACCGTGGTCGCCTCGCTCTGCCTCGGCGAGTCGACCGTCGCACCCGGCGAGGTGCTGAAGGTGGTGCTCGGGCAGCCCAGCCCGCACGAGCTGGTGGTCGGCGAGTTCCGGCTCCCCCGGGTGGTGGTCGGCCTGCTCGTCGGCACCGCGCTCGGCCTGGCCGGCGCGCTGATCCAGACCGTCGCCCGCAACCCGCTGGCCAGCCCCGACGTGGTCGGGGTCTCCTGGGGCGCCACCTCCGTCGTGGTCGGCCTGATGGCGTACGGCGTGGTCGACTCCACCGGCCAGGTGCCGTACGCGGCCGTCGTGGGCGGTCTCGCGGCCGGCCTGCTGGTGTACGCGCTGGCCTGGCGGCGCGGCCTGCACGCCCAGCGCTTCGTGCTGATCGGCATCGGCATCAGCGTCGCGCTCTCCTCGCTCACCTCCGTCTTCCTCACCAAGGGCGACGGCTTCCAGGCCCAGGCCGCCAAGGTCTGGATGACCGGCAGCCTCAACGGCTCCGGCTACGACCAGGCCGGCTGGCTCGCCTGGGTGCTGCTGGCCGCCGTGCCGGTGGCGCTCTGGGCGGCGCGGGCCCAGCGCTCGATCTCCTTCGACGACGCCACCGCCGTCGGGCTGGGCCTGCGACTGGACCGGATCCGGCTCGGCATGGCGCTGCTCGGCATCGTGCTGGCCTCCTGCGCGGCGGGCGCGGCCGGCCCGGTCGACTTCGTCGCGCTGATGGCCCCGCAGATCGCCCTGCGGCTGGCCCGCTCGGCCCAGATCCCGCTGCTCTGCTCGGCGCTGACGGGCGCGCTGGTGGTCGTGCTGGCCGACCTGCTGGCCCGGCGGCTGCTCGCGCCCACCGAGCTGCCGGTCGGCGTGGTGACCGGCCTGGTCGGCGCGCCCTACCTGATGTGGCTGCTGATCCGTTCCCGCCGTGGAGGTTCCTGATGTCCGCCCAGCCGACGGCCGCCCGCCCGGTGCCCGCCCCCCGTCTCGAAGCCCGCGGCCTGACCCTCGCCTACGAGGCGCGCACGGTCGTCGAGGGGCTGGACCTGGTGGTGCCCGAGGGCCGGGTCACGGTGATCGTCGGGCCGAACGCCTGCGGCAAGTCGACGCTGCTGCGGGCGCTCGGGCGGCTGCTGAAGCCGGTGCGCGGCGCCGTGCTGCTGGACGGCGCCGAGCTGGCGCGCGTGCCCACCAAGCGGATCGCCCAGCGGATCGGGCTGCTCCCGCAGTCCCCCACCGCGCCGGAGGGCATCTCGGTGGCCGACCTGGTCTCGCGCGGCCGCCAGCCGCACCAGAGCTGGTGGCAGCAGTGGTCGGAGCAGGACGAGGAGGCGGTGGCGGAGGCGCTGGAGCGCACCTCGACCGCCGAGCTGGCCGAGCGCAGCGTGGACGAGCTCTCCGGCGGCCAGCGGCAGCGGGCCTGGATCGCGATGGCGCTCGCCCAGGGCACCGACATCCTGCTGCTGGACGAGCCGACCACCTTCCTGGACATCGCCCACCAGGTGGAGGTGCTGGACCTGGTGCGCCGGCTGAACGTCGAGCGCGGGCGGACGGTGGTGGCGGTCCTGCACGACCTCAACCAGGCCGCCCGGTACGCCGACCACCTGGTCGCGATGCGCGACGGGCGGATCGTCGCCCAGGGGGCGCCGGGCGAGGTGGTGACGGCCGAGCTGGTCCGCGAGGTGTTCGGGCTGGAGTCCGTGGTCGTCCCCGACCCGGTCACCGGCACCCCGCTGGTCGTGCCGGGCGCGCCGTGGGCGGTGAAGGCGGACGCCTAGCGGGCAATTCGGACATAATCGACGCGCCGACAGCCGCGTCCGCCCCTGTCCGAGCCCGCCGTCCGAACCCGTCGGAGGACCGTCGATGCCCCCGATCTCCCGCCGCACCCTGCTCGCGGGGCTCGGTGCGGCCGCCCTCGCCGGGTGCAGCACGCGGCACACCGCGCCTCCGCTGGACAGCGCTCCGCCGGAGGCCTCGCCCAGCCCGACGCCCGTGCCCGACGCCACCGTCACCGCGGCCACCGGGCTGGTCGCCGTGCCGGGTGCGCCGAGGCGCGTGGTCACCCTGGACACCGCCGAGTTCGACTCCGCGCTGACCCTCGGCATCACCCCGGTCGGCGTCGCGCTGGCGGCCGCGGACGCCGGGTTCCCGGGGTACTGGCCGGCCTCGCGGGTCGCCGGGATCACCCGGGTCGGCGACATCGGCGCCCCGGACCTGGCCGCGATCCGTGCCCTGCGGCCCGATCTGATCCTCTCCAACCAGACCAGGGACGGCGCCCGCTACGACCAGCTGCGGGCGATCGCGCCCACGGTGCTGAGCCAGACCACGGGCGCGCCGTGGAAGGCGAACTTCCAACTGCACGCCCAGGCGCTCAGCCGCCAGGCGGCGGCCGCCGCCTTCGTGAGCTCCTACCAGCGGCACGTCTCCCAGACGGTCCAGGCGCTGGCCTCCGCCAAGGCGGCCGGGCGCCGGGTCAGCGTGGTCCGCTTCGTCGAGGGCGCCCCGATCCGGCTGTACGGGCGGCAGAACTTCCTCGGCACGGTGCTCGCCGACGTCGGGCTCGGCCGCCCGGACGCACAGAACGTCGACCAGTTCGACGTGGAGATCCCGCCCGACCAGATCGCCAGGGCCGACGCCGACCTGCTGGTGTACGCCACCTACGGTGACCCGGGCCGGGCCGGCACCCCCGGCGTGCTGGCGAGCCCCGGCTGGCAGGCGCTGGGCGCCGTCCGGGCCCACCGCGCGTTCGAGGTCGACGACCGGCTCTGGTTCCAGGGCATCGGCTACACCGGGGCCAACTTCGTCCTCGCCGAGCTCCAGCGGTTCCTGGGGGCCTGAGCGCGAAGCCTTGGGTGCGGGGCCTGAGCGCGGGGCCTGGCCTCACCGTCGGAGGGGCCGGTCCGGCCTACCGGTCGGCGGACGTCCAGCCCTGGTGGTGGAGCCGCTCGAACCCGTCCAGGAGCAGATCCAGGGCGAACTCGAACTCGAACTGGTCGTCGCAGCCGGGACTCACGGCGGAGCCCTCGCCGGAGCCCTCGACATGGGCGGCGGCGGTGGCCATTTCCGCGATGTGCGGGTACCGCTCCGCCATCGCGCGGAGCGCGGCCTCCTGGGCGGCGGGATCTGCCGCGGCCGCCGCGGTGTCCGCGGCGTCCGCAGACGCGTCGAACAGTTCCTGGGTGAAGCCCAGCAGGCGGCTGCCCATCGCGTGCATCACGTGGTGGGTGAGATCGGCGGAGAGACCGCCGGCCCGGAAGATCCCGATCATCGAGTCCAGGTACTCCAGCACGGCCGGGGTCGGCCCGGGCCGCGACTCGATCACCCGGGACGCCCAGCGGTGGCGGCGCAGCACCTGCCGGGCCGAGAGGATCCGGTGCCGGACCACGGCCTTCCAGTCGGGCCCGCCGAGCGGGGGGTCGATCCCGCCGACGACGGCGTCCACCATGCCGTCCAGCAGCTGTTCCTTGTTGGCCACGTGCTTGTAGAGCGCCATCGGCACGACACCCAGCTCCTGGGCGAGCCTGCGCATGCTGAGCGCCTCGATCCCGCCGTCGTCGGCGAGCGCGACGGCGGCCCGCAGCACCCGCTCCCGGTTCAGGGGGACCCGCCGGGCGGTCTCCGTCTCCTGTGCCATCTCGACCTCTCCTCGTGAAGGGACTTGACGAGTGTACGGCGTACGCCTACCTTAATCACCAGGTGTACGCCGTACACCCGATGACGGACGGAGAGGAAACCGGCCATGGGCTCAGAGCGAAGGACCGCGATGGTCGCGGGCGTGTTGTTCCTGGTGACCGAGGTCGCCGCGATCGCGGGGGCCGCCCTCTACCGCCCGCTGCTCGGCGCGGCGGAGCCCGTCATCTCCCCCGGCGCCGACACCCGGGCCCTTCTCGGGGCGCTGTGCGAGGTGGTCCTGGTGGCCGCCGTCGTCGGCACCGGGGTCGCCCTGTACCCCGTCCTGCGGCGGCGCGGCGAGGCGATCGCGCTGGGCTACGTCTGCGGCCGCCTGATGGAGGCGGCCGTCATCGCCGTCGGCATCGTCGGCGTCCTGGCGCTGGTGACGCTGCGACAGGGCCCGGCGGGAGCGCCGGGCACCGGCGCAGCGCCCCTCGCCGCGGCTGACCGGGCCCTGGTGGCCGTCCACGACTGGACGTTCCTGCTCGGCCCCAACGTCGCCCTGGGCATGAACACCCTGCTGCTGGCGTACCTGATGTACCGCGCGCGGCTGGTGCCCCGGTTCATCGCCGTGCTGGGGCTGGTCGGCGGCGCACTGATCTGCGCCTCGGCGACCGCCGTGCTGTTCGGGCTCTACGAGCAGGTCTCCGTACCGGGCTCGCTCGCCGCCCTGCCGGTGTTCGCGTGGGAGGTCTCGCTCGCCGTCCGGCTCATCGCCAAGGGCTTCGATGCGCCCGCCGCCGCCGCGCCGACGGACGCCCGGACCTTCGCCGCGGTGGCGGCCGCCCACTGATCCACCCGGCTCCACCGCACGTGACGGGCCCCTCGCCGATCGGCGAGGGGCCCGTCGGCGTCAGTCCTCGTCGCCGGTGCGCAGCTGCTCGGCCGACGCCCGGTAGGCCTCGGCGGCGCGGACGAAGTAGTCGAAGAGGGTTTCGAGCTGCTCGGGCGAGTAGCCCCCGAGGATCTCGCCGATCCGCCGCCGCGCGGGGCCCATGACGCGGTCGAGGTCGGCGGGCCCGCCGAGCGGCTCGACGATGACCTTGCGCCGGTCGCCGGGGTCGGGTGCGCGGCGCACGTAGCCGGCCTGCTCCAGCCGGTCGATCAGGCGGGTGGTCGGACCGGTCGTCAGGCCGGTGCGCGCGCTCAGCTCGCCGGGGGTCATCGCCCCGGCCAGTTCAAGGATGTTCAGCGCGTACAGGTCGGTGGCACCGAGTTCGCACGCCCGGGCGCTCGCGTGGCCGTGGAGCATCACCGCGCTCAGGTACCGACGGTAGACCTCGCTCGCGTCGGATCGCATGGCAGGCGTTGACACGGGCTCCCCCTCTCCATAATCTCTTCCTCAGAGAAGAGAAATCTTCGACACAGTAACTTCCTCAAGGAAGTTACCACGGGGAGGGGACCACCATGCCTGTCACCACCGACGCTCCGACCGGACCCGTCGAACCGGCCGAGCCCACTGTCACCGGGGCACCGCCTGCCACCGACCCGGCGCCCAAGCGCCGCACCCGCCGCCGCACCGTCAAGCGCGTCCTCGGCGCGACCGCGCTGGCGCTGGCCGTGGCCGCCGGCTCCGGCTACCTGTGGCTCGACGCCACCTCCGAGGTGCGGAACCTCGGCCAGAGCGACTGCACCGCGGTCGCCCCGGCCGTCACCCCCACCCCCGCCGGATCGGCCGCGGCCGAGGACCAGCGGGCGGTCTGCGACACGCTGCACTCGCTGGCCGAGGCCTGGGGGGCCGGCGACGCCACCGCGTACGGCGGGCACTTCACCGCCGACGCCACCTACACGACCTACGTCGGCACCCACTACCAGGGGCGCCGCGACATCACCGAGGCCCACCAGGCCCTGTTCGGCGGGTTCCTGAAGGACACCAGACTGGCCGACTCCTTCCTCGGCATCCGCTTCTACGGCCCCGACACCGCGGTGGTCACCAGCCGCGGCGACACCTACACCGGCAAGCCCAAGAAGCTGGCCGAGCTGTCCAAGACGCAGTCGTACACGCTGGTCCGCCAGAACGACCGCAGCTGGCGCATCGCCGCCTTCCACAACACCCAGCGCCAGTCCGTCATGGAGCGCATCTCGTTCCTGTGGGACCCGTCGACCAGGCCGGAGGCCGAGAAGTGAGCACGCACACCCCCGTCAACCCCGCCCGTGAGGCCGACGCCGCCGCGATCCGCGCCCTGCTGGAGCGCAGCCGCACCGCCTGGGGCCGCGGCGACGGCGCCGCCTACGGCGAGCAGTTCACCGCGGACGCCACCGACGTCACCTACACCGGCACCGTCTACCGGGGCGGGCCCGAGATCGGCCGCGCCCACCAGGCCCTGTTCGACGGCTTCCTCAAGGGCACCGAGCTGAGCCTGGAGATCACCGAGCTCCGCCTGCTCGGCCCGGACACCGCCGTCGTCCTCACCCGCGGCGACGTCCACAAGGGCCGCCCGAAGCGCCTCGGCAAGCTCGCCACCTACACGGTCGTCCGGGAGCCGGGGGGCGACTGGCGGATCGCCGCCGTCCAGAAGACCGGGCGCAAGCGCCTCCTGGAGGCCCTCTCGTTCCGCCTCCAGCCCGCCACCCGGCCGGCCGCGCACTGAGCGGCCGGGCCTGCCGGGCCCACCTCACGGAAGGAGCGCCACCACCATGGCCGAAGCGAGTCCACCGGGGGCCGGCGACCCGCCACCGCCGCGCACGGCGCTGGTGACCGGGGCGAGCACGGGCATCGGCCGCGCCTTCGCCCGGCGGCTGGCAGCGGAGGGCTTCCACGTCATCGCCGTGGCCCGCCGGGAGGACCGGCTGCGTGCGCTGACCGAGGAGCTCGGTCCGGGCCACGAGTACCTCGTCGCGGACCTCGCGACCGCGGTCGGCCGGGAACGGACCGCCGAGGTGTTCGCGAGCCGCCGCGTGCACCTGCTGGTCAACAACGCCGGAGCCGCGGCGGAAGGGGGCTTCACCGACGTGCCGCTCGCCCGGGCGCTGGAGGCGATGCATCTCAACTGCGACGCCCTGGTCGCCCTCGCCCACGCCTTCCTGGCCGCGGCCCGACCCGGCGACGCCCTGCTGAACATGTCCTCCACGCTCGCCTTCGCCCCGGCCCCGGGGCTCGGGGTGTACAGCGCCACCAAGGCCTTCGTGACGTCGCTCTCGGAGTCGCTGTGGGCCGAGCAACGGGCCGCGGGGGTCTACGTACTGGGCCTCTGCCCGGGGATGACGGCCACCGAGTCGCAGCCGCATCGCGACGTGCCCGGTTGGCTGGTCCAGACACCCGAGAGGGTGGTCGACGCCGCGCTCGCCGCCCTGCACCGGCGCCGGCGGCCCACGGTCGTCACAGGCCGCAGCGCGCGGATCCTTGCGGCCGCCGCCCGGCTCCTCCCCCGCCGCACGGCCCTCGCCGCCCTCGGCCACGGCTGACGGACCGCACCGGTCCACCCGGCCGCGAGGCCCGCGACCAGGTGACTCGTGCCCGCCGGCCCCCGGGGGACGGCCCCCGCTCGCCCGTGGCGCGGGGCGGGGAGCAGTCCTCCTGTGCGATGCCCCGGCCGACGGTGTCGGTGCTCACCTGGCCGTCGGTGCTCACCTGGCAGGGGGCACCTGGCCGAGGAAGTCCGCGTAGGAGGGCATCAGCTGGTCGGACAGGTAGCCCGTCCTCGTCTCCAGCCGCCAAGCGGTGTGCTCGAAACCGTCGTTGATGAATTCGGTGATCTTCCGCTGCGGAACGAACTCCGGCACTGACGTTGACTCCTTCGGTGTGGACTTCATCCTCGATCTCGTTCCCCGTCCTCCCGCCGCTCATGGCGGCGAGGCCCTCGCCCTGGGTGGGCGGGGGCCTTCGTGTCGCGCTCAGGTGGGTATGCGGTGGCGGCCCCTGGGGGTGGTGGTGTGGGTGGTGTTGCGGTGGTGGGTTTCGGGGCCGTAGTGGCCGGCCTGGCGGGCGATCCAGGCGTACTCGGTGGTGCCGTCGGGGAGTTGGCGCAGTTCCCAGCGGCCGTGGCGGGTGATCGGCTTCGGGGCGAGGGGCTGGGTGTCGTCGTTGACCTTGAGGGCGGTGACGACGCCGAGGGCGACGGTGGCCAGGGCCAGCGCGAGGAGGGTGAGAAGGGCCGCGCCGACCAGGAAGCCGGCGGTGCCGGTCCTCATCGGCGGATCCCGATGACGCGGTGGCCGAGGTGGGCGGCGAGGGAGTGGAGGAGGTCGTGGGCCTGGTCGCGGGTGAGGGGGAGGGCGAGGTGCTCGCCGGGGCCGGCCTGGATGTCGAGGTCGACGGCCAGGCGGAGCTGGAGGGCGGCGTCGGGGACGGTTTCGACGGCGAGGTAGGCGACGGTGGTGCGCTCGGTGTGGATCGCCTGGGTGATCATCGGGATCAGGACTCCCACGGCTCGTTCCTCCCGGTGTCGCGCAGGAGGTGGAGGAGGTTGAGGAGGGTGGCGACGGGGGCGTTGCCGAAGTCGATGAGGATGCGGCCGTCGACGGTGCCGCCGAGGGTGGTGGCGGAGCCCCAGCGGATGCCGAACCTGCTGCCCCGGGTGTGGAGTTCGCCGAGGAGGGTGGTGATCTGGGCGTCGGTGTAGTCGCGCATCCGGGGGTCGTCCGGGGCGATCGGCTCGCGGGCGCTCACGCGGCGCAGTCCAGCTCGAACCAGACGGCCTTGCCGTTCTTGCGGGGGTTGGCCCCGAAGCGGTGGGTGAGGGAGCGGACCAGGTGCAGGCCCCGGCCGGAGAGCTCGTAGGGGTCGGCGGAGCGGCGGGGCTCGGGCAGGACGGGGCTGTCGTCCGCGACGGAGACCCGCAGGGTGCGGGTGGCGAGCAGGACGACGACCACGGTCGGCGCGGGGCTGCCGCCGTGGCGCCAGGCGTTGACGAACAGCTCGCAGAGGGCGAGTTCGGCATCTTGGATGAGGTCGTCGGGCCAGGAGGCGGCGGCGAGGGCGTCCCGCAGCTCCTCGCGGGCGGCGGACCAGTCGGGCGGGGCTTCGGGCAGGCTGAAGGCACACATGGGGAACCTCCGGAATGAGGTCAGTGGAGAGGGGTTCGTCGATCACCGGCGGATACGCCACCGTGAGCCAGGCCAGGACATGGCTGCTCTGCGGTGCGAGGGCAGCAGGCGCCTACTGCCCTGGAAACAGGCGTTACTGACGATCCATCGGATCGATCTGAGAACGACGATAACGCACGCCGCCACAAATTTGTGGCGGCGATCGAGAAGTTCCCCCTACCGTGGCTGCTCGCACGGCCAAGACCCCGATGGACCCACGCGCCACGAGCGCGGCAGACTGACACCAGTACCCGCAGAGAGGACGACATGGCACTCCGCCCCAACCCGACTCTTCGCCAGCGTCGCCTGGGTGCCGAGCTGCGCAGGATGCGAGAGCAAGCCGGCCTCGGCGGCAGCCAGCTCGCCCGCGCCATCGGAGTCGGCCCAGCCCAGGTCACGCAGATGGAGGCGGGGAAGACCGGGATCAGCGCGGAACGCCTCCGAACTATCGCTGCAGTGTGCATGTGCACCAATCAGCCGCTGATCGATGCCCTCGCCAACACGATCGGAGACCGCGCGAACGGGTGGTGGGAGAAGTACCGGAACAACCTGACCACCGACCTGCTCGACGTGGCCGAGATGGAGGGCTACGCCGAGAGGATCTCCACCTACACGATTACCTTCGTTCCCGGGCTGCTTCAGACCCCTGCCTATGCAGCCTCCGTGTTCGATCGAGCGATCCCTCCACTGCCGCAATCCGAAGTCGACCTCAGGACCGCCTTCCGCCTACAGCGACAACACGTCGTCCGCTCGGGCGCAACGCCCTACACGGCCTTTGTCCACGAGGCCGCGCTCCGCATGCAGTTCAGCGGCCCAAAAGTCCTATCTGAGCAGCTCGATGTACTCATCAAAGCTCCCGAGAGCCCAGGCATCTCAGTTCGGGTGGTTCCGTTCGATATCGAGTCCCTGCCCGGGCCCAGCGAGAACTTCACGTATACCCAGGGTCCGGTCCCCGAGCTGGACACCGTGCAGATCGACATCAGCTTCGGATGCCCACTCTTCGATGCCCCCTCTCACCTGGCAAGCTACCGCGAGATCCTCGCCCGGATGGCTACCGTAGCCCTCACGGAAGATGACTCACGAGACTTCATCCAGTCCGTCAAGAAAGAAATAGTGAGTAAACATGGGTAGCCTCGCATGGCAGAAGTCAAGCTATTCCGGCTCCAGCAATGCATGCGTCGAGGTCCGGACCGTCGACGGGCTGGTCGAGCTACGCGAGTCGGACGAGGGCGACATCATCATCCGCACCACCCCCGCCAAGTTCGCCAAGTTCCTCCAAGGCGCCAAGGCCGGCGAGTTCGACCACCACACCCACCCCACCGTCTGAGACCAACAGCGGCCCCTCGCTCGACCCGAGCGAGGGGCCGCCTCGGAGTGGGGAGGCGGGCCCCCCCCCCTCCCCCCCCGCCGCCGCCGGGCAACCCCCCCCCACACCGAGCCCGGGGCCGCGGCGCCACGTGAGCGCGGGCGAAGGAGGCCGAACACCGTGCCGTCCGGGGCGG
>NZ_JBITZW010000031.1:0-38188 GCF_044547105.1 Kitasatospora sp. NPDC052868 | reverse complement strand
ACGTCCCCCCCCCCCCCCCCCCCCCCCCCCCCCCCCCCCCCCCCCCCCCCCCCCCCCCCACCCGCCCCCCCCCCCCCCCCCCCCCCCCCCCCCCGCGCGGGGGGCCCCCCGGCGGGGGGGGGGCCCCCCCCCCCCCCCCCCCCCCCCCCCCGCCGCCGCAGGACAACGCCCGCACTCACCGAGCCCGGGGCCGCTGCTCAAGGTCAGCGAGGGCTAAGGAGGCAGAACTCGTTGCCTTCCGGGTCGGCCAGAACCGTCCAGGAGATCGCGGACTGGTCGATACCGGGGTCGGTGGCCCCCAGGGCCCGCAGTCGGGCCTCCTCTGCCGCCGGGTCGTCGCCGGGGTAGGGGCTGACGTCGAGGTGGACGCGGTTCCACCCGCTCTTGGTGTCGGGTGTGCGGATGAACTCCAGGTAGGGGCCGACGCCTTGGGCGGACCGCATGGTCGCCCGGTCGTCGGTGACCTCGTGCAGCGTCCAGTCCATCGCCTGGTCCCAGAACCGGGCCATCCCTCGCGGGTCGGTGCAGTCGACCACCACCGCGGCGATCGGTCCGGTGTCCCGGTAGATCGGGCGGGGCTCCAGGACGCAGAACTCGTTGCCCTCCGGGTCGGCCATGACCGTCCACGGGACGTCGCCCTGACCCACGTCGGCGAGCGTCGCGCCGAGATCCTTCAGGCGCGCGACCAACTCCGCCTGATGGGCGGTCGAGGTGGTGGCCAGATCAAGGTGCACCCGGTTCTTCACCGTTTTGGGTTCCGGGCGGGCGATGATGTCGATGCAGACGGCCACGGGGTCGGGGTAGGCGAAGCCCACGGGTTCGAGGTTGGTGACGCCCGGTCCCTCGCTGTCGATTCCCCAACCGAGCGCCTCCGCCCAGAACCGGCCGAGCACGGAGTCGTCCTGGGCCTTCATGTTGATCTGCACAAGTCGTGTTGCCATGCCGCAGATCCTAGAAGCTGAAGTCGGCGGGCCCGACTTCCCGCCCCCCCCGACGAGCGCGGCCCCCGCTCAGTGGGCGAGGGCCGCGCAACACCCGTCCATCAGGTCAAAGCAACGGCCCCCGGGCATGCTTCACGGGAACCCGGCCGAAGCCGACGGTGGAAAGTCAGGCCTTGCGGATCGAGTAGGCGTAGCCGCTGCCGACGCAGCTGTTGGTGCTGTACGACCTCGTGACAACCCACCCGGTGGGGATGGGCGAGAAGGAGCACACGTCGGCGCTGGTGAGGTTGGCGGTGTTGTTGATCGTGTAACCCACCCCGGTACCGACACAGCTGTTGGTGCTGTACGACCAGGTGATCACCCAGCCCGGCGGAATCGGCGTCATCGAACACACACCCATGCTGGTGGCGTTCGCAGTGTTGTTGATCGTGTAACCGACCCCCGTACCCACGCAGCTGTTGGTGCTGTACGACCAGGTGATCACCCAGCCCGGCGGAATCGGGCTCATCGAACACACGCCCATGCTGGTGGCGTTCGCAGTGTTGTTGATCGTGTAACCGACCCCCGTACCCACGCAGCTGTTGGTGCTGTACGACCACGTGATCACCCAGCCCGGCGGAATCGGGCTCATCGAACACACACCGATGCTGGTCTGCCCGGCCGAGTCGGTGATGTTGTAGGCGACGCCGGTGCCGGGACAGCTGTTGCTGCTGTACGACCAGGTGATGACCCACCCGGCCGGGATGGGGGAGTTGGAGCAGACGGTGGCGCTGCCGGTGAGCCGCTGCGGGGTTGCCTGTGCCTGCGAACCTGCGGCGGTCATCACGCCAAGCAGCAGGAGCACGGCCGCAAACAGATGCGGGATGCGGTTCCGTAAGGTCTTCATTCCAGCCTCAGATCTTCTCGACGCTCTACGAGTACGTTGACGCAGCTGAGATGACCTGTCGGCCTGCTTGTCTGATCATCTCGGCTGAGATGGTGTCAGAGTCGATCCAGGGGTACCAGAGGGCCTCGGAGCGCCCCCTCCTCGGCAGTCACTGCCCCGCCCCCATCTGACCAGCGGCTTCCCCCCAGCCCCTCAAGGAGCCGAGCGGCCCTCGCCCAAGTGAACGAGGACCGCGCCGCGAACACCGACCGTCACCCGAGATCCAGCAGCTGCTCGTAGAAGCCGCCGAAGCCGCGCTCGCTCTCCACCAGGTGCAGCTCCAGGATCCAGTGGCAGACCGCGCCCTTCCGGTCCGTCCGGCGCAGCGGGTTGTGGTTCTCCGGATTGATGTACGACTCGGACTTGGCGCCGTCATTGGTCTCATGGGGGAACTCCCCGACGAGGTGGCCCGCGTGCCAGATGCCGATCGTCCAACCGGCCTCGGTGGCAAGGCGTTCGACCTCCGCGTACAGCTGCGCGCCGGTGATGTCCGGGTGCGCGGCGAAGAACGCCCGCCCGGCGTCGAAGATGCGCGGGAGGTCCCGCTGGAGCCGGAGCTTCTCCGGATCCCCACCGAAGACGTACGTCCGCCCGAAGTCTGCCTCGTACTCCTCGAAGATGGGCCCGAAGTCGGCGAAGGCGATGTCATCCGCACCGATGACCCGGTCCGGCGGGTTCTCCTGGTAGGGCGCAAGGGTGTTCGGCCCGGAACGGACGATGCGCTTGTGCCAGTGCTTGGTGGTGCCGAACATCTCGTTGGCCAGGTCTCGGATCCGGTCGCTGGCCTCCCGCTCCCCCACGCCCGGGGCGACCAGGCCGCGGGCCTCCACCTCCGCGAACAGGGCTATCGCCTTCTCCTGCGCCGCCACCAGGCCCTCGGCCCGCTCGATCTCACGCGCCTGGGATGTCTCAACTGCCATGTCGGATGACCTCTTTCGCATGTGATGGTGCTGCCACCAGCGCGGTGGAGTACGGCCGGGTCACGCTCAGACCCCGGCCCCACCCCCCTCCACGCCATGATCGCAATCCACCTCACACCTGCGGTGCCTTACGGCCGAACCCGCACGCATCCGCGAACCGGACGGGTCGCGCCCAGCCGGCGCGACCCGTCCGCCCCCCCCTCTGCCGGACGACCGCCTACCCGCGATCCGCATCCGGCTCCGCGGCGCCCCCGGGCGCTTCGGCCTTCGTGTGGAGGATCTCGCGGGCCTGCTCCGCGGCGCGGGTGATGCTCTCGGTGACGAAGTCGAGGAAGCGGGCGATGTTCTCCAGGCGGGTGCCGGCCGGGGTGGCGCCGCCGAGGACGCCGACGCCCTCCCGGGCGATCCCGACGATCTGGGCGGTGGAGCGGGCGCTGGCCATCATCGACTGGTACCAGACGTCGTCGTCGACGGCGTAGCGCTCGCGGCGGCGCTCGTCACGCTCCCGGCGGACGAGTCCCTGCTCGTCGAGGAACGTGATCGCCTTGGAGATGGACGCCGGACTGACCTGGAGGTGCTGGGCCAGTTCCGACGCGGTGAGGCTGCCCGCGTCGGTGAGGGTCAGACAGGCCATCACCCGGGCCATCATCTTGGGCATCCCCGACGCTATGAGGACGGTCGTGAACGTCTCCTCGAACTCGCGCACCGCCTCGGCGTCGCGCCCGTGGGCCTGCGGGGACGCCTCCGCCCCCCGCGGCGCGGTCGGCCTGCGCCGGTGGGTGCGGCGCTCGGTGGCCCGATGGGCCAGGTCGGCGCGGTAGGCGGTGGGGCCGCCGTTGCGCATGACCTCGCGTGTGACGGTCGAGGTCGGCCGGTCCAGGCGTCTGGCGATCTCCGCGTAGGCCAGGCCGTCGGCCAGCCCCAGCGCGATCTGCTGGCGTTCCTGCTGGGTGAGTCTGCCTCCCGGCATCGCGGTCTCCTTCGTGGTCCGTGGTGTCTTCAGCATAGCGTTCACTGCCACTTCATTGCAACGCAACGACGGGTGTCGTTGCATTTGATTCAGCCCTACCGCAACGATATTGCACCGCTGAGCTGCGAAGATGCATCTTCGGAGCAACGAGCTTATTGCACACACTTGGAAAGCAACGTAGCTTTTCCCTCGTTCGAAACAACGAGTCACAGGAGAGCACGATGCAGAAGTTCGCCACCCCCGCCCCGATCGCCGCCGTCCTCGACATCCCCGCCGGGCGGATCCGCTTCATCGCCGCCGACCGCGCCGACACCGCCGTCGAGGTCCTGCCCGCGAACGCCGCCAAGGGCCGCGACGTGAAGGCCGCCGAGCAGACCACCGTCGAGTACGCCGACGGCGTCCTGCGGATCCAGGCCGCACCGGCGAGGAACCAGATCCTCGGCAACTCCGGATCCGTCGAGATCACCGTCCAGCTCCCCGCCGGCTCCCGCATCGAGGCGAAGGCGGCCAGCGCCGAACTCCGCGGCGTCGGACGGCTCGGCGACGTCGCCTTCGAGGCCGCCCAGAGCACCGTCAAGCTCGACGAGGCCGCGAGCGCCCGCCTCACCGTCATGGCCGGCGACGTCGCGGTCGGCCGCCTCGCCGGCCCCGCGCAGATCAGCACCCAGAAGGGCGACATCCGGATCACCGAGGCCGTCCGCGGCGCGGTCGAACTGCGCACCGAGTACGGCGAGATCGAGGTCGGCGCCGCCCGCGGCAGCTCCGCCTCCCTGGACGCCGGCACCGCCTACGGCCGGATCCACAACGCCCTCCGCAACACCGACGGCACCCCCGAGCTGGCCATCCACGCGACCACCTCCTACGGCAACGTCACCGCCCGCAGCCTCTGATCACCCCGCAGCCCCAGAAGGAGCACCTCTCATGACCGACCTGGCCATCGCGGCGAACGGGTTGCGCAAGTCCTACGGTGACAAGGTCGTCCTCGACGGCATCGACCTTGCGGTGCCGGCCGGCACGATCTTCTCCCTGCTCGGCCCGAACGGCGCCGGCAAGACCACCGCCGTCAAGATCCTCTCCACCCTCGTCTCCGCCGACGCCGGCGAACTGCGCGTCGGCGGCCACGACCTGGCCACCGACCCGCAGGCGGTGCGCGCGGCGATCGGCGTCACCGGCCAGTTCTCGGCCGTCGACGGCCTGATCACCGGCGAGGAGAACATGCTCCTGATGGCGGACCTGCACCACCTCTCCCGCAGCGAGGGCCGGCGCACCGCCGCCGAACTCCTGGAGCGATTCGACCTGGTGGACGCCGCGAAGAAGCCCGCCGCAAGCTACTCCGGCGGCATGAAGCGCCGCCTGGACATCGCCATGACCCTGGTCGGCAGCCCGCGGATCATCTTCCTCGACGAGCCGACCACCGGCCTCGACCCGCGCTCACGCCACACCATGTGGGGGATCATCCGCGAGCTGGTCTCCGGCGGCACCACCGTCTTCCTCACCACCCAGTACCTGGACGAGGCCGACGAACTCGCCGACCGCATCGCCGTCCTCAACGACGGCCGGATCGCCGCCCAGGGCACCGCCGAGGAGCTCAAGCGGCTCGTCCCCGGCGGCCACGTCCGCCTGCGCTTCACCGACCCGGCCGCCTACCAGGCCGCCGCCACCGCCCTGCGCGAGACCACCCGCAACGACGAGGCCCTGTCCCTGCAGCTCCCCAGCGGCGGCAGCCAGCGCGAACTGCGCGCCATCCTCGACCGGTTGGACTCGGCCGGCATCGAGGCGAACGAGCTGACCGTCCACACCCCCGACCTCGACGACGTCTTCTTCGCCCTCACCGACACCACCGACGCCGCCACCGTGCCGAACCAGTCCAAGGAGACCGTCCGATGAGCAACCTCTCCCTCGCCCTGCGCGACTCCAACACCATGCTGCGCCGCAACCTCCTGCACGCCCGGCGCTACCCCTCGCTCACGCTGAACCTGCTGCTCACCCCGATCATGCTGCTGCTGCTCTTCGTCTACATCTTCGGAGACACGATGAGCGCCGGCATCGGCGGCGGCACCGCGGACCGCTCCGCCTACATCGCCTACGTCGTCCCGGGTCTGCTGCTGATGACCATCGGCAGCACCGTCGTCGGAACCGCGGTGTCCGTCTCCACGGACATGAGCGAGGGCATCATCGCCCGGTTCCGCACGATGGCGATCCACCGCCCCTCGGTGCTGATCGGGCACGTCGTCGGCAGCGTGCTGCAGTCGGTCGCCAGCGTGGTCCTGGTGGGCGCCGTCGCGGTGGCCATCGGCTTCCGCTCGACTGACGCCACCGCGCTGGAGTGGCTGGCGGCGTTCGGCCTGCTTGTCCTGTTCGCCACGGCGCTGACCTGGATCGCGGTCGGCATGGGCCTGATCAGCCCGAACGCCGAGGCCGCCAGCAACACCGCGATGCCGCTGATCCTGCTGCCGCTGCTGTCCAGCGCCTTCACCCCGATCCACTCCATGCCGGGCTGGTTCCAGCCGGTCGCCGAGTACCAGCCGTTCACGCCCGCCATCGAGACCCTCCGCGGCCTGCTGCTCGGCTCGGAGATCGGCCACAACGGCTGGCTCGCCGTCGCCTGGTGCCTGGGCCTGGCCGCCCTCGGCTACCGCTGGTCGACCTCGACGTTCAACCGCGACCCGAAGTAACCGCCATGACGACGCGGGAAACCTCCCGCGCCCCCGCACCGCCCAGGGCGGCGCACACCGGCAATGCGCCGGAGTGCGCCGCCCGTTCGCGTTTGCGGCACGCTAGCGTGTGCGGCATGGAGCCGACCGCCGGGAACACCGACCACGCCACACCGCCCGGGGCGGCCTGCCCGCGGTGCGAGGAGTCCGCGCGGCTGGCGGGCTTCGAGGAGAACCGCCGACCCGTCAGGCGCACGGCCCGCCCGCTGCGGCTGGCCGCCTCGGCGGTGCTCATCGCGTACGGGTGGGCGTGGCTGACCACGGGACGGCCCTGGCTCGGGGCGCTGCTGCTCGCCGGGGGGCTGGCCGTCGGCGCCCTCACCGCAAGGGCGGTCGTCCGGGCGGGATCGGGGCAGCGGACGCAGGTCTTCCACTGCCCGCGGTGCCTGGTGCGCTTCCGCCCCGGCGACCCCGTGCTGGTGTCCTCCTTCGTCCCCCGGCCGCGGACGGTGGGAACCACCGTGCGGCCGGTGAGCGGTGGCTGACACCCACTCAGTGCCGTCCGCCCGAAGGCGCTAGCGGGGCGCGATGATCCCCGTCAGCCACTTGAAGGCCGGGACGACCAGCGGCTTCCACGTCGAGGTCAGGTGCGGGCCGGTGGTCTCGACCGGGGTGACGGTGGTCGGGCTCTTCGCCGCCTGCTGGAGGGCCGTCGCGTCCTCCAGCCCGTCGCCCCGCTTGCCGGTCACGTAGAGCGAGACGTTCGGCGGGGTCGGGGCGTGGGTGAGCAGGTAGAGCGGGTTGGAGGTCTCCCGCAGCTGGTGGTCCTTGGCGGTCAGCGAGGAGGGCTCGCCCGCCGGGTCGTTGTAGCCGGACATGCTGATCCCCGCGCGGTAGCGGTTGGGGTGGGCGAGGGCGAGGCGGGAGGCGCAGTGGGCGCCCGCCGAGTAGCCGGCCAGGGCCCAGCGGTCCGGGGTGGTGTCGGCCCGGAAGTTGTCCACGACCATCTGCGGGACGTCCCGCGAGAACCAGGTGTCGGCGTTGACCCGGCCCGGGACGTCGGCGCAGCCGGTGTCGGTCTTGCCGAGCAGGGTGACCCGGGGCGCGACCAGGATGAAGGGGGTCACCTGGCCGGACTTCATCAGCGGTTCGAGCTGGCCGATCGCGTCCATGGTGTCGCCGAACCAGGCGCTGGAGGCACCGGGGTAGCCGGCCAGCAGCTCGACGACCGGGAAGGTCCGGTCCTTGTGCGCGGGGTCGTCGTACTGCGGGGGCGTCCAGACCAGGACCTCGCCGTCGACGCCGGAGAGCCGGCCCTTGAGGTCGGCCTGCTTCACGCTCCTGGGTACGGCGTCCGAGTCCGGGGCGTGGAAGGCCTGTGCCGTCTTGGGCGGGGCGGTGGCGGCCGGGGCGGTCGGGGCGCCGGGTGCGGCGGTACCGGGCGCCGCGGCGCGGTCCCCGGCGAGGCCCTCGTCCTTCGGCGGCACGGGGACGGCCCGGACGTGGTTGGAGGTGCCCAGCAGGTCGCCCCAGCTGTCGTAGAGCTGGTTCTCGTTGTTGACCAGGACGAAGACCATGGCCACGGCGGTGAACTGACAGAGCAGGACCGTCCCGAGACAGGACAGCACCCGCAGCGGGCCGCTCCGCCGCCGGGCGGCGGCCAACCGCCCGAGAAAGGCCCAGTCGCCGCCCCACTGCGCCATTGCCAGCGCGACGGAGGCCACGAACAGAACAATCGTGAGAACGAGGAAGGGCGTGCCTGTCAGATTCATCGCGTACCGGTACCCAGCTCCTGTGCCGCCCGGGCCCGAATGCCCGCCGACATGGGGGACGGCCCGGAACAGTCGTTCGGTTGCCCGTTCCTGGGAAAGGGCTGGGAGCCCACCCGGCGGCCGTGAATTCCATGAAGGTTCGTCACGGAACAGGCGCGCCCGGTAATCGCGCGCCGGCAGAGGCCTACTGGCCGCCCCCGGCGTAGCGGGCCGGTGAAGTCCCCACCGCCGCCGTGAAGTCCCGGGTGAAATGCGCCTGGTCCGCGTAGCCGAGCTCCACGGCGAGCGCCGCCCAGTCGACGTCCGCGCCCAGGTCGGCGCGGCGGGCGGCCTCGTGCAGCCGGGCCCGGCGCAGGACCCACTTGGGCGGGGCGCCGACGTACTCGGCGAACAGCCTCTGCAGCCGGCGCACGGTGATGCCGAACTCCCCGGCCACCTGGTCCACCCGGCGCAGGTCGGCGGACCCGGTGATGCGCTCCACCATCGCGGCGGCCTGCTCCGCCGCCGGATCGGGCGCGGGCAGGCGGTCGAGGAGGAAGGCGTCGACCCGGGCGGCCAGCGCGGCGAGATCCTCGACGCCCTCCAGCACCGCCGCGTTCAACCGGTCCACCTCGGGCCCGAAGATCCCGGCCGCGGGTACCGACCGGTCGGCAAGAGCGGTCACCGGGCGGTCGGTGAACGCGCGGAAGCCGCCCGGGCGGAACTTGACCCCCAGCGCCCGGCCCGCCCCCTCCAGCCGGCGTACGAACAGCGACCGGTCGACCCCGTAGACGCGGGCCGCCGGCGCCTCGAAGACCAGGTGGACGTTGGGGTGGGAGAGCACCTGCTGCTCGTAGGCGGGCAGGCCGCGGCGGTCCCAGCCCACCATCCAGTAGAACTCGACGACCCGCGCCAGCTCCGGGGCGGGCTCGTGCCGGTCCAGGCTGATCACGGCTGCCGCCCGGTCGGGGTGGAGCACCCCGCGCCCGAGGTCTGTCATACCCACCAGGCTAGTCTTTCGGGCCGTCGTGTTTGTTCAAGACCCCGCCCCAACGACGGGGCCAGGATCGACCCATGAACGGTCACGCACTCCACCCCCTGATGGCTCAGGCAGCGGCCGAGGCCACCCGCATCGCCAACGGCGTCCGCGCGGAGCAGCTGGACGGGCCCACCCCCTGCACGGACTTCGACACCCGCGCCCTGGTCAACCACTGGGTGCTCTACACCTCCCACGGGCTTGAGCACCGGGCGCGCCGGGAGCAGCTGCCGCAGGAGCTGACGGAACGCGACTTCACCGCCGACCCGGCCTGGGCCGAGGACTACGCGAAGCAGCTGGACCGGGCCGTGGCGGCCTGGGCCGATCCGCGGGCCTGGGAGGGGGAGATCGACCTGGGCGGCGGGGCGGTGATGCCCGCGACGGCGATCGCCCGGATGCTGATCGCCGAACTGCTGCTGCACGGCTGGGACGTCGCCGCGGCCACCGGTCGGCCGGTCGAGGTCACGGACGGGCTCGCCCGGGTGGTCCTCGACCTGGTCGAGGAGTACGCGGAGATGTTCCGCCAGTACGACGGCTTCGCCGACGCGGTACCGCTGCCCGCCACCGCCCCGCTCTTCGAGCACGCGCTGGCCGCCTCCGGCCGCGACCCGCGCTGGACCCCGGCCGGAGGCTGACCGGCGGGGGCCGGAGGGTGTTTGCAAAGTCCCACCAGGTCCGGGCGCGACTTTGCAAACACCCTCCAGGGCTTACGCCTGGCCGGCGGGCCGGTAGGTGGTCACGTGCACACCCGTCTTGGCGGTGACGGTGGAGACCAGCTCCAGCGTGCGCAGCACCCCGTCCTCCGGGAAGATCCGCTTTCCGCCGCCGAGGATCACCGGCATGATCATCAACCGGAGCTCGTCGAACAGGCCCTCGGACAGCAGGGTGCGGACCAGGGTGGGGCTCCCCATGACCGAGAGGTCGCCGCCCTCGGTCGCGCGCAGCTCCCGGATCCGGGCGAGGGCGTCCTCACCGGGGATCCGGACGGTGTTGTTCCAGGTCATGTCGTCGTCACCGAGCGTCCCGGTCACCACGTACTTCCGGAAGGCGTTCATCTGGTCGGCGAACGGGTCGCCGGCCCGGTCGGGCCACGCCCCGGCCATGGTCTGCCAGGTGCGACGGCCGAACAGCAGCGCCTCCGCCCGGCCCGCCGCCTCGCCGATGGCGGCGCCCATCACCTCCGGGTCGAAGAACGGGTGCGACCAGCCGCCGTGGGCGAAGCCGCCGTCGACGTCCTCCTGGGGACCGCCGGGCGCCTGCACGACACCGTCGAGGCTGATGAACTCACTGATCACGATGCGCATGGTGGCGCTCCCTGGTTCTCGTTGCGGGCTTACATGAGGTTGGACCGGCCTGACGCCCGGGACTCATCGCTCCACACCGAACATCTTCTGTGACCTGGACCACACCCGCCGCCTGCGCCTCAGCCCGTCTCCGCCGCGGGCGCCCCCAGTGCGCGCCGCACCAGCCGCGTCGCGGCCGGGACGGCGGCCCGCAGATCCCCGTCCGGCCCGACCTCCTCGCCCGCCAACGCGTCGAAGGCCTCGAAGCCGGTGAGGACGAACAGCAGCGCCGCCGCGTCCTGCGGCGCGCCGTCGAGCCGGCCGACCAGCACCCGCGCGCCCTCGCGGCGGCGGGCGTCGCGCTCGCCGACGACCCGGCCCACCTCCTCGTCCAGTGCGGCCAGCGCGCGCAGCCGGCGGGTGCAGGCGCGGTCCACCGCCCAGAAGCCGCCCATGATCTCGACCATGCGGTCCACCGCCGCCCAGGGGTCGGCGAGGGTGAACGCCTCGGGGAGCCGCGCCAGCCCGCCCTCGGCGGCGAGCGCGTCGCAGACCGCCTCCAGCAGGACCGGCTTCGAGCCGAACTGGTAGTAGACGGTCGCCCGGGCGACATCGGCCCGCCGGGCCACCGCGTCCAGCGAGAGGGTGCCCGCCTCGGTCAACTGCTCTCGCGCGGCCCGGACGATCCGCGCACGCGTCTCGTCCACATCCGACTGCCGCTGTCCCATCCGGTAGGCCCGGGGGCTCATCGCGCTCGCCTCCACATGCTCGCCCCGGCCGCGGGCGCGGCCGTGGACACCTCGTGAACAGGCAGTATCGCCGATCCCCCGCGAGCGGCTGCGGGGGATCGGCGAGCACAGGGGCCGCAGGGCGTCAGACGATGACCCGCCCGCCGCTGACGTCCAGCGTCTGGCCGGTGATCCAGGAGGACGCCTCGGAGGCCAGGAACAGCGTGGCCGACGCGATGTCCTCCGGTTCGCCGAGCCGGCCGAGCGGGTGCGCGGCGGCGACCGCGGCCTGGATCTCGGGCGACATCACGGCGGCCGTCCGCTCGGTGCGGACCGCGCCCGGCGCGATGGCATTGACCCGGACGCCCTCGCCCGCCAGCTCCAGGGCCAGGTGGCGGGTGTACATCAGCACCCCCGCCTTGGCGGCGGCGTACGCGGCGGAGGAGCCGCTGGGCAGCCGGCCGGCCGTCGAGGCCATCGTGACCACCGAGCCCGCGCCGCGCTTCAGCAGGCCCGGCAGAAAGGCCTGGACGGTCAGGAAGGTGGAGTTGAGGTTGGCGTCCAGCACGGCCCGCCAGTGCTCCTCGGTCTCCCGGACGGTCGGCACCGGGTAGCCGTCTCCCCCGGCGAAGGCCGCGAGGACGCCGACCGGTCCGAGATCCTCCTCGATCCGGGCGGCGGCCCCGGCGAGCGCGGCGGCGTCGGTGCAGTCGGCGACCAGGCCGAGCGCCTCCGCGCCGAGCTCGCGCAGCTCCGCCGCGACGGCGGCCAGGGCCTCGCCGTCCCGGCCGAGGACGGCGACCGCCGCGCCCTGCCGGGCGAACGACCGGGCGGTCTCCGCGCCGATTCCTCTACTGCCCCCGGTGATCACTACGACCGTGCCGGCCAGGTCGGGGTACTGGACTCCCATATGCCATCGCTCCTTCGGTCCGACTGTGGTTCACTGATTCAGTCATACAGTCCGTCTGAATAAATTGGCAAGGGCGGACCGGACCCGAAACCCGAGGAGCAACCCGATGAAACTCGCCGTCGTCGGCGCCGCCGGACGCACCGGCCGCCTGGTCGTCGACCTCGCCCTGGCCGCCGGGCACACCGTCACCGCGGTGGCCCGCACCCCCTCCCGGCTACCGGACTTCGCGCACGGCACGCCGCTCACCGCGCAGGCCGACGTCCAGCGGCCCGGCTCCCTGCACGCGCCGCTGGCCGGGCAGGACGCGGTGGTGTCCACACTCGGCACGACCGGGCGGGCGGCCACCACCGTGTTCTCCGACGGCGCGCGGGAGCTGGTCGCCGCCGCCCGGGCGGGCGGGGTGCGGCACGTGGTGGCGATGTCCTCGGCGGGGCTGGACAGCGACCACCTCCCCCTCGCCCAGCGGGTGGTCACCAGGCTGGTGGTGAACCGGCTCTACCGGGAGGTCCACCGCGACCTGGCCCGGATGGAGGCGGTCCTGACCGAGTCCGACACGATCTGGACGGTCGTCCGGGTGCCGATGCTCAAGGACGGGCCGCCGTCGCCCGCCCCCTGGGTGTCCTACGGCCTGCCGCTCCCGAAGGCCGGCACCGCCACCCGGGCCACCGTCGCCACCTGGATCGTCGGACACCTCGGCGCCGCGGAGACCTTCCGCCACCTGGTCGCCATCGCCGACGGCTGAGTCTCTGCGGGGCTCAACCGCCCTGCGGGACTCAGCCGCCCTGCGGGGCTCAGCCCTCCTGGGGGGCGCGGCGCCGCATCGCCACCACGAACAGGAACACCGCCGACAGCACCGCCGACACCTTCAGCACCCCGGGGGCGGCCGACCAGGCGACCTGGCCGACCTGCTGGTCCGGCTGCAGCGCCTGGCCCCAGCGGCCCTGGGCCCGGCCCCAGAACCACACGGTGGTCGCGCTCATGGTCACCAGCGGGATGCCCAGGATGGCGAACTTCCGCATGAAGTCCGTCAGTTGCCGGGACAGGTAGCCGAGCGCCCAGCCCACCAGCATGGCTGGGATCTGCCCGGTGACCGCGCCGCCCACCAGCACCGCCGCGGACAGCAGCAGCAGCGGCGACGGGCGGCGGGCACCCCGGGCGCTCCTCCGCTCCGCCTTCGCCGCGGCCCTCGCCGCGGCCCGGTCGGCCGCCCTCGCCGCGGCCTGCCCGGCCCGGTCCGCCTTGGCCGCACCGGCCGCACCGGCCGCCGCCGGCACCTCCTCGACCGCCGCCGGCGCGCCCTCCTCGGCCGCCCGCTGCTCCGGGATCGGCTTCGGGGGGGCCTGCGGCGTGTCCGAGAAGTTGAGCATCACCAAGTCCCAGCCGCCCGAGTCCGCCGAGGTGTACACCTGCGGCGGCGGCAGGGCCTCCGGGTCGGCGGCCGGCCGGGGCGGCGGGGCGGCCGGCGGCATCCCGGGCACGCCGGGCGCCCCGGAGGCGTACACGCTGTCCTCGTCCGCCGCCTCGCCACCGCCGGCCGCGCCGCCGGCTGCACCGCCACCGGAAGCACCGCCGCCCGACGGCCCGCTCCACGGCCCGCGCTTACGCCACCACTCGCCGCCGTCCGACATCACCCGACACCCCGCCTCACCCGAGCCCGCCCACGTCCCCGCTGATCGTGACGCTACCCACCCGGCCGCCGCCCACGCGAGCCCGGCCCGCCCACGGGAACGCCGCCCCGCCGACGGATCCCCACCGCCTGCGGGCCCGACTAACCTAGGTCGAATGACCACACAGCAGGGCCCCCAACGCACCGGCAAGGCGCCCGCCGGCCCCCGCACCCTCGCCGAGGAGCTCCGGACCCGCCCGGACGACGCCCTCGCCACCCTGCTGCGGTCCCGACCCGACCTGCTCAACCCGGTGCCCGGCGACCTCACCCAGCTCGCCGCCCGGCTCTCCTCCCGCGCCTCCGCCCTGCGCGCCCTGGAACGCCTGGACCGCTTCACCCTCCAGGTCGCCGAGGCCCTGGCCGCCGCCCCCGACGGCGCGCCGCTGGCCACCGTGCGCACCCTGCTGACCGGGCCGGCCAAGGTCAAGCCGCACCCCGGCGCCACCCCGCTCACCGCCGCCGACCGCGCCGCCGTCGCGGCCGCCCTCCCCCGGGCCCTCACCACCCTGCGCGACCGCGCCCTGCTCTGGGGCCCCGACAACGGTCTGCGCCTGGTCATCGCCGTCCGCGAGGCCCTCGCCCCGACCGCCGCCAACCCCGGGCGCACCGGCCTCGGCCCCACCCTCTCGGAGGCTACCGTCGGGATGTCCCCGGCCCGGCTCCAGCAGCTGCTGACCTCCGCGGGCCTGCCGGCCACCGCCGACCCGGTCACCGCGGTCGCCGCGCTCACCGGGCTGCTCACCGACCGCGCCCGCTGCGACGCCCTGCTCGCCACCGCGCCCGAGCCCGCCCTGCGCCTGCTGGAACGCCTGGTCTGGGGCCCGCCCACCGGTACCGTCCCGGACGCCACCCGCCCGGTCACCGCCGAGGACGCGCAGAGCCCGGTCGAGTGGCTGCTGGCCCGCGGCCTGCTGCTGCCCACCAGCCCCGGCAGCGTCGTGCTGCCCCGCGAACTCGCCCTGCACCTGCGCGGCGGCCGCACCCACCGGCTGGTCGAGCCCGCCCAGCCCGAGCCCGCCCCGGCCGCGGCGCCGCGCGATCCACAGGCTGTGGACAGCGCCGCGGCCGGCCAGGCCCACACCGCCGTCCGGATCGTCGAGGAACTGCTCGACCTCTGGGGCCTCAACCCCCCGGCCACCCTGCGGGCCGGCGGCCTCGGCGTCCGCGACCTCAAGCGCACCGCCCAGGCCCTCGAAAGCACCGAGCAGCAGACCGCCTTCTGGCTCGAACTCGCCTACGCCTCGGGCCTGCTGGCCGCCGACGGCGAGGCCGACGAACGCTGGGCCCCGACCCCCGCGTACGACACCTGGCTCCAGCAGGACACCGCAGAGCGCTGGGCCCGGCTCGCCTCCTGCTGGCTCACCGCCACCCGCGTCGCCCCGCTCACCGGCAGCCCCGACGGCAAGGGCAGGCCGCGCGCCGCGCTCGGCCCCGAACTCGACCGCACCCTGGCCCCGTCGGTGCGCCGAGCCACCCTCGCCCTGCTCGCCGAACTCCCGCCCGGCACCCCCGCCACCGCCGACGAACTGCTGCCCACCCTGCGCTGGCAGCGCCCGCTGCGCAGCGGCCCGGCCACCGGGGCGTCCCGCGAGCTGCGCGACGACCTCACCGCCTGGACCCTCGCCGAGGCCGAGCTGATCGGCATCACCGGCCGCGGCGCCCTCGCCGCCCCCGCCCGCGCCCTGCTCACCCGCGAGGCCGACCCCGCCGAGGTGCTCGCCCCGCTGCTGCCGCAGCCGCTGGACCACGTCATCCTCCAGCCGGACCTCACCGCGATCGCCCCCGGCCCGCTGCTCACCCCGCTCGCCCAGGCGCTCGCCCTCTGCGCCGACATCGAGTCCAAGGGCGGCGCCACCGTCTACCGGTTCACCCCCACCTCCGTCCGCCGCGCCCTCGACGCCGGGCGCAGCGCCGCCGACCTGCAGGGCTTCCTGGAGCAGCACTCGCGCACACCCGTCCCGCAGCCGCTCAGCTACCTGATCGACGACGTCGCCCGCCGCCACGGCATCCTGCGGGTCGGCGCGGCCTCCTCGTACCTGCGCTGCGACGACCCGGCCCTGCTCGCCGAGGTGCTCGCCGACCGCCGCTCCGTCGACCTGCGGCTGCGGCTGCTCGCGCCCACCGTCCTCGCCGCCCAGGCCGCGCCCGACGTCCTGCTCGCCACCCTGCGCACCATGGGGTACGCCCCGGCCGCCGAGTCCGCCGAGGGCGACGTCCTGATCACCCGCCCGGACAGCCACCGGACCCCGCCGCGATCGGCCCCCACGCCCGTCCCGGACGGCCCGCCCACCCCCGACGACACCCTGCTCGGCGCCGCCATCAAGGCCATCCGGGCCGGCGACCGGGCCGCCACCGCCGTCCGCCGCCCGCCGACCCCCGACTCGCGCCACGTCCCGCGGACGGCCGCCGCCGAGACCCTCGCCACCCTGCAGACCGCCGTCCTGCTCGGCGAGCGGGTCTGGATCGGCTACCTCAACGCCGAGGGCCTCGCCAGCCAGCGCATCATCGACCCGGTCAAGGTCGAGGGCGGGTTCGTCACCGCCTTCGACCACCACGCCGACGAGATCCGCACCTTCGCCCTCCACCGCATCACCGGCGTGGCCGAACTGGAGGAGTAACCGGCGGCGTTACGAAACCCGAGAAGTTATCAGAGGTAAGTCGACTCACCAGCCCCGGTCCTGGGCCCGAGCGGTCGCCTCCGACCTGGCGGTTCACCGACCCAACTCCCCCTTGCGCAGGGCCGATCGATCGCGATAGCCTCCGACGCGTCGGGGAGAACTCTGCCCGGACAACGGATGACCCACTCGACGGTGGGTCATTTTCTTTTTCCTCCAAGCCCCCTGGAAGCCCCCCGGCTCACACCGAGCCGGGGGGCTTCCGTGTTTTCCGGAACCGGGAGTCCCACGATGCCCCTCATCGCCGATGCACTGACCAGCACCTGGTGGGTCATGCTGCTGATCACGCCCGCCCTGCTCGCGATCCTGGTGGTCGGCATCGTCGCGGTCCTCGCCGTCCGGCGGGCCCGGCCCGAGGACATCCCCGGCCTGGTCGTCGGCGTGGCCAAGGCCGTGGCCGCCCTGCTCCCCGCCTACCGCCGGCTCCCCCGCCCGACTCTCACGACCCGCACGGCCCGCACGACCGACCGGTCCATCGACGGAGGTGACAACGGTGGCACGCGCTAAGGCCCTCAACGACCCCACTGCACGGCACGCCGGACCGGACGTGATCAGCGACGCCCTGAGCCGGACGCTCTCCCTGCCCGAGATCGAGTTGCTCACCGCCTGGCTGTACGACGTACCGACCCACCAACTGGCCACCGACCTCGGTGCCACGCAGGACTCGACCGAGGTGATCCTGGCGAACGCCCTGGCCAAACTGGGCCGGTCCCCGCAGGCCAAGGCGCTGCTGGACGAACACCTCGCCGGGGAGGGACCGAAGCACTCCGGGACGTTGCGGCTCACCGCGGCCCGGCTCGGCGTCGACAGCGTGCCCCGCTGCCCGACCTGCGCCACCGCACTGCTCTCCGCCGCACCGACCGGACGCCCCCGCCGGTACTGCTCCGACCGCTGCCGCCAGAAGGCCTACCGCGAGCGGGCGAGGGCCGGGGCCAAGGCCGCCCCCGCACCGGGCCGGCCGACCAGGGACGTCGAACTGCGGCTGCGCGACCCGTGGTCCGAGACGCCCGCCCTGCGGTGGTACTACGACGGCGAGGAGGACCTGCTCGGTGCCGAGGAGGCGGAACGCCTCCTGGAGTGGGAGGCGTTCGGCCGACGGAAGGACCCGCGCCGCGGCTTCCCGCGGCGCGCCCCGCACTACCGGCCCACCCTGGGCGCCCTGGCCATGGTCGAGCGCGTCTCGCCCGACCGCCACGCGCGAGAGGCCTCCCGCGAACTCGGCTACGAGTACTTCCTGGACGCTTGGGGCTTCCCGAGCGCGGACTTCACCGCACTGTGGGACACCTTCCAGGTGCCGGACGCCGCGCCGGACCGGGCCTGGGCGGTCTACGCCATGCTCGTCCACTGGCACTACCCGGAAGACCCGCCCCAGGGCGGCCTTCAGGTGCTCCCGATCGCAGGGTCACCGAGGGTGTCCGGAGACTGGGCGCGCGTGCTGCTGGCCAACCCGGTACGAACGCACCTCCCGGAGCACTCGGTCCACATCCGCGGCCTCGGCCGGTGCGCCGACCAGGAGTCATGGATCACCCTGCTCGACAGCCCGTTCGCGGGGCTCGTGCTCAGTGGCCCTGCTGGGACTCCTTGAGCTTCTCCTTGATCGCCTGGTCGGCCAGGCTGCCGACCTCGCCCTGGCCGACCGGCAGGCTGCCGCCGCTGACCACGTCGGCGAGCAGGAAGCCCGGCGCCGCCAGCGGTCCGCCGACACCCTCGCCGATGCCCGCGACGGCGTGGGCGGAGGTGGCCGAGGAGGCGGTGGCGGCGAAGGCGGTACCGGCGAGGGCGAGAGCGGTGAGGACACGCTTCGACTTGTTCATGCCCTGCTCTAACGAGCGGCGGCGGCGCCGGTCACCGCCCCGCGTTTGACGCACCCGGCAGGGCGGCGTAGTCCGGAAGGCAGGGGGGTTCCCGAAGGAGGCGTCATGCTCGGAGACAAGATAGGGATCCAGACCACCAGTGAGACCGGCCGGCGGGTGCTGGCCACCGCCGACGGGCTGCACCCCGTGGTGGAGGTCTCGTTCGAGGGGACCGGCACGGTACTCGGCGTCGGCGTCAAGGAGTTCGCCACCTACGAGTCGCAGATGCGCTCCGACGGCACGCTGTTCGGCGAGGGCCAGGGCGTGGGGATGAGCGAGAGCGGCGAGACGTACAGCTGGCACGGCAGCGGCATCGGCCGCTTCACCGGCCCGGGTGGCGCCGTGGCCTGGCGCGGTTCGGTCTTCTTCGACAGCGACGCCGAGTCGTTCGTCCAGCTGAACGACACCGTCGGCCTCTTCGAGTACGACACCGACGGCTCCGGCTCGGGCAAGGTCCTCATCTACGAGTGGAAGTAGCCGTCCGGCTTCCCCGCGGAATGCGCGACACTGGAGGGTCTGCGTCGAACCAGCCGACCCAGCCGACCCAGTGGAGGGCTCCCCCGCGTGAACGACGGACCACTCATCGTCCAGAGTGACAAGACTCTTCTCCTGGAGATCGACCACCCCAAGGCCTCCGACTGCCGCCGCGTCATCGCGCCGTTCGCCGAACTCGAGCGCGCCCCCGAGCACGTCCACACCTACCGGGTCACCCCGCTCGGGCTGTGGAACGCGCGCGCCGCCGGGCACGACGCCGAGCAGGTGGTCGACGCCCTGGTGAAGTACTCCCGCTACCCCGTCCCGCACGCGCTGCTGGTCGACGTGGCCGACACCATGGCGCGCTACGGGCGGCTCAAGCTCGTCAAGCACCCCGTCCACGGCCTGGTGCTCACCACCACCGACCGCCCGGTGCTGGAGGAGGTGCTGCGCTCCAAGAAGGTCGCGCCGCTGGTCGGCAACCGGGTCGACCCGGACACCGTCATCGTGCACCCGTCCGAGCGCGGCCAGATCAAGCAGGTGCTGCTCAAGCTCGGCTGGCCCGCCGAGGACTTCGCCGGGTACGTCGACGGCGAGGCGCACCCCATCGAGCTGGACCAGGACGGCTGGCAGCTGCGCCCCTACCAGGCGCAGGCGGTCGAGGGCTTCTGGCACGGCGGATCGGGCGTCGTGGTGCTGCCCTGCGGCGCCGGGAAGACGCTGGTCGGCGCCGCGGCGATGGCCGAGGCCAAGTCGACCACGCTGATCCTGGTCACCAACACCGTCTCGGCCCGGCAGTGGAAGCACGAGCTGGTCAAGCGCACCTCGCTCACCGAGGAGGAGATCGGCGAGTACAGCGGGACGAAGAAGGAGATCCGCCCGGTCACCATCGCCACCTACCAGGTGATGACCACCAAGCGGAAGGGCGTCTACGCCCACCTCGAACTCTTCGACGCCCGCAACTGGGGGCTGGTGGTCTACGACGAGGTGCACCTGCTGCCCGCGCCGGTCTTCAAGTTCACCGCCGACCTCCAGGCCCGCCGCCGGCTCGGCCTGACCGCCACCCTGGTCCGCGAGGACGGCCGCGAGGGCGACGTCTTCTCGCTCATCGGGCCCAAGCGCTTCGACGCGCCGTGGAAGGAGATCGAGGCGCAGGGCTACATCGCGCCCGCCGACTGCTGCGAGGTCCGGGTCACCCTCACCGACTCCGAGCGGCTCGCCTACGCGACCGCCGAGCCCGAGGAGCGCTACCGCTTCTGCGCCACCACCGCGACCAAGCGGCGGGTGGTGGAGGCGCTGGTCAAGAAGCACGAGAAGGACCAGACGCTGATCATCGGCCAGTACATCGACCAGCTCGACGAGCTCGGCGAGGTACTGAACGCCCCGGTGATCAAGGGCGAGACCAGCAACGCCCAGCGCGAGAAGCTCTTCGAGGCCTTCCGCACCAAGGAGATCAGCGTCCTGGTGGTCTCCAAGGTCGCCAACTTCTCCATCGACCTGCCCGAGGCGACCGTCGCCATCCAGGTCTCCGGCACCTTCGGCTCCCGCCAGGAGGAGGCCCAGCGCCTGGGCCGCGTGCTGCGCCCCAAGGCGGACGGGCACTCGGCGCACTTCTACTCGGTGGTGGCCCGCGACACCGTCGACCAGGACTTCGCCGCCCACCGGCAGCGCTTCCTCGCCGAGCAGGGCTACGCCTACCGCATCATCGACGCGGACGACGTGCTGTGACGCTCGTCGGGCTCTGACACTCGACGTGCCGTGACACTCGTCGGGCTCCGACGCTCAGGCCAGGTGGTCCGGAGCCCGGTGCGGGCTCCCGGGCACCTGCCTCAGTACTTGACGCCGTCGCGCCCGAGGAAGACCACGCGCGCGGCGGTGTCGAGGGCGATGCCCACGTTGCGGACGGCCTTGGTCAGCGGGTTGCGGCGGCGGCCGGGGCCGGCCGCGGCGGTGGCCCCGGCGGGGCGGGCGGGGGCGGACTTCTGGGACGGCACTCGCGGCGCCGTGATGTGTACGGTGCTCATGTCTTCAACGGTAGGTTCCGCAGGCGTCGGACACATCACCCCAAAGGCCGTATTCGGCAGGACGTTCGTCGTCCTCCAGGTGTAGGACCGCCCCGGGTCCCCCTCCGGGCAGCGGGGCCGGAACCCCGAGACCCGGACGGCGCCGGAGCCCGCGGCCGCAAAGGCGCTGGAACCCCGGGGCCCGGAAGGTCTAGGATCGTTCGCCTGCCCCCTCCCGACCCGTGGTACCTGCTGATTCCCGCAGGCAGCCGGGGGAGGCGCCGACCGCTCGGCAACCGGTCGGCTGTTCTCACCGTGAGCTCCAACGATCCGCTGCACCCCTACCGGGGCAGCCGGGAAGGTTCGCTGTGCCCGCCACCCCCACCACCGACCCCCTCCAGCGCGAACGCGACCACCTGGCCGCCTCCCGGGCCGCGCTGCGTGCGATGCGCGAGGACGTCCAGTCGCTCGACATCCGCGATGTGACCGGCACCTGGGTCACCGCGGTGATCCTCCAGAAGCAGATCGAGGCCCGGATCGCGGCCCTCGCCGACCTCTCGCACACCCCGCTGTTCTTCGGGCGGCTCGACTACCTGCACGCGATCAGCCAGGAGCTGTCCGAGGGCTCCGGCGGGGAGAACTTCTACATCGGCCGGCGGCACGTCCACGACGCCGACGGCGACCCGATGGTGATCGACTGGCGCGCGCCGGTCTCCCAGCCGTTCTACCGCGCCACCCGCACCGAACCGCTGGACGTCGAGCGCCGCCGCCGCTTCGGCTACACCGGCGGCGAGCTGACCGCCTACGAGGACGAGCACCTCACCGACCCGGCCGAGGCCGAGACCTCCTCCGCCCTGCTCGCCGCCGAGATCGAGAAGCCCCGCGTCGGCCCGATGCGCGACATCGTCGCCACCATCCAGCCCGAGCAGGACGAGATCGTCCGCGCCGACATCACCGGCACGGTCTGCGTCCAGGGCGCCCCCGGCACCGGGAAGACCGCCGTCGGCCTGCACCGCGTGGCGTACCTGCTGTACGCGCACCGCGAGCGGCTGGCCCGCACCGGCACCCTGGTGATCGGCCCGAACAACGCCTTCCTCTCCTACATCGAGCAGGTGCTGCCCGCCCTCGGCGAGGTGGAGGTCGCGCAGGCCACCGTGCAGCAGCTGGTGGCGCACGTGGAGGTGCGCGGCGAGGACACCGCCGAGGCGGCCCGGCTGAAGGGCGACGCCCGGATGGCCGAGGTGCTGCGCCGGGCGGTGCGCTCGGGCATCACCGCGCCCGCCGAGCCTTGTGTGGTGGTCCGCGGCTCCCGGCGCTGGCGCGTACCGGTGTACGAGCTCGACTCGATCGTCGAGGAGCTGAAGGGCCGCGACATCCGCTACGGCGCGGCCAGGGACGCCCTGCCGCAGCGGATCGCGCACGCCGTGCTGCTGAAGATGGAGCAGGGCGGCGAGGCCCCGGACGACCGGGTGCAGGACGCGGTGGCCCGCAACGCCGCGGTCAAGGCGACGGTCAAGGCCTGCTGGCCGCTGGTGGAGCCGGCCAAGCTGGTGCTCCGGCTGCTCTCCGACCCGGAGTTCCTGGCGCGGTGCGCGGACGGCGTCCTCACGCCCGAGGAGCAGCAGGCGGTGCTCTGGCCCAAGCCCGGCCGTTCGGTGCGGACGGCCCGCTGGACGCAGGCCGACGCCGTGCTGGTGGACGAGGCCACCGACCTGGTGCAGCGCACGGCCTCGCTCGGCCACGTGGTGCTGGACGAGGCCCAGGACCTCTCGCCGATGCAGTACCGCGCGGTCGGCCGCCGCTGCACCACCGGCTCGGCGACCGTCCTCGGCGACCTCGCCCAGGGCACCACCCCGTGGGCCACCGCCAGCTGGCCGGAGGCCCTGCACCACCTGGGCAAGCCCGCCGCCCACATCGAGGAGCTGACGAAGGGCTTCCGGGTGCCGGAGGAGGTCATCGCGTACGCCTCCCGGCTGCTGCCCTCGATCGCGCCCGGGCTGGCCCCGGCGAGCTCGGTCCGCGAGGCGCCCGGCTCACTGACGATCGAGCGCATCGAGCGCATCGAGCGCATCGACCGCATCGAGACGGACGGGGACGGCGGGACCGGCGCGGACGACAGGGTGGTGAAGGCGGTGGTCGAGGCCTGTCTGCGGGCCCTGGAGAACGAGGGCTCGACCGGTCTGATCGCCGCCGACGCCCGCATCCCGCTGTTCGCCGAGGCGCTGGCGCAGGCCGGTCTGCCGTACCTCTCCCCCGGTGACGAGACCAGCGCCGAGGCCCGGCTGACCCTCGTCCCGGCCTCGCTGGCCAAGGGTCTGGAGTACGACTACGTGGTACTCGACGAGCCGGCCGCCGTGGTCGCCGGGGAGCCGGACGAGCGGACCGGTCTGCGCCGCCTGTACGTGGCGCTCACCCGGGCCGTCTCGGGGCTGCAGGTGCTGCACGCCGAGCCGCTGCCGGCGCAGCTGGCCTGACCCCGCCCCGACGGGTCGACGGGTCGACGGGCCGGCGGGCCGGTGACATGCGAAGGGGACCGGCGGATACCACCGGTCCCCTTCCCACCGAGCCGGCGGCCGCCGATCGCTCAGCCGTCGGCGCTTTCACGCTCAGCCATCGATCAGCGACCGCCACTCGGCGACCTTGGAGGCGTCCACCGGGGACTGCCACCCGTCGACGCGCACCGCGCCGCCGACGTGGAAGGCGTCGAACCCGGCCGCCCGCAGAGCCGGCAGGTGCTCGGCCCGTAGGCCGCCGCCGATCAGGATCCGCTGCCCGTACCCGGGCTCGCCGGCCCGGGCCAGCTCGGCCAGCAGCACCTCGCGGCCCGCGTCCACGCCGCCGGCCGCGCCCGAGGTGAGGAAGGTGTCCAGCCCGGGCAGCGTCCCCACGGCGGTGCGCACGGCGGCGCGGTCCGCACTGTGGTCGACCGCCCGGTGGAAGGTCCAACGGCACCCCGCCACCGCCTCGGCGACGGCCTCGGTGGCGGCCAGGTCGACCGCGCCCTCGGCGTCCAGGAAGCCGAAGACGAACTCGTCGGCGCCCTCCGCCCGCAGCGCGGCGGCGCGGGCCCGCAGCTCGTCCAGGTCGCCCGGCGCGAAGCCGTCCCGGACGCGCAGCATGACCCGCAGCGGGATCTCCACGGCGGCGCGGATCTTGGCGAAGTCCTCGACCGACGGGGTGAGCCCGTCGGCGGCCATGTCGGTAACCAGTTCGAGCCGGTCGGCGCCGCCCGACTCGGCGGCCTGGGCGTCCTGGGGCGTCAGCGCGATGACTTCGAAAATTGGTCTAGACATATCAGATAGCCTGCCACATCCGACAGTCCCCGGCGAGCCCCCGCACCCGGCCGGTCAGGCCACCGAGCGGGTACCGCGCACACCCCGGCCCGCGACCAGGGCCACCGCCATCATCGCCACCGCCACCGCGCCGAGCAACGGCAACAGGTACCACATACCACCGACCTCCTCCCAGAGGCTGAACAGGCTGAAACCGAGGGTCAGCGGCAGCACCGCCAGGCCGATCGCGGCCGGCACCAGCCAGCCGCGCACCACGGCGAGCAGCAGCACCGCCGGCAGGAGCAGCAGCACGGACGACCACGGCCCGTTCATCAGGAAGTGCGTGTCGTAGCCGCCCTGGGCGGCCACCACCAGCCCGCCGCCGACCGCCGACGCCAGCACCAGGACGCGGGTGCGCAGCCCCGGCTCGCTCAGCAGCTCGCGCGGCGCGGCGATCACCAGCAGACCGGACAGCAGCAGCGGCAGCTGCGAGGCGCCCGTGTAGGACACCCACCACCAGCTGAACTGCTCCGGCCGGAAGGCGTCGGCCATCCCGAGCAGCCCGACCGCCATCACCGCGACCGAGAGGACCCGTGCGGCGGTCCACCGCCCCAGCAGCGCGGCGACGGCCAGCAGCATGGTCGCCACCGGCTGGGCGAAGATCGTCAGGTGCAGCAGGCTGGACGAGGAGCCCTCCAGCCGCCGGGCGATGCCCTCCGAGTCGGTGACCCAGGGGAACAGCCCGAGCCCGGCCAGCGCACCGGCGATCAGCGGTGCGGCCAGCGCCAGCACCCGCCCGCGGGTGGAGAAGGCGGTCACCCCGGTACGCACCCGCAGGCCGTACGCGGCGAGGTCGAGCATCTCCCGGAGGATCGCCGGCCGGCCGGCCTCGGCCGTGGTGTCGAAGAAGACGGCGGCCAGCTCGTCGCCGCGCTCGCGGCGGTAGCGGGCCGGGTAGACCTGGAGCACGGCCCGCAGGACGGCCGCGGGTATCGAGACGGTGGGTGTGGAGATGGTGGGTGTCGTCATGCCAAGGCCCCCCTGACCCTCGGGCGGATAACGGCGAGGCGGCGCTCCGCCTCGGTGGCGACCGCCCGCAGGCGCTCGGCCTCGGTGGCCAGCGCGGCCCGGCCGGCGACCGTCAGGGCGTAGGAGCGCCGGGCCCGGCCGTCCACCACCTCTTCGGCCGCGACCTCGATCAGGCCCTGCTGGAGCAGCCGGTCGAGCGCGCCGTAGAGCGTGCCGGTCCGCATGGTGACCCGGCCGTCGGAGATCGCGGCGACCTCCTGGATCAGCGCATAGCCGTGTCTGGGTGCGTCCGCCAGTGCGGTGAGCAGAAGCAGCGTGGGCTCCTGCATGGAGCGTTCTGTCATACGACTACATATATCGTCAACCTACCTATAGGTCCAGCGGAACCCCCCGATCGCCCCCGGAAACCGCCAGAATGTGGCCATGCCGAACACGCCCGACGCACCCGCCGAGACGTCTGCCGACGCCACCGCCGACCTGCTCGCCGCCTGGACGGCCCTGCTGCTGCGCTGCGGCGCGGGCGGCGACCCCGAGCCGGCCGGGCGCGAACTGCTGCGCCGCTGGGCCGAGCCGCAGCGCCGCTACCACACCCTCGGGCACCTGCGGGCGGTGCTCGCCCACGTGGACGCGCTGGCCGAACACGCCGACGACCCGGACACCGTCCGGCTGGCCGCCTGGTTCCACGACGCGGTCTACCGGCCCGACCGCTCGGAGAACGAGGAACGCAGCGCCGCCCTGGCGGTCCGGGCGCTCACCGAGGCCGGCCTGCCCGCCGCCCGGGTGGCCGGGGTCGAGCGGCTGGTCCGGCTCACCGTCACCCACCACCCCGAGCCGGGCGACCGGGACGGCGAGGTGCTCTGCGACGCGGATCTGGCGGTCCTCGGCGGCCTCCCGCAGGAGTACGCGGCCTATGCGGCCGCCGTCCGCGAGGAGTACGCGTTCGTCCCCGAGCCCGACTTCCGGGCCGGGCGCGCCGCGATCCTGCGCCAGCTGCTCGCGCTCCCCGCGCTGTACCGCACCCCCGCCGCCCGCGACCGCTTCGACGCCCCCGCCCGAGCCAACCTGGCGGCCGAGCTCGGCCGGCTCGAAGCCTAGCCGCCCGCGGCGTCAGGGCCTGCCCTTCGGATCACGCCGGCGGGATCACGGGATCAGGAGAGTCCGCCGACGGGCGCCACCACCGCGCCCTCCTTGCCGCACACCCAGTGCGGCTCCGGCCCCAGCTCGGGCTCGACGCTCAGCGCGTGCGGGTCCCCGTCGGCGGCGCACCCGGCGCACAGCGGCCAGCGGCCGTACGCCTCCAGCAGCGCGTCCTGGACGTCCTGGGCGACCAGCCCGAGGACGTACTCGGTGCCGTCCGGCCACTGCTCCAGCCACCAGCGCCGGTGCGTCACGGCGTTCTCCACCAGCGACACCACGGCGGCGTCCGCCACGTCCCGGGCGGTCAGGTCGGCGAGGATCAGCGCCCGCGCGTTGTGCAGGGCGGTCTCGATGTCGTCAGCGGTGGCAGCCATCCGTCCATTGTCCCAAAGCCCGGCCCGAACCCCGCCCGGGCGCCGGACTCCCGACGGTCCCGCGAAACGCCGCACGGGCGGCCCCCCGAAGGGAACCGCCCGTGCTGCGAAGACCAGCCGATCCGCGAGGGGATCAGAAGTCCATGTCACCGCCCGGCATGCCGCCGCCGGCGGCCGCAGCGGCCTTCTCCGGCTTGTCGGCGATGACGGCCTCGGTGGTGAGGAAGAGCGCCGCGATGGAGGCGGCGTTCTGCAGCGCGGAGCGCGTGACCTTGGCCGGGTCGATGATGCCCGCGGCGACCAGGTCGACGTACTCGTTGGTGGCGGCGTTCAGGCCGTGACCGGCGGGGAGGTTGCGCACCTTCTCCACCACGACGCCACCCTCCAGGCCGGCGTTGGTCGCGATCTGCTTGATCGGGGCCTCCAGCGCGACCTTGACGATGTTGGCACCGGTGGCCTCGTCGCCCTCCAGCTCCAGCTTGTCGAAGGCGACGGACGCCTGCAGCAGCGCGACGCCACCACCGGCGACGATGCCCTCCTCGACGGCGGCCTTCGCGTTGCGGACGGCGTCCTCGATGCGGTGCTTGCGCTCCTTGAGCTCCACCTCGGTGGCCGCGCCGGCCTTGATGACGGCCACGCCGCCGGCCAGCTTGGCGAGGCGCTCCTGGAGCTTCTCGCGGTCGTAGTCCGAGTCGCTGTTCTCGATCTCGGCACGGATCTGGTTCACGCGGCCGGCGACCTGGTCGCTGTCGCCGCCACCGTCGACGATGGTGGTCTCGTCCTTGGTGATGACCACCTTGCGGGCGGTGCCCAGCAGGTCGACGCCGGCGTTCTCCAGCTTGAGGCCGACCTCCTCGGAGATCACGGTGCCACCGGTGAGGATGGCGATGTCGCCGAGCATGGCCTTGCGGCGGTCGCCGAAGCCCGGGGCCTTGACGGCGACGGACTTGAAGGTGCCGCGGATCTTGTTCACGACCAGGGTCGACAGGGCCTCGCCCTCGACGTCCTCGGCGATGATGACGAGCGGCTTGCCGCTCTGCATGACCTTCTCCAGCAGCGGGAGCAGGTCCTTGACCGAGCCGATCTTGGAGTTGGCGATGAGGATGTACGGGTCCTCGAACGTCGCCTCCATCCGCTCCAGGTCGGTGGCGAAGTAGGCGGAGATGTAGCCCTTGTCGAAGCGCATGCCCTCGGTGAGCTCAAGCTCCAGACCGAAGGTGTTGCTCTCCTCGACGGTGATGACGCCTTCCTTGCCGACCTTGTCCATCGCCTCGGCGATGAGCTCGCCGATCTGGGTGTCGGCGGCCGAGATGGAGGCGGTGGAGGCGATCTGCTCCTTGGTCTCCACGTCCTTGGCCTGGGCCAGCAGCTGGTCCGAGACGGCGGCGACGGCCTTCTCGATACCGCGCTTCAGGGCCATCGGGTTGGCGCCGGCGGCGACGTTGCGCAGACCCTCGCGAACGAGCGCCTGGGCCAGCACGGTGGCGGTGGTGGTGCCGTCACCCGCGACGTCGTCGGTCTTCTTGGCGACCTCCTTGACGAGCTCGGCACCGATCTTCTCGTACGGGTCCTCGAGCTCGATCTCCTTGGCGATGGAGACACCGTCGTTGGTGATCGTGGGGGCGCCCCACTTCTTCTCCAGCACGACGTTGCGACCCTTGGGGCCGAGCGTGACCTTCACTGCGTCGGCGAGCTGGTTCATGCCACGCTCAAGGCCGCGGCGAGCTTCCTCATCAAAGGCGATGATCTTGGCCATCAGAAGTGGTCCTCCGGGACACGGTCGACTGCTCGGACCAAGGGGTGCCCGCGACGGACGGCCCTGGTGTGCGGGGGTCCTTTCCCCTACCGCTCCCGGGGGCCTCACCGACCCGGTCCGCTGTCACTCTCACGCTGTGAGTGCTAACGCCAATGATTAGCACTCCGGGTAGGCGAGTGCAAGCCCAATCGCCAACCCGCGAGCCGCACCGGCCGCCCCGGAGCGCCGGATCCGGACATGGCTGCGGGCCCGTACGACGTGTCGTACGGGCCCGCAGCGAAGCAAGAGGTGCACCAGCCGATGGGCCGAGCCGAACTCCTGGGACCGGAAAGGTCAGACCGCCGCGCGGACCATGTCCGCCTGCGGGCCCTTCTGCCCCTGAGAGATCTCGAACTCGACCCGCTGGCCCTCCTCAAGGGTGCGGTAGCCGTCCATCTGGATCGCGCTGTAGTGGACGAAGACGTCCGCACCACCGTCGACCGCGATGAAGCCGTAGCCCTTCTCCGCGTTGAACCACTTGACGGTGCCCTGAGCCATTCCGAACTCCCCTAGTGCTGTGCTGGCCCTTCACGCGCCCGCAGGTCTGCGGGCCCGGGTCTGGTTGAGGCCGGCCCGGGGAACCCCCCCTGGGCGCAGCCGTGCACGCCGCAATCCCCCGCCGAGCCCATCGGAGGCATCCGATGAACGGGCGATTGCGTCGACCGCGGCTGAATGTATCCGGATCGACGCCCTCTGCAACAGAGCCCGCCGCTGGGAATTCGCTAGGGGTGTCAGGGGACAGGCCGGGTGAAAGCGGGAGAAATTCCCGCATTCCACGCCGGACATAGCGGACGAATTGCCCAAATCCCCTGAAGAATTCTGACATCGGCCTGACATGTTTCAACGTCACGGCCCCGGCGCCGGTCTCAGCGGCCGGACGGATACCGGCGGTACGGGCGCGGACGGATTCGACCGCCGGTGAAAGGGGGAGGGGGAGCCCTGTTCCCGGCTGAGCCACACTCTACTCCGACTTGACCGGGAAATATTCCGGCCGGAATGCGACCAGCCGCCCGCGCGTACGGGAAGCGGAATTCCGTACGCGCGAACGGCTGGTCGAAGAAGCGGGCGGCCGGAGAACCGGGCGCCGACCGGGGAAGGGGCGGCTCAGCAGCCGCCGGCCACCGCGGGGATGATCGAGATGCCGGCGCCGTCCTTGATCTCGGTGGCCAGGCCCTCCGCGAAGCGCACGTCGTCGTCGTTGACGTAGACGTTGACGAAACGGCGCAGCTTTCCGGCGTCGTCCAGGATGCGGGCGGAGATGCCCGCGTGGTTGTTCTCCAGGTCGGCGATGACCTCACCCAGGGTGGTGCCCTCGGCGGTCACCTCGGCGACGCCGCCGGTGTAGGTGCGCAGGATGGTCGGGATGCGGACGGTGGCGCTCATGGGGGCTTCTCCTTGCTGCGGGTGGGTCAGGCGGACGCGAGGCCGGCGTCGCGGAACGACGCCAGCGTCGGGCGGATCACGGCGGTCATGCCGGCGTCGGAGACGGCGTCCAGGGTCTTCAGGCCGTCGCCGGTGTTGATCGCGACGGTCTCCTTGGCCGGGTCCAGCTGTCCGGTCTCGACCAGCTTCTTCAGCACGCCGACGGTCACCCCGCCCGCGGTCTCGGCGAAGACGCCCTCGGTGCGGGCCAGCAGCTTGATCGCGGCCACCACCTCGGCGTCGGTGACGTCCTCGACGGCGCCGCCGGTGCGGCGGGCGATGTCCAGCACGTACGGGCCGTCGGCCGGGTTGCCGATCGCCAGCGACTTGGCGATGGTGTCCGGCTTGACCGGGCGGATCACGTCGTGGCCGGCCTTGAAGGCCGCCGACACCGGCGAGCAGCCCTCCGCCTGGGCGCCGAAGATCCGGTACGGCCGGTCCTCGACCAGGCCCAGCCTGATCAGCTCCTGCAGGCCCTTGTCGATCTTCGTCAGCTGCGAGCCCGAGGCGATCGGGATGACGATCTGCTCCGGCAGCCGCCAGCCGAGCTGCTCGCAGATCTCGTACGCCAGCGTCTTGGAGCCCTCGCCGTAGTACGGGCGCAGGTTGACGTTGACGAAGCCCCAGCCCTCACCGGCCGGGTCGCCGATCAGCTCCGAGCAGAAGCGGTTCACGTCGTCGTAGTTGCCCTCGATGCCGACCAGCTCGCCGCCGTAGACACCGGCCATCACGACCTTGCCCTGCTCCAGGTCGTGCGGGATGAACACGCAGGACTTGAAACCGGCCCGGGCCGCCGCCGCGCCCACCGCACCGGCCAGGTTGCCGGTCGACGAGCAGGACAGGGTGGTGAAGCCGAAGGCCCGCGCGGCCTCGATGGCGCAGGCCACCACGCGGTCCTTGAACGAGTGCGTCGGGTTGCCCGAGTCGTCCTTGATGTGCAGCTGGGCGGTGAATCCGAGCTCGCGGCCCAGGTTGTCCGCCTTCACCAGCGGGGTCCACCCCGGGTTCAGGTTCGGCTTGCCGGCGACGTCGGCCGGCACCGGCAGCAGCGGGGCGTAGCGCCAGATCGACGCCGGTCCGGCCTCGATCCGCTTGCGCAGCTCCTCGGCGCCCTCGCTGCCGAAGTCGTAGGCGATCTCCAGCGGCCCGAAACACTCGACACAGGCGAAGCTCGGACCGAGCGGGAACCGGGTGCCGCACTCCCGACAGGACAGGGCGGCGGCGGGGCCGAGGTCAACGGATGCGGGTGCGGGTGCAACGGTGTCGATAGCCATGATGGCGGAGGCCTCTCTCCTCATCTTCCCCGTGACGCGGGCGCGCCACAGGCCGGAATTGGCACCTGTCCCGCCGGGGCCTGTCGAACAGCCGCGCGAGAAGGTTGCCGGGACGTCAACGGGCCGTTCCCTCAGTCCCTCTGGATGAGCTCTATGAAGTTGTTGGTCGTGCCAGCGGTGACCCCGGCGTGCGAAGGTCCGACCGCTGTACGAAGACTGTATCCGAAGGCGTCAAGCCTGAACGGGACCGTCCGCCACGCGAGATGACCTGTCCCACCCGCCCAGCCGAGGAGTGCGCCCGTGCCCGCCGAACCGATCCCCGCGCTGCTACCGGAGGCCGCGTCCTGGCTGCGCCGCCGCTCCTGGAGCGCGGCCGACCGCCCGGTGCGCACCCTGCTCGAGGCCAAGCGGGTGGCGGGCCGGGCCGGCACCGTCAGCGTGGTGCTGCCGGCCCTGGACGAGGCGGCCACCGTCGGCGACATCGTCCGGACCATCCGCCGCGAGCTGATGGAGCGCCTGCCACTGGTCGACGAACTCGTCGTCGTCGACTCCGGCTCGGTGGACGGCACCGCCGCGGCGGCCGCCGCGGCCGGCGCCCGGGTGGTCCACCGCGACGACATCCTGCCCCGGCTGCCCGCCGCCCCCGGCAAGGGCGAGGTGCTCTGGCGCTCGCTGCTGGCCACCAGCGGCGAGATCGTCTGCTTCGTCGACGCCGACCTGCGCGAGTTCGACCCCGCCTTCGTCTCCGGCATCGTCGGCCCGCTGCTCACCGAACCCGGGATCCAGCTGGTCAAGGCCATGTACGACCGCCCGCTGGAGACCGACGGCGCGATCGTGCCGGCCGGCGGCGGCCGGGTCACCGAGCTCGTCGCCCGCCCGCTGCTCAACCTGCACTGGCCGGAACTCGCCGGTTTCGTCCAGCCGCTCGGCGGCGAGTACGCGGCCCGCCGTTCGCTGCTCGAACGGCTGCCCTTCCCCACCGGCTACGGCGTCGAGCTGGGCCTGCTGGTCGACGCCCTGGAGACGGCCGGCCTCGACGCCCTCGCCCAGGTGGACGTCGGCGTGCGCCACCACCGCCACCAGGACGGCCAGGCGCTCGGCCGGATGGCCGCCACCATCTACCGCACCGCCCTCGAACGGCTCGACCGGGCCCACCGGCTCAAGGCCTCCGCCGACCTGCTGCACCCGTGGCTGACCCAGTTCACCCGTGACCCGGACACCCGCGCGTTCACCGCACACACGCACCCGGTCACCGCCGTCGAGCGCCCCCCGATGCACACCGTCCCCGAGTACGTGAACCGCCACCTCCCCCGCTGAGGGGTTTGCGGGCCCGGAGCCACGGCAACGTACCAACCATGGGCGATCTCACGACCGAACGTTCGAGTCCGACCGGCACCGCCCCCGTCCTGGTGGCATCCAACCGGGGGCCGGTGTCGTTCAGCGCCGCGGAGGACGGCACCCTGACCCTCCGGCGGGGCGGCGGCGGCCTGGTCTCCGGGCTCTCCGCCATCGACGACCCCAACGCCGTCTGGGTCTGCGCCGCACTGGGCGAGGCGGACCGCCAGGCGGCCCGGCAGGCCCCCGACGGACGCCTCGACCTGGCCGGCCACGACGTCGGCGGCCAGGCCGTCCGGATGCTGGACATCGACCCGGAGACCTTCGCCCGCGCCTACAACGGCGTCGCCAACTCCACCCTCTGGTTCGTCCACCACCTGCTCTACGCCACCCCGACCGCCCCCGCCTTCGACGCCGGCTTCCGCACCGAGTGGCAGGCCTACCAGGCGTACAACACCGCCTTCGCCGAGGCGCTGGCCGCCGAGGCCGCCCCGGGCGCGGCCGTCCTCGTCCAGGACTACCACCTCTCGCTCGTGCCCGGACTGCTCCGCGCACTCCGCCCCGACCTGCGGATCGGCCACTTCTCGCACACCCCGTGGGCCCCGCCCGAGTACTTCCGGCTGCTGCCCGACGACGTCGCCGAGGCCGTCCTGACCGGCATCCTCGGCTCCGACCGGGCCGGCTTCCTGACCCGCCGCTGGGCGCTGGCCTTCGCCGAGTGCTGCGCGGACCAACTCGGCGCCACCGTCGACCGCGAAGCCCTCACCGTCACCCTCCCGCCGACCGGGGGCGCCGCCACCGGCCGCACCACCCGCCTCGGCGTGCACGCCCTCGGCGCCGACGCCGACTTCCTGCGCGAGCGGTCCCACCGCCCGGACGTCGACGAGCGCCTGGCCACCCTGCGCGAGGCCGTGGGCGGGCGCCGCACGATCGTCCGGGTCGACCGCACCGAGCTGAGCAAGAACATCGTCCGCGGGTTCCAGGCCTACCGGCACCTGCTGCGCACCCGGCCCGACTGGCGGGACGAGGTCGTCCACATCGCCTTCGCCTACCCCTCCCGCACCGACCTCGCCGAGTACCGGGCGTACACCGCCGAGGTCCGGCGCCTCGCCGAGGAGATCAACGCGGAGTTCGCCACGCCCACCTGGCAGCCGCTGATCGTGCACCTCGACGACGACTTCCCGCGGTCGCTGGCCGCCTACCGGATGGCCGACGTGGCCCTGGTCAACCCGATCCGGGACGGCATGAACCTGGTCGCCAAGGAGGTCCCGGTGGTTTCCGACCAGGGCTGCGCCCTGGTCCTGTCACGCGAGGCCGGCGCCCACGCGGAGCTCGCCGACGACGCGATCAGCGTCAACCCGTACGACGTCATCGCCACCGCCGAGGCCCTGCACACCGCGCTCGCCATGCCCGCCGACGAACGCGCCGAGCGGACCAAGCGGCTGGCCGCCGCAGCGACCGCGCTGCCGCCCCAGCAGTGGTTCCTGGACCAGCTCAACGCCCTCGGCCTCAACGCCCCCGGCTGAGCTCCTCCCCCAGGGCCGTCAGCAGCCCCACCACGCCGGCCGGGCCCGCGACCACCAGGTCCGCCCGGTCGGCGAGTTCCCGCACGGGCGCGTCGCCGTCCACCGTCCCGCTGCACACCAGCAGCCCGGCCAGGCCCTCCCCGCGCAGCTTCTCCACCGCCGCGAAGGCGGGCACGTCCCCCAGGTCGTCCCCGGCGTACAGCACCGCCCGGGCCTCCCGCTCCCGCAGGAAGCCGGTCAGTGCGGCGCCCTTGTCCACCCCCGGCGGCCGCAGCTCCAGCACCAGCCGGCCCGGCTCCACCACCAGCCCGTGCTCGGCGGCCAGCGCCTCGACCGGCGCACGCAGCAGCTCGAACGCCTCCTGCGGTGCCTCCGTCCGCCGGGTGTGCACTGCGAGCGAGCGCCCCTTGTCCTCCACCCACGTCCCGTCCGGCGCCCCGACCCCGGTCAGTACGGCCGGCAGGACCTCCCGGACCGCCGCCACCCCCGGGTGCACCGGCGGGGCCGTGACCTCCCCGGCCTCCCAGCGCTCGGCGCCGTAGTGCCCGAGCACCACCACGCCCCCGACCGCGCCGAGGTCGCCGTACTCCACGGCCAGCGCCGCCGGCCGCCCGGTCACCACGACGATCGACCCGATGTGCGGGGCGAGGCCGCGCAGCGCCGGCGCCACCCCCGGATGCGCCCGCGCCCGGCTCGGGTCGGCCACGATCGGGGCCAGCGTCCCGTCGAAGTCCAGCGCGATCACCGCGTCCCGGGGCGAGGCGAGTACCGCCTGCAGCCCCGCACGCCCGGCATCCGTCCTCGGCAGCGACACGTCCTCAAGGCCCATGCCCGGACCCTACCCACGTCCCCCGGCGGCTAGCCGCCGATTCCGCCTGACCGCCACGTCCGCCACGTCCGCCAGGCCTAGCGGGCCGCCCGCCGGGCCTCCCGCACCCGCCGCAGCCGGTTCACCAGCACCGGTGCGTGCGCCAGCGCCTCCGGCCGGTCCAGCAGCGCGTTCAGCAGCTGGTAGTACCGCGTACCGGAGAGCCCCAGCTCCTCCCGGATCGCCCGCTCCTTCGCCCCCGCGGTACGCCACTGGCGCCCCTCCAGCTCCAGCACCGCCAGATCCCGCTCGCTCAGCTCACCCATGCCCGACCCGCCTCCGTCCACTACGGAGTGTCATTCTCACCCCCGGCTCGGACACACTCTGCGCCCTCCGCACCACCGGCCGCCGGGCTAGCGTCGACGGTATGACCGACAGCTTCGCCGTGCACATCCCCACCGCCGACCTCGAACCCGACCCGCTCGACCCGGCCCAGATCGTCTCCGGCACCCCCGAGGTCTCCGGCCGGGTGCTCTGGGAGTCCCCCGACGGCCGCCAGCTGCGCGGCATCTGGCAGATCACCCCGGGCGTGGTCACCGACGTCGAGGCCGACGAGCTGTTCGTGGTGCTCAGCGGCCGGGCCACCATCGAGGTCGACGGCGGCCCGACCCTGGAGGTCGGCCCCGGTGACTGCGCCGTCCTGCGGGCCGGCGACCACACCACCTGGACCGTCCACGAGACCCTCCGCAAGGCCTACGCAATCACGCTCGCCTGAGACCCCCCGAGACCGTCGGCACAGCCGACACCGCCCTCCCCCACGGCCCCGGGTTCACTTGCGGACCCGGGCCGTCTCCTTCACCGCGGCCTCCTGCAGCCCCTCCAGCACCTGCTTGGCGTCGCCCGTGACGGCCCCGCCGATCCCCGCCTTGATCCGGTTGCTGACGTCCGCCCACGCCGGGTCCCCGAACGGGTAGAAGCTCGCGTTGGTGAGCCCCGCGGCGAACTGCTTCAGATCCTCGTGCCGGCCGTCCGAGCTCATCGCGGTGAAGGCGTCCTGGGTGACCGGCAGCAGGTTGTAGGCCTCGTCGAACTTCAGCTGGTTGTCCTTGGTGTAGACGAAGGACAGGAACTTCTTGATCTCGTTCTTGTGCCCGTTGGCCTTGAACGCCATCATCCAGTCGGCCACCCCGAGGCTCCCGGCCTTGGCCAGCCCGTCCTTGCGCGGGATCGGCGCCGTCCCGTAGTCGATCTTCCCCGCGGAGGCCATCCGCAGCAGCGTCGGGTGCCCGTTGAGCATCGCCACCTTGCCCGCCGCGAAGTCGGTGAACACCGGAGTGCGGTTCATCTTGCCCGGGTCGGGATAGGTCAGCCTGGTGTCGACCAGGTTGGTGCGCAGCCACCCGAAGGTGGCCTGGTTCTGCGGGCTGTCGATGGTGTAGTTGCCGACGTCGTCGGAGAGGCTGCCGCCCCCGCTCAGGGTCCACAGCATCGACTCGGCCGGCGCCTCCTCCGGGCCCAGCGGCAGGCCGTACGGGGTGACCCCGGGGACCTTCGCCTTGATCTTCTCGGCGGCCTGCCTGAGCTCGTTCCAGGTGGTCGGCGGCTGGGTGATGCCGGCCTTCTGGAAGATCGCCTTGTTGTAGAAGAGCACCCGCGAGGAGGAGACGAACGGGATGCCGAACTGCGTGCCGAGCACCTGTCCGGCGTGCGAGAACGACTCCATGATGTTGGCCTGGGTCTCCAGCGAGAGCACGTCCGCGGCGGGGTAGAGGCGCTCCGCGGCGGCCTGGTCGGCGAACCCGCCGGTCTGCAGCAGGTCGGGCGACTTCCCGCTGCCGACCAGGTCGTCGACCCGCTTGCCGATGTCGGTCCAGCTCGCCACCTCGACGTCGACCTTGATCTTCGGGTTGGCGGCCTCGAAGCGCCGGGCGACGTCGTCCCAGTACAGCTTGGAGCTGGTCTCCGGGCTCTCGCCGTAGTCGGCCGCCACCAGCCTGAGGGTGACCGTGCCGTCGTCCTGGCCGCCGCAGCCGGTGAGCAGCAGCGCTCCGGCCAGCGCGGTGCCGAGCAGCCGGGTGGGGGCCTGGGCACGCGTGTTCAACGCGGGTACCGCCTTCGGGGGGAGAGGAGGGAAACGCAGCCGGCGGGGGAATCCGGCAGGGGGGAGGCGGCAACACTCCCAAACGCATTGCACAGTGGTCCATACCTGTGGGCGGTACGCGCCGGGTAGTTATCGAAGTGCGGGGGTCATTGCACGATGCGCAATGGCCGCGAGCCGCACGCAGCCTCGCAAAGTGCCGCACACCACATGGTTCTGCGACAAAGCTCACCTACTTTGGACCAGACCAATCCGACAACTGGACTAGACCTCTCCGACCCGACCAAGGGAAACTGTCCTCCGTGAAGCACGTCATCGCACTCGATGTAGGCGGCACCGGCATGAAGGCCGCGCTGCTCGCCCAGGACGGCTCCGTGCTGTTCGAAGCACGCCGACCGACCGGGCGGGAGCACGGCACGGATGCCGTCGTCGCCGCCATCCTCGACTTCGCCGCCGATCTGGCGGACGAGGGCCTCAGCCGTTTCGGCGCCGCCCCGCTGGCGGCGGGCGTCGCCGTCCCGGGGACGATCGACGAGAGGAACGGCATCGCGGTCTTCTCCGCCAACCTCGGCTGGCGGGACCTCCCGCTGCGCAGGCTGCTGGGCGAGCGCCTGGCCGGGCCGGGCGGTGCCCCGATCCCGGTCGCGCTCGGCCACGACGTGCGCTCGGGCGGTCTCGCCGAGGGCCGCCTCGGCGCGGGCCGGGGAGTCGAGCGCTTCCTGTTCATCGCGCTGGGCACCGGCATCGCCGGCGCCATCGGCATCGGTGGCCGGATCGAGGCCGGGGCCCACGGCTACGGCGGCGAGATCGGCCACGTGGTGGTCCGCCCCGGCGGACCGCAGTGCGGCTGCGGCGCCCGGGGCTGTCTGGAGACCCTGGCCTCCGCATCCGCCGTCTCCCGGGCCTGGGCCGCGGCCAGCGGGGACCCCGACGCCGACGCGGCAACCTGCGCCGTCGCGGTGGACGCCGGGGATCCCCGCGCGGTCGCGGTCTGGCAGCACGCGGTGGACGCCCTCGCCGACGGGATCGTGCTGGCCCAGAGCCTGCTCGACCCGTCCACGGTGATCGTCGGCGGCGGGCTGGCCGAGGCCGGCGACACCCTCTTCACGCCCCTGCGGGCGGCGGTCTCCGAGCGGCTGACCTTCCAGATGCCCCCCGAAGTCGTCCCCGCCATGCTCAAAGACACCGCCGCGTCCCTGGGCGCGGGCCTGCTCGCCTGGGATCTGCTCTCCATGGAGGTGACCGCGTGACCGCGGACCGAACTGCACTGGCCGGCGCCCGCCTGGTCCTGCCCGGCGGTACCGTCGAGGGCGGCCGGATCACCGTCGA
>NZ_JBITZW010000030.1:0-79422 GCF_044547105.1 Kitasatospora sp. NPDC052868 | reverse complement strand
CGGTCCGGCAACAACGGCTCTATTCGCGCCCACTGCGCGTCAGTCAACGGCACGACCAGACCAACGATCCGATGATCCGAAAGAAACGCCCTAGGCCCTGGACCTAGCCACCCGCCGCCGACGGACGTGAACGGCTCAGTCCGGGTCGTCCGTCGGCCGCCCCAGCCGCAGTACCACCGCGTACGCCCGGGCGCGCAGCAACAGAGCGCTCCGGCGTGCGCGAACGGCGAACGCGCCGCCCAGCCCGTCTAGGCGCCTGGCCGACGAGGTCCAGCCCCGGACCAGCAGCGCGCCGGGCACCGCCACCACCGCGAACCAGCCCGCGGCCGCCAGGCCCGTCCGCCACGGGACCGGGCCCAGCTCCGCCATCCGGCCGCCGGCCAGCGCGCCGCCGGAGAGCCAGCCCAGGGCCGCCACCGCGGCGCCGGTCAGCAGCGCCGCCGCCAGCGCCGCCACGGCGGTCGCCGCCGGGTGCCAGGGGGCCTGCTCGCCGGGCTCGTACTCCTCGCGCTCCTCACGGTCGGGGTCGTCGTGCCCTTGGCGGTCTTCACGGCCTTCGTAGCCTTCCCGGTCGTCCTGGTCGGGGCCGGCCGCGGCCGCCCGGCCGAGCAGCAGGGCCGGTACCGCCCCGGCCAGCACGGGCAGCAGGCAGACCAGCAGCCGCCAGCCGCCCGCACCCGGCTCCGGAAGCAGCGCGAACAGCGGGAACTCGGGCACCGGGCCCAGCGCCGCGCCGGAGGGCGCCACCACCGTCCCCGTTCCCGCCGCGAACCCCGGCCCCAGCGCGTACGCGGTACCCCAGAGCACCGCGTTCGGCAGCAGCAGCACGCTGAGCAGCAGCAGTCCGGCCACCGCGGCCGGGCCGTGGCCGAGCGCCGCCGTCGCAGGCCCTCCCCCGCCCACCCCGGCCAGTACCGCCGACACCGCGACCAGCAGGGCTCCCGCCGCCACCAGCCCGGCCACGGCGGCCAGCGCCGCCGCCCGGACCACCGGCGCGCCCCCGACCGGGCGCGCCCACCCCGGCACGCGGTCCAGGAGCAGCCACCAGGCGGCGAAGGGCCCGGCGGAGCGGTCGGGGAGGGCGGAGCGGGCCTCCTGGCGGGCGGCCTGCCGGGCCGACGTCCGGTGGGCCGACCGGGCGCCGGCGGCCGTCGCGGCGGCGGCCAGCAGGGCCACCACCAGCACGTCCGGCAGCACCCGCGCCCGGAACAGCCCGGCCCCCGAGCACTGCAGCACCACCGCGAGCGCCACCGCGCAGTAGCCGGCCCAGACCGCCACCGGGCCGCCCCAGCGGGCCCGCGCACCGCGCCTGGCCGCCACCCGGGCACCCGCCCGGTGGAGCTGGCCCACCGCCAACAGGCTGAGCAGCAAAGGGGTGACGGTCAGCGGGGCGTCCAGGCTCCCGCGCAGCACCGGGGCACCGTGCCCGAGCAGCCAGAGCGCCCCCGCCAGCCGGGCGGCGCCGGCCGCGCCGTCGTCCGCGTACGGGGTCACCACCCAGAGTCCGAGGACGGGTACCGCGACCACCGCCAGGCCGAGCAGCGCCGTCCGCACCCCGGCGAGCAGGTCGGCCAGAACGGGTCCGGCGCCCAGTTCGCCCGGCACTTCCAGGATCGGACGGCCCATCAGCTGCGTCATGCGCCTCATGGTGCCAAGGCGACTCGCCATGCTCCGTGAAGAGGCAAACCGCCGTCGTGTCCCAGATTATTGGCTTATGCGCATTTTCAGACCCTGCCCCCGCGCCGTCGCCGCCGCTCCGGCCCGGAGCGTCTGATGACCACGCCGCCGACCGCCGAGCGCCCCGCCGACGCCGCCGAGGGCGCCGACCAGTCCTCGCCGCCGAGCCACCCCGGAAAGGCCCGGGCCGGACGCGGCCGGGCCACGAAGGCCGCCAAGGCCACCCGCACCAGAGGCGCGGGCTCCGACAGCGGGCCCCCGCCCCCTCCCCCGCCGGACGCCGCCCGGCTGCTCCGGCAGCTGACGCCGCGTGAGGCGCAGGCCCTGGCCCACCTCGCGGCCGGCCTGGACACCGCCCAGTCCGCGGCCGCCCTGGGCGTCACCCCGGCCACCGTCAGGAGCCACCTGCAGCGGGCCATGCGCAAGCTCGGCACCCGCACCCAGGCCGAGCTCGCCGCCTTCACGGCGCTGCTGAGCACTCCTCAGGCGCCTCGGCCGGACCGGGCCGACCGGGCTGACCGGGCCGCCGAGGGCGGCGTCCGCGACTCCGGGCCGGGAACGGCGCCGGAGGGCCGACCGGGCACCGCCTCCCGGCGCCGGGAGGCGGCCGCGGCGGCGGGCGACGGCCGCCGGGGTGGCGCGGCCGGGCCGGGTGACGGGGGGCCTGGTACGGGCCCGCAGAAGCCGCAGGCCACCCGGCCGACCGGCAGGCCGGAGGCGGCCGCCGACCGGAAGGGTGCCGCGTCGACTCCTTCCGGTCCTTCCGCCCGCACCGCCGGTACCGCCGGAGACCGGGGCCCGTCCCGCACCGACCGCGTGGACGGTGCCTCGCACCCCGGCCCTCGTAAGCCCGCAGCCACCGGCACGCCCGAGCGACGGGCGGCGGACTCCCCCGCCCCCTCGACCGCACGCGCCACCCCCGGCACCGCCGTCGCACGCGACGGCGGCCGCCGAACCGCCGACCCGGCGCAGCCCGCACCCGCTCCTACCCCGGCTTCCGAACCTGCCCCCGCCGCCGCGTCCGAAGGCCGTCCGGGCAAGCAGGCCACCGGACCCGCCCCGGCCCCCGCCGTCACCGAAGCCGCCGAGCTCGCCACGGCCGCCGAGGCCGACGGCCCGGTCGCGCCCGCCGCCGTCCTCACCTTCGAGGAGCTGTACGAGGCCGCCCACACCCGCCTGGCACAGCAGATGTTCCTGCTCACCACCTGCAAGCACCGCGCCCTGCACTGCGTACGGCGGGCGTTCGGCGAGGCCGGGCGGCAGTGGGAGGAGGTGGCGACCGGGCCCGATCCGGAGGGGTGGGTACGGGTGCGGGCCTCCGAGGCGGCGCTCTCACCCTGGCACCGGGGCGGCCCGCGCCGCGCGCACGCGTGGCGGCTCCCGCACCGCCGGATCAAGGTCCGCCCGGCCGACGAGAGCCAGGCCGTACTGCCCGACCACGACCGCCTGACCGACCGCGACCGCGCCCTGCTCAAGGCCCTCAAGCGGCTCTCCCGCCCGCAGCGCCGGGCCCTGGTGCTGCACGACGGCCTCGGCCTGCCCGCCGCCGCCATCGCCGTCGAGGTGGAGTCGACGCTGGCCGCCGCCGAGGGCCGGGTCTGGGCGGCCCGGACGGCGCTGGCGCAGTGGGTGCCGGACCTGGTCGGGGCCGACCCGGCCGCCGAGGGCTTCGCGGACCGGCTGAGCAGGCTGCTGCACCAGGCGGCCGTCCGGGGCTGCCCCGCGCCGCACCGCCCGCCCGTACCGCTGCTGCGCGCCCGGCACGGGCTGCGCAACGCCACCCGGACCGGGGCCGCGGCCCTGCTCACCGTCGCGGTCGGCGGAGCCGCGGTGGCGACGCTGGCCGGGGGCGGACCGGCGGTGCTGTTCCGGCCGCCCGAGGCACCGGCCCCGACGCTCTGCGCCCCGACCGGGGGCGACGGCGCCCTGCCGCTCGTCCCGGCCGGCCCGCCGACCGGCGTCCTCAGCCTCTGGTGCAGTCCGACGCCGGGCCTGCCGCCGGTGGTGGTGGACCCGCCGCCGCCCCGGGACCGGCCGTGGCTGCTGCCGACCGACAGCCGCGCCGCCGCCGCGCTGCCCCCGCCCGCCACGGTCACGGCCGGCCCGCAGTCCTGCACCCGCTGGTCGCTGCACCCCTGCCCGGGAGACCGCTGAGCGCCGCGCGCCCGGGCCGAAACGTCGAGCGCCCCCGCCCGGAGTCCGGACGGGGGCGCTCGACGAGCGGGCGGCGTCAGCCGCCGATGATCTCGCGCGCCAGGCGGGCGGTCTCGGACGGCGTCTTGCCGACCTTGACACCGGCGGCCTCGAGGGCCTCCTTCTTGGCCTGCGCGGTGCCCGAGGAGCCGGAGACGATGGCGCCGGCGTGGCCCATGGTCTTGCCCTCGGGGGCGGTGAAGCCCGCGACGTAGCCGACGACCGGCTTGGTGACGTGCTCGGCGATGTAGGCCGCGGCACGCTCCTCGGCGTCGCCGCCGATCTCACCGATCATCACGATGATCTCGGTCTGCGGGTCCTCCTGGAACGCCTTGAGGGCGTCGATGTGGGTGGTGCCGATGACGGGGTCGCCACCGATGCCCACGGCCGAGGAGAAGCCGATGTCGCGCAGCTCGTACATGAGCTGGTACGTCAGGGTGCCGGACTTCGAGACCAGGCCGATCTTGCCGGCCTGGGTGATGTCGGCCGGGATGATGCCGGCGTTCGACTGTCCGGGGCTGATCAGGCCCGGGCAGTTCGGGCCGATGATCCGGGTCTTGTTGCCCTTCGAGCCGGCGTAGGCCCAGAAGGCGGCCGAGTCGTGGACCGGGACACCCTCGGTGATGACGACCGCGAGGCCGATCTCCGCGTCGATGGCCTCGACGACGGCGTCCTTGGTGAACTTCGGCGGCACGAAGATGACGGTGACGTCGGCACCGGTCTTCTCGATGGCCTCGGCGACGGAGCCGAAGACGGGCACGTCGGTGCCGTCGACGTCCACGGTGGTGCCGGCCTTGCGCGGGTTGACACCGCCGACGATCTGGGTGCCGGAGGCGAGCATGCGGCGGGTGTGCTTCATGCCCTCGGAGCCGGTCATGCCCTGGACGATGACCTTGCTGTCCTTGGTAAGGAAGATAGCCATGGTGTTAAGTCCCCTTCCTTACTTGGCGTTGGCCAGCTCGGCGGCGCGGTCGGCCGCACCGTCCATGGTGTCCACGCGCTGGACCAGCGGGTGGTTGGCGTCGTCCAGGATCTTGCGACCCAGCTCCGCGTTGTTGCCGTCGAGGCGGACGACGAGCGGCTTGGTGACGGCCTCGCCCTTCGAGGTCAGCAGCTCCAGGGCCTGCACGATGCCGTTGGCCACGGCGTCGCACGCGGTGATGCCACCGAAGACGTTGACGAAGACCGACTTGACGTCGGGGTCGCCGAGGATGATCTCCAGACCGTTGGCCATCACCTCGGCCGAGGCGCCGCCACCGATGTCGAGGAAGTTGGCGGGCTTGACGCCGCCGTGCTGCTCACCGGCGTAGGCGACCACGTCGAGGGTGCTCATGACGAGGCCCGCGCCGTTGCCGATGATGCCGACCTGGCCGTCGAGCTTGACGTAGTTCAGGCCCTTGGCCTTGGCAGCGGCCTCCAGCGGGTTGGCGGCGGCCTTGTCCTCGAGCGCCTCGTGGTCCGGCTGGCGGAACTCGGCGTTCTCGTCCAGGGAGACCTTGCCGTCAAGCGCGATGATCTTGCCGTCGCCGGACTTGATCAGCGGGTTGACCTCGACGAGGAGCGCGTCCTCGGCGATGAAGACCTTCCACAGCTTCTGCAGGACGTCGGCGACCTGGTCCGCGATCTCCGCCGGGAACTTCGCGGCGGCGACGATCTCGGCGGCCTTCTCCGGGGTGCAGCCCTCGTTGGCGTCGACCGGGATCTTGGCGAGCGCCTCGGGGTTCTCCTCCGCGACGACCTCGATCTCCACACCGCCCTCCACGCTGGCCATGGCCAGGAAGGTGCGGTTGGTGCGGTCCAGCAGGAAGGAGACGTAGTACTCCTCCTTGATGTCCGCGGTCTGGGCCAGCATCACCTTGTGAACGGTGTGGCCCTTGATGTCCATGCCGAGGATCGCCCCGGCCTTGGCGACGGCGTCCGCCGGGTCGGCGGCGAGCTTCACGCCACCGGCCTTGCCTCGGCCACCCACCTTCACCTGAGCCTTGACGACGGCGCGGCCGCCGAAGCGCTCCGCGATGGCGGCAGCGTCTGCGGCGGTCTCGATGACATCACCGTCAAGCACGGGCACACCGTGCTTGGCGAAGAGGTCCCTCGCCTGGTACTCGAACAGGTCCACGTGTTTGTCCTTGTTCGTGGTCGCGGATTGTGTCTCTACGAGCGTGCCACGGCAGGATCTTCGCTGCGGGTCGTCGGGGCGGTGCGGGTACGCAGAGGTACGGCCTTGCGGCCCACACAGCCACGGGCGCACACGTCAATCAACACGCGCGTCACGTCCGTCTGGCAGGTTATCCCCGGACGACGGGCGTGTTTCGCCCGGGGCCGTCCCGTCTATGGTGAGAACCGTCACAGACAGGGCACGAAGGTGTGTGGCGCGCCCTGCTCAGCGGGTGGGCAGGTCAGCGGCGCAGGCGGGTGGCGGTTCCCCCGTCCGGGTGAACCCGTGGGCCGCCGCCCTACGCCTGCCGGTCCGGTACCGGGATCGGGCGCTTCTCGATGGCCGCGGCCATGATGTCCGGGAAGGCGTCCGGTGTGCACGCGAACGCCGGGGCGCCGAGTGCGGCCAGTGCCGCCGCGTGCGCGTGGTCGTACGCGGGCGCACCTTCGTCGGAGAGCGCGAGAAGTGCGATGAACTGGACGCCGGCCGCCTTCATCGCCGCCACCCGCTTCAGCATCTCGTCGCGGATTCCGCCCTCGTAGAGGTCGCTGATCAGCACCACGACGGTCTCGGACGGGCGGGTGATCCTCGACTGGCAGTAGGCGAGCGCCCGGTTGATGTCGGTGCCGCCGCCGAGCTGGGTCGCGAACAGCACGTCCACCGGGTCGGTCAGCTGTTCGGTGAGGTCGACCACCGAGGTGTCGAAGACGACCAGCCGGGTGTCCAGGGTCTTCATCGAGGCGAGCACCGCGCCGAAGACCGCCGAGTGCACCACCGAGGGGGCCATCGAACCGGACTGGTCGATGCAGAGGATGACGTCCTTCTTCACCGCGCGCTGGGCGCGGGCGTAGCCGATCAGCCGCTCGGGGACGACGGTGCCGTGCTCGGGCAGGTAGTTCTTGAGGTTCGCCCGGATGGTGCGGTCCCAGTCGATGTCGCGGTGGCGCGGGCGGTTCACCTTCGCGCTGCGGTCCAGGGCGCCGCCCAGGGTGGCCCTGGTCCGGTCGGCGAGCCGGCGCTCCAGTTCGGCGACCACCTTGCCGACCACCGCGCGGGCGGTCTCCCGGGTGGTCTCGGGCAGCGCGTGCTTCAGCGAGAGCAGGGTGCCGACCAGGTGCACGTCCGGCTCGACGGCCTCCAGCATCTCCGGCTCCAGCAGCAGCCGGTCCAGGCCGAGCCGGGTGATGGCGTCCTGCTGCATCAGCTGGACGACGGTGGACGGGAAGTACTCCCGGATGTCCCCCAGCCAGCGCGCCACCTGGGGGGCCGACCCGCCCAGGCCCGCGCTGCGCCGGCCGGTCCGCCCGGTCCGGCCCTCCTCGGGCGCCCCCCGGTACAGCGCGGCGAGCGCCCCGTCCATCGCGGCGTCCCGGCCCCGCAGCGCGCAGCCGGTGCCGTCCGCCTCGCCACCCAGCACCAGTCGCCAGCGGCGCAGCCGCTCCTCGGCGGCGAGGGGAGTGGTCACAGCCATCGGATGCTCCTTCGTGGGGTGGGTGTTCGCGGGGTGGGTGTTCGTGAGGTGGGTGTTCGTGAGGTGGCTGGAGGTGTGCGGGGCGGAGCGGTCGACCGGGCCGGCCGCTCCGCCGCCGGGTGTCAGGTGTCGCGCCCGGAGGCCTGCTTCGGGATCCGCGGACGCTCCGCCGGGGCCGGCGCGGGGAGGCCGAGCAGCAGGGCGAGGACCGGGAGGGCGGCGTCCGCGCGGGCCCGGTCGAGCCCGGCATCGGCCGGATCGGCCGTCGGGACCGGCTCCGCGCCGAGCGGACCGGCCGCGACCCGGCTGCCGACGGTGTTCCGCACGCCCGCCTCCAGGGCGGAGAAGGTGCGGCGCAGCAGCGGCAGCACGTCGGTGAACACCTCGCCCGGGACGCCCGTCAGCCAGGCGTCGAGCAGGCCGAGCAGCCGGGGGTCGTGCAGCAGCAGGGCGCCGCCGCCGGTGAGGAAGCCCTCGATCCAGCCGGCCGCGTCCGCCGGCGCGTTGGCCGCCGAGAGGACCAGGCCCATCCGGCGGCCCGCCTCCTCGGAGTCGAGCCGGCCGTCGTCCAGCAGCAGCCGGACGGCGCGGCCGCGCAGCAGGCCGGGCACGCCCGTCGCCGGTCCCCCGGTCGGCTCGCGGCGGGCGAGCGCGCGCAGCGTGCCGGCCCACCGCTCGGACAGCTCCCCCTGGGCCCCGGCCGGCTCCAGCAGGGCGATCGCGCCGTGCACCTCGTCGAGGTGGCCGCGCAGCACGGCGGCGCCGGCCGCGTCCAGGCCCACGCAGGCCGGTGGCAGTCCGACGCAGATCCGGTCGGCCAGGCCGCCCGCCACCTCGGCGAGCGCGCCGTCGTCGGTGCCCCGGACGTCGCCGTAGCGCAGCGCCCGGACCAGGGCGGGCAGGGCGCCCGCCAGGTGTGCGACATCGGTGTCCAGCGCCGCGCAGTCCGCGAGCACGCGCATCACGGCGGGCAGCGCCCGGCCCAGTCCGGCGAGCAGGCACGTCTCGACCAGTCCGGTCAGGTCGGCGAGCTCGGTGGCGGCGCGGGCGGTGCCGACGGCCTTGCCGGTCGCCGCGTCCTCGACCGTGGTGCCCCACTGGGCGGCCTCGGCGATCCGGACGGCGAACTCCGGCTCCCAGTGCAGCCGCCAGCTCTCCCGGAAGGTGCCGGTCGAGTTGACGGCGGAGCGGCTCGGAACGCCCCAGTCGACGCCGAGCAGTCGCAGCCGGTGCAGCAACCGCGAACGGGCCGCGTCGTTCTCCTTGCGCAGGTCGAGGTCCAAGTCCCGCGGCTCGGCCTGCGGCTTCAGCCGCAGTGAGCGCTGCAGCCGGGCCAGGTCCCGCTGTAGCGGCACCGCCGGCGCGCCCTCCGGCACCTCGCCGAGCGCGTCGCCGATGACCAGCCGGTCGTGCACCAGCGCCAGGGCGACGTCCGAGCCGTCGCACATCACCGACCGGACGGCGTCCATCGTCTCGGTCAGGCCGGCCAGCGGGCGGCCGCGCATCACGGCCAGCGTCTGGGCGAGCCGGACGGCCTCGATGACGTGGGCGGAGGAGACCGGGTGGTCCTCGGCGCGCAGCAGTGCGGCGGCCTTGGTGAGCCAGCCGGGCAGCGGGTCCTCCGACGCCGTGAACAGGTGGTGGTACCAGCCCGGCGAGACGATGCCGGCGCCGTAGCCGGTGGCGTGGGAGAGCCTGCGGTGCGTCCAGGGCACCCAGGTGACGTCCGTCCGCACCTTCCTGGGCAGGCCGGCGAGCAGCGCCCGGTCGTGGGCGACGGTCGGCATCGCGGCCAGCGCGGGGACGTGGAAGGCCCCGCAGACCACCGCGATCCGCTGGTACCCGGCCCGACGGGCGGCCCGGATCTGCTGGCGCATGTAGGCCTCGCGCAGGTCGTCCCGCCGGGCGGAGCCGCCGCCGAGCCCCTGCTCCCGCAGCGCGGTCATCGCCTCGGCGACGGCCGTGAAGGGGGCGAGCGGGTCCGAGCCCGGTGTGCGGTGCTCGACCACGTCCTCCCACCAGCGCTCCGGGTCGTCGTGGCCGGCCGCCTCGGCGAGCAGGGCGATCGGGTCCGCGGACGTGCCCCCCGGCACGCCCGCCTCCTCCTCGGACCGCTCCTCCTCGGACCGCTCCGCCTGCGACGGGTCCGCCTCCGCCTGCGACGGCTGCTCCTCCTCCGGCGCGAAGCCGTAGGCGGCCGGGAGGTCGATGAAGCGGACGGGGAGTCCGAGTTCGACGCCGTACCGGATCGCCACCCACTCCGGGGAGAACACCGCGTAGGGCCAGAACGCGGCCTTGCCCGGGTCGTCCACGGCGTGGGCGAGCAGGGCGACCGGCGGCACCATGTCCTTCTCGGCCGCCAGGCCGATGATCGGGTCGGCCTCCGGCGGGCCCTCGATCAGCACCGCGTCCGGCCGCAGCCACTCCAGTGCGGCGGCCACCGCACGCGCCGAGCCCGGGCCGTGGTGCCGTACCCCGAGCAGCGTCACCTCCGCGCCCATACCCGGGCCCCCCTCGCTCCGCTCGTTCACGCGCCCTCCCTCCTCGAACTCTCGAAGTACCTTCGGATCAGCGGGCGTTCTCGCGGGCGGCGCGGTAGAAGTCCTTCCAGCCGTCCCGCTCGCGGACGACCCCCTCGACGTACTCGTGCCACACCACCTGGTCGGCCGCCGGGTCGCGGACGACGGCGCCGACGATGCCGGCCGTGACGTCGCCGGCCCGCAGCACGCCGTCCCCGAAGTGGGTGGCCAGCGCAAGGCCGTTGGTGACCACCGAGATCGCCTCGGCGGTCGACAGGGTGCCGCTGGGCGACTTGACCTTCGTCCGGCCGTCCACGGTGAGGCCAGCCCGCAGCTCGCGGAAGACGGTCACCACCCGCCGGATCTCCTCGGCGCCGCCGGGCAGTTCGGGCAGCTCCAGGGAGCGGCCGAGCTGGCCGACCCGGCGGGTGACGATGTCCACCTCCTCCTCCAGCGAGGCGGGCAGCGGCAGCACCACCGTGTTGAAGCGCCGGCGCAGCGCGCTCGACAGCTCGTTCACCCCGCGGTCCCGGTCGTTCGCCGTGGCGATCACGTTGAAACCGCGGACGGCCTGCGTCTCGCCGCCCAACTCCGGTACCGGCAGCGTCTTCTCCGACAGGATGGTGATCAGACTGTCCTGTACGTCCGCCGGGATGCGGGTCAGCTCCTCGACCCGGGCGATCTTCCCGTCCGCCATCGCCCGCATCAGCGGCGAGGGCACCAGGGCGTCCCGGCTCGGGCCGTGGGCCAGCAGCTGGGCGTAGTTCCACCCGTAGCGGACCGCCTCCTCCGGCGTACCGGCGGTGCCCTGCACCAGCAGGGTCGAGTCGCCGCTGATCGCGGCGGCCAGGTGCTCCGACACCCAGGTCTTCGCGGTGCCCGGCACTCCGAGCAGCAGCAGGGCGCGGTCCGTGGCCAGCGTCGTGACCGCGACCTCCACCACCCGGCGCGGTCCGATGTACTTGGGTGTGATCACGGTGCCGTCCGGCAGCTCGCCGCCCAGCAGATAGGTGGCGACGGCCCAGGGCGAAAGCCGCCACCGCTGCGGGCGCGGGCGGTCGTCCTGCGCGGCCAGGGCGGCCAGTTCACCGGCGAACGCGTCCTCGGCGTGCTGCCGCAGAACCTCGGTCATGGGGGCTCCTTCAGGTCGGCCGCCGGACACACCTGTGGCAGGCGACGGGGTGATCAGAGGGGAGCATCGGCGCAGATGTCGACAGGTCGGCGTCCCGACCTGCGAGAACAACTCTGCACCCGACCACTGACAATTCTGACCGGACCTCAGTTCGACCGGCCGGTCTGTCAGTCCCTCCCCCTAGCGTCGTCACCATGGAGGAACGCTGGAGCACCGAACACGTCCTGTCCCTGGCACCTGACGCCGCCTCGCGGAAGGCCGCCGGCAAGCTCTCCGCGCCCGCACCCTGGTCGGGCGCCGGCACCGACGGCAGCGCCCTCTGGGGCGAGTGCAAGGGCAGCGGCAGCACGCCGTACCGAACCGTGGTCGAGCTGGCCACCCCCGCCTACCAGTGCAGCTGTCCGAGCCGGAAGTTCCCGTGCAAGCACGCGCTCGGGCTCCTCCTGCTCTGGAGCGGCAGCCCCGAAGCCGTCCCCGACGGCGCCGAGCCCGCCGACTGGGCGGCCGGCTGGCTCGCCGACCGCCGCGACCGGGCCGAACAGCGCGCCGCCAAGGCGGAGGCCGCCCTCGACCCGGCCACCGCGCCCGACCCGGCCGCCGCCCGCCGCCGCGCCGAGCGGCGCGCCACCCGGGTCGCCGCCGGCGCCGGCGAACTGCGCCTGCGGCTGGCCGACCGGATCCGCCACGGGCTCGCCGACCAGTCCACCGCGGGCCCCTGGGAGGAGGTCGCCGCCCGGATGGTCGACGCCCAGGCCCCCGGTCTGGCCACCCGGGTCCGCGAGCTCGACACCACCCCCCAGCACCGCCTCCTGGAGGAGTACGCCCTGCTGCACCTGCTCGCCACCGCCGCCACCCGGGTCGACGACCTGCCCGCGCCACTCGCCGCGACCGTCCGCTCCCGCATCGGCTACACCACCAGCACCACCGAACTCCTGGCCGGCCCCACCGTCCGCGACCGCTGGCAGGTCCTCGGCAGCCGGGACACCTCGGACGACCGCCTCACCACCCGCCGGGTCTGGCTGCGCGGCGCCAAGACCGGCCGCCCGGCCCTTCTGCTCGCCTTCGGCGGCCACGGCCAGGCCCCCGACCTCGCCCTGCCCACCGGCCACTTCCTGGAGGCCGACCTCGCCTTCCACCCGGGCGCCCGCCCGCTGCGCGCGGCCCTCGGCGCCCGCTACGGCGCCCCCGAGGCCGCCCCGCCCGCACCACCCGCCGGCCTCACCCCCGCCGAGGCCGTCGCCGCCTACGGCGCCGCCGTCGCCGACGACCCCTGGCTCGACTCCTGGCCCACCGTCCTCACCGGCGTCGTCCCCGTCCTCACCCCCGACGGCTGGCACCTGACCGACAGCCGCCACACCATCCCCGTCCACCACCCCGGGATGCCGGAGTCCGCCCTCTGGCGCCTCGCCGCCGTCTCCACCGGACGCCCCCTCACCCTCTTCGGCGAGCACGGCCACCGCGGCTTCACCCCCATCACCGCCTGGACCCCGGAAGGCCGCCCGACCAGCCTCACCACCGCCTGAGGCCGTCGGCACCCCACCCGCAAGCCCGCCAGGCCCCGACCGAACCCGCAGGAGCCCACATGCAGCCCGCCCTCTGGGAACCCCTCCACACCGCCGCCCTGCTCGGCACCGACCGCCGGCCCCTCCCGCCGCTCGCCGAGGCCGGCCCCACCCACCAGGGCGTGGACCGCACCGACCCCGCGACCGCCCTGCTCGAACTCGCCGCCCTGGAGACCGTCCGCCGCCGCGCCGGCGCCCTTCCCACCCCCGCCACCGAGCCGCCCGGCGCCCCTGCCCCCGAGGACCCCCGCCCCGAACTCCCGACCCCCGCCGCCCGCCGCCTCACCGTCCTGCTCAGCAGCCGCAACGGCAGCGCGTCCGGCACGCTGGCCAACCTGGCCGAGCTGCTCCCGCAGTGGCTCACCACCGCCCGCACCCGCGGCTACCGCCCGCCCGCCGCCGCCGTCCCCGCCCTGCTGGACGCCGCCCGCGCCCGCAGCGAACTGCGCCCCGACGCGGTCGCCCTCTGCGGCCCGCTCGGCCGCTGGCTCGCCGCCCGCAACCCCGACTGGCGCTTCGTCCTGCGCACCGCCGACGCGACCGCCGCCCCCGGATCCGCCGCCCCCGGATCCGCCGTCCCCGGATCCACCACCGACGGATCCACCACCCCCGGGGGCGACCACCTCTGGCACGAGGGCCTGTTCGCCGAGCGCGTCACCCACCTCACCCTGCTGCGCCGCACCGACCCGGCCGCCGGCCTGGCCCTCCTCCGGAGCACCTGGCCGACCGAGCGCGCCGAGGACCGGCTGCTCTTCCTGGACGCCCTCCAGGACGGCCTCTCCCCCGCCGACGAGCCCTTCCTGGAGGCCGCCCTCGGCGACCGCAGCAAGAACGTCCGCGCCACCGCCGCCGAGCTGCTCTCCACCCTGCCCGGCTCCGCGCTCGCCCTCCGGATGGCCGACCGCGCCCGCGCCACCGTCCGCCTCGCGGACCGCGGCACGCACCTGCTCGTCACCCCGCCCGCCGAGTGCGATCCGGCCATGCAGCGCGACGGCATAGCACTCAAGTCCCCGACCGGGCGGGGCGAACGGGCCTGGTGGTTCGGCGAGGTGATCGCCGCCGCGCCCCTCGCCACCTGGCAGGAGGCCACCGGCCTGACACCCGACCGGCTCCTGGCGCTGCGGGTCGGCGACAGCATCGACGAGACCAGCAGCAGCTGGGCCGACGACCTGCGCGAGGCCTGGGCCAGGGCCGCCGTCCGGCAGCAGGACGCCGACTGGGCCCGCGCCCTGCTCGGTCCGGCGCCCGGCACCGGCGGCCGCGGCCGCTCCGGACGGGCGGCCCGGACGGCCGGGGCGCCCGCCAAACTGCTCTCGGTGCTTCCGCCCGCCGAACGGGCCGTCTGGACGGCCGCGTTCATCGAGGTGCACGGCCTGGGCGAGGCCTTCCAACTGCTCGGCGCCTGCGCCACCCCGTGGACCCCGCCGCTGTCGACCGCCGTGGTCGCGGCGCTGGAACGGGCCACCGCCTCCGGCGCGTACCCGTGGAGCCACAGCGGGGTGCTCGGGATGACCGAGCGCGCGCTCTCCCCCGGGGCGGCGGCCGCCGTCGAGGCGCTGGCGGCCACGGCCGCACCCGCCTCGGCCTGGGCCGAGACCTTCGCCCGGCTGGCCGGCACCCTGCGCTTCCGGGAGGCGATGCTCGCCGAGCTGGGTGCCTAGGGCCCGTCCGGCAGGCTCAGCCCGCGGCCCGCAGGTTGGCCTCGACCCACGCGACCACGTCCCGGGTCGGCGTGCCCGGGGTGAAGATGTCCGCGACGCCCATCGCCTTCAGCTCGGCGACGTCGTCATCCGGGATGATCCCGCCGCAGAAGACCTTGATGTCCTCCGCGTCGCGCTCCTTCAGCAGTTCCAGCACCTTGGCGCAGAGCGTCATGTGCGCACCGGAGAGGATCGACAGGCCGATGCCGTCCGCGTCCTCCTGGATCGCGGTGTCGACCACCTGCTCGGGCGTCTGGTGCAGACCGGTGTAGATGACCTCCATACCGGCGTCGCGCAGGGCGCGCGCGATGACCTTGGCGCCGCGGTCGTGACCGTCGAGCCCCGGCTTGGCGACCACCACACGGATCGGCCCTGAAACACCCATCACTGCCTCCTGGACCTCGTTGTCCATCACCCCACCGGACCTCGTCGGGCGCGGGCGCGGTTAACCAGCAATAACCAACCTGAGGGGAGGGTAGCGCCACCCTGGCCGGTCGACCGTGCCGCCCCTCAAGACGAGTGGAAAATCACAGGTCCGCGCCCCGCCCCCGGCTCCGCAATTCCCCGGCGGCGGGGGGCGATTCCCGGCCATCAGGCGTCCGCCGGGCCTCTTGACATCCGGACTTTTGTCCGGATGTCGGCGTTCCGGCTACAGTCTCGGCAGTTTTCCCCCTCGCCCGACGACGCGCCCGAGGCCCACCCAGGAGGCAGCCCCCGATGGCTCCCGACGCAGCCGCCCGCCCGACCCGAGCGGAGCTGCGCATGGCCGCCCGCGAGCAGTCCCGCGCGCAGCGCCGCGACGCCGCCAAGGCCGCCACCCGGACGGCCCTGCTGCGGGTCGCGCTGCCCTCGGTGGCCGCCCTCGGGGTCGCCGCCGCGGCCGCCGTGACGGTCCACGGCGAGGCCGACCAGCAGCGCGCGCAGGCGGCCGGCCGGCTTCCCGCCCAGGCCACCTCCCCCGACACCGCCACCGACTCCGCGAACGCCGCCGTCACGGCCGCCCGGCAGGCCCTCGCCACGGGCGACCTCGCGCAGGCCTCACGCGGGGACGCCCGCCAGCCGCTCTCCGGTGCGCAGCCCGCCCCGGCGGAGCCGGCCGCCGAGGCCCCGAAGCCGCCGGAGCGCCCCACCGTCTCGCTGCCCGTCGCCCAGCGCGGCCTCGGCGAGACCTTCGGCGCGGCCGGTACGCACTGGGCGGCCCGCCACACCGGCATCGACTTCCCGGTGGACGGCGGCACCGAGGTGATGGCGGTCACCGACGGCACGATCCGCACCCAGTGGAACCCGTCGTACGGCTATATGACGATCCTGAAGATGTCGGACGGCACCGAGGCCTGGTACTGCCATCTGCGCGCGTACAAGATCCGCAAGGGGCCGGTGAAGGCGGGCGATGTCATCGCCTTCGTCGGCACCAGCGGCAACAGCACCGGCCCGCACCTGCACTTCGAGATCCGCCCGGCCGGCGGCGGCGGCCCCGTCGACCCGCTGCCCTGGCTCCTCGCCCAGGGCGTCGACCCGCGCTGAACCCGGGCCCGCACAGATCGCCGACAGCCCCCAGGCCGTGGCGGACACGGCCTGGGGGCTGCAGTCTGAGAGCTAGAGCTTCTCCACCGGGGCGTAGCGCAGCAGCAGCTGCTTGCGCCCGTCCGTGCCGAAGTCCACCGTGGCCTGCGCCTTGTCCCCGACGCCGGTGGTGGCCACCACCGTGCCCAGGCCGAAGGTGTCGTGGGTGACGCGGTCCCCGACCGCCAGCGCCACGACCTCCCGCTCCACCGCACGCCGCGCCGACTGGCCCCAGCCCGCCTTCGGCGAGGCCGCCGCACCGCCGCGCGCCGACCCGCGCGAGCCGCCGCCCGACCCGGCGAAGCCGCCGGACCCGCTGGAGTAGCCGCGCGAGGCCGGCGCCGATGCCGCACCCTTGCGCTTCCACTCCACCAGCGTCTCCGGGATCTCCTCCAGGAACCGCGAGGCCGGGTTGTACGCGGGCTGGCCCCACGCACTGCGCAGCACCGACCGCGTCAGGTACAGCCGCTCCCGCGCCCGGGTCAGCCCGACGTACGCGAGTCGCCGCTCCTCCTCCAGCTCCTTGACCTGGTTGAGCGCCCGCATGTGCGGGAAGATGCCGTCCTCCATGCCGGTCAGGAAGACCACCGGGAACTCCAGGCCCTTGGCGGTGTGCAGGGTCATCATCGTGATGACGCCCTGGCCCTCCTCGTCGTCGTCCGGGATCTGGTCGGAGTCGGCGACCAGCGCGACCCGCTCCAGGAAGTCGGCCAGCGAGCCGACCGGCGGCGCGCCGTCCTCACCCGCGTCGGGCCGCTCGCCCGGGTCCTGCTCGTACTCCAGCGCCACCGAGGCGAGCTCCTGGAGGTTCTCCACCCGCGTCTCGTCCTGCGGGTCGGTGGAGGACTGCAGCTCCGCGAGGTAGCCCGTCTCCTCCAGCACCGCCTCCAGCACCGCGGCCGGTCCGGCTCCGGACGCCACCACCTGGCGCAGCCCGGCCAGCAGCTCGTTGAACTTGCGCACCGCGTTCGCCGAGCGCGCCGCCATCCCGTACGCCTCGTCGACCCGGACCAGCGCCTGGGCGAAGGAGATCCGCTCGCGCGCGGCCAGCGCGTCGATCATCGCCTCGGCCCGGTCGCCGATACCCCGCTTGGGCACGTTGAGGATCCGGCGCAGCGGCACGGTGTCCTCCGGGTTGGAGAGCACCCGCAGGTACGCCAGGACGTCCCGGACCTCCTTGCGCTCGTAGAAGCGCACCCCGCCGACCACCTTGTAGGGCAGGCCGACCCGGATGAACACCTCCTCGAACACCCGGGACTGGGCGTTGGTCCGGTAGAAGATCGCGACGTCGCCGGGCTTGGCGTCGCCCTTGTCGGTCAGCCGGTCGATCTCGTCGGCGATGAACTGGGCCTCGCCGTGCTCGTCGTCGGCGACGTAGCCGATCACCTTCTCGCCGTGGTCGCCGGCCGTCCAGAGCTTCTTCTCGCGCCGGCTGGTGTTCCGCTCGATGACGGCGTTGGCGGCGCTGAGGATGGTCTGGGTGGAGCGGTAGTTCTGCTCCAGCAGGATCGTCGTCGCGTTCGGGTAGTCCTCCTCGAACTGGAGGATGTTGCGGATCGTGGCGCCGCGGAAGGCGTAGATCGACTGGTCGGCGTCACCGACCACGCAGAGCTCGGCGGGCGGCACCTCGGAGAGCCGCCCGGCCGCCGGGTTCACGAAGTCCCCGTCGACGGTGCGCTTGGGGGCGGTCGTGGCGGTGCCGCCGCTGAGCTCGCGCACCAGCATGTACTGGGCGTGGTTGGTGTCCTGGTACTCGTCGACCAGGATGTGCCGGAACCTGCGGCGGTAGTGCTCGGCGACGTCGGGGAAGGCCTGCAGCAGGTTCACCGTGGTCATGATGATGTCGTCGAAGTCCAGCGCGTTGGCCTCGCGCAGGCGCCGCTGGTAGAGGAAGTACGCCTCGGCGAGCTTCTTCTCCGTCGGGTTGGCGGCCTGGTCGGCGTAGGTCTCCTCGTCGATCAGCTCGTTCTTGAGGTTGCTGATCTTCGCGGTGAAGGACTTCGGCGGGAACTGCTTCGGGTCGAGGTCGAGATCCCGGCAGACCAGGGACATCAGCCGCTGGGAGTCGGCCGAGTCGTAGATCGAGAACGACGAGGTGAAGCCGAGCAGCTTGGACTCGCGGCGCAGGATCCGCACGCAGGCGCTGTGGAAGGTCGACACCCACATGGCCCGGGCGCGCGGCCCGACCAGCTGCTCGACGCGCTCGCGCATCTCGCCGGCCGCCTTGTTGGTGAAGGTGATCGCCAGGATCTCGCCCGGCTGCACCCCGCGGGCGCCCAGCAGGTAGGCGATCCGGTGGGTGAGCACCCTGGTCTTGCCGGAGCCGGCGCCGGCCACGATCAGCAGCGGCGCGCCGGCGTGCAGCACGGCCTCGCGCTGCGGCTCGTTCATCCCCTCCAGCAGCTGCGCCGGGTCCACCACCGTCCGGGCCGCGCCGTTGCGGTAGTAGGCGTCCCGCTCGGTCTCGGCGGCGTGGTCGGTCTGGAAGAGCCCCTCGGGGATGGCCTCCTCGTACGCGTCGTACGGGAGGTCGTCCTCGTACGGCGGCGCCTCCTCGTCGAGGGGCGCGGCACCGCCGGGCTGCTGCTTCGACCCGGCGGCGGGCGCCTCGAAACCGGGGAGCGGGAGGTTGTCAAAGAGGCTACTCATGGCACTCCGAGTCTATGGCCAGGCACTGACAAGCCCGCCCGGTCCGCGGGAATCCGGACCGGGCGGGCCTGTCGGCGGCGGGCGTCAGACCAGACGCCGGACGTCAGACCAGGCGGCGGGCGGTGGCCCAGCGGGTCAGCTCGTGCCGGTTGCTGAGCTGGAGCTTGCGCAGCACCGCGGAGACGTGGCTCTCCACGGTCTTCACCGAGATGAACAGCTGCTTGGCGATCTCCTTGTACGCGTAGCCGCGCGCGATCAGCCGCAGCACCTCGCGCTCGCGCTGGGTCAGCCGGTCCAGGTCCTCGTCCACCGGCGGGGTGTCGGTCGCGGCGAAGGCGTCCAGCACGAAGCCGGCCAGCCGCGGGGAGAACACCGCGTCGCCGTCGGAGATCCGGAAGATCGCGTTGACCAGGTCGGTGCCGGTGATCGTCTTGGTGACGTAGCCGCGCGCGCCGCCGCGGATCACGCCGATCACGTCCTCGGCCGCGTCGGAGACGGACAGCGCGAGGAACTTCACGCCCTCCCGTCGGCCGCCGCCCTTGTCCGCGCCGCCGCGCGCCGCCCCGGCCGGCTGCTCGCCCATCAGCCCCGCCGAGCGGCGCAGCACCTCGACCCCGCCGCCACCGGGCAGGTGGACGTCGAGCAGCACCACATCGGGCATGGTCTCGGCGACCACCCGGACCGCCGACTCCACGTCGTCGGCCTCGCCGACCACGTCGATGCCGGTCGTCTCGGTGCGCCCGATCTCGGCCCGGACCCCGGTGCGGAACATCCGGTGGTCGTCGACCAGGACGACCCGCGCGACCCTCCCCCCGCCGTCGGCCGGGGGCACCCCCATCGGCGCTGCGTCAGTCATTCGCTCTCTCCATCTCCAGCTCGACCTCGGTGCCGCCGTCCGGCGCGGGCCGCACCCGTGCGGTGCCGCCGTTGCGCTTCATCCGGCCGATGATCGACTCGCGGACACCCATCCGGTCCTCGGGCACCGTCTCGGGGTCGAAGCCGGGACCGTGGTCGCGTACGAACACCGACACCGTCTTCCCCTCCACCTCGGCGTAGACCTGGACCGGTCCCCCGCCACCGTACTTGGCCGCGTTGACGGTCGCCTCCCTCGCGGCCTGTATCTGGGCCGCGATCCGCTCGTCCATCGCGCAGTCGCCGACCACGACGACCTCGACCGGCACCCCGTGGCGGTCCTCGACCTCGGCGACCACCGCGCGCAGGCTCTCCGCCATGGTGTCCGGCGCGGCCTCGGCGGCGGCCTCCGGGCGGTAGAGCCACAGCCGCAGCTCGCGCTCCTGGGCGCGGGCCAGCCGCAGCACCTCCTTGGGGTCCTCGGCCCGGCGCTGGATCAGGGTCAGGGTGTGCAGCACCGAGTCGTGGACGTGCGCGGCGATCTCGGCGCGCTCCTGGGCCCGGATGCGGGCGGTGCGCTCGGCGCCGAGGTCCTGCCACATCCGCAGCGCGTACGGGCCGACCAGGACCAGGACGCCGACCAGCACCGCGAGCGAGGCCTCGACGACCGAGCCGAGCGTGGAGCCGCTGCCCTGCATGGCGAGGAAGGCGATGGTGCCGGCGACCACCAGCAGGACGCCGGCGCCGACCCGGGTGTAGGCGCCGCGCCGCTTCTCGCCCTCCTCCAGGCCGAACCAGCGCTGCCAGCGGGAGTCGTCGGCCTGCCGCCAGACCAGCGCGACGCCGACGCCGATCGCCAGCAGCGGCCAGGTGTAGGGCTTGGCGGTCTGCCAGCCGAGCGCGCTGAGCAGCGCGATCAGGCCGATCACCAGCATCACCAGGGCGGCGAGCTGCCAGAGGCCGCCCTGGCCGGACGCGGCGGCCGGCCTGGCCGGGGCGTTCTCGTCCCCCGGGGCTCCGCCCGCGGGGACGGGCTCGCCCTGGAAGGTGTGCTGGAGCAGCTCGCGCAGCCGGCCGAGCCGGCCGCGCCGCCCCTTGTTCAGCGCCGTGCCCGGGGCCTGTCCGGCCCCGGCGGGCACGAAGGCGCCGTTGACGTAGACCCACTGGGCGCCGCCGCGGTGCGAGGGCTCGCCGATGCCGATCGGCACCACGAACCAGAAGGCCGCGTACAGCAGCACCCCGATGCCCTGGGCGAGGAACAGCAGCACGAAGGCGACCCGGACCCAGGCCACCGGCAGCCCGAGGTGCACCGCGAGCCCGTGGGCGACCCCGCCGAGCATCCGCCCCTGCGGGCTGCGGTAGAGCCGCCGGTACGGCGGGCGGCCCTCACCGGGCACGGCCGGGTCGGGGCCCGCCGACGGGGCGTCGGGGACGAGGGGGCGGGGATCGGTGCCGGGTGCTGCCACGGCACCGATGGTTCCACGCGGGCGGGCCCGGGCGCATCAGGGTGGAGCCCTACCCGTTCTCAGGGACAAGTCAGGGTCCGGACAGGGCCGGGCCCGGTTGGGCGGGGGCCCGGAAGCCACCAGGATGGTGGGCATGACGGAAGACCACCTCACCCAGGAGAGCGGGCTCGGCACCCCTGCGGAGCCGGAACGCCCCCCGCTGACCCGTACCGAGCACCACCGCGTGGTGGCCGGCGTGTGCGGCGGCCTCGGCCGGCACCTGGACATCGACCCGGTGGTCTTCCGCGTCGTGACGGTGGTGCTCTGCCTCTCCGGCGGGCTCGGCCTGTTCCTGTACGGGCTGGCCTGGCTGGTCGTCCCGACCGAGCCCGTCCCCGACGGCAAGGGCGGCAGCCGGGCGGGGCGCACCGAGCTCCAGCGGGTGCTCACCGGGCGGGTGGACGGCCAGTCGGTCGGCGCGGTGCTGCTGACCGTGATCGGCACCGGGGTGTTCTTCTCCTCGATGGGCGACGGGGACCAGATGTTCCCGCTGCTGCTGCTCGGCGCGCTGGTCTTCCTGGCCGTGCGCTACGACCCGGAGCGCCGCCGGACCGGCCGGCTCCGCGGGCGCCGGCACGGCCGACGGCACCACGCCGGCCCCTACGACCGATTCTTCCCGGGCTCCGAGGCCGGGTCCGAGGCCTCGGCCTCCGGGTACAGCTGGCCGCGCGCGGAGGCGGCCGAGGCGGCGCGCGAGCGGCACGCCCAGGAGCGGGCGGCCGGGACGGTCCCCGCCGACACCCCGCACGCCGGCCCGACCGGCTACCTGTGGGACCCGCGCCACCCCGAGCGCAACCCGTACGGCGAGTCGGCCCCGGCCTCCGCCGTCACGGCACCGCCCGGCACGCCGACCACCCCGCCGTTCGGCGCGACGACCCCGCCGCCCGGGGCGCCCGCCCAGCCGTGGTGGCAGCGCCCCGACCTGCCGAAGGGGGACCCGCTGCGCAAGGGCGGCGGCCCGGCCGCCCCGCCGCCGCCGGCGGTCCGCCGCCGGCGCCGCGAGCACTCCGTGCTCGGCCTGGTGGGCCTGCTGCTGGCGGCCGGCGCGGCCAGCGCGGTGTGGTCCTCCTCGGCGGGCCACAGCACCACCGTGGTGGGCTCCGCCGCCCTGGCCACCGCCCTGCTGGTGGTCGGTCTGACGCTGCTGGTCGGGGCGAAGTTCGGCCGGGCCCGGAAGCTCGCCGTGGTCGGGCTGCTGCTCACCCTGGCGCTGGCCTTCGCCGGCCGCTCGCCCGACTCGCTGCAGAACGCGGTCGGCGAGCGGTCCTGGACGGTCTCCTCCGCGGCCGGGCTGCAGCCCGAGTACGTGCTGGGGGCCGGCGAGATCCGGCTGGACCTGCACGCCCTCGACCCGGCCGGCGCCACCGTGTCGACCACCGTCGAGCTCGGGGCGGGCCAGCTGAACGTCGTCCTGCCGCCGGACGTGACGGTGAACCTGAAGACCCGTCTGCTGCTCGGCAGCGTCCAGGCCCCCGGTGAGCCGCTCACCAGCAAGGGCACCACCCGCACCTACCAGTACCACCCGTTGAACGGTCAGACATCCAAGGGCACGCTCGACCTCCAGCTGACGGTCGGGCTCGGCGACATCAAGGTGGTCCAGTCGTGAGGAAGCACCAGCTCGATCTGTTCTCGCTGATCGCGGGGGGGCTGTTCACCGTGATCGCGGTGCTCTACCTGGTGGCGGCGCTGAACGACATGTCGGTGAACGGCCGGATCGTCATCCCGGTGACGTTCATCGTGCTCGGCCTCGGCGGCCTGGCCGGGGCGGTCGCGGCGGTGGCCCGGCGCGGCCGGACCGACGCACCGGAGTAGGGCCGTCAGCTCTGCAGCGGCCCGAGGTTCAGCTTGTCGCCGTCCTTGGTGACGCCGTACCGGGGCAGCGGCTTGGTCGCCGGGCCGTTGACCACCGCGCCGGTGGCCGCGTCGAACCGGGAGCCGTGGCACGGGCAGTACAGCTGCCCGTTCTTCGGCGCGTCCACCGCGCAGCCGGAGTGCGTGCACACCGCGGAGAGGCCGCAGTACTGGCCGGCCTTGGGCTGGACGATGTAGACGGCGTCACCACTGGCCGGGTCCTTGACCTGGGCCGAACCGCCGACCGGGACGCTCGCCGCGGCCACCGAGGGGGGCGGCCCGGCGGGGCTGACCGGGGCGGCGGACTGCTTGGGCCCGACGGCCTTGCGGTCCCGCCCGAAGGTGGCGGTCAGCGAGCCGGTGAGCAGCCCCGCGCCGCCGATCGCGACGGCCGCGATCCCGCCGTCCACCAGCGCCCGCCGCTTGACGTGGCTCTCGCGCAGCCCGCGGGTGCGGTCCCGGGCGGCCCGCCTGGCGAGGTAGCCGTCCAGCGAGAGGTACGGGGTGCCGGCCAGGATCAGCGGGGTCCAGGCCATCAGGTAGATCAGGTCGTTGCCGAGGTAGTACGGCGAGACGTTCCAGCTGACGGTCAGCCAGAGGCTGAGGTTGATCAGCGCGCCGCCGAGCGCCGCGACCCGGCCCCAGAGGCCGAGCAGCGTCCCGAGGCCGACCGCCAGCTCGCCGAAGGCGATGGCCAGGGCGAACAGGGTCGGTGCGTCCAGGGGCGCGCCGAGCAGGAACGAGATCGGGCTGGAGCCCTTGGCCGCCTGGGTCTGCGAGACGAAGGAGGCCGGGTCCCCCGCGCCCGCCAGGTAGTGCGAGTCGGCGAGCTTGTCCAGCGAGGCGTACACGAAGGTGATGCCGAGGAAGATCCGCAGCGGCAGCAGCGCGTACTGCGCGGCGAACGCCTTGCCCCGGGCCGCCCGCTCGGCTCTGCCGGTCGCCTCCGCACCGACCACCCCGGAGCTGCTGGCCTCCGACATCGCTCACACCTTCCCTCACGGCCTGCCGCACTCTGACAGGTCCGGTCCGCATTCTGCACGTTTCCGAACGCATTCGGGGGACGGCCCACCCGGCGAACGCCCGGTACACCGCGAACGGCCGCGCCGCCGCTCCCTTGTATACGGGAACGACGACGCGGCCGTTCAATGCCGGTTCACATCCGGCGGGGAGTGCTCACTCCCACTCGATGGTGCCCGGCGGCTTGCTGGTGCAGTCCAGCACCACGCGGTTCACATCGCGGACCTCGTTGGTGATCCGGGTGGAGATCTTCGCCAGCACCTCGTACGGCAGGCGCGACCAGTCGGCCGTCATGGCGTCCTCGGAGGACACCGGGCGCAGCACGATCGGGTGGCCGTAGGTGCGGCCGTCGCCCTGGACGCCGACGCTGCGGACGTCGGCCAGCAGCACGACCGGGCACTGCCAGATCTCCCGGTCCAGGCCGGCCGCGGTGAGCTCCTCGCGGGCGATCGCGTCGGCCTCGCGCAGCAGGTCCAGGCGCTCGCGGGTGACCTCGCCGACGATCCGGATGCCCAGGCCCGGGCCCGGGAACGGCTGGCGCTGGACGATCTCCTCCGGCAGGCCGAGCTCCTGGCCGACCATCCGGACCTCGTCCTTGAACAGCTTGCGCAGCGGCTCGACCAGCTGGAACTGCAGGTCCTCGGGCAGGCCGCCGACGTTGTGGTGCGACTTGATGTTCGCGGTGCCGGTACCGCCGCCGGACTCCACCACGTCCGGGTACAGGGTGCCCTGGACCAGGAAGTCCACCGACTCGCCGTGCTCGCCGGCCTCGGCCACGATCTCGGCCTGCGCCTGCTCGAAGACCCGGATGAACTCCCGGCCGATGATCTTGCGCTTCTCCTCCGGGTCGCTGACGCCCTTCAGCGCGTCGAGGAAGCGCTCCTGCGCGTCGACGACCTTCAGCTGGACGCCGGTGGCCGCGACGAAGTCCTTCTCGACCTGCTCGGTCTCGCCCTTGCGCATCAGACCGTGGTCGACGTAGACGCAGGTGAGCTTGGAGCCGATGGCCTTGTTGACCAGGGCCGCCGCCACCGCGGAGTCCACGCCGCCGGACAGGCCGCAGATCGCGCGCCGGTCGCCGACCTGGGCGCGGATCAGCGCGACCTGCTCCTCGACCACGTTGCCCGTGGTCCAGGTCGGGGCGAGGCCCGCGCCGCGGTAGAGGAAGTGCTCCAGGATCTGCTGGCCGTGGTCGGAGTGCAGCACCTCGGGGTGGTACTGGACGCCGTAGAGGCGGGCCTCGTCGTTCTCGAAGGCGGCGACCGGGACGACCGCGGTGGAGGCGGTGACGGTGAAGCCCTCGGGGGCGGCGGAGCAGGCGTCGCCGTGCGACATCCACACCGAGTGCTCCGCCGGGACGCCCTCGAACAGGGTCGAGCCGGAGCGGGAGACGGTCAGCGGGGTGCGGCCGTACTCGCGGGCGCCGCTGTTGTCGACGGTGCCGCCGAGCGACACGGCCATCAGCTGGAAGCCGTAGCACATGCCGAAGACCGGGACGCCGGCCTCGAAGATCGCGCGGTCGATCTGCGGCGCGCCCTCCTCGTAGACCGACGACGGGCCGCCGGAGAGGATGATCGCTTTCGGGTTCTTGGCGAGCATCTCGGCGACCGGCATGGTGCTCGGCACGATCTCGCTGTAGACCCGGGCCTCACGCACCCGACGGGCGATGAGCTGGGCGTACTGGGCACCGAAGTCGACCACCAGGACGGTGTCGGTCTCAGGTACGGACTGAACGGGAATAGCAGAGGACACGGACGGCCTTCCGGCAGCGGTACGAAAGGTGTCGCGCGCAGCGCGTCCTTCGAGGGTGGCGCCGGGCGACGGGCGGGGGTCTGAGGACGAGTCTACCGGCCGCCGCGTTTCACTCGTCTGCCCCGCCGTGCGGCCGTGACCGGCCGGGCGGCCGGTTCGTTGCTCCTGACGACCGTACGACCGCGCCGCGCCCGCCAGGTGCGCCGCCTCCGCCCCGGCCAGGGGCGCCGCCGTACGGGCTTGCAGGACCACGCGTGGAGCTCATCCCAGTCCACCGGCGCGCGTGGCGCCGCCGCGGTCCCGGCCCTGCCGGGAGCGGTGCGCCGTGGGACCGTGCGCGGGTGCCGCGGCCGGCCAGCAGGGGACAGCGACCCCGGCCGCGACTGGACCAAGGAGGTGGGGTGGTCGGCTTCCGGGGACGCCCGGAGGTCGACCGCCGCACCCCGGCGCGACCCCGGCGCACACCTTTCACCGTCCCGCGCCGCTACGCGCGTCCCTGTGCGCTCCGGCCTAAACCACTACTCACCGTGATCATCGATGCCGCCTGCCCGCGCCCTCCCCGAGGCCGCCGAGCGGGTCCGAGACGGATGCCCCGAAGCGGCCCGGCCGAAAATGGACTGTGCCGAAGTGTGCCGAATCGGTTGCAGAGCAAGCCCTTCGTCCAGCACGATGCTGGTGGACGGGGTTCTCCCGGCGGCTACCGGCCGACCGTGGGGCGCCTGTCCCGCTGCCACCGAGACCCGCGGTGACAACGATTATCACCTCACGCTCCGTGAGCGCGGGCCCGGCGCAGGCATGCACGCCGACCCGCCGCACCGCGAGCGTGCGCGCCCCGCGTGACCGGCCCACCCGCGCCGGAGCCGCGACGGCGCGCCCGACGAGCCAACCGACGCGACGGCGCTCCTCCCCCGGCGCCGTCACCCCAGCACCGGCGCAGCCCTGACGCCGCGTGCTGAACGACAAAGGGCCCCGTTCCCCCGCGGGGCCCTTTGCCCTGTCCGGAGCCGGCCGGGCGCCCCCGGGAGCGCACGGCGGGCCGGGTGCGCGCCGTGCACACCCGGCCCCGCGCGCCCGGCCCCGCGCGCGGCTACGGCTGCTTGCGCCAGACGCTCGGGTCGGGGGTGTCCTCACCGGGCGCCCGCTCGGCGGGCGGCGCGGCCGGGCCGGAGGGCGGCGTCTCGTGCGAGCCGATCACCTCGCCCACCCCGACCGCCGGGGTGTCCGCGGCCACCGGGCCGGGCTGGTACGCCTCCGGACCCGACCCGTACGGCGCGCCCTGCCCGGGGATGCCACCGGGCGCCGCGGCGGCCGGTCCGCCGCCGCGCAGCGCCACCAGGGCCGGCGGCACCGCCAGCGCGCCGATCGCCGCCCAGACCACGTTGGCCGCCAGCACGGTGGCGAACACCAGGCCGACCGAGAACTCGCGCCCGCTCTCGCCGCGTCCGCTGAAGGCGCCGCTGCCCGAGGAGGTCGTCGTGACCAGGACGCCGGCCACCGTCATCAGCAGGGTCAGTCCGACCGCGTACACGACGGCCAGCCGGATCCGGTCCAGCGCGTCCAGTCGGCGCTTGTAGGCCGTCCAGCCGAGGAAGCCCACCGCGGCCAGCGCCAGCAGTCCGGCCCAGCGCCAGTCGGCGGTCTCGCCGTGCAGGTCGAAGAAGGAGAGCTCCTCCCCCGGGCTGTCCGAGTCGCCGTAGCCGGAGCCGTCGTAGCCGCCCTCGTAACCGGTGGAGCCCTGGCCCGCCAGGGCGGTCGCCCCCGAGCCCACCCCGAGCAGGATCAGGCCGAGGTTCGGCAGGAACGCCAGGGAGACGCCGGTCTGCCAGCCCTCGTCCTGCGCGGCGACCACGATGAACGCGACCAGCGAGGAGAGGCCGACCGCCAGCGCCAGCGCCCGGCCCGCCGTCAGCCCGGCCACCGCCCAGCCGCGGATCGTGCGGTTGCGCCAGGCCGCCCAGCGCAGCGCGTCCGTGCCGTGGACGGCGAAGGCGAGCAGCCCCGCGAGCAGCAGCGTCCAGCCGGCCGCCTCCACCCAGCCGGAGTCGGCGACGTACTGGAGGCCGCCGTAGGAGTCGCCGGAGGATCCGAAGCTGCCGTACCCGGTCCGGCCCTCGATCGCGGGGCGCCAGGTGGCCCCGCCGACCAGTCCGAGCAGCATGGTCACAGCGGCCGCGAGCACGGCGGTCCGCAGGGCCTCGCCGGCCGCCTGCGACCTGGTCGACTGCGCGCCGGTACGGGCCTGGCGCAGTCGGGCCCCGGCCCGCAGGCCGAGCCAGAGCGTGAACAGCCACAGCACGGTGACCGTCATCGGCACCGCCCGCAGCAGGATGTCCGAGCTGCTTTCCGACCTCAGCATCCGGCCCGAGAAGCCCAGCTTGAAGGGTGCGCCGAGCGCGCCCAGGGCCATCGCCAGGGTCATCCCGAAGCGGTCGCCGAACTCGGGCGTCTCGGCGACTCCGCCGAGGTCGTAGTCGCTCGGGATGGCCGCGATCAGTGCCGCCAGCAGCAGGACGGCGGTCGGCGCGATCACCGCCTTGAGCGCCGGGCGCCAGTCCGAGCCGGTCAGCCAGAGCAGCGCGGCGGGCTGTGCGGCGGCCGCGTCGTACGGTGTGCCGGCCCCCCAGCCGCCCACCGCCGGAGGGACGACGGGCGGGGCGTGGCCCGGCGGGGCGCCGGCCGGCGGCGGGTAGGAGGGCGGCCCGGCCGGTGGCGGCCCGTAGGAGACCGGCGGCCCGGCGGGCGGCGCGGCCGGCGGCGGAGGCGGTGCCAGCGGCCTGCCGCACGAGGCGCAGGCAAGCGCACCCTCCGCCGAAGCCGCGCCGCATGATGCGCAGATGGCCATTCCCGCGATCCCCCCGTCAGAGCGAGTTCCCTGGTCCCCCCAGGAAGCCCCGTTTATCCCATCGGGTGCGGACGGCTGTCAACCGCCATGGGCATGGCGCGCATTGGGGCGCTCGGGCGGTCAGCTCCCCCGCTTCGGCACCTCGGGAACCGCGAGCAGCGGCAGCCGCAGCGCACCGAAGGCGTCCTTCGGCACGGCCGGCTCCAGCGGGGCCACCGCGGCGACCCGCCGGTACTCCTCGCCGACGGCCGGGCGCGGGTCCTCCTCGCCCTTGTTCGGCCACATCGACATGGCGCGCTCGGCCTGTGCGGTGATCGTCAGCGAGGGGTTGACGCCCAGGTTGGCGGAGACCGCCGAGCCGTCGACCACGCTGATCCCGGGGTACCCGTAGAGCCGGTGGTACGGATCGACCACCCCGTTCTCCGGGGAGTCGCCGATCGTGCAGCCGCCGAGGAAGTGCGCCGTCATCGGGATGTCGAAGATCTCGCCGACGGTGCCCCCGGGGAACCCGTTGATCTCGGTGGCCAGCGCCTGGGCGCCCTGCTCGGCGGCCGGGATCCAGGACGGGTTGGGCGCGCCGTGGCCCTGACGGGAGGTCAGCTGCCCCTTGCCGAGGCCCTTCTTCTTCAGCGAGACGGTGATGGAGTTGTCCAGCGACTGCATCACCAGTCCGATGATGGTCTTCTCCGACCAGCGGTGCTGGTTCACCGACCGGGCGAAGTTCACCGGGTGGCGGGCCGCGGTGCCCAGGTAGCGCAGCCAGCGCGGGCCTCGTCCGACGCCCTTGACCTGCATGATCGACAGCGCGCCCATGGCGTTGGAGCCCCGGCCGTAGCGCACCGGCTCGATGTGGGTGTTCGCGTCCGGGTGGATCGAGGAGGTGATCGCGACGCCCTTGGTGAAGTCCACCCGGGAGCCGTACCGCCGGTCGGTGGTCTGCGCGCCGACCAGCGCCTCCGAGTTGGTGCGGGTCAGCTCGCCGAGCCGGCCGGAGATCCGGGGCAGGTGGCCGCCGTCGCGCATCCGGTGCAGCAGCGCCTGGGTGCCGTAGGTGCCGGCCGCGACCACCACCCGGGCGGCGGTGATGGTCCGGGCACCGGCCTTCACCCGGTCGGTGGTGGAGCGCGCGTCGGTGCGGCGCACGTCCACCGCGAAGCCCTCGGTGCCGTCGGCCCCGGCGAGCTCGCGGATCCGGGCCACCGTGGTGAGCGGGTGGATCTCGGCGCCGCCCTGCTCGGCCAGGTGGAGGTAGTTCTCGGTGAGCATGTTCTTGGCGCCGTGCCGGCAGCCGGTCATGCACTCGCCGCACTCCGTGCAGGCCTTGCGCTTCGGCCCCGCGCCGCCGAAGTACGGGTCCTCGATCTCGGTGCCGGGGGCGGCGTGGGCGGTGCGGTCGGAGTCCTCGCCGTCGCCGAAGAAGACCCCGACCGGCGCCATGTGGAAGGTGTCGCCGACGCCCATCCGCTCGGCGGCGGCCTTGAGGTGGACGTCGGAGGGGGTGACGGTCGGGTTGAGGCGCACCCCGAGCATCCGCTGCGCCTGGTCGTAGAACGGCGCCAGCTCCTCCTGCCAGTCGGTGATGTGGCCCCACTGGCGGTCCTCGAAGAACGCCTTGGGCGGCACGTACAGGGTGTTGGCGTAGTTCAGCGAGCCGCCGCCGACCCCGGCGCCGGCCAGGATCAGCACGTTGGCCAGCAGATGGATCCGCTGGATGCCGTACAGGCCGAGCCTGGGCGCCCACAGGTAGTTGGCCAGATCCCAGGAGTTCCTGGGCAGTTCACCGCGCTCGAAGCGCCGCCCGGCCTCCAGGACGGCGACCCGGTAGCCCTTCTCGGTCAGCCGGAGCGCGGAGACCGCGCCGCCGAAGCCGGAGCCGATCACGACCACGTCGTAGTCGAACTCGCGATCACCGCGGGACCCCACCATGTGCCACTGCTCCTTCGGGAAGAGAACCGATGTCGGGGACGGTCCGGGGACCGGCTACTTGAACCGCAGGGCCTTCAGCACCCGCAGCCCGCCGGTGAACACCGCGGCGAACTGCCGGTCGTCCAGCCCGAGCGAGGGCGCGAGCGGCAGCAGCCGCTGGGTGGCGATGGTCTGCGCCTCGGTGAACCGCAGGATGCCCTCGGCGCCGTGGCGCCGGCCGAGCCCGGACTCGCCCATCCCGCCCATCGGTGCGCCGACCGAGCCGTACGCCGCCGCGAAGGCCTCGTTGACGTTGACGGTGCCGGTGCGCAGCCGGGCCGCGATCGACCGGCCGCGCCGCCGGTCCTTCGTCCAGACGCTGGAGTTCAGGCCGTACGAGGTGGCGTTGGCGGCCTCGACCGCCTCGTCCTCGGTGTCGAAGCGGTAGACCGCGACCACCGGGCCGAAGGTCTCCTCGGCGCAGACCGCCATCTCGGGGGTGACGCCGTCCAGGATGGTCGGCTCGTAGAAGAACGGGCCGAGGTCGGGCCGGGGGCGGCCGCCGGCCACCACGGTGGCCCCTGCCTTGACCGCCTCGTCCACGTGCCGGGTGGTGGCGTCCAGCTGCCGGACCGAGACCAGCGATCCCATGTCCGCGCCGTACGCCAGGCCGCCGCCCAGGCGCAGCGCCCTGGTGCGCTCGGCGAACCTCGCCAGGAACTCGTCGGCCACCGAGTGGTGGACCAGCAGGCGCTCGATCGAGATGCAGAGCTGGCCGGCCGAGGAGAAGCAGGCCCGGACGGCCCCCTCGGCGGCCCGGTCGAGGTCGGCGTCGGCGAGCACCAGCATGGCGTTCTTGCCGCCGAGTTCCAGCGAGGCGCCGACCAGCCGGGCGGCGGCGCGCTGCGCGACGTCCCGGCCGGTGCGGGTGGAGCCGGTGAACGAGACGTAGTCGGCGTGCTCGACCACCGCCGGTCCGATCACCGGGCCGTCGCCGACCACGATCTGCCAGAGGTCGGCCGGCAGCCCCGCCTCGACCAGCAGTTCGCGGGCCCAGAGCGCGGTCAGCGCGGTCTGCGTGTCCGGCTTGTTGACCACCGCGTTGCCGGCCACGAAGGCGGGCAGCGCATCGCCGATGGACAGCTCCAGCGGGTAGTTCCACGGCGAGATGTGGCCGATCACGCCCTTGGGCCGACGGCCCTCGACGACGTGGGTGAGCACCGGCAGCGCGCCGCCGCGGCGCTTGTCGCGCAGGTAGGTGTGCGCGGCCCGCCCGTAGTGCCGGGCGGCCAGGGCTACGGCCAGCACCTCCTCGAAGGCGTGCAGCCTGGCCTTGCCGGTCTCGGCCTGGATCAGGTCGAGCACCTCGTCCTGTCGCCTGAGCAGCAGGTCGTGGAAGCGCAGCAGGACGGAGGCCCGGCGGCGGACCGGCTGGGCGGCCCAGCTGTGCTGGGCGCGGCGGGCCAGCTCGTACGCCACCTCGACGTCGGCCGGGGTGGACTGCGGCAGGCTCGCCAGCCGCTCGCCGGTCAGCGGGGCGACGGTCTCCACGAGGGCGGGCTCCCCGGCGGCGGTGATGCCGGCGGCGAGGCGGGCGACCAGCGAGGACGGGACGGCCGAGGCGACGGTGCGGCCGCCGCCGGGCGCGGCGGGGTTGCCGGCCTCCGGGCCGGGCTGCTCGGCGGCCGGTACATCTGCTGTGAGGTCCGTCATACGGCGCAGCCTAGGCGCTCGGCGGCCGGTTCGGTACCCGTCGGTAACAACAAACTGCCGGTGCCGTCCGAAACCACCCGACGGGTGGGTTCAGCGGGTCGGGGTGAAGTGGTTGAGCACCGTGGTGAAGCGCTGCTCGCCCTCGGTCCAGTCCTTCTCCTTGTCCGGGCAGGACAGGTAGATGGCGTAGCCGGTGCCGTCGCCGTCGATGAACTCCGCCTCGATGGCGCGCCGGCGCCCGCCCTCCTTGGCCGCGTAGCTGAACTCCCAGACGGCCGCGTCGTGGCCGTTCACCTGGACGCTGGTCAGCTTGTGCTGGCGGTACTCCTTCAGCTTGGAGACGGTGGTCTCCATCTGCTGCAGGTGCTCCAGCGGCTTGACCGACTGGCCGACGGTGACCGCGAACTGCAGGTAGTGCGACTTGGCGTCGGGGCTGTAGAAGATCTGGTTCGCGGTGTCCGTGCTGCGCTGCCACACCGGGACGCCGGACGGCAGCGGGAAGCGGAAGCCCGCCGGGTCGTCCACCCAGCGGTAGCCGGTCGGCGCGGCGGCGGCGGTGTCGACCGGCTCCGGCCCGGCCGTGAGGGTCGGCGTCGGATCGGCGGCCGGTGTGCCGCCGCCGTGGCGGGTCGCGAGGTACGTCGCCCCGGCGGCCAGCACGGCGACGGCCAGGGCGGTACCCGCGATCTGCAGCACTCTGCGGCGCCTGGCGGGGCCACGCGCGGGCGTGACGGGGTGCGAGACGGGCGCGACCGGTGCGGTGTGCGCCTCGGGGCCCGTGGGCGCGCCCACGGCCTCGACGGCGCCGGCCTGGCCCGCCGCGGCGGCCGGCTGCGGCGCGGTGACCGCCTCCGACCCGCCCGTGTCCCCGAACCCGTCTCCGGACCCGTCCCCGGCCGCGGACTCGGCCTCGGCCGGACCGTCGTTGCGGTCCACCACCGGCACCGTCCGGGTCGGCGTCTTCAGCGGCGCGACGGGCTTGAGGCCGACGGTGTGCCCGGCCTGCACCTCGCCCAGCATCCGGGCCGCCTCGTCCGCGGTCGGCCGGTCGGCCGGGTCCTTGGCCATCAGCGCGGCCAGCACCGGGCCCAGCGGCCCGGCCCGCCGCGGCTCCGGCAGCGGCTCCCCGACCACCGCGGCCAGCGTGGTCAGCGGCGAGGTCCGGCGGAACGGCGACTCGCCCTCCACCGCCGCGTACAGCGTCGCGCCCAGGCCCCACAGGTCGGAGGCCGGCCCGGGGCGCTCGCCCTGGGCCCGCTCGGGGGCCAGGTAGTCCGGCGAGCCGACCAGGTCGCCGGGCCGGGTCAGCTCGGCCGAGCCCTCGTAGGTCGCGATGCCGAAGTCCAGCAGCACCACCCGCCCGGTGCCGCGCTCCAGCAGCACGTTGGCGGGCTTCACGTCCCGGTGCAGCACACCCAGTTGGTGGCCCCGGTGCAGCGCGGCCAGCACCTGGGCGCCGACCTCGGCGGCGGCCCGCGGCTGCAGGGTGCCGTCCTGGCTGATCACATCGGCCAGCGAGCGGCCGTCGACCAGCTCCATCACGATCCACGGCCGGCCGTCCTGCTCCAGCACGTCGTGGACGGTGATCACGCCGGGGTGCTTGATCCGGGCGGCCGCGCTGGCCTCCCGCTTCATCCGGGCGTGCAGGATCTGCAGCTCCTCCTCGGGGAGGTGGCTGACGGTCAGCTCCTTGACCGCGACCTCGCGGTCCAGCATCCGGTCCCAGGCCCGCCAGACCGTGCCCATGCCGCCACGGCCAAGCCGCGCGCCCAACTCGTAGCGGCCGGCCAGCAGCCGCTCCGCGTCGGGCGCCTGTGGCCCGTCCTGCACGCCCATCGGTGACCGCTCCCCCTCATCCACCTGCCGTCACCGCGACGGAGGGCCCGGTGCAGACCACTGTTCGAACAAATCCCATGCACACATTAGGCGCAGCGACCGTACCCCGGTAATCTCCCCCGGCCGCAGTGGAGGCGGCGGGGGCGCGACGGGCACCGTCAGCCTGCGAACAGCACCACGGCCGCCACCCCGAGCACCAGCAGCACCAGGATCCCACCGACCAGCAGCGGGCCCAGCATCACCGGAGGTATCCGGGGCGGCCGGGCCGGGCCGGCCTCGCCCGCGCCCTCGGCCGGCTCCGCCGACCGTCCGCCGCGCCATCGCTGACGCGGCACCAGCGGCACCAGCGGCCCGTCCGGGCGCAGCGCGAGCACCCGCCCGGCCCGCTCCCCGTCGACCGGCTCCGGCGCGCCGGCCAGCAGCGCCGCCAGCTCCCGCTGGACCTGCTCCGCCGTGGGCCGGATCGCCGGGTCGGGCTGGAGCAGCCGCTCCACCAGCGGCGCCAGCGGCCCGCACACCACGGCCGGCTCGCGCCGCCCGTCCCGGACCGCCGTCACCAGCTCCGGCACCCCGCCGTCCGGGAACGGCGAGCGGCCGGTGACCAGCCGCTGCAGCAGCACGCCCAGCGCCCAGCAGTCCCCGGCCGGGCCGCCGTCCAGCGGCCAGCGCTCCGCCACCGGGCCGACCAGGGTGGCCCGGACGTCGTACCGGCGCCGGCCGCCCGGCCCGCCGAGCTCCTCGGCGAGCGCCTCCTCGGCCACCCCGGGGAGCAGTCCGCCGAGCAGGGCCGCACCGTCCTCGCAGACCAGCACCGCATCGGTGGTGACGTTCCCGTGCACGATCCCGGCCTCGTGCAGCGCCCGCAGCGCGCCCGCGAGGTCCGCCGCCAACTCGGCCGCCCGGTACGGCGGCACCGGGCCGGCCGCGGCCAGCGCGGCCAGCGACGCCCCGGCCGGGTGCTCCTCGACCGTCCACAGCAGGCCGCCCTCGACGAAGGCCCCGGCCCCCTGCAGCAGCCGCGGGTGCGTCGGCGCGGCGGAGCCGACCGCCGCCACCCGGCGGACCAGCCGCTCGCCCTGCTCGGGCACCGGGTCGTCCGGATCGTGACCGCTCGTCAGCAGGGCCGGCAGCTCAAGGCCGCGCAGCAGCACGGCGGCGCCGGTCCGCTCGTCCACCGCGAGCGCGCGCACCGCCTCCGGGTGGTCCGTCAGCCGGTATCGCCCTGCCAGAACCTGCCCCGGGCCCGCTCGCATGCGTGTTCCTCTCGCTCGCCGCCCAGCCTAGTTGGCCCCGGTGGACACCCCGATCGTTACCCTCGGTCCATGGACTGGACCGATCTGATCGACGCGGCCTTCGATGTGGCCGGCAACAGCAACAGTGACACCCGGGCCGAGGCTCTGCGCACCGTGGAGGCGAACGTCGTCCCCGACGAGAGGCCGGTCGCCTCGACCGCCGGACGGCACCCCGACCACTTCCGCCGGGGTGTCCTGGTTCTCACCACCCGGCGGCTGCTCTTCCTGAAGGACGGCAAGCCGCCGGTCCCGGTTCCGCTCTCCGCGGTGACCGACGCGACCGTCAGCAGGACCAGGATCAACGGCGAGGTGCTGCTGGTGGTGGCGCTGACCGGCTCGCACCGGTTCGAGGACGTGGTGAAGGCCGAGGTGTTCGCCGAGCAGGTCCGCGCGGCCGCCCAACTGGCCCGCGACGCCGCGCAGCAGGCCCTCGCGGCCCCGGCCGCCGCGCCGGTGGCGGCCTCCTCCGGGGCGGAACTGCTGGACCAGCTGGAGCGGTTGGCCTCCCTGCACCAGGCCGGGGCGCTCACCGACGAGGAGTTCGCCCGCGCCAAGCAGCGCCTGATCGGCTGAGCCGCCGTCGGCCGCCGACCGCCGCGGAGCGGGTGACGGCCGGGGTTACGGCGCCGGTTGGAAGGTGTCGAACGCGGTCTGCCGGGCCTGGGCGTTCGCGGGCGAGCCCCACTCCGCGTCCGGGGTGGTCCAGTAGATCGCGTAGCCGTACTTGGCCGGGGTGCCGGTGACGAAGCCCCGGTTGAGCGAGTGCATCCGCGGGCTGCCGAAGGTCCACTCCCAGTCGGCGGCGTTGCTCCACTCGCGGTAGGTGAGGGCCTGCAGCGTCACCCGCTGGTAGTTGGTCAGCTGTCCTCGCAGCCCGGGCTCGGACTCCTGCCAGTCCGCGACGGCGCTCGGGCCGGGCGAGGTGGTCCACTCGATCTTCAGGGTGCTGCCGTTGCCCTTGAAGGTGCGGCGGATGGACTCCGAGCCGGCCGGCTGCAGCCAGTCCGGCAGCACGATCGAGAAGCCGGACGGGTCCTTGTACTCGTGGTACCCGGCCGGCACCGTCGCACCGGTCGGCGCCGGAGCGGCCGGAACCGGGGCGACCGGGGTCGTCACGGGGGGCGCGACCGGCGTCGTGGACACCGGCGCGACCGTGGCCGGCGCCGGCGGCGCCGCCTCGGTCGGCGAAGACGCCGCCGTGCCGCCGCCGGTGGCCGTCACCGCCGCGGACGCGGGCGCGGCCCCGCCGGTCGCCACCGGGGAGGTCGAACCGGCACCGGTCGCCGAGCCGTCCTCGGAGCCGCCCAGCGCCTGGACCACCGCCACCACCCCGGCGATCAACAGCAGCACCAGCACCACCGCGACCACGGCGAGCCGCCGCCGGCCCTTGCGAGGGTCGGCCCCGGCCGCCTGGGTCGCGCCGCGGGTCCACTCGCCGCTCATCGTCCGGACCGGATCGGGTCCCGGCGCGGCGGCCTCCCCCTTCTCCGGGACCGAGGCGTCCGAGACGGCCGAGGCAGCCGACGTGCCCGAGGCGGCCGGAGCGGCCTTCTCCTCGTCCCGCGCCCGGCTCCCCACCCGGACGGTGCCGAACAGCCCGCCGATGGTCCGCCTCCCGGCCGGCGCGTCACCGCCGGCGCCCTGGCCCTCCGTGAGGCCGTTCGGGTCCTTCGAGTCCTTGAAGTCCTTGGCGCTCTTGGCGTCCTTGTCGCCCTTGGCGTCGCCGGAGTCCGCCGGCGCCACCGGCACCGCGTGCTCGGTGGTCGACTCGGCCCGCGCGGTCGCCTCGGCGGCCACCCGCCTGAGCATCGAACGGGTCTGCGAGGCGTCCAGCCGCTTGGCCGGATCCTTCTCCAGCAGTCCCTCGATCACCGGCCGCAACGACCCGGCGTTGTACGGCGTGCCGAGGTCCTCGGTCATCACCGCGGTCAGGGTGGCCAGCGCCGACCCCCGGTCGTACGGCGGGCGGCCCTCCACCATCGCGTACAGCGTGCCGCCCAGCGACCACAGGTCGGCCGGCGGACCGGGCTTCTGCCCCCGGGCCCGCTCCGGGGATATGTACGAGGGCGCGCCGACCAGCATCCCGGTGGAGGTCACCGAGGCGTCGCCCTCCACGCTGGCGATGCCGAAGTCGGTGAGCACCACCCGGCCGTCCTCGCCGATCAGCACATTGGACGGCTTCACGTCACGGTGCAGGATGCCGAGCGCATGGGCGGCTCCCAGCACGCCCAGCACGTCGAGCGCGATCCCGGCGGCCCGGGCGGGCGCCAGCGGCCCGTCCTCCTTGATCACGTCCGCCAGCGAGCGGGACTCGACCAGCTCCATCACGATCCACGGCCGGTCGTCCTCCTCGACCACGTCGAAGACGGTGACCGCCGAGCCGTGCCTGATCCGCGCCGTCGCCTTGGCCTCGCGCAGCGTACGGACGATCAGCCGGTGCTTCTCGTCCTCGTCCACGCTGCCGTGCATCCGCAGTTCCTTGACCGCGACGATCCGGCCGAGCATCTCGTCCTCGGCCCGCCAGACGGTACCCATGCCGCCGCGGCCGAGCACCGCGTCCAGCCGGTAGCGTCCGGCCAGGAGGCGGCCGGTGGAACCCTGCGCCTGGCTCATTCGGAACGCTCCCCCATGTGCTGCCGGCCTGTCGACGTGACGGCGTATCGGCCCGACGCCGGACCGGAATGCCAAGCCTCCATCATCCCCTGTCCCGAGGGCCCGCGGCCACCCGCCCCCCGGCCACCCTGCACGGGAACCCGGCCGGGCTCGGCGCTCCGTGCCCGATCTGTGATCGAAAACTCTGTCGGCCCCACCCCGCGCGCTGCTAACGTTCGGCCGCTCACAGTCTTTCCGGGGGGATTCGACACCCATGACCGCACCCGAACCGGGCACTGACGGCCAGTCGGTCCGGCCGCGCATGGCCCAGCACTACTCGGTGGCACCCGAACCGGACGCCCCGGAGGGCTATGTCGCCCCCGGTATGCCCGGCGCACCGGTGGCCGGTTACGACCCCGCGCCCGACCCCGCCGAGCCGCCGGCCGGGCGCCGGCGGCGCCGCCCCCGCCGCCGGACCGGCCTGGCCGTGGCGCTCTCCCTCACCGCGATGCTGATCGGCGCCCTGGCGTACGGCGCCGCCCTGTCCCGGGCGGCGAGCAGCATCGGCTGGCTGGCGATCGCCCTGGCCGCCGCCGTCGCCTGGCCGCTCGGCCGGATCGGCGGCCAGAACCGGGCCCTGCCGCCGCTGGGCGCGCTGCTGTCGGTCGTCGGGCTGCTGCTCGGCCAGCTGCTCGGACAGACGCTGCGGCTGCACCGGCTGGGCGGCACCCCGTACGGGGACCTGCTCGGCGACGCCCTGCGGATCTGGCGCGCGGACCGGCACCCGGTGGACCTCGCCTTCTACGGCATCGCCCTGATCGGCGGCTTCCTGCTCACCCGCCGCACGGCCGCCACGGACTAAGACGTGCCCGGAAACGCCGGAGCCCCGCCGGAACACGTCCGGCGGGGCCCTGGTCGCTATCGGTCGGCTCAGCGGTGGCTGAGGCCCGGGTTGACCGTCACCTCGACGCGCTGGAACTCCTTGAGCTCCGTGTAGCCGGTGGTGGCCATCGCCCGGCGCAGCGCGCCGAACAGGTTCATGGTGCCGTCGGGGGTGTGCGAGGGACCGGTGAGGATCTCCTCGGTGCTGCCGACGGTGCCGAGGTCCACCCGCTTGCCGCGCGGCAGCTCCTCGTGGACGGCCTCCATGCCCCAGTGGAAGCCCTTGCCGGGCGCGTCGGTGGCACGGGCCAGGGCGGCACCGATCATCACCGCGTCGGCACCGCAGGCGACGGCCTTGGGGATGTCGCCGCTGTAGCCGACCCCGCCGTCCGCGATCACGTGCACGTAGCGGCCGCCGGACTCGTCCATGTAGTCGCGGCGGGCCGCGGCGACGTCGGCGACGGCGGTGGCCATCGGCACCTGGATGCCGAGCACGCCGCGGGTGGTGTGGGCGGCGCCGCCGCCGAAGCCGACCAGGACGCCGGCCGCACCGGTGCGCATCAGGTGCAGCGCGGCGGTGTAGGTGGCGCAGCCGCCGACGATCACCGGGACGTCCAGCTCGTAGATGAACTGCTTGAGGTTGAGCGGCTCGGCCGCACCGGAGACGTGCTCGGCGGAGACGGTGGTGCCGCGGATGACGAAGACGTCGACGCCGGCGTCCACGACGGCCTTGGAGAACTCGGCGGTGCGCTGCGGGGAGAGCGCGGCGGCGGTGACCACGCCGGAGTCGCGGACCTCCTGGATCCGCTGCTTGATCAGCTCGGCCTTGATCGGCTCGGCGTAGATCTCCTGGAGGCGGCGGGTGGCGGCGGCCTGGTCGCTGATCGTGGCGATCTCGTCGAACAGCGGCTGCGGGTCCTCGTAGCGGGTCCAGAGGCCTTCGAGGTTGAGCACGCCCAGTCCGCCGAGGCGGCCGATGGCGATGGCCTGCTGCGGGGAGACCACGCTGTCCATCGGGGCGGCCAGGAACGGCAGCTCGAAGCGGTAGGCGTCGATCTGCCAGGCGATCGAGACCTCCTTCGGGTCACGCGTACGCCGGCTGGGGACGACGGCGATGTCGTCGAATGCGTATGCCCGGCGGCCGCGCTTGCCTCGCCCGATCTCGATCTCAGTCACTTCGTTCGAGCCCTTCTGGTTTGTTGCCCATGCCCGCCGGGTCACCCCGGCCGCCCCCAGTATCCCGCACCCGCTGTGACTCGCGCGCTCGCCTCCGGGGCGGGCCGCGCCGCGACGGCCCGGTCCCGGACACGCCAGAGGGGCCCGCGGCTGCGGGCCCCTCGGTACGCGCCGGGTCAGCGGGTGGTGTAGTTCGGCGCCTCGACGGTCATCTGGATGTCGTGCGGGTGGCTCTCCTTGAGGCCCGCGGAGGTGATCCGGACGAAGCGGCCCTTGCTCTCCATCTCGGCCACGGTGGCCGCGCCGACGTAGCCCATGGTCTGCCGCAGGCCGCCGACCAGCTGGTACAGCACCGCGGAGAGCGGACCGCGGTAGGGGACCTGGCCCTCGATGCCCTCGGCGATCAGCTTCTCGTCCGAGGTGACCTCGCCCTGGAAGTACCGGTCCTTGGAGAAGGACTTCGCCTGGCCGCGCGTCTGCATCGCGCCCAGCGAGCCCATGCCGCGGTAGGACTTGAACTGCTTGCCGTTGATGAACAGCAGCTCGCCCGGGGACTCCTCGCAGCCGGCCAGCAGCGAGCCCAGCATCACGGTGTCGGCGCCGGCGGCGAGCGCCTTGCCGATGTCGCCGGAGTACTGCAGGCCGCCGTCGCCGATCACCGGCACGCCGGCCGCCTGGCAGGCGAGCGCGGCCTCGTAGATCGCGGTGACCTGCGGGACGCCGATGCCGGCGACCACGCGGGTGGTGCAGATGGAGCCGGGGCCGACGCCGACCTTGACGCCGTCCACGCCGGCGTCGATCAGCGCCTGGGCGCCGTCCCGGGTGGCGACGTTGCCGCCGACCACGTCGACGCCGACGGCCGCCTTGATCTTGGCGATCCAGGCCAGCGCGTTGTGGCTGTGGCCGTGCGAGGTGTCCACGACCAGGAAGTCGACGCCCGCCTCGACCAGGGCCTGGGCCCGGTCGAACGCCTCGGCGCTGGCGCCCACGGCGGCACCGACCAGCAGCCGGCCCTCGGCGTCCTTGGCGGCGTTCGGGTACTTCTCGGCCTTGACGAAGTCCTTGACGGTGATCAGGCCCTTGATCCGGCCCTCGTCGTCGACCAGCGGAAGCTTCTCGATCTTGTGGCGGCGCAGCAGCGCCATGGCGTCCTCGCCGGAGATGCCGACCTTGCCGGTGATCAGCGGCATCGGGGTCATGATCTCGCGGACCTGGCGGCGGCGGTCCGACTCGAAGGCCATGTCGCGGTTGGTGACGATGCCGAGCAGCTTGCCCGCCTCGTCCGCGATCGGCACACCGCTGATCCGGAACTTGGCACAGAGCGCGTCGGCCTCGGCCAGGGTGGTCTCCGGGCCGACCGTGATCGGGTCGGTGACCATGCCGGACTCGGAGCGCTTGACCAGGTCGACCTGGTTGGCCTGGTCCTCGACGGAGAGGTTGCGGTGCAGCACGCCGACGCCGCCCTGGCGGGCCATCGCGATCGCCATCCGCGCCTCGGTGACCTTGTCCATCGCCGCGGACAGCAGCGGGATGTTCACCCGCACGTTCCGGGAGACCCGGGAGGAGGTGTCGACCTGGTTCGGCAGCACCTCGGAGGCCCCGGGCAGCAGCAGGACGTCGTCGTACGTGAGTCCGAGCATCGCGAACTTCTCGGGTACGCCTGCGGCGTTGACGCCGTTGTTCATGGGCATTTCGGGGGGTACCTTCCGTGGCCGGCCTATTCCGCTCGCGCCCTGAGGGTGGGGGCGCTGTCATCGCTCACTCGCTCAGGCCGCCGAAACGCTCGGTGCCATTGGAGGAACCTCCAGGGGAACCCCGTTCGCACCCACGAAACTTTGGCGACCCGCCCAGGCGCCGATACCCCATGGTACTGGCACCGCGAATGGGTGCTCGTGTGCCCTTGACAACAACAGCCGGCCGTGGGCCATTCCGCCACGGTGCGTGCCGGGACGACCCGCCCCGGGCGGCGTCTAGGAGGACTCCTCCGCGAGCGCCCGCAGGCGGCTGAGCGCGCGGTGCTGGGCCACCCGGACGGCACCGGGCGACATCCCGAGCACCTCCCCGGTCTCCTCGGCCGACAGCCCGGCGGCCACCCGGAGCAGCACGAGTTCGCGCTGACGGGCCGGCAGGTTGGAGAGCAGCTCCTTGGCCCAGGCCGCGTCGCTGCTGAGCAGCGCCCGCTCCTCCGGGCCGAGCGCCTCGTCCGGCACCTCCGGCAGGTCGTCCTGCGCGATCACCGTCGAGCCCGGCCCGCGCATCGCGGCCCGCTGCAGATCGGCGATCTTGTGCGCGGCGATGCCGTAGACGAAGGCCTCGAACGGCCGGCCCTGGTCCCGGTAGCGGGGCAGCGCGCAGAGCACCGCCACACAGACCTCCTGGGCCACGTCGTCCACGTGGTGCCGGGCGCCGCCCGGCAGCCGGACCAGCCGGCCGCGGCAGTAGCGCAGCGCCAGCGGGTGGACGTAGGCGAGCAGCGCGTCGATCGCCGGGCCCTCGCCGCGGACGGCCGCCGCGACCAGTTCGCCGACCAGCGGCGAGCCGCCTGCGCCGAGCACCGGGGGCCGGACGATCCCGCTCCCCCCGGTCACACCCTCGACGGACCCGTCGTCGCCGGAATCCGCGTACGACGGATCGAGGCCCTGGCCGGAGGGCTCGGCCTCCACCGGGTCCGCCTCGCCGGTAGCACCGGCAACGTCGTCACGCATCGGTCCATGGTGCCTGGTCGAACGGGAAAACGCGGCACCGCGTCCGGAGTTGTGCACCGGAACGTTATGCGGTGCGGCGCCGCGCACCACGGCACCGCGCACCACCGGCCCCTCCTGCACCGTGCCTCCCGCCCCGCCGCCGTCGGTGGCCTCGTCCGTTGCGCCGTCCGCCGAGTGAGCTGCGGCCGTGTGGTTCGCCGCAGTGCCTGTCCGCTGGTCCCCGAGGTGCTCCACTCCTCCATGGTGCAACCTCGGGACCGTAACGTCACACGCCTCGGCACGGGGAATCGCGAGCGGCCCGCCGATTCCGGCCGGGCCGCCGGGGTTCAGCGGACCAGGCCCCAGCGGAACCCCAGGGCCACCGCGTGCGCACGGTCCGAGGCGCCGAGCTTCTTGAACAGCCGCCGGGCGTGGGTCTTCACGGTGTCCTCGGAGAGGAACAGCTCGCGGCCGATCTCGGCGTTGCTCCGGCCGTGGCTCATGCCCTCCAGGACCTGGATCTCACGCGCCGTCAGGGTCGGTGCGGCGCCCATGTCGGGGCTGCGCAGCCGGCGCGGGGCGAGCCGCCAGGTCGGGTCGGCCAGCGCCTGAGTGACGGTGGCCCGCAGCTCGGCGCGCGAGGCGTCCTTGTGCAGGTACCCGCGGGCCCCGGCGGCCACCGCGAGGGCGACACCGTCGAGGTCCTCCGCGACGGTGAGCATGATGATCCGCGCGCCCGGGTCGGCGGACAGCAGCCGCCGGACCGTCTCGACCCCGCCGAGGCCGGGCATCCGGACGTCCATCAGAACGAGATCGGAGCGGTCGGCCACCCAGCGGCGGAGGACCTCCTCCCCGTTCGTCGCGGTGGTGACCCGGTCGACGCCGGGTACGGTCGCGACCGCGCGGCGAAGCGCCTCGCGGGCGAGCGGGGAATCGTCGCAAACGAGAACGGAAGTCATGACCGTCGTCCTCCGCAGCTGATCCGCGTCACGTTGAGCCTCCTGGCTGGTACGAATCTCTCCGACACGGCCGATTGGCGACAGACCCCCGTACTGATCGCCGGTACTTCCCCGCGATCGTTCCCGACGTCCGGCGCCCGCTAACCGCCTCCGCACTTCCAACGACCGTCACTCGAATGAGTTACGGCCTTCAGGGCCATCTCCACCACTGTACGTGGCCAACCCGTTACCGATCAGCCGCATCGCGGGGCACACGCCGCACTTTTGTGCAGCTCGCGCGCGGTGGGCGCGCGACCCGCACACCGGTACGGGGCGCCGCACGCCCGGAGGCCACCCGATTGCCACGTCTGCGCCTGCCGAGGGCCATGCCCACTTTGCCCGTTTTTATAGCTTTTGTATGGTCATTGACTGTTGTGCCACTCTGTGGGTGACTTGTCCATGGAGTTGCCTTAAGTCATATTTCCAGGTGTCCACACCAGCGCATCGAAGCCTCGCCGTGCCGCACAGTCCAGCCCGCCGCTGCGGCCGGTGCCGGCCGACGAGCCTCTGAAGGGAATGAGCCATGGCAGATTTCTCCCGCCTCCCCGGGCCCAACGCGGATCTCTGGGACTGGCAGCTGTCCGCAGCCTGCCGCGGCGTGGACAGCTCGCTCTTCTTCCACCCCGAGGGCGAGCGCGGGGCCGCGCGCAGTTCGCGCGAGGCGAGCGCCAAGGAGGTCTGCATGCGCTGCCCGGTGCGCACCGAGTGCGCCGCGCACGCGCTGGCGGTCCGGGAGCCGTACGGCGTCTGGGGAGGGCTCACCGAGGACGAGCGCGAGGAGATGATGGGACGCTCGCGCAACCGCCTGGTCGAGGTGCCGCTGGCCATGCCGTCCGGCATCCCGCGCTGAACGCGGACCCGTCCCGCGTCGTGAAGAAACGTTTCTTCGCGGCGCCCCAGGGCGCCTCCGGGCCGGGGTGACCGCGGCTCAGCGCCCGGCGGCCGCCCCCGCCAGCCGCTCCAGCATTAGGGCCACGGCCGGCACCTCGGCGAGGTCCGGCAGGGTCAGGGCGACCACCTGCCGCACCGCGGGCGCCCCCGAGGCGGTCCGCACCGGCACCGCCGACACGCCGTCAGGGCGTACCGACTCCAGCGCCAGCCCCGGCAGCACCGCCACCCCGAGCCCGGCCGCCACCAGGCCGACCACCGCCGGGTAGTCGTCCGTCGCGAAGTCGATCCGCGGCTCGAAGCCCGCTCCCGCGCACAGCTCCACCAGGTGGCCCCGGCACTGCGGGCAGCCGGCGATCCACTGCTCCCCCGCCAGCTCGGCCAGCTCCACCGGCTCCGCCGCGGCGGCCGGCCCGCCACCTGCCGCGCCGCGCCCCGCCAGCGGGTGCGCGGCCGGCAGCAGCCCGATCAGCGGGTCGTCCAGCAGCGGGGTGACCACCAGGTCCGACCAGTCGGTGACGGCGCTGAGCTGCTGCGCCTCCAGGTTCGCCTCGGCCCTCGCCTCGCGCGGGGTGCCGTGGGCGGGCGCCGGCGCCGGGGTGCCGCCGGGCGTGTGCGGGTAGCGGAACGCCAGCGCCACCTCGCACTCGCCGCCGCGCAGCATCGCCAGCGACTCCGGCGGCTCCGCCTCGACCAGCGACACGCGCACCCCCGGATGGCTGTCCCGCAGCCGGGCGACGGCGGGCGGCACCAGGGTGGAACTCGCGGTCGGGAAGGAGACCAGCCGCACCCGTCCGGCCCGCAGGCCGGCGATCGCCGCCACCTCCTCCTCGGCCGCGGAGAGCCCGGCCAGGATCCCGGTGGCATGCTTGAGCAGCACCCGCCCGGCCTCGCTCAGCTGCATGCCGCGGCCGGAGCGGACCACCAGCGGGGTGTCCACGGACTTCTCCAGGGCCTTCATCTGCTGACTGATGGCAGGCTGGGTGCAGCCCAGCTCACGCGCGGCGGCGGAGAAGGAGCCGGTGCGGGCGACAGCACGCAGGACGCGCAGGTGGCGGGCCTCGATCATGCCTCAGTTATAAGGCAATCTTTGCCATAAGCAAAATTATACTGATGGTTGAATGCGGGACAACGCGCCCGCGCGGCAAAACGCCGGCGGCCCGGCCGCACCCCGAGGGGAGCTGCCGGGCCGCCGGTCACTGATCAGACGTCAGTGGGAGTGGCCGTGGCCGCCGTGCGAGTGGCCGTTGTCGGCCTCCTCTTCCTTCTTCTCCACCACGAGGGTCTCGGTGGTGAGCAGCAGGGAGGCGATCGACGCGGCGTTCTCCAGCGCGGAGCGGGTGACCTTGACCGGGTCGATGACGCCGGCCTTCAGCAGGTCGCCGTACTCACCGGTGGCCGCGTTGAAGCCGTGACCGGCCTCCAGCTCGGCGACCTTGTGGGTGATGACGTAGCCCTCGAGGCCCGCGTTCTGGGCGATCCAGCGCAGCGGCTCGGCGAGCGCCTTGCGGACGACCGCGACACCGGTCGCCTCGTCGCCCGACAGGCCCAGGCCGCCCTCCAGCACCTTGGCGGCGTGGACGAGGGAGGCGCCACCGCCGGCGACGATGCCCTCCTCGACCGCGGCACGGGTCGCCGAGATGGCGTCCTCCAGGCGGTGCTTGCGCTCCTTCAGCTCCACCTCGGTGGCGGCGCCGACCTTGATGACGCAGACGCCGCCGGCCAGCTTGGCCAGGCGCTCCTGCAGCTTCTCGCGGTCCCAGTCGGAGTCCGTGTTGGCGATCTCGCCCTTGATCTGGGCGACGCGACCGGCAACGGCCTCGGCGTCACCGGCACCGTCGACGACCGTGGTCTCGTCCTTGGTGATGGTCACGCGGCGGGCGGTGCCCAGCACGTCCAGACCGGCCTGGTCGAGCTTGAGGCCGACCTCCTCGGAGATGACGGTGGCACCGGTCAGGGTGGCCAGGTCGCCCAGGATCGCCTTGCGGCGGTCGCCGAAGCCCGGGGCCTTGACGGCGACCGCGTTGAAGGTGCCGCGGATCTTGTTCACCACGAGGGTGGACAGCGCCTCGCCGTCGACGTCCTCGGCGATGATCAGCAGCGGCTTGGAGGCACCGCCCTGGAGGATCTTCTCCAGCAGCGGCAGGAGCTCCTGGATGGAGGAGATCTTGCCCTGGTTGATCAGGATGTACGGGTCCTCGAGAACCGCCTCCTGACGCTCCGCGTCGGTGACGAAGTACGGCGAGAGGTAGCCCTTGTCGAACTGCATGCCCTCGGTGAAGTCCAGCTCCACGCCGAAGGTGTTGGACTCCTCGACGGTGATGACACCGTCCTTGCCGACCTTGTCGATCGCCTCGGCGATGAGCTCGCCGACCTGGGTGTCCTGCGCGGAGAGGGACGCGACGGCGGCGACGTCGTCCTTGCCCTCGATCTCGCGGGCGATGGACAGCAGGTGCTCGGAGACGGCGGCGACGGCCTTGTCGATGCCCTTCTTCAGGGCGGCCGGGCCGGCACCGGCGGCGACGTTGCGCAGACCCTCGTTGACCAGGGCCTGGGCCAGCACGGTGGCGGTGGTGGTGCCGTCGCCCGCGACGTCGTTGGTCTTGGTGGCGACCTCCTTGACGAGCTGCGCGCCAAGGTTCTCGTACGGGTCGTCGAGCTCGACCTCACGCGCGATGGTGACACCGTCGTTGGTGATGGTCGGGGCGCCGAACTTCTTGTCGATGACGACGTTGCGGCCCTTGGGACCGATCGTCACCTTGACGGTGTCGGCCAGCTTGTTCACGCCGCGCTCCAGCGAGCGGCGGGCGTCCTCGTCGAACTGCAGGATCTTCGCCATGTTCCCTATTCCCTCGGGGGTGCGGCCATCGCGGCGGCCGCGAACTACGTGAGCCAACAACCACGCCCCGGGCCCCTGTCACTAGGGACACGGATCCGGGGCGGGCTGGAACGTCTTACTTCTCGATGCTGCGTTTACTTCTCGATGATGGCGAGAACGTCACGCGCCGAGAGGACGAGGTACTCCTCGCCCTGGTACTTCACCTCGGTGCCGCCGTACTTCGAGTACAGGACGATGTCGCCCACGGCGACGTCGAGCGGCAGACGCTGGCCGTCCTCGAAGCGGCCCGGGCCGACGGCCAGGACGACGCCCTCCTGGGGCTTCTCCTTGGCGGTGTCCGGGATAACCAGGCCGGAGGCCGTGGTGGTCTCGGCGTCGAGCGGCTGGACCACAATGCGGTCCTCGAGCGGCTTGATGGCAACCTTGCTGCTGGTGGTCACGTCCGAGCTCCCCTTCGGAGATTACGGGGTTTTCTAACGGGTAGGGGCGAACCTGCGAGTCTGCCGTCGCGGGGGTCAGACACACGTTGTCGCGTTAGCACTCTCCATGGGGGGAGTGCCAAGGACGACCATAGGCCGGTGTTAGCACTCAGTCAACCAGAGTGCCAACGGCGCGCCCTCCGGATTCGGATCACGGGGCACCTGCGGGGCGACCGGCCGTACGCGCGTTCGGTCCCGGCGCCCCCGGCGGACCGCCGCCCGCGGGCCCGCCCGGCGGGTGACCGGCGAGAATGGCCGGGTGGAGACCGAGAACCTGCAGCCCCTGCTGACGCCCGAGGGCCGAGACCTGCTCGCCGAGCTGCGCGAGTTCACGCCCGAGGAGGAGCTGGCGCTGGCCACCCGGCTGCGGCGGGAGCACCCGGCGGAGCTGGTGTCCGCCGCGTTCGGGCAGGCCAGGCTGCGGCAGCGGGCGCGGGCGAAGTTCGGCGCGGACGCCGACCTGATGTACTTCACGCCCAACGGGGTCGAGCAGTCCACCCGGCGCAGCGTCGCCGAGTGGCGGGCGCGGCGGTTCGCCGAGCTCGGCGTCCGGCGGCTGGCCGATCTCTGCTGCGGGATCGGCGGGGACGTGCTGGCGCTGGCCCGGGCCGGGATCGAGGTGCTCGCCGTCGACCGGGATCCGGCCGCCTGCGCCGCCACCGCTGCCAACGCGGCGGCGCTGGGCCTGGCCGACCTGGTCGAGGTGCGCTGCGCGGACGTCGCCGACGTCGACGTCACCGGTTTCGACGCGGTCTTCACCGACCCGGCCCGCCGGACGGCGCGCGGCCGGGTGTTCGACCCGGAGGCGTACACCCCGCCGCTTTCCTGGGCGGTCGAGGCCGGCCGGCGCACCCCGATCGGCGCGCTGAAGGTCGCCCCGGGCATCCCGCACGAGGCCGTCCCGGCGGACGCCGAGGCCGAGTGGGTCTCCGACCACGGCGACGTCAAGGAGGCGGTGCTCTGGTTCGGCACCGGGGCCGCGCGCCCGCACCGGGCCACCCTGCTGCCGCACGGCGACTCGCTGGTCGGCGGCGACCTGCCCGATCCGCCCGCCGGACCGGTCGGGCGCTACCTGTACGAGCCGGACGGCGCGGTGATCCGGGCCCACCTGGTCGCCGAGGTGGCCGGGCAGGTGGGCGGCCGGCTGATCGACCCGAAGATCGCCTACGTCACCTCGGACCGGCTGGTCGCCACCCCGTACGCGCACGCGTACGAGCTGACCGACGTGCTGCCGTTCCACATCAAGAAGCTGAAGGCGCTGCTGCGCGAGCGGGCCGTCGGCACGGTGGTGATCAAGAAGCGCGGAATGGCGATCACCCCGGAGGAGCTGCGCCGCCAGCTGAAGCCGAGCGGCCCGAACTCCGTCACGGTGATCCTCAGCCGCACCGACCACGGGCCGCTGATGATGCTCGGTCAGCCCGTCGCGAAGCCGTAGGGCCGGCCCGGCTCAGGGCGCGGGTGGCTGGATGTAGTCCTCCAGCCGCGCCACCGCGAAGCCCTGCTCCTGGATCCGGGCCAGCATCTCCCCGAACATCTGCGTCATGCTCTCGCCCTTGAGGTCCTTCGGGCCGCGGAAGTGCGCGAGGACGATGTCGCCGGGCTTCAGCTTCTTGTCCGCCGCCTGGTACTGCATGTCGTGGATCTGCATCGACTCGCGCCACAGCACGATCGCCCGCGGCCCGCACTGCTGCACCGAGGTGTTGAGCGCCGGGGTGTTGGCGCCGTCCCCGTACGGCGGGCGGAACAGCAGCGGCGCGGTGCCGTACTGCTGGGTGAGCGCGGACTGGGCGTCGCAGATCTCGGACTTCTGCTTCTCCGGCGCGACCTTGCTCATCTGCGCGTGGTCCACGGTGTGGTTGTGGATGTGGTTGCCGAGCGCCTGGAGCGGCTTGAAGTAGCCGTAGTCGTCCTTGACGATGTCCCGGGTCAGGAACATCGAGACCGGCACCTTGAGCTCGGTCAGCATCTCGACGAACTTCGGGTCCTTCTCGGCGCCGTCGTCGATGGTGATGAAGACGACCTTGTCGTTCGTCCTCACCTCGCTGAACACCGGTACCGGGCCGGTCCGCTGGAGCTTGACCGGCTTGTCGGCGGGGGCCGCGGGGGCGGGCGGCAGCGGCTTGAGGCCCCACTTGGCCCAGGCGGCCGCGTCCCCGGCGGCGGGCGGCACGGCAGGGGACGAGGCGGCCGGGGGCGCGGTGGCCGCCGGCGTCTGGGCCGCGCCGCCGGTCGACGGCTTCGCGGCGCCCTGGGAGCCGCCCAGGGCGGCCGCCGCACTGCCGGTGTCGCCGCCGCCGCACCCCGTGGCGGCCGCCAGCAGGACCAGCGCCCCCACCGCGTACGTCCTCGTCCTGCCCCGCCCGTACTTCTTCACCGCGCTGCGCTCCCCGGTCCCGTTCAGCTTCTTATCAGCTTGCACGGTAACGGTCGGCTGTTCGGTTCCCCGCCGGCCCCGCCGGAGCGCCGAAGGCGGGTCGGAGGCGGGTCGGAGCCGGTCTACTCCGCGTGCGTACGGGTGAAGGACCAGCGGTGCACCGGGCGGCCGAGCAGCTCGGCGGGCGGCTCGGGCACGGGGACGGGCGCACCCGTCCACCAGGTGATCAGCAGCACCCGGTCGCCGGGCGCGTCGAACAGCTCGGTGCGGACCAGGCCGGCCGAGCCGCGCAGCGCGGGCAGCGCCGCCTCGCGGACCCAGGCCGCCAGCGCGGCGCCGCGCCCCTCCGCGGCCCGGGCCTCCCACATCGCGGCGGTGGTGGTCACCGCACGTCCCCGCCCAGCGCCAGGTACGCCTGGCCGTGGACGTCGCCGTGCGCGGCCGCCGCGGGCACGTGCACGTCGGTGACGGGCAGCGAGGAGTCGGCCGACAGGTCGAAGGAGGACGGCGCGCGGTCCCGCCAGACCATCTCGGAGCCGAGTGCGGCGACCATCGCGCCGTTGTCGGTGCACAGGCCCGGACGCGGCACCCGCAGCCGGATGCCCGCCTTGTCGCAGCGCTGCTGGGCCATCTCGCGCAGCCGGGAGTTGGCCGCCACCCCGCCGCCGATCATCAGGTGGTCGACGCCGTTCTCCTTGCACGCCTTGACGGCCTTGCGGGTCAGCACGTCGGTGACCGCCTCCTGGAACGAGGCCGCGACGTCCGCGATCGGCACCTCCTCGCCGGCCCGCCGCCTGGCCTCCACCCAGCGGGCGACGGCGGTCTTCAGACCGGAGAAGGAGAAGTCGTACGCCGGGTCCTTCGGGCCGCTCAGGCCGCGCGGGAAGGCGATCGCCTTGCGGTCGCCCTCGCGGGCGGTGCGGTCGACCACCGGGCCGCCGGGGAAGCCGAGGCCGAGCACCCGGGCCACCTTGTCGAAGGCCTCGCCGGCCGCGTCGTCGATGGTCGCGCCGAGCGGGCGGACGTCGGTGGTGATGTCCTCGCTCAGCAGCAGCGAGGAGTGCCCGCCGGAGACCAGCAGCGCCATCGTCGGCGAGGGCAGCCGGCCGTGCTCCAGCTGGTCCACGCAGATGTGCGAGGCGAGGTGGTTGACCCCGTACAGCGGCTTGTCCAGCGCCCAGGCGTACGCCTTGGCGGCGCTGACGCCGACCAGCAGCGCGCCGGCCAGGCCCGGGCCCGCGGTGACGGCGATGCCGTCGAGGTCCGAGGCCTTGACCCCGGCGGTGTCCAGGGCGCGCTGGATGGTCGGGACCATCGCCTCCAGGTGCGCGCGGCTGGCGATCTCGGGGACGACGCCGCCGAAGCGGGCGTGGTCGTTGACGCTGGAGGCGACCGCGTCGGCGAGCAGCGTGGTGCCGCGCACGATGCCGACGCCGGTCTCGTCGCAGGAGGTCTCGATACCGAGGACGAGCGGTTCGTCAGCCATGGCGGTCTTCCTTCAGGTCCTTCGGTTCGGTGCAGGGGTGGTCGAGGCGCATCACCAGCGCGTCGACGTTGGCGGGCTGGTAGTAGCCGCGCCGGATGCCGACCGCCTCGAAGCCGAAGCGCTCGTACAGCCGCTGGGCGCGCGGGTTGTCCACCCGCACCTCCAGCAGCAGCTCGGCGCAGTCGCGCCGGGCGGCCTCCCGGATGAGGTCGGTGAGCAGCGCCGCGCCGAGGCCGGCGCCCTGGTGGCGCCCGTCGACGGCGATGGTCTGCACATCGCCCTCGCCGGCCACCGCCATCAGTCCGGCGTAGCCGACGATCGCGCCGTCGGCGTCGGTGGCGACGGTGTAGTGGCGGGTGCCGCCGGGGTGGGCCTCGGCCAGTTCGGACCAGTACATCCCGGTCGACCAGGCGTCCTCGGGGAAGAGCCGCAGCTCCAGCTCCATCACCGGGGCGATGTCCCACCAGCGCATCGGGCGCAGGGTGGTGCCGCTGCTCACGCCGGGAGCACCGCCTTGTAGCCGGCCGGCACCTGGGCGTCCGGGCGGCGCAGGTAGAGCGGCACGGTGGGGAGCAGCTCGCGGCCGGCGGCCAGCTCGGCGGCGGCGAAGTCGGCGAGCGCGCCGGCCGAGACGTGCTCGGGGCCGTGCGCGCCGGGGAAGGCCTCCGGGTAGAGCAGCGCACCGGCGCCGACCGCCCGCGGCTGCGGCGACAGCTCGGCCGGGCGGTCCACGGCGGGGCCCTCGGTACGGCGGCCGTCGGCGTCGTAGGAGGCCCAGTAGACCTCCTTGCGGCGGGCGTCGGTGGCCACCGTGAACGGCACGCCGGCCAGGCCCTCGGCGCGGGCCCGGTGGGCGATCGCGTCCAGGGTGCAGACGCCGTGCACGGGCAGGCCGAGCGCGTGGCCGAGGGCCGCGGCGGTGACCAGGCCGACCCGCAGGCCGGTGTACGGGCCCGGGCCGACGCCCACGGCGATGCCGGTGAGCCGGTGCTTGTCGACGCCGGCCTCCCGCAGCACCCGGTCGATGGCGGGGAGGAGCAGTTCGCCGTGGCGCCTGGCGTCGACCTGGTCGGTCTCGGCGAGGACGGCCGTGCCGTCGTGGACGGCGGCGGTGACGGCGGGGGTAGCGGTGTCGAACGCGAGCAGCAGCACGGGTCAAGGTTAGACCGGTCGGGGCGGGAGGCCGCCGTCGGAGCCGGTCCACCCGGTCGACCGGGTGTCCGGATCCGGAACACACGTCCTACGGGGTGCGGGTCCGGGCGGGTGGACCTGGCACGATGGGGCCGACGGGTTTTGGGACGGCGGTGGGAGCGGCACGTGGCGAAGATGGGTCCGGGAGTGGTGGTCACCGGGCTGACCCTGGGGGCGCTGGCGGTGGTCAGCCTGCTGGCCTTCCAGGCCAACGGCGCGCAGGAGCGCGCGGGCGGTCCGCACCCCAGTCCGAGCGCGTCCTCCTCGTCGAGCGGCCCGACGGCCTCGGCCACGCCCTCCGCCCCGGCCACGCCGACCGTCCCCGCGCTGCCAGCGAGCTCGGGCGCCGGGCTGCGGGTCGTCTACTCGGTCGGCAGCCACAGCGTCTGGCTGGTCGACCCGAAGAAGACCCCGCAGGTGGTGGCCGCCTTCACGGTCACCCCGGGCACCGTGGAGCCGACCCCGGGCAGCTACCCCGTCTACAGCCGCACCCCCGCCACCACGGGTACCGACGGCCGCCAGATCGAGCACGTGGTGCGGTTCACCCAGCAGAACGGCGTGGTGTTCGGCTTCAGCGCGGCCGTGGACGGCGCCACCGCGACCGCCGACCCGAAGGGCAAGACCGGCGGCATCCGCAGCAGCCGCCAGGACGGGCAGCTGCTCTGGGACTTCGCGCCGAACGGCACCAAGGTGGTCGTGATCGCCTAGGGCCGGACAGGGCCCAGGGCCGTCTTCAGGCCGCGCGGGGGGTGGTGGCCTCGGCCGTCCCGGTGCGGTCCGCGGCCGTGCGGCGCTCGGGGCGTTCCGGGCGCTCGGGGCGTTCCGGCGGGGTGGACACCGCCTCCGCGGCCGCGCACGCGGCCAGCAGGGCCCGCATCGGCGCTCCCGGCGCCGCCTGGCTCCCGGGGGACGCCTGGGCGTGAGCGCTGTGGGCGGGCTCTCCGGCTCCGGCTCCGCGCGGTGCGCGCTCCGGAACGGGGGTGGTGCTCGACATGGCGCCTCCCTAGTTAGGCAGACCTAACCGCAGCACCCATCCCATCACGCCCGGCGCCCCGCCCGCAACACTTTGCCGACAGCCTGTCGGGAAGCGACCCTTTCGGGCAGCGGCGGCGCGCCGGGCCGTGTCCGGGCCCTCCCGCTCAGCCCAGCTCGGTGAGCTCCACGCCCTCCCAGCGCGGGCCGACGCCGGTCAGCAGCACCCGGCGCGGGTCCAGGTCGCCGTCCGCCCCGTCGGCCGTGTCGCCGAGGGCGCGCTCGATCCGCACCTCCAGCCGGTCCTCGGAGAGCCGCTCGACCTTGCCCTCGCCCCACTCGACCACCACCACCGACTCCGGCAGCGAGACGTCCAGGTCGAGGTCCTCCATCTCGTCGAGGTCCCCGCCCAGCCGGTACGCGTCCACGTGCACCAGCGACGGTCCGCCGACCAGAGACGGGTGCACCCGGGCGATCACGAAGGTCGGCGAGGTGACCGCGCCGCGCACCTGGAGGCCCGCTCCGAGCCCCCGGGTCAGCGTGGTCTTCCCGGCCCCCAGCTCACCGGAGAGCAGCACCAGGTCCCCCGGCCGCAGCAGCGCGGCCAGCTCCCGGCCGAGCCGGCCCATCCGCTCGGGGGTGGGGACGGTGAGAGTGGCGTGCGAGCCCATGCGCGTGTCATGCCCTTCGGTCCGTACGGCGTGCCGACCTCCGGCCGCCCTCCGCTACGGTGCCACATCCGCGCGGCGGACCGGCCCCGGGCTCTCAGTCCTGCGGCTCGGAGGGCTCGGCGGGATCGGACACCGCGGTCGGCGGCGGGGCCGCGCCCCGGAAGGCGGCGGCGCGGCGCAGCAGTGCGGCCAGCCGCCGGTCGACCAGTTCGGGGCGCTCCAGCATCACCAGGTGGCCGGCGTCCTCGACCAGCTCCAGCTCGGCACCGGGCAGCCGTTCGGCGATCGCCGCGCTGTGGCCGGGCGGGGTGAGCAGGTCCTTCGTCCCGGCCAGGACCAGGGTGGGGATGCCGCTCAGGGTGGCCAGCGCCGCCGTCTTCTCGTGCGCGCCGAAGACCGGGTAGAACTCGGCGACCACGTCGATCGGGGTGGCGTCCAGCAGCTGCTCGGCGAACCGGACGACGCCCGGGTCGACGTCCCGGCCGCCGAAGGAGAACTTCCGGTAGAAGACCGCGGCGAAGTCCGCCCCGAACCGCCGGGTCGCCTCCACCAGCTCGACCTGGCGGCCGAGCAGCTTCATCACGCCCGGCGCGGCCCGCTTGAGGAGCTTGGCGCCCACGGCGGGCAGGCCGAGGGTGACGGCGTCCCAGTCCCCCGCCAGGGTGCCGATCAGCGCGACCCCGGCGACCCGCTCCCGGAACAGCTCCGGGTGCTGGTCGGCCAGCGCCATCACGGTCATGCCGCCCATCGAGTGGCCGACCAGCACGATCGGCCCGGTCGGCACGACGGCGTCGAGTACGGCCTTGAGGTCCCCACCGAGCTGGTCGATGCTCGCGGGTTCGCCGGCCAGGTAGGAGCGGGAGCGCTCGGAGCGGCCGTGGCTGCGCTGGTCCCAGAAGACCAGCCGCACGCTCTCGCGCAGCGCGGCGCGCTGGAAGTGCCAGCTGTCCTGGTTGAGGCAGTAGCCGTGGCAGAAGACGACGGTCAGCGGCTCCCGGCCGGCGGGGGCGTCCGCGCCGAAGCCCTGGCGGCTCACGGCCCGGGCCAGCGCGCCGGAGCCTGCCAGCAGCCCGGGCAGTCCGGCCCGGTCCACCGGGCCCTCGCCGTCCGGGCCTGCCTCCTCGGCGCGGCGGGCGAACCAGCCGCGCCGCCCGGAGCCGTCGGGCAGCGGCGCCGCGGGGGCGCCGGGGGCAGCAGGCCCCGGCCAGCCGGCGCCGTCCAGTTCGACGTAGAGCTCGGTGCCGTCCGGGGCGGGGACGAGCCGCGGGCGTCCGCGCAGCGAGCCGTAGGGGGCCTCGGCGTCCAGCTCGGCGCGGGCCCGGCGGCGCATCGCCCGGCCGACGGTCAGCCGTTCGATCGCCACACCCGCGGCGGCGCCGGCCGCGACCACGCCGACCGAGATCCCGATCAGGCCCGCCCGGCTCACCCCGGACGCCGCACCGGCCGCCTTGGCCACGGCCGCCACCGGGCCGGAGCCGGCGTCCTCGCTCATGCCGCCGGGCCTTCGGCGGCGCCGGCCGGGACGTCGGCGATGCCGCCGACGTAGGTCCGCGGCACCCGGGCGCCGATCCTGGTGACGATCTCGTAGGAGATGGTGCCGCAGGCGCGGCCCCAGTCCTCGGCGGTGGGCTCGCCCTGCTCGCCGCTGCCGAACAGCAGCACCTCGTCGCCGACGTCCGGGGTGTCGCCGCCGAGGTCCACCACGAACTGGTCCATCGCCACCCGGCCGGCCACCGTGCGCCACTTGCCCGCGATCTGCACCGGCCCGGTGCCGCTGGCGTGCCGGGGGACGCCGTCCGCGTAGCCGACCGGGACGAGGCCGAGGGTGGTCGGGCCCGGGGTGGTGTAGTGGTGGCCGTAGCTGACGCCGTGGCCGCCCGGGACGTGCTTGACCAGCGCCAGGCGGGCCGTCAGGGACATCACCGGGCGCAGCCCGAAGTCCGCCGGGCCGCCGACCTCGGGGACGGGCGACAGGCCGTACATCGCCAGGCCGGAGCGGACCATGTCGAAGTGCGACTCCGGGAGCAGCAGCGTCGCCGGGGAGTTCGCCAGGTGACGGACGTCCGGGCGCAGCCCGGCCGCCTCCGCGTGGGCGAGCGCCTCGCGGTAGGAGTCCAGCTGGGCCTGGATCGAGGGGTGGCCGGGCTCGTCCGCCGCGGCGAAGTGCGACCAGACGCCGACCACCCTGAGCAGGCCCTCGGCCTCGGCCTGGCGGACGGCGGCGACCAGCTCGGGCCAGTCGTGCGGCTGGCAGCCGTTGCGGCCGAGGCCGGTGTCGGCCTTCAGGTGCACCCGGGCGGGGATGCCGGTCGCGCGGACGGCGGCCAGCAGTTCGTCGAGCGCCCAGCGGCCGCTGACGGAGACGTCGACGTCCGCGCGCAGCGCCTCCCGCCAGGGGCCGCCCGGGGTCCAGAGCCAGCAGAGGATGCGGGCCCGCTCGGGGCCGATGCCGGCGGCGCGCAGCGCCAGCGCCTCCTGCGGGAGCGCGGTGCCCAGCCAGCCGATCCCTGCGGCGACCGCCTCGCGGGCACACCGGAGCGCGCCGTGGCCGTAGGCGTCCGCCTTGACCGTGGCCATCACGGCCGCCGGTCCGACCCGCTCACGCAGCGCGGCGAGGTTGCCGCGCAGGGCGGCCAGATCAATGGTCGCCTCGGCCCTTACGCCGTCGGTGAGGGTGGCCGAGCCGGTGGTCTTCGCAGTTGTCATCAGGGTCAGTCTCCCAGACGTCCCAGGGTCCTCGCCGAAGGGCCTGTCGGCGCGGCGCCCCCACCCCTTGCGCCCCGCGCGCCTTGAACCGCCCGGTACCCCATCCCGACGCCTGCGGAGCGCCACCGGTTCCACCTGCGGCTATACCGACCGGTCGGCCCGTTCCCCGCCGCCCGCCGCCGCCGCGCGGACGTCCCGCCAGACCGCCGGCAGGGCGGCGGCCACCTCCATGGCCGTCACCGGGGCGCCGCCCGTCTCCGCCGGGAGGGGCGCGGCGTGCGGCCCGCCGGGCGGGGCGGCGGCCGTACGGCCGGCCAGGCCGTGCAGGTAAGCGGCGACGGAGGCGGCGTCCAGCGCGGGGAGGCCGGCGGCCAGCAGGGAGCCGGCCAGGCCCGCGAGGACGTCACCGCTGCCCGCCGTGGCCAGCCAGGAGGTGCCGGTGGGGTTGACCCTGACCGCCCCGCCGGGATCGGCGATCACGGTGGTCGACCCCTTCAGCAGCACCGTCGCCCGGTAGGCGCCGGCGAGCCGGCGGGCGGTGGCCAGCCGGCTCGCGGCCAGCCCGTCGGCGGCCGGCGGCGACCCGCCGTCCGCGCCCGCCAGCAGCCGGGCCGCCTCGCCGGTGTGCGGGGTGAGCAGGGTGGGCGCCGTCCGCCCGGCCAGCGCCGAGGGCCCGAGCCTGGCCAGCTCGGTGAGCCCGTCGGCGTCCACCAGCACCGGTACGTCACTCGCCAGCGCCTCCGCCAGCGCCTGCCGTGCGCCCTCCCCGCCGCCCGGTCCGACCACCCACGCCTGGACCCGCCCGGTGCCGGCCGGTCCGCCCTCGGTGACCAGCGCCTCCGGGAACCGCCGCACCACCTCCTCGGCCGCCGTGCCCACGTACCGCACCGCCCCGGCTCCGCCGCGCAGCGCCCCCGCGACCGCCAGCAGCGCCGCCCCCGGGTACGTCGCCGACCCGGCCGCCACCCCGACGACGCCCCGCCGGTACTTGTCGCTCTCCGCCCCCGGCACCGGGAGCAGCGCCGCCACGTCCGCGTGCTGGAGGGCCGTCAGGTCCGCCTCCGGCAGTTCCAGCCCGATGCCGACCAGCTGCACGGCGCCCGCGTACGAGGCCCCCGGGTCGATCAGCAGCCCGGGCTTGTAGGTGCCGAAGCAGACCGTGACGTCCGCGCGCAGCGCCGCGCCCGGCACCTCTCCGGTGTCGGCGTCCACGCCGCTGGGCAGGTCCACCGCGACCACCACCCCGCGCCGCGCCGCCCGCGCGTAGGGCTCCGCCTGCGGTCGCAGTCCGCCCCGGCCGCCGATGCCGACGATGCCGTCCAGCACCAGGTCGGCGCACGAGAAGTCGGCCAGGCCGACTTCCTGCTCTACCACCACCCGGCCGTGCGCCGCCCGCAGCGCCGCGAGGCCGCCCTCGTGGGCCCGCTCCGGCGCGAGCAGCACCGCCGTCACCCGGGCCCCGCGCCGGGCCAGGGCCGCACCGGCGTACAGGGCGTCGCCGCCGTTGTCCCCACTGCCCGCCAGCACCACCACCCGGCTGCCGTGGACCCGCCCCCGGCGCCGGGTCAGCAGCCGGGCACAGGTGGCGGCGAGGCCGACGGCGGCCCGCTGCATCAGGGTGCCCTCGGGCAGCCCGGCCATCAGCGCGGCCTCCGCGGCCCGGACGGTTTCCACAGGGTGTGCATGACGCATGCGGGAACTCCTTCAGCGGTCGGCTACCGCCGACGCTAGCCCGCGTCACCGCCCCACGGGAGCCGGGCCTGCGGCACACTTTCGAGTGACACCCACTTCGATCCCCCGCCGGTGTCGGTCCGTACCCCTACCGTGTGGGTCGGCACGGACCCACAGGAGGGAGAAGGGCCATGGTCGCCATGCCGGCAGTCGAGCACCCGCTGGGCGAGGGCAGCCTCCTCCAGGCGTTTCTGGAGCTGGACACCCCGCTGGGAAGCAAGGCCGAGTTCATCGAAGGGGAAATCGTCGTGACACCGCCACCGGACGGAGAGCACGAGACGGCGTTCTCGCTACTGAACCGACAGTTCATGCGCAAGGCCGAGGCCGAGTTCGACCTCTCCGGCAACAAGGGGCTGATCACTCCCAAGGGGCGGTTCATCCCTGACGGCACCCTGAGCCCGGTCGGCCACTTCGAGAGCGCGGACTCCTGGGCCCCGGCCGAGGGTGTTCTGCTCGTCTTCGAGATCACCTCGACCAATCCGCACAAGGACCGCGAGCCCAAACGCAGGGGCTACGCAGCAGCGGGGATCCCCTGCTACCTGCTGATCGACCGCGGTGCGGGCACGGTCACCCTGTTCACCGAGCCCGAGAACGGCGACTACCGGGCGCACGTCCAGACCGACTTCGGCAAGGCGCTCGACCTCCCCGCCCCGTTCTCCTTCACGCTCGACACGGCGCCCCTGCGGTAGGACGCAGCCACCGCAGGGGCGCCGTTGCCGACGGGCGCGGACTACTCGACGGTGACCGACTTCGCCAGGTTGCGCGGCTGGTCGACCTCGTGGCCCTTGGCCGTGGCCAGCTCGCAGGCGAAGACCTGCAGCGGCACCGTGGAGACCAGCGGCTGCAGCAGGGTCGGCGTCACCGGGATGCGGATCAGGTGGTCCGCGTACGGGACGACCGCCTCGTCGCCCTCCTCCGCGATGACGATCGTGCGGGCGCCGCGGGCCCGGATCTCCTGGATGTTGGAGACGATCTTGTCGTGCAGGATCGACCGCCCGCGCGGCGACGGAACGACCACCACGACCGGCAGCCCCTCCTCGATCAGCGCGATCGGGCCGTGCTTCAGCTCGCCCGCCGCGAAGCCCTCGGCGTGCATGTACGCCAGCTCCTTGAGCTTCAGGGCGCCCTCCAGGGCCACCGGGAAGCCGACGTGGCGGCCGAGGAACAGCACCGACTTGGCGTCCGCCAGGGAGCGGGCCAGCTCGCGCACCGGCTCCATGGTCTCCAGCACCTGCTCGACCTGCTTCGGCGCGTCGCCGAGCTCCTTGATGACCGCGGAGATCTCGTCGCCCCACTTGGTGCCGCGCACCTGGCCGAGGTAGAGCGCCACCAGGTAGCAGGCCACCAGCTGGGTCAGGAACGCCTTGGTGGAGGCGACCGCGACCTCGGGCCCGGCGTGCGTGTACAGCACCGCGTCCGACTCGCGCGGGATGGTGGAGCCGTTGGTGTTGCAGATCGCCAGCACCTTGGCGCCCTGCTCGCGGGCGTGCCGCAGCGCCATCAGGGTGTCCATGGTCTCGCCGGACTGCGAGATCGCGATGACCAGCGTGCCCGGGCCCATGATCGGGTCGCGGTAGCGGAACTCCGAGGCCACCTCGACCTCGCAGGGGATGCGGGTCCAGTGCTCGATCGCGTACTTGGCGATCATGCCGGCGTGGAACGCCGTGCCGCAGGCGACGATGACGACCTTGTCGACCGAGCGCAGGTCGGCGTCGGAGATCCGCAGCTCGTCGAGGGTGAGCCGGCCGTCGGTGCCGATCCGGCCGAGGAGGGTGTCGGCGACGGCCTTCGGCTGCTCGGCGATCTCCTTGAGCATGAAGTAGTCGTAGCCGCCCTTCTCGGCGGCCGAGGCGTCCCAGTCGACGTGGTACTCGCGCACGTCCGCCGGGGTGCCGTCGAAGTTGGTCACCGTCACGCCGTCCCGGCGCAGCTCGACGACCTGGTCCTGGCCCAGCTCGATCGCCTCGCGGGTGTGCGCGATGAACGCGGCCACGTCCGAGGCGAGGAAGTTCTCGCCCTCGCCGCGCCCGACCACCAGCGGCGAGTTGCGGCGGGCGCCGACCACCACGTCCGGCGCGTCGGCGTGCACGGCGACGAGGGTGAAGGCGCCGTCCAGCCGGCTGCAGACCGTCCGCATGGCCTCGGCCAGGTCGCCCTCGTACACCTCGGCCAGCAGGTGCGCGACGACCTCGGTGTCGGTCTCCGAGCGCAGCGTGCGGCCGCGCTCGGTCAGCTCCGCCCGCAGCTGGGCGAAGTTCTCGATGATCCCGTTGTGGACCACGGCCACCCGGACGGCGTCGTCCAGGTGGGGGTGGGCGTTGGCGTCCGTCGGGCCGCCGTGGGTGGCCCAGCGGGTGTGCCCGATGCCGGTGGTGCTGCCGGGAAGAGGGGTCTCGGCGAGCGACTTCTCCAGGTTGGCGAGCTTGCCGGCCCGCTTGTCGGTGGCCAGGCTCCACTGCCCGTCGGAGCCCTGCACCTGCAGCGCGACACCGGCCGAGTCGTAGCCCCGGTACTCGAGTCGCTGCAGGCCTGCGATTACTACATCAAGAGCGGGCTGCGAGCCCACGTATCCAACAATTCCGCACATGCGTGCCAGCATAAGGGCGGTTCCGGCGCCCTATTCGCGCCGTTCGTCTCCACCTGGTGCCACAGCGCGTGACAGACACCACAACCGCCGTGAACGCCGCTACGGCCCACAATGGAGCATGTGCTGACCGAACTCTGTACGCGGGGCGCCGCCACGCCCGGCCCGTCCCCGTCGCCTTACGTGGACCTCAGCCGGGCCGAGTGGAGCGCGCTGCGCGAGCGTACGCCGCTGCCGCTGACCGCGGAGGAGGTGGAACGGCTGCGCGGCCTCGGTACCGCCCTCGACCTGGACGAGGTCCGCGACGTCTACCTGCCGCTGTCCCGGCTGCTCAACCTCTACATCCACGCCACCCATGAACTGCGTGGCGCCGTGGGCACCTTCCTGGACACCCCCGACACCGAGCGCACCCGGACCCCCTTCGTCATCGGGGTGGCCGGGTCCGTGGCGGTCGGCAAGTCCACCACGGCCCGCCTGCTCCAGGCGCTGCTGGCCCGCTGGCCCGAGCACCCCCGGGTCGAGCTGGTCACCACGGACGGCTTCCTGCTGCCCAACGCGGAGCTGCGCCGGCGCGGTCTGATGGCCCGCAAGGGGTTCCCGGAGTCCTACGACCGCCGGGCGCTGATGCGCTTCGTCGCGGACGTGAAGGCGGGCAAGGACCGGGTCACCGCCCCGGTGTACTCGCACCTGGTGTACGACATCGTGTCCGGGGAGCGGCTCACCGTGGAGCGTCCGGACATCCTGATCGTCGAGGGGCTGAACGTGCTCCAGCCGGCCCTGCCCGGCAACGACGGCCGGACCCGGCTGGCGGTGGCCGACTACTTCGACTTCTCGATCTACGTCGACGCCCGCACGGACGACATCGAGAACTGGTACCTGGACCGGTTCCGCAAGCTGCGGCAGACCGCGTTCCAGGACCCGAACTCCTACTTCCGCCGGTTCACCGAAGTCCCGGAGGAGGAGGCGATGGAGTACGGCCGCCAGGTCTGGCGCACCATCAACAAGCCCAACCTGCTGGAGAACGTGCTGCCCACCCGCGGCCGGGCCACCCTGATCCTGCAGAAGGGCCAGGACCACAAGGTCCGCCGCGCGCTGCTGCGCAAGCTCTGAGCGCATCCGGGTCCGGGGACTCCCCGCACGCGACAGGGCCCCCGCCGTACGAGACGGCGGGGGCCCTGTGCGGTAGGGCGGGGTCAGCCCAGGTGCGTCCGGACCGCCTCGGCCAGGCGCTCGGCGACGGCCTTCGCCTGCACCTGGTCGGCGGCCTCGACCATCACCCGGACCAGCGGCTCGGTGCCGGAGGGGCGCAGCAGCACCCGGCCGGTGGCGCCCAGCTCGGCCTCGGCCTCGGCGACGGCCGCGGCCAGCTCGACGCTGCTGTGCACCCGGCTCTTGTCCACGTCCTTGACGTTGATCAGCAGCTGCGGCAGCCGGGTCATCACGGCGGCCAGGTCGGCCAGCGGCTGCTTGGTGGCGGCCAGCCGCGCGCCCAGCATCAGACCGGTCAGGGTGCCGTCACCGGTGGTGGCGTGGTCCAGCAGGATGACGTGGCCGGACTGCTCGCCGCCCAGCGCGAAGCCCTGCTCCTTCATCGCCTCCAGCACGTAGCGGTCGCCGACCGCCGTCTGCACCAGCTCGACGCCCTCGCGCTCCATCGCCAGCTTGAAGCCCAGGTTGGACATCACGGTGGCGACCGCGGTGTTGCGGCGCAGCGTGCCGGCCTCCTTCATGGCGACGGCCAGGATCGCGATGATCTGGTCGCCGTCCACCTCGTTGCCGTCGGCGTCGGCGGCCAGGCAGCGGTCGGCGTCGCCGTCGAGCGCGATGCCGAGGTCGGCCCGGTACTCCTGCATCGCGACGCGCAGCCGGTCCAGGTGGGTGGAGCCGACGCCGTCGTTGATGTTGAGGCCGGTGGGCTCCGCCCCCAGGGTGTGGACGACCTCGGCGCCGGCCCGGGCGAAGGCCTCGGGGGCGACGTAGGCGGCCGCGCCGTGCGCGCCGTCGATGACGACCCGGATGCCGTCCAGGCGGTTGGGCAGCACGCCGATCAGGTGGGCGACGTACTTGTCGAAGCCCTCGGTGTACTCGCGGACCCGGCCGACGTCGGCGCCGGTCGGGCGCTTCCACTCCGAGCTGCCGACGGAGTACGTCCGGTAGTGCGCCTCGATGGCGTCCTCGATCCGGTCGTCCAGCTTGTGGCCGCCCCGGGCGAGGAACTTGATGCCGTTGTCCGGCATGGCGTTGTGGCTGGCGGAGAGCATCACGCCGAAGTCGGCGCCGAGGGCGCCGGTGAGATAGGCCACCGCCGGGGTGGGCAGCACGCCGACCCGCAGTACGTCGACGCCCGCACTGGCCAGGCCCGCGATGACCGCGGCCTCCAGGAACTCGCCCGAGGCGCGCGGGTCACGGCCGACCACCGCGACCGGCCGGTGGCCGTCGAAGGCCCCCGCCTCGCCGAGCACGTGCGCCGCCGCGACCGACAGGCCGAGCGCCAGCTCCGCCGTCAGAGTCTGGTTGGCCACACCGCGTACGCCGTCCGTACCGAAGAGTCGTCCCACTGTCCCGTCCTCCATCACCGCTGCTGGCACTGATCCCGGCAGTAATCCCGGCAGTAAATCCGATCAAATCCCCGGCCGCCGCACAACGGGCGGGGAGCACAACGCCCCGGAGTACACGGGGTACTCCGGGGCGTGAGAGCGCATCCAGGGGTGTGCACCACCAGGGCGGTACGCACCCCTGGGGCGCAATTAGCGCTTGCTGTACTGCGGCGCCTTGCGGGCCTTCTTGAGACCGGCCTTCTTGCGCTCGACGGCGCGGGCGTCACGCATCAGGAAGCCGGCCTTCTTGAGGGCGGCGCGGTTGTTGTCCACGTCGGCCTCGTTCAGGGCGCGGGCCACGCCGAGGCGCAGCGCGTAGGCCTGACCGGACACGCCGCCACCCGAGATGCGGGCGACGACGTCGTAACGGCCGTCAAGCTCGAGGAGCTTGAAGGGCTCGTTCACGGTCTGCTGGTGCACCTTGTTGGGGAAGTAGTTCTCCAGGGTGCGACCGTTGATCTTCCAGACGCCGGTGCCGGGGACGATGCGCACGCGGGCGATCGCCTCCTTGCGGCGGCCGAGGCCGGCGCCCGGGGTGGCCTCGCCGAAGCGACCGGCCAGCGACTCGGAGGTGTAGCTCTCCTCGGAGGTGTACTCGCCCTCGACGACGGTGTCGTCGAACTCGACCTCAAGGGTTTCAGTGGTCTCGGCCACGGTGTTCCTCAGCTCTTTTCAGTGTTGGGGGGCTCGGTGGCCGAATTACTGCGCGACCTGGGTGATCTCGAACGGCACCGGCTGCTGGGCAGCGTGCGGGTGCTGGTCGCCCGAGTAGACCTTCAGCTTCGAGAGCATCTGGCGGCCCAGGCTGTTCTTGGGAACCATGCCCTTGATGGCCTTCTCGACGGCCTTCTCCGGGTTCTTGTCCAGGAGGTCGTCGTAACGGACCGAGCGGAGACCACCCGGGAAACCGCTGTGGCGGTAGGCCAGCTTCTGGGTCTTCTTGTTACCCGACAGGTGCACCTTGTCCGCGTTGATGATGATGACGAAGTCACCAGTGTCAACGTGCGGCGCGTAGATCGCCTTGTGCTTACCCCGGAGGAGGTTGGCGGCCTGGGAGGCCAGGCGGCCGAGCACGACGTCGGTCGCGTCGATGACGTGCCACTGACGCTGGACGTCGCCGGGCTTGGGGCTGTACGTACGCACGGTCGTAGCCTTCGCTTTTCAGTGAGTGAGTCCTGACAGGAGCACCTGGACGAGGGATCAGCCTGGCCCACCTTGGACGCAATTCAAGGGTGGCCGCCGGTCGTCGGCTAGGTGTCTCCGGCGTACCGACCTCTCACGTGAGATGGAGCGAGCCAATACGCACAACAAGCGACCAGCCTACCGGGCAGGCCGACGAGGGTCAAAATCCTCAGCGCTCGCGCTCCACGCGGCTGACGTCCCAGACCGGGTCCGGGGCCTCGTACACCCGCCCGTCCGAGCCGAACACCAGGAAGCGGTCGAAGGTCTTGGCGAACCAGCGGTCGTGCGTCACACAGAGCACCGTGCCGTCGAAGGCCTCCAGCCCGGCCTGCAGCGCCTCGGCGCTCTCCAGGTCCAGGTTGTCGGTCGGCTCGTCGAGCAGCAGGGCCGTCACGCCGGAGAGTTCGAGCTTGAGGATCATCAGCCGGGCCTGCTGCCCGCCGGACAGCGACTCGAACTTCTGCTCCTCCTGGCGGTCCAGCTCGTAGCGGCGCAGCGCGCCCATCGCGGCGCCGCGGCTGAGCGCGTGCTCCTCCTCGACGATCGAGCGCACCGTCCGCCCGAACAGCTCCGGGTGGGCGTGGGTCTGCCGGAAGTGGCCGGGCACCACCCGGGCGCCGAGCTTCCAGCTGCCGGTGTGGGCGACCGTCTCGTCCCCCGCCAGCAGCCGCAGGAAGTGCGACTTGCCGGAGCCGTTGGAGCCGAGCACGCCGATCCGCTCGCCGTAGAAGACCTCCAGGTCGAAGGGCTTCATCAGGCCGGTGAGCTCCAGCTGCTCCATGGTGAACGAGCGCATGCCGGTGCGCCCGCCCTTGAGCCGCATGGTGATGCTCTGCTCGCGCGGGGGCTCCTCCGGGCGGCCGGCGTCCTCGAACTTCTTCAGCCTGGTCTGCGCGGCGGCGTAGCGGGTGGCGAGCGCGTGGCTGACGGAGGCCGCCTGGCGCAGGGTGACCACCAGCTTCTTGAGCTTGGCGTGCTCCTCGTCCCAGCGCCGGCCGAGCTCCTCGAAGCGCGCGAAGCGGTCCTTGCGGGCCTCGTGGAAGGAGTCGAAGCCGCCGCCGTGCACCCAGACGCTGCTGCCGGCCGCGCCGGACTCGACGCTGATGATCTTCTCGGCCGTCCGGGAGAGCAGCTCGCGGTCGTGGGAGATGTACAGCACCGTCTTGGAGGTGGCCTTGATCGCCTCCTCCAGCCAGCGCTTGCCCGGGACGTCCAGGTAGTTGTCCGGCTCGTCCAGCAGCAGCACCTCCTCGGGGCCGCGCAGCAGCGCCTCCAGCACGAGCCGCTTCTGCTCGCCGCCGGAGAGCGTGTTCAGACCGCGCCACTGGGACTTGTCGAAGGGCATGCCGAGGGCCGCCATGGTGCAGACGTCCCAGTCGGTCTCGTAGTCGTAGCCGCCGACGTCCGCCCAGTCGGAGAGCGCCTGGGCGTAGGCCATCTGCGTCTTCTCGTCGTCCTGGGCGATCATCGCCAGCTCGGCGGCGTCCACCGCGCGGGCCGCGACGGCGATCCGCTCGGGGGCGACGGAGACCAGCAGGTCGCGGACGGAGGCGTCGGCGGCGAGCGCGCCTGGCGTCTCGCGCTGGTCCTCGCGGCCGGTGGTGCCGACGAACTGGCGCATCACGCCGAGGCCGCCGCTGATCGTCACCGTGCCGCCGTGCGGCTGGATGTCGCCCGCGATCATGCGCAGCAGCGTGGTCTTGCCGGCCCCGTTGGCGCCCACCAGGGCGACCGCGGAGCCCTCGCCGACCCGGAAGGACGCGTCGTCGAAAAGCACCCGCCCGTCCGGCAGGTAGTACTCAAGGTGCGAAATCTCGACGTGTCCCATACGTCGGATTTTGCTACGTACAGGCCGACGGACCCAAATGCATTTCGGTCCGCCGGCCCGCGGTCAGCCGTCGGACCGCCCGAGCACGAAGGCGGCGAGCCGGTCCAGGCCCTCCTCGATCTCCTGCGGCCGCAGGTGGCTGAAGGAGAGCCGGATCACCCGGCGCGGCTCCGGGTCCGCGTAGAAGTGGTGCAGCGGCGTCCACAACACCCGGTGCAGCTGCGCGCTGGACTCCAGCAGCGCGTCGTCGGCGGCGAAGGGCACGGTGAGCAGCACGAAGAAGCCGCCCGACGGGGTGTTCCAGGAGACGCCGGGGGCCTTCTCCCCGCCGAACCGCCGCTCCAGCCCGTCCAGCACCTGGCGGAGGTTGCTCCGGTAGGTCCCGATCTCGCGGGTGTTGGCGGCCCGCAGGCTGCACCCGTTCTCCAGCAGCTTCCCGGCGATCACGGCCTGGGCGATCGGCGAGGTGTTCACCGTCACCATGCTCTTGATCTTGGCGAGCTGGTCGGCGAGGGTCTCCGGGCCGCCGTGGCCGCCCGCCACGCGCTGGTCCGCGAGCACGTAGCCGACCCGGGCCCCGGGGATCCCGGTCTTCGCGAACGACCCCAGGTAGACCACCCGCGCGGCGTCGTCGAGCGACTTGATCGTCGGCGGGCCGTCCGGGTCGCCGAGCAGGCCGTAGGGGTTGTCCTCCAGGATCAGGAAGTCGTGCTCCGCGGCCAGCTCCAGCAGTCGGCGGCGGGCCTCCAGGCTCAGCCTGACCCCGCTCGGGTTGGCGAAGTCGGGGACGACGTAGCAGGCGCGCGGGGTCAGCCCGTCCGCCTTGGCCCGCTCCACGACGGCGACCAGGTGGTCGAGGTCGATCCCCTCCGGGGTCTCCTCCACCGGCAGCACCGGCATGTCGACCAGCTGGGCCGCCCCGTGCATCCCGACGTAGGCGGGCACCACCGACAGGAGCACGTCGGTGTCGCGGCGGCGCAGGGCGCGCAGCGTCAGGTACAGGGCCTCCTGGCAGCCGACCGTGACCACGATCGACTCCGGGTCCGCCGTGATGCCCTCGTCCACCTCCAGGTGCCGGGCGATCAGCTCGTGGATGATCCCCTTGGTGCGGCCGTACTGCATGACCGTCCGGCTCACCGCGGCCTCGTCGCCGCCCAGGCGCTCCGCCAGGTACCGGCGGTAGGTCTCCAGGTGGCGGTGGATGTCGTCGAGGTCGAAGAAGCCCTCGTACGGGCGCCCGGCGGCGAAGGAGATCGCGTCCGGATAGCGCTGCGCCACCTCGTTGAGGAAGTTCATGGACTCGCTGACCGGCGACCCCAGGGACTCGTGGAGGGTCCCGAGGGCGAGTTCCACCGCTTGGCTGTTCATCGTGCTGAACCACTTTCGCTGTCGTAGTCGGCGCGGACGGTGCGCAGCAGCCGGGCGGCGGCCGGCGAGTCGCAGCCCGCCAGGCCCAGCGCGTCCCGGATCTCCTCGGCGAGGAGCCGCAGGACGGTGTCGGCGCCCGCCTCGCCGCCGACCGCCAGTCCCCAGAGCAGCGGACGGCCCAGCAGGACGCCCGACGCACCGAGGGCCAGGGCCTTCAGGACGTCCGTACCGGTGCGGATCCCGCTGTCGAAGAGGACCTCGACGCGGTCGCCGACGGCCTCGCGCACCGCGGGGAGCATCGTGCTGGCCGGGACGGCGCCGTCCAGCTGGCGCCCCCCGTGGTTGGAGACCACCACTGCGTCGACGCCGTGGTCGGCGGCGAGGCGGGCGTCCTCCGGGTCGAGGATCCCCTTGAGGATCAGCGGCAGGCGGGTGCGGGCTCGCAGGCGCTCGACGTGCTCCCAGGTCAGCGCCTCGGTCATGGCGACGCTGGTGTGGGCGGCCACCGCGGAGGTGCCGGGGCGGGCCGTGTGCGCCTCGGAGCCGGTGCCGGCCGAGAGGTTGGCCGCGGTGACGTCCGCGGGCAGGCTGAACCGGTTGCGGATGTCGCGCAGCCGCCGTCCCATCCACGGGACGTCGACGGTCAGCATCAGGGCCTCGCAGCCGGCTTCCTCGGCCCGGGCGACCAGGTCGAACAGCCGGGCCTCGTCGCGCAGCCAGTAGAGCTGGAACCAGCTGCGGCCGGCTGCGGCGGCGACCTCCTCCAGCGGGTGGCTGCTCAGCGTCCCGATGGTGAACGGGACCCCGGCGCGGCGGGCCGCGCGGGCGGTGGCCAGTTCGCCCTCGGGGTGGAGCAGCCGGTGGTAGGCCACCGGTGCCACCGCCAGCGGCAGTGCGGCAGCGCGGCCGAGCAGGGTCGTCCCGGCGGTGCAGCCGGAGACGTCCCGCAGGATGCGGGGCACCAGGTGGACGCCGTCCAGCGCGGAGCGGTTGGCCGCCAGCGTGAGTTCGCGGCCGCTGCCCCCGGCGACGAAGTCCCAGACGTCCTTCGGCACCGTGGCGAAGGCGGCGCGCTCGACGTCAGCGAGGCAGACCGGCTCGTCGGCCCCGACGCCGGCAAAGGCTCCGGCGGTGGTGGAATCCGTTGTCACCACGGGCTCCTGACGGTCCGCGGGGTCCAGTGCGCAGCCCGGAAGGCTCAGTGCCCGGTCCGGAACGCTCACTGCCCGGTGCCGCTCTGCTTGGACCTCTCCAGCTCGACGGCCTCGTAGAGCGCCTTGATGTTCGAGCTGCCGAAGGTCTCGGCGCCGATCCGCTCGATCACCTCGAAGAAGAGGGTACGGCGCGGGTGGGTGGAGCGGGTGAAGATCTGGAACAGCTGGCCGCCGTGGTCCTCGTCGACCAGGAGGTTCAACTCCCGCAGCACGTCCAGCTCGTGGTTCTTCGGGGTGATCCGCTCGGTGAGCAGGTCGTAGTACGAGCCCGGAGTGGTCAGGAAGGCGACCCCGCGCTCCCGGAGGGCGCGGACGGAGCGTGCGGCGTCCTCGACCGAGAACGCGATGTGCTGGACGCCCGAGCCGTCGTGGCTGGCGAGGAAGCCGTCGATCTGGCCCGGTTCGGCGGTGGTGTCCGGCTCGATGATGGTGAACGTCACCTCGCCGGAGGCGCTCTGGACGACCTTGGAGATCATCGCCTGCGGGCCGACGACGATCCGCTCCTCGAAGATCTCCCGGAAGCCCAGCACGCTCCGGTAGAACTCGACGGTGGGGTCGAGCTCGCCGGCGTTCACGCAGACCGCGAAGTGGTCGATCAGCTGCGCGCCGACCGGACCGGCGCCGCCCTGGCCCTGCCCGGCCGCGGCCGATCCGCCCGACCCGGCAGACCCGGCCGACCCGGCTGCCGGCTCCGCGACGAAGCCCGGCGGCAGACCGGGCTCCCCGTCGGCGCCGCCCTGGACGAACGTGTGGACCAGGTCGCCGAAGCCGGCGATCGTGGCGGCGGGCGCCGGGCCGGGCCGGCCGACCGGGTTCGCACCGCGCTCCACCGCCGCGGCGAAGGCGCCCGGGGCGTCCGCGGTCCGCAGGGCGATGTCCGCGACGCCCTCGCCGTGGCGCCGGACGTAGCCGGTGGCCGGGTGGTCCTCCGCGGTCCCCTCGGTCAGGACCAGCACGACCCGGCCCTGCCGAAGCGCCGTGCTCCGGAATCCCAGCGCCTCGGATCCGCTTCTGCCGATCACCTCGAACGCGTAGTGGTCGACCCACTCCGCGGTCCTTGCCTCAAGATTCTCGACATAGAACTCGACATACTCGATACCGAGATCGGCGGGGAAGACGGATCCGTCCACGATTTGCACGCCTCTAACTTGTTCGTGAGTCACGGCAGTTGTGCCGCGACTTGGTTCGACCGAGGGAAGGAGAGGCTTGCCTCAGCTCTCCTGCACGGCGGCGACGAGGCTCTTCGGCCGCATGTCCGTCCAGGACTCCTCGATGTAGTCGAGGCATTCCTGGCGGGCCGCCTCGCCGAAGGCCTTATTCCAGCCGTCGGGCACCTCGGCAAAGGCCGGCCAGAGCGAGTGCTGCCCCTCCGCGTTGACCAGGACGAGGTAGCTGCCGTCCGGGTTCTCAAACGGATTCGTCATTGTTGGAGCCTTTCCGTGGTGGTTCGATGGGGGATCCGGAGATGCCCGCGGGAATATCCGGGCATAGCGGGGCCGACGAATGCGGGGAGGCGCACCCGTTGGCTCACGGACGGAACATCGGATCGGCGATCAGACCCTGATCGCGGAGTCGATACGGAGGAAGAGGTCTCGGAGCACGGCCTCGGCGTGCTCCACGAGGTAGAAGTGGCCGCCGTCGAAGGCGCGCGCGGCGAAGCCGGCCCGCGTCACCGCTGACCAGGATTCCATTGAATCCTCGCTCAGCTCGGCGTCCTGGCTTCCATAGTAGGCATAGACAGGAGCGTCCACCATGGCATTCTCAGCCTCAGGGGCCCGATAGCGCTCGATCAGCCGGTAGTCGGCACGGATCGCCGGCAGGATCAGCTCCCGCAGGTCCGCGTGCTCGAAGGTGCCGGCCGCCGTCCCACCCAACAGGCCTACGTCCTCGATGAGTTGAAGGTCACTCGCGTCGGCGAGCCCACGCGGCGCCTCCCGCCCGGGACCGGCCCGGCCGGAGACCGCGAGGGCCGACAGGGTGACACCACACTCGGCCTGGAGGCGCACGGCGACCTCATGGGCGACCGATGCGCCCATGCTGTGGCCGAAGAACACCAGCGGCGCGTCGGAGAATGGGGAACATTCGCGCACCAGCGGTTCCACGAGCTCCGCCATCGTCTCGACCGGCGGGTCGAGCAGACGGTCCTCCCGCCCCGGATACCGGACCGCCACAATTTCCACACCATCGGGCACGAATCCGTCCCATGAGCGGAAAAAGCTTGCCGCGCCGCCCGCGTGGGCGAAACAGACGAGTCGGATCTTCGGGTTCGAAATCGGACGTACGGTCCGAAACCATCGACCGGTCGGTTCTCCGCCCCTGCTGTACATAACAACCCTTCCAGCCCGAACTTCGGGCCGCCCCCGTGCATGGCAAATCACCAGGAGGACACTCCGGCGACAACCGGACGGAACATCGGTCCGGCAATCGGGCGGAATGGGGCAGGAGTTTGAGAACGGCGCCCCCCAGCCCCTCCTGTCGCGGACGCACAATCGTGGCCGCACGGATTCAGCTGATCACAGCCCGGTGGATGCGGTCAAGGCAAGATCGGTCATATTCGATCAACTACGGTCGCGGGCGATCGACAGTCAGCTATGCTTCTCGACTGCCTCTGTGATCCGCCGTCAGCCTGGCTGCCGCCAGGCGGTCGTTCACGGCCGGAGGCACCTCAAGAGGGCTGGCCCAGCGGGCCGGCTGCCGCGTCGGGAGGGACTGCGGCACGCCCCCCGCAGCCGACCGCCCCTCTACGCACGCGGACACGCGGACGGGCCATGGCGGTGACGACCTCGCCCCGGCCCGCGTCCGGAATGTGGAATAGAACACACCTGTAGGCGAACGGTGGCAGGCCCACCGATGAGTCGAGCGTCACAGGATCCACCGGACGTCCCGTCACCACAGGCACACCATGCCGCCCCTGCTCCCAGGTGCACCCGCACCCGGGCGCCGGGGCCGGTCGCCGACGCTCGCCGCCGTCACGCGCGAGGTCAGGCCACCCACGGGTCACCACCCGACGAAGAACGCTGACGAAACCGGAGCGCCGAAGCATGTTGGACACCCAGGCCGAGACCCTTCCCCTGCTCGCCGGCCAGTCCGGCATGTGGTTCGCCCAGCAGCTGGACCCGGCGAGCCCCGCCTACCAGATCGCCGAGTGCGTGGAGATCCACGGCCCCGTCGACGCCCGGCTCTTCGAGCTGGCCCTGCGTCAGGTCCTCCACGAGGCAGAGGGCTTCCGGCTCTGCTTCGTCGAATCCGACAACGGCGTCCGCCAGCGCATCAACCCCTACACCGACTGGCCGCTGCACCTGGTGGACGTCTCGGCCGAGCCCGACCCGTGGGCCGCCGCGCAGGCCTGGATGTGGACCGACCTGAAGCGCCCCTGCGACCTCCAGCAGGGCCCGCACTTCACCATGGCGCTGCTGCGCGCCGGCGAGAACCGCTTCATCTGGTACCAGCGCGCCCACCACGGGGTCGTCGACGGCTACAGCGGTTCGCTCATGGCGGCCCGCGCCGCCGAGCTCTACACCGCCCTGGTCGAGGGGCGCCCCGACGAGGGCAGCCCGCTCCCCCCGTTCCAGCACCTGCTGGACGACGAGGCCGTCTACCGCGGCTCCGAGCAGCACGCCGAGGACCGCCGGTACTGGCTGGAGCGCCTCGCCGACCGCCCCGAGCCGGTCAACCTCGCCGGCCGCTTCGCGCCGCCCGCCCGCGGCCACCTGCGCCACACCGTCGACCTCGGCGTCGAGCACTCCGCCCACCTGAAGGCCGCCGCCCGCCGCCTCGGCGTCGGCTGGTCCGCCTTCGTCCTCGCCGCGACCGCCGCCTACACCCACCGCCTCACCGGCGCCCACGACGTCGTCCTGGGCATGCCCGTGATGAGCCGCTCGGGCCGGACCATCCGCGCGATCCCCGGCATGCTCACCAACGTCCTGCCGCTGCGCCTGACCGTCGGCCCCGAGCTGACCCTGGTCGAGCTGGTCAAGCAGACCAGCGCCGCCGCCCGCCAGGACCTGCGCCACCAGCGCTACCGCTACGAGGAGATGCGCCGGGAGCTCGGCCTGGCCGGCGCCTCCGGACCGCTCGTCGGCGCCACCGTCAACATCCAGGCGTTCAACTACGACCTGACCTTCGGCGGACACCCGTCCACCGCCCACAACCTCACCAACGGCCCGGTCGAGGACCTCTCCTTCGTCGTCTACGACCGCGCCGCCGGGCAGGGCATGCTCTTCGCCCTCGACGCCAACCCCTCGGTCTACGACGCCGAGCAGGTCGCCGAGCACGCCGACCGCTTCATCCGCTTCCTCGACGCGCTCGCCGCGGCCGACGAGCACCAGCCGATCGGCCGGGTCGAGCTGCTGACCGGGGACGAGCGCCGGCGGACGCTGACCGAGTGGAACGACACCGCGGCCGCCGTTCCGGGCAGGGTGCTGCCGGAGCTGTTCCAGGCCCAGGTCGCCCGCACCCCCGAGGCCACCGCCCTCGTGTTCCAGGACACCGAAGTCCCCTACACCGAGCTGAACGAGCGGGCCAACCGGCTCGCCCGGCTGCTGATCGAGCGCGGGGCCGGCCCCGAGCGGCTGGTCGCCCTGGCCGTGCCGCGCTCCGTCGAGATGGTGGTGGCGCTGCTCGCCGTCATCAAGACCGGCGCCGCCTACCTGCCGGTCGACCCGGAGTACCCGGCCGAGCGGATCGCCTACATGCTGGCCGACGCCGAGCCGGCCCTGGTGCTGGCCGGCACCCGGACCGAGGCCGGCCTGCGCGCCGCCACCCCGGCGCCCATGCTCGTCGTCGACGCCCCGGAGCTGGCCGCCGAGCTCGAACGGTTCCCCGCCACCGACCCGACCGACGAGGACCGGACCGCCCCGCTGCGCCCGGAGCACCCCGCCTACGTGCTCTACACCTCCGGGTCGACCGGCCGCCCCAAGGGCGTCGTCGGCCTGCACGCCAGCGCCGCCAACCTGCTGACCGCGATCGCCCGCAGCTACCCGTACCGGCCGGGCGCGCCGACCCTGGCGAAGAGCTCCATGAGCTTCGTCGACGGCTCCACCGAACTGCTCGGCTCGCTGCTCCACGGCGACCCGGTCGTCCTGGCCGACGCGGCATCCGCCAAGGACCCGCTGGCCCTGGCCCAGTTGATCGCCCGGCACCGGATCGGCCGCATCACCGTCGTACCGAGCCTGCTCGCCGCCCTGCTGGAGGTCGGCACCCCGCTGCTGGCCTCGTGCACCCACTGGGTCACCACCGGCGAGAACATCCCGCAGTACCTGGCGGAGCGGTTCGCCGAGGCGCTGCCGAACGCCCGGCTGCTCAACTTCTACGGCGCCTCCGAGACCAGCGGCGACGTGCTGTTCGGCGACTGCGGGGCGACCGAGACCCCGATCGGGCGACCGATCGCCAACACCCGGGTCTACGTCCTGGACAACTCGCTGCAGCCGGCCCCGGTCGGTGTGACGGGTGAACTGTACGTCGCGGGCGCCGCGTTGGCGCGCGGCTACCTGGGCCGTCCGGAGCTGACGGCCGACCGCTTCGTGGCCGACCCGTTCGGCCCGGCCGGCGGACGGATGTACCGCACCGGCGACCTGGTCCGGTGGAGCGCGGCGGGGAGCCTGGAGTTCGCCGGCCGGGCCGACGCGCAGGTGAAGATCCGCGGCTTCCGGATCGAGCTCGGCGAGGTCGAGTCGGCGCTGGCCGGCCACCCCTCGGTGGGCCGGGCCAGCGTCGTGGTGCGCGAGGACCGCCCCGGGGACCAGCGGCTGGTGGGCTACGTCGTCCCGGCCCCGGAGACCGCGGAGGCCTTGGAGTCCGCTGTGCTGGTGGACGGCGAACTGCTGCGCAGGCACGTCGCATCCGAGCTGCCGGAGTACATGGTCCCGAGCGCGGTGGTGGTGCTGGACTCGCTTCCGCTGACGCCCAGCGGGAAGGTCGACCGGCGGGCACTGCCCGCGCCGGACTACGCGGCCGGCGCCTCCGGGCGCGCGCCCTCGTCGCGGCAGGAGGAGATCCTCTGCGAGGTCTTCGCCGAGGTGCTCGGTGTGGCCTCGGTGGGCGTGGACGACAGCTTCTTCGAGTTCGGCGGCCACTCGCTGCTCGGGACGCGGCTGATGAGCCGGATCCGTGCGGTGCTGGGTGTCGAGGTCGGCATCCGCGCCCTGTTCGAGGCCCCGACCGTCGCCGGCCTGGCCGCCCGTCTGGGCGGGGCCGACGCCGCCCGGCCCGCGCTGACCGCCGGCGAGCGCCCGAGCGTGGTACCGCTGTCCGCCGCCCAGCGCCGGCTCTGGTTCCTCGGCGAGCTCGAAGGCCCCAGCGCCACCTACAACATCCCTGCCGCGCTGCGACTGACGGGCGCCCTGGACCGGGACGCCCTGCGGGCCGCCCTCGGCGATGTCACCCGGCGCCACGAGGTGCTGCGCACCGTTTTCCGCACCGCCGACGGCCGGCCCCACCAGCACGTTCTCGACCCCGCGGCGGTCTCCCTCGACCTGCCCGTCACCTCGCTTACCGAGGCCGAGCTGGAGCAGGCCCTGGCCCGCGCGGCCGGGTACGTTTTCGATCTCGCCGCCGAGGTGCCGCTGCGCGCCGAGCTGTTCAGCGTCTCCGCGAACGAGCACGTGCTCGTCCTCGTCGTGCACCACATCGCGGGCGACGGCTGGTCGATGGGCCCGCTGGCCCGGGACCTCTCCGAGGCCTACGCCGCCCGGCTCGCCGGCCACGCCCCCGCGTGGCAGCCGCTGCCGGTGCAGTACGCCGACTACACGCTGTGGCAGCAGCAGCTCCTCGGCGAGGACACCGACCCCGAGAGCGTCCTGTCCCAGCAGCTCACCCACTGGCGCAAGGCCCTGGCCGACCTGCCGGAAGAGCTCCAGCTGCCCACCGACCGCCCCCGCCCGGCCATCGCCACCCACCACGGCGCCACCCTGCCCCTCCAGGTCCCCGCCGAACTCCACCAGCAGCTCGCCGACCTGGCCCGCTCCCGCGGCGTCACCCTCTTCATGGTCCTCCAGGCCGGACTCGCCACCCTCCTCAACCGCCTCGGCGCCGGCACCGACATCCCGCTCGGCACCCCCATCGCCGGACGCACCGACGAAGCCCTCGACGACCTCGTCGGCTTCTTCGTCAACACCCTCGTCATGCGCACCGACCTCAGCGGCGACCCCACCTTCGACGCCCTCCTCAGCCAGGTCCAGGACGCCGGACTCGGCGCCTTCGCCAACCAGGACATCCCCTTCGAACGCCTCGTCGAAGAGCTCGCCCCCACCCGCTCAATGGCCCGGCACCCGCTCTTCCAGGTCGTCCTCACGCTGCAGAACACCACCGCGGCCGTCGTCGAACTCCCGGGCCTTGCCACTGAGTTGGTGCCGACCGGGCAGGCCCCGGCCAAGTTCGACCTGGACTTCCAGCTGAACGAGTCCTTCGACACCACCGGCCGGGCCGCCGGCCTCCACGGCCTGGTCACCTTCGCGACCGACCTGTTCGACCAGAGCACGGCCGAGGCGATCGCGCAGCGTTTCGTGCGGGTGCTGCGTGCCGCCGCCGCGGAGCCCGAGCAGCCCGTCAGCCGCATCGAGATCCTCGACGCCGACGAGCGCGCCCTCATCCTCACCGGCTGGAACGACACCGCCCGGGACCTGCCGACCGGCACCCTGCCCGAGCTGTTCGAGGCCCAGGCGGCCCTGACGCCCGACGCCACCGCCGTGGTGTTCACGGACACCCGGCTCAGCTACGCCGAGCTGAACGCCCGCGCCAACCGCCTCGCCCACCTGCTGACCGAGCACGGCGTCGGCCCGGAGCAGCTCGTGGCACTGGCCCTGCCGCGCTCCGCGGAGATGGTGGTGGCGCTGCTCGCCGTGCTCAAGGCCGGCGGCGCCTACCTGCCCATCGACCCGGACTACCCCGCCGACCGCATCACCTACATGCTCGGCGACGCCCGGCCCACCCTGGTCATCACCAGCCGGTCCGTCCAGGACACCCTGCCCGACGGCACCGCGCGGATCGTCCTCGACGACCCCGACACCGTCGCCCGAGTGGCCGGCCTCGACGCCGCCAACCCCCGGCCCGGCCTGCTGCCGAACCACCCCGCGTACGTCATCTACACCTCCGGCTCCACCGGCCGCCCCAAGGGCGTCGTCGTCCCGCACGGCAACGTGGCCCGTCTGCTGTCCGGAACCGACCACTGGTTCGACTTCGGCACCGGCGACGTGTGGACGTGGTTCCACTCCTTCGCCTTCGACTTCTCCGTCTGGGAGCTGTGGGGCGCCCTCCTCAGGGGCGGACGCCTCGTCGTCGTGCCCTTCGACGTCTCCCGCTCCCCGCAGGACTTCCTCGGCCTCCTCGTCCGCGAGCAGGTCACCGTCCTCAACCAGACCCCCTCCGCCTTCTACCAGTTGATGCAGGCCGACGCGCAGAACCCCGACCTCGGCCGTCAACTCGCCCTGCGCACCGTCGTCTTCGGCGGCGAGGCGCTCGACCTGAAGCGTCTGCGCGACTGGTACAGCCGCCACCAGGACGACGCCCCGCTGCTCGTCAACATGTACGGCATCACCGAAACCACCGTGCACGTCAGCTACATGGCCCTCGACTCCGCCATCAGCGCCGACGCCGGCATCGGCAGCGTCATCGGCGTCGGCATCCCCGACCTGCGCCTGTACGTCCTGGACGGCGGGCTGCAGCTCGTCCCGGCCGGCACCGCCGGCGAGCTGTACGTGGCGGGTGCGGGTCTGGCCCGCGGCTACCTGAACCGCCCGGGCCTGTCCGCCGAGCGCTTCGTCGCCGACCCGTTCGGCGAGGCCGGTGAGCGGATGTACCGCACCGGTGACCTGGTGCGCTGGCGCGCGGACGGCACCCTGGAGTTCGCCGGCCGCGCCGACGACCAGGTGAAGATCCGCGGCTTCCGCATCGAGCTCGGCGAGGTCGAGTCCGCGCTCGCCGCACACCCGGCCGTCGCCCAGGCCACCATCACCGTCCGCGAGGACACTCCCGGCGACAAGCGCCTGGTCGGCTACGTCGTCCCGGCCCAGGGCGGCGACACCCCGGGCGACGACCACGCCACGCTCACCGCCGGCATCCGCGGCGACCTCCAGCAGCACCTGCCGGAGTACATGGTCCCGAGCGCGATCGTGGTGCTGGAGGCCCTGCCGCTGACGGCCAACGGCAAGCTGGACCGCAAGGCCCTGCCCGCGCCCCGGTACACCGCCGCCACGGCGGGCCGCGCGCCCCGCACCGTGCAGGAGGAGATCCTCTGCGGCGTCTTCTCCGAGGTGCTCGGTGTGGCCTCGGTGGGCGTGGACGACAGCTTCTTCGAGCTCGGCGGCCACTCCCTGCTCGCCACCCGCCTGGTCAGCCGGATCCGTGCGGTGCTGGGTGTCGAGGTCGGCATCCGCGCCCTGTTCGAGGCGCCGACCGTCGCCGGCCTGGCCGGACGCCTCGGCGGAGCCGGCACGACCCGGCTCGCGCTGACCGCGGGTGAGCGCCCGAGCGTGGTGCCGCTGTCCGCCGCCCAGCGCCGGCTCTGGTTCCTCGGCGAGCTCGAAGGCCCCAGCGCCACCTACAACATCCCTGCCGCGCTGCGACTGACGGGCTCCCTGGACCGGGACGCCCTGCGGGGCGCGCTGCACGACGTGCTGGCCCGCCACGAAGTCCTGCGCACCGTCTACCCGACCCACAACGGGCAGCCCCACCAGCGCATTCTCGAAGCGACGGCGGTCGCCCTCGACCTGCCCGTCACCTCGCTTACCGAGGCCGAGCTGGAGCAGGCCCTGGCCCGCGCGGCCGGGTACGTCTTCGACCTGTCCACCGAGGTG
>NZ_JBITZW010000029.1:0-80298 GCF_044547105.1 Kitasatospora sp. NPDC052868 | reverse complement strand
CTGCAGTGTCTTTCCGCGCCTCCCGGTCTCAGGAGGCTTTCACCGAACCGACCTGACGGCCTGTCCGACGTTTCCCACTTTAGCCGAGCCCCGCTTCGAAAAGCGAATCCAGCCACAATCCATATAAACGTGCACGCCGAATTCAACCCGAGCCGCGAAGCCGAAAAGGGCAAGACGCGACCCGGCCCGAACCGGGAAGTGGTGTTTCAGTGGATTGGCCGCCCCGGGACCGTCCGCGCAGTGTGCGTGTCCGGTGCTCCCAGCCGAGCGACTAGAGAACACTACGCCCATCCCGGGCCACAGGCAAACCCTCCGCCCGGACGATCCGGGTGCAGAGCGAGCGGCCCTCCTTCACGTACTCGCCGTTGGGGTGGTCGTTGGTCGTCACCCAGTGTCGTGCGGTGGCCTCGTCGCGACCGCCGGCCCAGTGGCGGCCGAGTAGCCGCTCCTCGCGGACGGCGTCGTCCGCATCTACGTACCAGAGCTCGCGGAGCATTCGGCGGGCCTCGGACCAGGGGGAACCGGCGGCGGCGAGGTAGTTGCCCTCGGTGATGACGAGGCGGGCCTGCGGTGGAATCACGTGCCGGGCGGCCACCGGTTCGTCGAGGTCGCGGTCGAAGTCCGGGACGTAGATGTCCTGGAAGCGGTCGGCGGCGACCCTGCGCAGCAGGGCGACATAGCCGTGGGCGTCGAAGGTGGCCGGGGCGCCCTTGCGGTGGAGCAGGCCGAGGCGGTCGAGCTGGGCGGCGGAGAGGTGGAAGCCGTCGAGCGGGAGGTAGGCCGCGCTGCCGGGGCCCTCGACGCGCTGGACCTCGGCGACCAGGTGTCGGGCGAGGGTGGACTTGCCGGCGCCGGGCGGGCCGGCAAGTCCGAGGATCGTGCGGGCGTTGCTCCCCGGGCCGCGGAGCAGTCCGAGGGCGAGGGAGGTGAGGGTGTCCTCGTTCATGGCCGCACCCTACTCATCGGCCCCTGCCGCACGACGAGCCTCGGCCGGCCGGGGAGCCGCCTCGCGCGCCTCACCGGTCGGCGAGGGCGGGGACCTCCAGGGTCAGGGTGCCGGCGTCGGCGTCGAGGAGGGCGGGGACGCCGAGCGGGACGGTGAGGGTGGACGGGCAGTGCCCGAAGCCCAGCTCCCAGAGGACGGGTATACCGAGCGGGCCGAGGCGGTCGAGCATGACGTCCCGGACCCGGTCCGCGCGGCCGCAGCCCTCCCAGGAGCCGAGGGCGATACCGGCGACACCGTCGAGGGCCCCGGATCGCAGCAGCTGGGTGAGGAGCCGGTCCAGTTGGTAGGGGTGCTCGTTGACGTCCTCCAGCACCAGGATGTTGCCGGCGAAGGAGGGGCGGGCGGCGGGCGTGCCGCGCTCGGCCGCGAGGACGTGGCAGCAGCCTCCGGCCGTGATGCCGCGGGCCCGTCCGGGGACGAGGGCGGTGGCGGTGGGCGAGGTGAGCACGGTCGTGGCGGCGGGCTCGAACAGGGTGCGGCGCAGGTGTTCGGCGGTCGGGCCGTCGGTGATGAAGGAGGCGGCCGCGCTCATCGGCCCGTAGAGGGTGGCGATGCCGAGCTGCTGGGCGAAGGCCTCGTGCAGGGAGGAGACGTCGCTGAAGCCGATCAGCACCTTGGGCGGGACGGCGCGCAGGGCCTCCCAGTCGAGCAGGTCGACGAGGCGGTGCACGCCGTAGCCGCCCCGGGCGCAGATGACGGCGTCGACGTCGGGGTCGAGCCAGGCGGCCTGGATGTCGGCGGCCCGGTCGGCGTCGGTGCCGGCCAGGTGGCCGAGGACGGGATGGGTGTCGAGGACGTGCGGGGCGACGGTCACCCTCAGCCCCCAGGAGCGCAGGATCGCGCACCCGGCGGTGAGCCGCTCGGGGTCGATCGGGCTGCTGGGGGCGACCACGGCGACGTGGTCCCCGGGGCGGAGGTGCGGCGGGCGGGTCAGCCCTCGGCCGGGCGTGGGCAGGTGCTGGTCCATGGCCGGGTTCCTTCCAGGGTGGGGTGATGTTCGCTCAGGGCCGGTGGTGCCTCCGGTAGGAGGTATGCCCCGCGGCCTTCAGAGTGATCCCATCACGGCGCGGACCTCGGTGAGCGTGGCGTCGGCAACGGCGTTGGCCCGCTCGGCGCCGTCGCGCAGCACCTGTCGGATGTACCCGCGGTCGGCGGCGAGTTCGGCGCGGCGGGCGCGGATCGGGCGGAGGTGCTCGTTGACGGACTCGGTCACGGTGCGCTTCAGCGCGGTGGCGCCGCCGTCGCCGATCTCCTCGGCGATCCGCTCGGGCGCGCGGCCCTGGCAGAGTGCGGCGAGCAGGACGAGGCTGGAGACCTCCGGCCGGTCGGCCGGGTGGTAGCCGATCCGCCGTTCGGCATCGGTCTTGGCGCCGCGGATCAGTCGCGCGGTGGTGTCCTCGTCGGCGGAGAGCGGGATGGAGTTGCCGCGGCTCTTGCTCATCTTCGCGCCGTCCGTGCCGAGCAGCAGCGGGGCCGCCGAGAGCAGGGCCTCGGGCTGGGGGAAGACGCCGGTGCCGTCGGGGCGCGGGTAGCGCTCGTTGAAGCGGCGGGCCACGGTGCGGGCCACTTCGAGGTGCGGCAGCTGGTCCTGGCCGACAGGGACGAGGTTCGCCTTGCAGAAGAGGATGTCGGCGGCCTGGTGGACGGGATACGTGAACATCAGCCCGTTCACGGCGGCCTGGTTGGAGTGGGCGATCTCGTCCTTGACGGTGGGGTTGCGGCCGAGTTCGGCGACGCTGACCAGGCTGAGGAAGGGCAGCAGCAACTGGTTGAGGGCGGGGACGGCACTGTGCGGGAAGATCGTGGCGCGTTCGGGGTCGATGCCGGTGGCCAGGTAGTCGAGGACGAGGTTCTCGGTGTGCTCGGCGAGGCGGTGGGCGATGTCGCGGTCGGTGATCACCTGGTAGTCGGCGATGACGACGAACATCTCGGCGCCGAGGCCTTGGAGGCGGACCCGGTTCTGCAGGGTGCCGAAGTAGTGGCCCAGGTGGAGCGGGCCGGTGGGGCGGTCCCCGGTGAGGACGCGGTGGCCGGCCGGGTCGCGTCGGACGGCCTCGTCGAGGGCCGCGGTGCCGGGAGCGGCGGCGGACACGTGGGCGGGGGCGGGCGCGAGGGCGGTGGAGGGCGCGAGGGCGGTGGAGGTCTGGGTGGCGGTGGCGTTCATGGGGGCTCTCCTCGGTGCGGCGATCATGGTCGGCCGTCCGGGTGGGGCCCCTCCCGCGGAGAACGCAACAGGGCCGTCCATCCGGACGGCCCTGGTCAGGCGTGACTGGTGGCCGTCCTAGGACGGCCACCAGTTGAGACCTGCGAAGCGCTTCATGCCATGGAGGATAGCGTCGATCCCCGGCGGTGTCAGTCCTCCACCACGAGCGCGGGGGTGTCGGTGCGCAGCGTCTCGCCGCGGAAGAACTCCGGACGCTGGGTGCCGTACCAGGTCATCAGAACGGCCCCGAGCAGCAGGATGCCGACCCCGATGACGAAGACCGAGCCGATGCCGAGGACGGCGCCGCTGCCGTACTCCGGGTCCCAGGCGTCGGTGAGGGTCTGCAGGAAGACCCCGCTGAGCAGCAGGCCTCCGAGCAGTGGGGCGACGCCCCTGAGCAGCAGGTCGCGCAGGCTGCCGCGGAGCGAGCGGCGGAAGTACCAGACGCAGGCGAAGGCGGTCAGCGCGTAGTAGAAGCAGATCATCAGTCCGAGGGCCAGGATGGTGTCCTGGACGACGTCCTCGCTGATCAGGCTCATGCCGACGTAGAAGGCGGCGGTGGCGACCCCGGCGGCGACGGTCGCGTAGCCGGGGGTGCGGAAGCGCGGGTGGACGCTGCCGAAGCGCGGCGGGACGGCCCGGTAGGCGCTCATCGCGAGCAGGGTGCGGGCCACCGGGATGAAGGTGGTCTGCAGGCTCGCGGCGGCGCTGGCGACGACGGCCAGGAAGAGCAGGATGCTCCACGGCGAGCCGAGCACCGGCCGGGCCAGCGTGGCGAAGACGTTGTCGGCGGTGTCCGGGTTGCCCAGACCGTTGCCGGTGCTGCCGACGCCCGCGAACATCTGGGACGCGATCGCGACGAGCAGGTACGAACCGACCAGGGTGACCATCGAGATCATCGCGGCCCGGCCCGGGGTCTTGGCGCTGCCCTGGGTCTCCTCGTTCATGGTGAGGCAGGTGTCCCAGCCCCAGTACATGAAGATCGACAGCGACAGGCCGGCCGTGAAGGCGCTGAACGAGCCGACCTGGAGCGGGTTGAGCCAGGAGGCCGAGAAGCCGATCGAGTCCGGCAGGTCTCCGGAGGCGGCCTTGCCGATGGCGATGGCCGAGAACAGCAGCAGCACGGCGAGTTGGAGGCCGACCAGGCTGTACTGGAACCACTTGGTCGCGGTCATCCCCCGGTAGCTCATCGCGGTGGCGGCGGCGATCAGCAGGACCACGGTGAGCAGGTGGACGGCCTGGTTCTGGTCCAGCTCCGCCACCCAGGTGCTGCCGGTCATCTCGCCGAGCATCAGGTAGAGGAAGTCCGTCGCCACCCCGGCCAGGTTGGAGAGCACGATGATGGTGGCGACCGTGAGGCCCCAGCCCGCCATCCAGCCGATCCGGGGGCCGAAGGCCTTGACCGTCCAGGTGAAGGACGTGCCGCAGTCCGGGAAGTCCTTGTTGAGCTCCTTGTACGCGAAGGCGACCAGCAGCATCGGCAGGAAGCCGGCCAGGAAGACCGCCGGCATCTGGACGCCGACGGCGGTGACCGTCGGCCCGAGTGTGGCCGTCAGGCAGTAGACCGGGGCGACCGTGGAGACGCCCAGGACGACGCTGCCCAGCAGGCCGACCGAGTTGCCCCGTAGGCCCTTGTCCCCCGCCGTGTCCCCCGCTGCCCCCGTGGTCCCCGGATCGGGGACGCCACCACTGATGCCACTGTCCGGGGCACCCGCCGGAGCGCCGGGCGCCATTGCCCGTCCGCTGCTTCCGTGCTCTGAGAGCTGCTGATCAAACACCAGCGCACCCTAGGCGGGGGTACCGAAGGTTGAGTAGACCAACTCTTGGTGATCTGAACCACTCTCTTCGATTCAGGCGCTGGATGGGAGCCACAGGCGGTGGATGCATGGACCTCCCGGGCGTGTACCTTTATTTCAAAGGGTCGTTACCTAATTGATTTGCTCCTTATGTCATGTTTTGAGACGTTTTCCCCGCGGCGGGGAAGGGGGCTGGACCGACCCGGCGGGACGTTCGGATAGGTTTGCCTGACCTAACTTCGACCCCGAAGGAGTGCCGAGTGTCCCCCACCCCCGGCAACCAGACCGTCCACCGCGTCTCCCGGCGGAGCCTCCTCGCCGCCGGCCTGAGCGGCGGAGCCGTCCTCGGCCTCGGCGGGCTGCTCACCGCCTGCGGCAGCTCGGGCGGATCGGCGGACGGATCGGCGGGCGGCACCGCGCAGGCCACGTCCGGCTCCGCGCCGAACCAGAAGTCGGTCAAGCAGGGCGGCGACGACTACGCCGCCGTGATCGAGAAGATGAAGGGCTTCGGCACGGACGCCGCCCCGGGTGTCTACCCGCGCACCGTCAAGCACGCCATGGGCGAGACGGTCATCCCGGCCAAGCCCGTCCGGGTCGTGGTGCTGGACACCGGCGAGCTCGACAACGTCGTCTCGCTCGGCATCCAGCCGGTCGGCGTCGTCTACACCGACGGCTCCAAGACCATGCCGTCCTACCTCAAGGACAAGGCCGGCAGCCCGGCCAACGTCGGCACCATCAACAGCCTCAACCTGGAGGCCATCGCCGCGCTCAAGCCCGACCTGATCCTCGGCAGCCAGCTGCGTGCGCAGGACCAGTACGCCCAGCTCTCCAAGATCGCGCCGACCGTGTTCTCGCTGCGCCCCGGCTACCCGTGGAAGCAGAACTTCCAGCTCAACGCGAGCCCGTTCGGCCTGGAGGCGGAGGCCAGGGCGCAGCTCGACGCGTACCAGGCCGCGGCTGCGGCGATCGGCGGCAAGCTCGGCGACAAGCGGCCCACCATCACCCCGCTGCGCTTCATGCCGGGCAAGACCCGGCTCTACGCGGAGCTGTCCTTCATCGGCACCATCCTCACCGATGTGCCGCTGCCGCAGCCGAAGATCGAGCAGGTCAAGGAGCTCGCCGTCGAGATCAGCCCCGAGCAGATCGACAAGGCGGACGCCGACTGGATCTTCTACGGCGTGTACGGCTCGCCGAGCTCCACCAACCAGGACGCGGTGCTCGGCGGGGCGCTGTGGAAGACCCTCGGCGGGGTCAAGTCCGGTCAGGCGCGACCGGTTTCGGACGAGACCTGGTTCCTCGGACTCGGCGTCATGGCGGCGAACGCGGTGCTGGCCGATCTGAAGGGCTTCGTCGCGCCCGGCGCCTGAGCCGACCGGTCGGGTCGGGTCGGGTCGGGCCCGTCCGTGTGGTGGCGCTGCGGTGGCGTCGCGGTGGCGTGGCCCACAACCGGGCGGCGGGCGCTTGGAGCTGATCGCGCGGTGCGGGAGGATCATCGGGACCGTACCCCGAAGGGCTCGTGCCGATGACCACGCTCGACCAGACCGCACCCGATTCGTCCTCCCCCGGCCTTTCCGCGTCCGGTTCCACCGCGGCCGGCCCCTCCGTGCAGCCCGGCGGGGGCCGGTCCTCGGCCTCTCCCGCCGCTCCGCTCTGCTCGATCGCTGCGGCGGCGGGACCGGCCGAGCCGGGATCGTCCGGCGCGTCGGGCTCAGCGGGTTCGCAGCGTTCTGCGGGCTCGGGACGGGGCGGCTCCGTACCGCGTCCGCGAATGGCGACCGAGGCCGAGGGCGACGACAGCCGTGGTGTTGACGGCGTTTCGGGCGACGGCGAGCGGACGGCCGCCAGGCTGCGGGCCGGTCTGGCCGGACGGCTGCGGACGGCGCACGACCAGGGGCGCTCGGTCGACGACCTCGCCGCCGCCTGCCGCCGTCCGGTGGCCGAGGTGCAAGCCCTGCTGGACGAGGGCCGGGCCGCGGCCGGCGGCGCGGAGGGGTTCACCCGGCTCCGACTCCCGGCGGAGTCGAGCGACGAGAGGGCCGTCCCGGTCCTGCGGGCCCCCCAGGAGGAGTTGCGAACCGGCCTGGCCAAGCGCCCCTCGCCGTCGCGGCGGCTGCGCCGGATGCATCCGGAGACCCTGGAGGCCGGGGCGTCGGCCACCGCGGGCGAGTCGGGTCGGACAGGGTCCGGTGCAGATGCAGGTGCTCCGCCGAGCGGGCCGCGCACAGCCGCCGGGACCCGGCCGACCGCTCCCGCCGCGGCGGCCCCGGCGGCCGAGACACCGCTGGGCATCCTGATCGGCGGCACCCCGAACCTCCCCGAGGCCACCGGGCGACCGGAGGAGCGCCGCCCCGTCCGGGTGGCGGCCGAGCCGGTCCGGGTCGGCCGCGGCACCAGCCTGGTGGTCCTGCCCGCCTGGCGGTCCGCCATCGCCGTCTCGGTGCCCACCGAGCAGCTGCTGGACGCCACCGGCCTCCGTTTCGACCAGCTGGCCGAGGCGCAGCTGTCGGTCCTGATCAACCCCGGCGCCCTGCACGACCGGGAGCTGGAACTGCACGGCTGGCGCGTCGGCCCGGCGGGGCGGCCGGGCCGACGCGGCGGACGGTCCACCTGACCCCGGCCGGGCCACCCGGCCCGGCGGGGCCGGGTACCCGGTGAAAGGGCCGGGTACCCGGCAGCGGGTGGTTACGGTCGCGGGGCGTTCGGGACGTAGCCGAGGTCTACGGGCACCACCTCACGCCCACCCGCAAGCCGGCCCGCCCGTACCTCGGCCAGGAGCTCGGGGAGCCGGGGCGGCCAGAGCGCGTCGGCCTCCGGGTCCGCCAGGTCGGCGGGGGTCCACCAGCGCCAGCCGAGGATGCCGTCGGTGGCGTGCATCTCGCTGACGTCGCCGACCGGGCCCCGGTGCGGACCGTCGGTGAGGTAGATGTGCTCGTGCTGGCGGACGGGGATGCCGTGCCAGGTGAAGTCGTGCTCCCAGGTGCAGAGGAGCGGGCCGGGTTCGAGGTCGGTCCAGCCGGTCTCCTCCCAGAGCTCGCGGCGTGCGCCGCTCCACGGCGTCTCACCGCTCTCCAGGCCGCCGCCGGGCATCGTCCAGTGCACGCCGACCTCGCTGTTGTCCGAACGGAGCAGGAAGACCGAGCCGTTCCCGTCCAGCACCGCCGTCCTGGCCGCAAGTCTCGGGGTCCGCTTCCGGCTCAGGGGCCGCGTCACAGCTCGCAGTGGGTTTCGCATCGGGACACTCTGGCAGCGCCGCACCGGGCCGTCGACCGAATTGGCCCGGTGCCGGGTCGCGTTGGCCGGACCGGGAACCGGCGTTGGCCGTACCCTGACGCCCATGCCCGTACCCGCACTCCTCTTCCCGGCCGACCCGCTCAACCCGCGCCGCCCCGATCCGCACTACACCTGGGAGGCCCGGCTGCTCAGGGAGTTGGGCGGCGAGTACCACCTCGTCGACCATGACGCGCTGCTGGCCGGGCGCGCCGAGGAGGCGGTGCGGCGGGTGCCGTCGGACTGCGGCGCGCTCTGGTACCGGGGCTGGATGCTCCCCTCCTCCGACTACGCGGCGTTCGCCCGGGCCCTGGCCGGACGCGGTGCCACCCTGCTGACCAGCGCGGCCGGGTACGCCTCGGCGCACGAACTGCCCGGGTGGTACGGCGTGTTCGAGGGCGCCACACCGTCGAGTGTGTGGATTCCGGTGCCGACCCGCGTGGGTGGCGCAGCCGGGGAGGCGTTCGGGGCGGCGGGCGGGGCTACGGGTGGGGCGGCGGCGCCCGGCCAGGAGGAGCTGGCGGCCGCCGTCGCGCGGCTCGGCGGCCGCGGCCCGGCCGTCGTCAAGGACTATGTGAAGTCCCGCAAGGACGCCTGGCACGAGGCCTGCTACGTGCCCGAGTTGGCGGACCTGGCGGCCGTCGGGCGGGTGGTGGAGCGCTTCGTCGAGCTGCAGGGCGAGTACCTGGCCGGCGGGGTGGTGCTGCGCCGCTACGAGGAGTTTGCGCGGACCACGGCCGGGCGACCCGAGGGAGGGGGATCCGCGGGCGGCCGGCCCGCAGTCGGACGGTCCACCGGCGGGCGCCCGGCGGCCCGGGCCCGGCGGACGGTGGAGGCCCGGGTCTGGTGGCTGGACGGCGAGCCCGTGCTGGTCGGGCCGCACCCGGACACGCCGGACCACCCGGCCGAGCCGGACCTCACCGAGGTCCGGCCGCTGGTCCGGGCGCTCGGCTGCCGCTTCGTCACCACCGACCTCGCGGACCGGGCCGACGGCTCGGGGTGGCGGGTGGTCGAGGTCGGGGACGGGCAGGTGAGCGACCTGCCGCGCGGGGTCGACGCGTCCGGGCTGCTGTCCTCGCTGATCGCCACCTGAGCCGAACCACCTGAGCCGATCGCCGCCTGCACCCCCGGTCGTCGACCCGGCTGTCCGGCTACCCGCTACCCGCTACCCGCTACCCCGCGACGTGTTCGGGCTCGGGGTCGGACTCGACCTCGGGCTCGGACTTGGGCGCCGGGTGGCCGTCGGCGATGAACGCCTGCCAGAGCCGCGCGTACACCCCGCCCTGGGCGAGCAGTTCGGTGTGCGTGCCGTCCTCGACCAGCTTGCCGTGGTCCAGGACGACGACCCGGTCGGCGCGTTGGGCCGTGGTGAGGCGGTGCGCGATGACCAGCGTGGTGCGGCCGCCGCTGAGCCGGTCCGCGGCGTGGTTGACCGCCGCCTCGGTCGCCAGGTCGAGCGCCGCGGTGGCCTCGTCCAGCAGCAGGATGTCCGGGTCGACGAGCTCGGCCCGGGCCAGCGCGATCAGCTGGCGCTGACCGGCCGAGAGGTTGCGCCCGCGCCCGGTGACCTCGTGCTCGTAGCCGCCCGACAAGCGGACGATCATCTCGTGCGCGCCGACCGCCCGGGCCGCCGCCTCCACCTCGGCCGGTGTGGCCGAGGGCCGGCCGTACGCGATCGCCTCGCGCACGGTGCCCGCGAACAGGTACGCCTCCTGCGGCACGACACCGAGCCGGTGGCGGTACTGCGCCAGGTCGTAGCGGGTGAGGTCGACCCCGTCGACCCGCACCGACCCGGACGTCGCGTCGTAGAACCGGGCGACCAGCTTGACCAGGGTCGACTTGCCCGCACCCGTCTCACCGACCAGCGCGACCGTCTGGCCCGCGGGAATGTGCAGGTTGACGCCCGCGAGCACCTCAGGGGCGCCGTCCGCGCCACCGTTGTAGGCGAAGCCGACGTCCTCGAAGTCGATCTCGCCGCGCAGCCCGCCCGGCACCTGCACCGGGGCCTGCGCCTGGGCGGTGGTGGTCGGCGTGCGCAACAGCTCGCGGATCCGGCCCAGGCCCACCGCCGCCTGCTGGTAGCCGTCGAAGACCTGCGACAGCTGGTTGACCGGGGCGAAGAACAGGTCGATGTACAGCAGGTACGCGACCAGCGCGCCGACCGTGAGCGTGCCCGCCTCGACCCGCGCGGCGCCCGCGATCAGCACCAGCGCCGCCGCGACGCTGGACAGGAACTGCACGAACGGGAAGTACAGCGAGATGTACAGCTGGGCCCGGACCCTGGCCTCGCGGTAGGCGACGCCCCGGGCGACGAAGCGGTCGGTGTTGGCGTCCAGGCGGCGGAACGCCTGGACGATCCGCATGCCGGCGACGTTCTCCTGGAGGTCGGCGTTGACCGTGCTGATGAGGTCCCGGGAGATCTCGTACTGGGCCTTGGACTTCTTGCGGAACACCAGCGTGGCCACGACCAGCAGCGGCAGCACGGCGAAGACCATCAGGGCCAGGCCCGCGTCGATGATCAGCAGCGCCGCGAAGATGCCGAAGAAGGTGAGCAGGCTGACCACGGCCGTGACCACGCCGGTCTGCAGGAAGGAGGTCAGTGAGTCCAGGTCGGTGGTCATCCGGGTCATGATCCGGCCGGACAGCTCGCGCTCGTAGTAGTCCAGGCCGAGCCGGTTGAGGTGCGCGAAGATCTTGAGGCGGAGGGTGTAGAGCACCCGCTCGCCGGTGCGGCCGCTGACCCGGTTCTCCGCGCTCTGGACCAGCCAGTCGAGCAGGACGACCGCCAGGGCGGCGAGCGCGGCGGTGGTGACGCCCGCCATCAGGGACTTGCTGACGCCCTCGTCGATGCCGTGCCGGATCAGGATCGGCAGGACGAGTGCGGCGCCCGCGTCCAGCGCGACCAGCAGCAGGGCGAGGGCGAGCGGGCGGCGGAAGGGGCGCAGCAGGCGGCGGAGGCTGAAGTCCGGGTCTCCCGCCTCGGCCTGGTCCCGGGGGATCTCCGGGGTGTCGGTGGCCGGCGGGAGCGCGGCGACCTTGGCGAGGAGGTCGGGGGCGGCGGTACGGGCCGCCTTGGCCAGGGCCCGGGTGGGCATGGCGGGGGCGTCGTCCGGGGTGGTGGTGCCTTGGGTGGTGCCGTCCGGGGTGGCCTGGTGCTCGGCGGCCTGGCGCTCGGCGGCCGGGGGTCGGGGTGATCCGGGTCCGGCGAGGGCTTCGAGGGTCTCGGGGGTCGCCTCGGAGGCGCCCGGGGCGGCTGCGCCCGGCCGGGCGGTGCGGCCGGCCTCGGGATCGGAGATCAGGGCCCGGTACTGCGGACATCGGGCGTCGAGTTCCTCGTGCGTACCGATGTCCACCAGCCGGCCGTGGTCCAGCACCGCGATCCGGTCGGCGAGCTGGAGGGTGGAGCGGCGGTGGGCGATCAGCAGCGTGGTCCGGCCGGCCATGACCGAGCGCAGGGCGTCGTGGATCTCCGCCTCGACCTGTGGGTCGACCGCCGAGGTGGCGTCGTCCAGCAGCAGCAGGCGCGGGTCGGTGAGGATCGCCCGGGCCAGCGCGATGCGCTGGCGCTGGCCGCCGGAGAGGGTGAGGCCCTGCTCGCCGACCTTGGTCTCGTAGCCGTCCGGCAGCTCGCGGACGAACTCGTCCGCCTGGGCGGCCCGGGCGGCCGCCACGATCTGCTCGTCGGTGGCGTCGGGCCGCCCGTACGCGATGTTGGTGCGGACCGTCTCGGAGAACAGGAAGCTCTCCTCGGGGACGATGCCGACGGCCGCCCGGACCGAGTCGAGGGTGAGGTCCCGAAGGTCGTGCCCGTACAGCCGGACGGCGCCGGCCGCCGGGTCGTAGAACCGCGGCACCAGCTGCGCCACGGTCGACTTGCCGGAGCCGGACGCGCCGACGAGAGCCAGCGTCTCGCCCGGGGCCAGCTTCAGGTTGAGCCCGTGCAGGACGGGCGCGGGGTGCTCGGGGTCGTAGCGGAACTCGACCTGGTCGAACTCCAGCGCCAGGTCGGGCGTGCGGGGGCCGACGGTGCGGCCCGGTCCGGCGGCCTCGTCCGCCGAGGACCCGGCGGTGAGGTCGAGGACGGCCGCGTCCGGACGGTCCTGGACCAGCGGACGCTCGTCGATCAGCTGGAGCACCCGTTCGACGCCCGCCCTGGCCTGCTGGCCGACGGTGATGACCATGGTCAGCATCCGGACCGGGCCGGTCATCTGGGCCACGTAGGTGGAGAAGGCGACGAACGTGCCGAGCGAGACCCGGCCGTCGACCGCCAGCCAGCCGCCGAGGGCGAGCACGGCGACCTGGGCGAGCGCCGGGATCGCCTGCATCGCCGGGTTGTAGCGGCTGTTGAGCCGGACCGAGCGCAGTCTGGCGGCGAACAGGTTCTGCGAGGCGGCCGCCAGCTTGTCCTGTTCCTGGGCCTCCTGGCCGAAGCCCTTGACCACCCGCACGCCGCCGATCGCCTCGTCGACGGCGCCGGCGACGGCGGCCGCCTCCTGCTGGGCGGCCCAGGTGGAGGGGAACAGCCGCTTGCGGCTGAGCGTGGAGAGCCACCAGAGCGCCGGGCCCATCACCAGGGCGACCAGGGTGAGCGGCGGCGACAGCCAGACCATCACGGCCAGCGACATGACGAACATCAGCAGGTAGCCGGTCATCATCGGCAGCATCGAGAGCAGCCCGTTGATCAGCTGGAGGTCGGAGGTGGCGCGGCCGATCACCTGCCCGGTGTCCAGCCGGTCCTGCCGGTGTCCGTCCAGTCGGCCGAGCGAGCGGAACAGATCGCTGCGCATGTCGTGCTGGACGTCGAGGGCGAGCTGCCCGCCGTAGTAGCGGCGCACCTGGGTACAGGCGAACACCAGCGCGGCCGCCACCAGCAGGGCCACGGCCCAGGGCGCCAGGGAGCGGGTGTGCTTGGTGATGACGTCGTCGATGATCAGCTTGGTGACCAGCGGCACCAGGGACGTCACGGCCATGCCGACGAGCGAGGCGCCGAACGCCAGCAGCACGCTCCGCCGGGACCGCCAGCAGTAGCCGGTCAGCCTCCGGAGCCAGCCCGAACCGCCGGAGCCCTCGGTAGCCCCGGGTGCAGCGGGGCCGCCGGGGCTACCGGCGCTGCCGGGATCGGGGGCCGTGGTCGACGTGGTCGCACCACCCCGCGTGCCGGCCCGGGTGCCGGTTCGCGCGCCGCTCGGGGACAGCTCCACCGTAGATCCGTGAGTCTCAGGCATATTTAGGGATGCTAACCATTCCGTCGGGTGGCCGCCATCGGTTTCAGGTCAGACCGAGCCGGGGGAATCCACCCCGGCTGAGGAGCCAACAGCCCGCGGCCTGCGGTGATTCCCGGGCAGGCCCACCAGGGCCGCCTGGTACCAGCGTGGCCGACGGTACGCCGCACGCCCACCGCCCCCGGGGCGGCGGGTCACCCGCCTTTGGACCTAGGGCCTGCGCCGTGCGGCCTGCACCGCCCATACCGCTCGCGCGCCCGCGCGCCGGGGTCCGACGGAGTGCGCCTCGGCTTCCGGTCCCGCCTCAGCTCCGGCCCGCGGATTCGGCGGCCGCCGAGAAGGCCCCGTTCGCCAGGCTGTGCAGCAGGGCGGCCATGCCGTCGCGCTGCAGTCCGGCGCGCTCGCCCTGGACGGGGTCCGGGCCGAGGCTGTGCGGGGTGGAGTTGATCAGCCCGAAGACGGCGTGCACGGCGGCCCGCGCGACCGGCTCCGCGGAGGGCTCGGCGAGCGCCGGGTAGGCCTGCCGGACGACCTCCACCCACAGCTCGACATAGCCGCGCTGGAGTCGGCGGACCTTGCGCCGGTCCTCCTCCTTGAGGTTCAGCAGCTCCCGGTCGTGCAGGGTGATCAGGTCACGGTCGTCGAGGGCGAAGTCGACATGCCCGCTGATCAGCGCGTCCAGCGCGGCGGCCGCGCCGTCGCCGCCGCCCGCCCGGCGGCGCCCCTCCTCCAGCAGGCGCTCGCTGATGCCGATGAGGAGGTCGGCGAGCATCGCGTCCTTGCCCGCGAAGTGCCGGTAGAGCCCCGGGCCGCTGATACCGACGGCTTTGCCGATCTCGTCGACCCCCACCCCCAGGAAGCCCCGGGCGGCGAACAGTCGGGCGGCCTCCTTGCGGATCTGGTCACGGCGTGGGAGCGCGGAGGCGGCTGGGACGTTCGGCATGCTGCCCATCGTAGACAGTCGGGTTATCGGCCGTTAACCTGGGCCGCACGAGTTAACGCTCATTAACGTGACGGTCGAGGGCCCACCTGGCCCTACCGCCCCATTCGGTGCCGAGGGCAAGGGAGCTCTTGGGATGGTCATCTCAACCGCCGGTGTATCCGCCGGCGTCAACGGCAGCGCGGCATCCGGGGCTGCCGGGTCCGGCGCCGTTCCACCGGGAGCCACCGCTCCCGCCCCCCGGCTCGGCACCGCGGTCGACCCGGGCTCCGAGGCCTACCGCTCCAACACCGAGGCCCACCGGGCCCTCGTCGGTGAGCTGCGGGAGAAGCTCGGCGCGGCCGCCCTCGGCGGTGGCGCCAAGGCCCGGGCCCGGCACACCTCGCGCGGCAAGCTGCTCCCCCGCGACCGGGTGGACACCCTGCTCGACCCGGCCTCCCCCTTCCTGGAGCTGGCCCCGCTGGCGGCCGACGGGATGTACGACGGCGCCGCACCGGCGGCCGGCGTGATCGCCGGCATCGGCCGGGTCGCCGGGCGCGAGGTGGTCGTCGTCGCCAACGACGCCACCGTCAAGGGCGGCACGTACTACCCGATGACGGTCAAGAAGCACCTGCGCGCCCAGGAGGTGGCGCTGGAGAACCGCCTCCCCTGCATCTACCTGGTGGACTCCGGCGGCGCCTTCCTGCCGATGCAGGACGAGGTCTTCCCCGACCGCGACCACTTCGGCCGGATCTTCTACAACCAGGCCCGCTTGTCGGCCGCCGGTATCCCGCAGATCGCCGCCGTGCTCGGCTCCTGCACCGCGGGCGGCGCGTACGTACCGGCGATGAGCGACCAGGCCGTCATCGTCCGCAACCAGGGCACGATCTTCCTCGGTGGGCCGCCCCTGGTGAAGGCCGCCACCGGCGAGGTCGTCACGGCCGAGGAGCTCGGCGGCGGCGACCTCCACTCCCGCACCTCCGGAGTGACGGACCACCTGGCCGAGGACGACGCCCACGCGCTCTCGATCGTGCGCACCATCGTCGCCGGGCTCGGCCCGCGCCCGGCCAGGCCCTGGCCGCTCACCTCGGCCGAGCCGCCCGCCGTCGACCCGGCCGGCCTCTACGGCGCCGTCCCGGTGGACCCGCGCACGCCCTACGACGTCCGCGAGGTGATCGCGCGACTGGTCGACGGCAGCCGGTTCGCCGAGTTCAAGGCCGAGTACGGCGCGACCCTGGTGACCGGCTTCGCCCGGATCCACGGGCACCCGGTCGGCATCGTCGCCAACAACGGCGTGCTGTTCTCGGAGTCGGCCCTCAAGGGCGCCCACTTCATCGAGTTGTGCGACCAGCGGGGCATCCCCCTCCTCTTCCTGCAGAACATCACCGGGTTCATGGTCGGCCGGCAGTACGAGGCGGGCGGCATCGCCAAGAACGGCGCCAAGATGGTGAACGCCGTCGCCTGCACCCGCGTCCCGAAGCTGACGGTGGTGATCGGCGGCTCGTACGGCGCCGGCAACTACTCGATGTGCGGCCGGGCCTACTCGCCTCGCTTCCTGTGGATGTGGCCGGGCGCCAAGATCTCCGTGATGGGCGGTGAGCAGGCCGCCTCCGTGCTGGCCACCGTCCGCCGCGACCAGCTGGAGGGCCACGGCGAGCAGTGGCCGACCGAGGCGGAGGAGGAGTTCAAGCGCCCCGTCCGCGAGCAGTACGAGCGCCAGGGCAACGCCTACTACGCCACCGCCCGGCTCTGGGACGACGGGGTGATCGACCCGATGGACACCCGCACCGTCCTCGGCCTCGCCCTCACCGCCTGCTCCAACGCGCCGCTCCCGCCGCCCGGCCCGTACGGCGTCTTCCGGATGTGACCTCCGGATTCCGGATGCGACCGCCGGCCGCGCCCGACGCGCGGCCGGCCCTTCCACCACCTCCTTCGTACGGCTCCCCTCGACCCGGAGGAACGCCTCCCATGTTCGACACAGTTCTGGTCGCCAACCGTGGCGAGATCGCCGTCCGGGTGATCCGCACCCTGCGGCGGCTCGGCGTGCGTTCGGTCGCCGTCTTCAGCGACGCGGACGCCGACGCCCCCCACGTCCGCGAGGCCGACGTCGCGGTACGGCTCGGACCTGCCGACCGCAGCGACAGCTCCGCCGCCGAGACCTACCTGCGGACCGACCAGATCCTCGCCGCCGCCCGCCGCACCGGGGCCCAGGCCGTCCACCCCGGCTACGGCTTCCTCGCCGAGAACGCCGCCTTCGCCCGAGCCTGCGCCGACGCCGGCCTGGCGTTCATCGGCCCGCCGCCCTCCGCCGTCGAGCTGATGGGCGACAAGATCAACGCCAAGGAGGCCGTCCGGACCGCCGGCGTGCCGGTGGTCCCGGGCAGCCAGGCCACCGCGCCCACCGACGAGGAACTCGTCGCGGCCGCCGAGGAGATCGGCTACCCCGTCCTGCTCAAGCCCTCCGCCGGAGGCGGCGGCAAGGGCATGCGCCTGGTCCGGGACCCGGCCGAGCTGCCGACCGAGATCGCCGCCGCACGGCGCGTCGCCCGCACCGCCTTCGGCGACGACACCCTGCTGCTGGAGCGCTGGATCGACCGGCCCCGCCACATCGAGGTGCAGGTGCTCGCCGACGCCCACGGCACCACCGTCCACCTCGGCGAGCGCGAGTGCAGCCTGCAGCGCCGCCACCAGAAGCTGATCGAAGAGGCACCCTCCGTTCTCCTCAATGCCGAGACCCGCGCCGCGATGGGCGCAGCGGCCGTCCGGGCGGCCGAGTCCTGCGGTTACACCGGGGCCGGCACCGTGGAGTTCATCGTCCCCGGCCTCGACCCGGACTCCCCCACCCCCACCGAGGGGGTACGGGACTTCTTCTTCATGGAGATGAACACCCGTCTCCAGGTGGAGCACCCCGTCACCGAACTCGCCATCGCCATCGGCGGCAGCGCCGCAGGGGGCGACTCCGACGGGACCGGCTCGGCCCGGCCCCGACGACTGGACCTGGTCGAGTGGCAGCTGCGGATCGCCGCAGGCGAGAGCCTCTCCTTCAGCCAGCCGGACATCTCCTTCCTGGGCCACGCCATCGAGGCCCGGATCTGCGCCGAGGACCCGGAGCGGGACTTCCTCCCGACCGGCGGCCGCATCCTCGTCCTGGACGAGCCGCAGGGCGAAGGCATCCGGGTGGACTCCGGTGTCGCCCCGGGCACCGTGATCACCAGCTCCTACGACCCCATGCTCGCCAAGGTCATCGCGTACGGGCCCGACCGCCCGACCGCGCTGCGCCGGCTGCGCGCCGCGCTGGCGGACACCCGGATCCTCGGCGTGACCACCAACACCGGCTTCCTGCGGCGACTGCTCGCACACCCCGACGTCACCGCCGGCCGCCTGGACACCGGCCTGGTCGAACAGACGGCGCAGCAGCACCCCGCGCTGCTGGCATCGCCCTACTCCCCGGCCGGCCCGGCCGCTTCCGGATCCGCTCCGGAATCCGCTGCGGACTCCCCTTCCGAGGACTCCGGCGCCCTGTCGCCCGAGGCGCCGACGCCCGCCCACCTCCTCTACTACGCGGCCGCGCTCGCACGGCACCTGGACCTCGCTCCCGTCACCGACACCGTCGGCTGGACCGATCCGTTCTCCCTTCCCTCCGGCTGGCGCATCGGCGGCGACGCCGCCTGGACCACGCACCGGCTCCGGGCCCCCGGCCAGGATCCGGTGTCGGTGCGCATCCGTCCGATCACTGCGGGCAACGTAGCCGAGGCCACTGACATTCCCCCGGGGGTCACCCCCGAGGTGGAACTCCGGCTCGGCTCCGGCCCGGTCCACCGCGCCCGGGCCGTACGCGCCGGCGGCCGCCTGCACCTGACCGTCGACGGCTTGCAGACGACGTTTGCACAGACCACCGACAACGCCGCCGGCCCGACCGCCACCGGCCCGGTGACCTGGCTCGGGATCGACGGCGACGCCTGGCCCGTGCACTCCTACGACGCCGTCGGCGAGAGCACCGCGGCCGGTGCGGCCCACCACGGCGCGCTGACCGCCCCGATGCCCGGAACGGTCACCGTCGTGAAGACCTCGGCCGGCGAGCAGGTCCGCCAAGGCCAGGCCCTGCTCGTCCTGGAGGCCATGAAGATGGAACACGTGATCGCCGCGCCGCACGACGGCACGGTGGCCGAGCTGCGGGTCGCCGCAGGCGCCACCGTGGCCATGGACGAGGTGCTGGTCGTGGTCGCCCCCGCAGAGCAGGAGCCGACCGGTCAGGCCCCGGCCGCCGGGTCCGCGGACGCCCCGTCGCGGGCCGGCGCCACCGTCGCAGCCGCAGCCGAGGTGCGGTCATGACCGCCGCCTCGCCCCGGTCCGAGCCCGACGCACTCGACCTCGGCCTGCCGGCCCCCGTCCGCGCCCCCGGGCTGCCGGAGGAGGTCCGGATCCACGAGGTCGGACCGCGTGACGGGCTGCAGAACGAGGGCTCCCTGGTGCCCGTCGAGGTCAAGGCCGAGTTCATCGCCCGGCTCGCCGCCGCCGGGTTGCGCACGGTCGAGGCCACCAGCTTCGTTCACCCGAAATGGGTACCGCAGCTCGCCGACGCCGAGGAGCTCGTGCCGCGCCTCGCCGATCTGCCCGCCCGCCACCCCGGCCTGCGGCTGCCGGTGCTGGTGCCCAACGAGCGCGGCCTGGACCGGGCACTCGCCCACCACGCCACCGACATCGCCGTGTTCGCCAGCGCGACCGAGACCTTCGCCCGCCGCAACCTGAACCGGTCGGCCGACGAGGCGATGGCCATGTTCGAACCGGTCGTGGAACGGGCCACCGCCGCCGGGATCCGGGTCCGCGGCTACCTCTCGATGTGCTTCGGCGACCCGTGGGAGGGCCCGGTCCCGGCCGCCCAGGTGATCGGATTCGGCCTGCGCCTGCTGGAGATGGGCTGCACCGAGCTGAGCCTCGGCGACACCATCGGCGTGGCCACCCCGGGCCAGGTCACGGCCCTGCTGGAGGGCTTCGCCGCGGCGGGCGTGCCGACCGGGCGGCTCGCCGTGCACTTCCACGACACCTACGGCCAGGCGCTCAGCAACACGCTGGCGGCGCTGCGCTGCGGCATCACCACGGTCGACGCCTCGGCGGGCGGCCTGGGCGGCTGCCCCTACGCCAAGAGCGCCACCGGCAACCTGGCCACCGAGGACCTGGTCTGGATGCTGCACGGCCTCGGCATCCGGACCGGGGTCGATCTGCGCACCCTGGTCGCCACCAGCGGCTGGATGGCCGACCGGCTCGGCCGCCCGAGCCCGTCCCGCACCGTCCAGGCGCTGCTCGGCGCCGACCGGGGCTGACTGACGGCCCACCACCCCGCCGCCGGCCGCTCACCGGGCCCCGGCGCCCGGCCGGCGCACACCTTCCACACGGCACCCCCGCCTCCCTTCCGACCACACCGGTGAGTTCGTCACACCATCAGACGGACGCCGGTCATCCCGATCACGCCCCGCGGCCACCCCCGGCCGGGCTTCAGGAGGATCACCATGCTCGATCACCGCTTGAACAGCGAGTACGAGGAACTGCGGCGCACCGTAGCCGAGTTCGCCCAGGACGTGGTCGCGCCGAAGATCGGCGACTTCTACGAGCGGGGCGAGTTCCCCTACGAGATCGTTCGGGAGATGGGGCGGATGGGCCTGTTCGGCCTGCCGTTCTCCGAGGAGTACGGGGGCATGGGCGGCGACTACTTCGCGCTCTGCCTCACCCTGGAGGAGCTCGCCCGGGTCGACTCCTCGGTCGCGATCACCCTGGAGGCGGCGGTGTCGCTCGGCGCGATGCCGATCTACCGCTTCGGGACGGAGGAGCAGAAGCGCGAGTGGCTGCCCCGGCTGACCTCCGGCGAGCTGATGGGCGCGTTCGGCCTGACCGAGCCCGAGGGCGGTTCCGACGCCGGCGCGACCCGCACCACGGCGCGCTACGACGAGGCCACCGACGAGTGGGTCATCAACGGCACCAAGTGCTTCATCACCAACTCCGGCACCGAGATCACCGGACTGGTCACGGTCACCGCGCTCACCGAACCGATCGCTCGTTCGAGTGAAGAGGGCGAATTCTCCTCGCCACAGCGCGAAATCTCTTCCATCATCGTGCCCACGGGAACCCCGGGGTTCCAGGTGTCCAAGAAGTACTCGAAGGTCGGGTGGAACGCATCCGACACCCGCGAACTGTCCTTTACCGACTGCCGCGTTCCCGCGGCCAACCTGCTGGGCGAGCGTGGCCGAGGCTACGCCCAGTTCCTGCGGATCCTCGACGAGGGCCGCATCGCGATCGCAGCCCTGGCCACCGGCCTGGCCCAGGGGTGCGTCGACCAGTCCGTCCTCTACGCCGGCACGCGTCGGGCCTTCGGCCGGCCGATCGGCGCCAACCAGGCCATCCAGTTCAAGCTCGCCGACATGGAGATGCGCGCGCACACCTCCCGCCTGGCCTGGCGGGACGCCGCCTCCCGGCTGCTGCACGGCGAACCGTTCAAGAAGGAGGCCGCGATCGCCAAGCTGTACTCGTCCGAGGCCGCCGTCGACAACGCCCGCGAGGCGACCCAGATCCACGGCGGGTACGGCTTCATGAACGAGTTCCCGGTCGCCCGGTTCTGGCGCGACAGCAAGATCCTCGAAATCGGCGAGGGCACCTCGGAGGTCCAGCGGATGCTCATCGCCCGGGAGCTCGGCATCAAGTACTGAGCTCCGCACCGGTCCGGCCCGGAGCCCGCCGCTCCGGGCCTACGGCCGACTGCCAGTCACAGGCCCTGACACAGAAGGGAGTTGATCGCTCTCAGCACCCGTAGCACCAGCGCCAACGGCTCGCACCGGCCGACCCCGGGGCCGAGCCCCGCCACTGCCGCAGGCACGACGCGCCAGCGCCCCTCATTCCTCACTCCCGCACGCATCCGCCGGCACCCCGCGGCCGGAAGGGGCGTCAGGGGATGACGATGACCGGCCGGTTGGCGCGACGGGCCAGTCGGCCCGAGACCGAACCGAAGATCTTGCCGAGCAGGCCGTGCGTACTGCCGACCACGATGGCGTCGGCAGCGTACTCACGGCCGACCTCCTCGATCTCGTGACAGATGTCGCCGCCGCGCTCGACCAGGATCCAGGGCACGCCGGCCAGGAAGTCGGCGCAGGCGAGCTCCAGGCCGAGGACCTCGGTCCGGTGGTCCGGGAGGTCGACGAAGACGGGAGGTTCACAGCCCGCCCAGACCGTGGCGGGCAGGCGGTTGGCAACGTGCACGATCACCAGTCCGCACTGTGAGCGCCGGGCCATGCCCACCGCGTAGGCGAGGGCCCGCTCGCTCGACAGCGAGCCGTCGAAGCCCACCACCACACCATGTTGGAAGGCCGGATCGCAGGGGCGTACGGGCGCCTCCTGGACCGCCGGCTCCCCTGGCGCGCCCGGCAGGCCGGGGCCGCCCGAGTGGTCCGCACCCGAGCCGAGACGGCCGCTCATCTCGGCCTCCGCGGAGCCGGTCCGCTGCTCGTCCCGCCGCTGACGCGAACCGGGACGGCCACGGCGCGCGATGTTGCGCAGCGGGCGGAAACGGCCCCGGGAACGAGCGGCTCCACCGAGGTCTCCATCAAGGTCTCCACCGAGGTCGTCGCGGTCGACGGAGTCTGCCCCGGCCACTGCGCCCGCACTGCGGACCGTGTCCGGTTCAACCGGTCGGAAGGACTCAAAACCAGCCATGGCTCACGGCTCTTCGAGGGAGATGGGCCGACAGGAGAGGACAACGCTGCCCGGGCAGCAGGCCCGCCCACGGGACGACGTCGGTCTGCGCCGAGCACCACCGTATGTGACCTATTCCTTTCAGAGTACGACGGGCGCGGGGCTCAGCCCAGCGGCGGAGTCCCGGAACGACTGTGTTCCCGCGAATGGGGGATGCGCCCGCGGACAACAATGCGCCCCTGTCGGCAGGCGAACACGCCCCCTCTGGCTGAAGGAGGTTCTCTGGAGCTTGACTGAGCAAACCGGGCCATGGCAACAGGCCACCGGGACACCGTGACCGGACTGTCATTGATCGGCAACGATCCGTTGCCGACCCCCGCCACACCGCGTGGCCGAGGCTCACACCGGCGGGGCCCGCATGAGTGCCTTCGGCGCGCCTCACCGTCCCCCTGCGCCTCACCCGTCACCCCACCCCTGGGCGCCGCCTTTGCTCCTGGTAGCCATTTCGGCCAATTCGTAGGGGTTCGCGACCGTCTCTGGCATTTGCCAGATGCATAGGCGCGGCCGCTGGCACCATGCTCGGCATGCCCCTGCTCCTGATGGACCTCGACAACACGCTGCTCCCCAGGGATGCCGCTTTCCGGGCCTGGGCTCAGGATTTTCTGGCCGAACGAAGGCTGCCGCCCGGCGACCTCGACTGGCTCGTCACCATCGACGGCGGCGGCTACGTGCCGCGCAGCACCGTACTGTCCGCCGCCCAGCGCCGCTACGGGTTGGACGAGTCCATGGAGTTCCTGATCGCGCACTACCGACGCGGCATCAACTCCCACATCCACTGCCCCTCCCGACACATCGACGCGCTGCGGGCGGCGCGGGCCGCCGGCTGGACGCTCGGCATCGTCAGCAACGGCAGCACCCGGCCGCAGTTGGAGAAGATCCGGCGCACCGGACTCGGCCCGCTGGTCGACGGCTGGGTGATCTCGGAGGAGGCCGAGTGCCTCAAGCCCGACCCCCTGATCTTCGAGATCGCCGCCCAGCGCTGCGGCGTCGCGCCCACCGGAGACTGGACCTCGCACACCTGGATGGTCGGGGACCACGCCCCCGCCGACATCGCGGGCGCGGAGCTGGCCGGCCTGCGCAGCGTCTGGCTGCACCACGGGCGGCCCTGGGCCGAGCCGGGCTATCGGCCGACCCTGAAGGCGGCCGGGCTGCCCGAGGCCGTCGGACAGGTGCTCTCCGCTCGCAATGCCCCCGGCCCCCGCCCAGGGGTCCGGGCAGGCGGGCCGCTCCAGCGCAGGGCGGCCTGTGCCATGCCGGCCGGCCCCTGGAGCAGGAGCGGCGCGGCGGCGCCCGGCAGCGCACGTCCCAGCGCGCGGATCGCGCTGTCCGCCCCGGACGGCCCGCGCGCGCCTTCACCCGCGCAGGGGCCAGGCGGCGGTGCACCCGGTGCCTCGACAAGATCCGCTGTCCGAAACCGGTCCGGCGAAGTTGCCGAGTCGGGCGACGGGCCACCCGCGGGGAGCATCCGGTCCGCCACTCCGCCCGCACCCGAACACCCCGAGCACTCTGAACGCCCTGCACACCCCGAGCGTCCTGCACACCCTGCACGCCCCGAGTACCTCGAGTACCCCGAGTTGCCGGGGTACCCCGCGCGCACCCGGTTCGCCATGCCTCCCACGTCACCGGTGTCGCCGGCGCGTCCGGGCCCGGTCCTGCGCCCGGCCGTGCCCGCACCGATCGTCGGAGCGGCGGCGGCCGGTTAGCCGGGCTCAGCCAGGGCCGGCCCCACCAGCCCCGCCAGCCCCACCGATCCAATTCCGCCAGGGCGCCCGATCAGCGGGTCCACCACGTGGTGCGCCCCTGCTCGGTGAAGCCGAGCTTGAGGTAGAGCGGCTCACCGATCGCGGTGGCGACCAGGGTCGCCGGGCGGTCGGGGTGCGCCGCGGCCAGCGCCGCCTCCAGGACGGCACGCGCCACACCCCGGGAGCGGTGGTCGGGGAGCGTCGCGACCCAGTACACCCCGGTGGCGTGGCCGTCGTCGTACGTCAGGCAGGCCCCGGCGGTCACGCCGTCGATGCGGCCGCGCCAGGCGCGCAGGCCCGGTTGGCGCAGCAGCGGCTCCGGCAGCATCACGCCCCTGCTCCAGGGCCGGCGGGCCGGGATCGGGAAGCCCTCGACCACCGCCCGCTCGACCTCGGCGAACCCGTCCCCGTCCAGCACCTCATCGACCGTCAGGGAGCGGTCGCCGCGGTCGGCCTCCCCCCGTGCGCGGTCGTCGAGCGGGCCGGGCTCGCGGACCATGACCGCCATCGCCGGGCCGTGGGTGCAGCCGAACCGCTCCAGGTCGAGCCCGCCGTACGGGTCCTCAACGGTGAGTCCGGCGGTGGACCACTCCTTGAACAGGGCCGCCAACTCATCTTCCAGCACGGCAGGTTCGCCGTACGGGCCGGTGACCACGACGCGGTGGGAGTCGGTCGGGGTGCGGGCGCAGCGAGCGGCGGTGAACCCGGGGCGGACGAGTTGCCGCCAGCCGTGCGCTCGGGACTGGGCGAGCCAGAACGCGGCGGCGTTGTCGTTGGCCAGTTCGAGCCGGCTGCGAGTGTTCACAGCAGGACGGTAGCGCGCCGGACCGACAGCCGGTCACCGGCCGCGGCACTGGCCGGATGAAGCCAGGGCGGCGCACACTTCGCCCGCGTGCGCCCTCCCGTGCACCGCCGATTTTCGGTCAATCTCGCGCGGCTCCCTCGCCCTTGGGCAAACCCGCAGCCCAGACGCGCCGGCCGGGTCCGCCGAAGCCGGGCGCCCCAGGACCAGTCCCGCGACAACCAGCCACCGTTGTACCGGCCCCCTTCCCAGAAGGGTCGACGGGTGCCACGCTTCGTGATCGAATGCATCACGCCAAATTGCCATGTCGACATAGCGTCGGATGGTGAACTTGTCACAACGGCAACGGTCCACCCGATAGATTCGATCTTGGCCAGCAGTGCCGCACCACCACACCACACCACCGAGGGGGCTTGAGCGCCTTGAGCAGGGTGAGCAGGAGCGACGCGGGTCCTGACAGCGGCCAGGCCGCGACCGGCATCACGGGTCGTCCCGCGAGAAGCACCGGCGCCCCGGCCATCGCTGCCACCCCCCGCACCTCCGGCAACTCCAGCGCCGCCTCTTACACCTCTGCGGCACCATCCGTCCCATCCGTCACAGGGGTTCCCGGCGGCTTCGGGGCGTCCTCATTCTCCGGCTCTCCGGAACACGGCGGACGGCCCGTCAACCGACCATTCGTCAATCCCGGATCCGGCCAGGGAGTCGGTGCGGGGCCGGGCGGCGGTCCGTCGGTTACCGGCCAACCTGTGGCGCACGCGGGACCGGGCGCGGGCTACCCGGCCTTCGCCGGCGGTCCGGTCGGCGCCTCGGCGCTCGGCACTCCGTCCGTCGGCGTGACGGCCGGCGGCGTCCCGGCGAATCCGCTCGGGCTCGGCGCCCCCGGACTCGGCACCCCCGGCCACAACCCGACCGGCCACGGCGCAACGGGTCACGGCGCAGCGGGCCATAGCGCGACGGCCGGCTCCGGCGCGAACGGCCCGTCCGCCCCCGTGATGGCGGCCGCGCCCCGGAAGCTCTCGGGCCGGCGCCGACGGGAGACCGTCGCGGTGCTGATCTTCGGCGGTGCCCCGATCTTCGAGAGCTCGATCCCGCTCTCCGTCTTCGGCGTCGACCGCCAGGACGCCGGAGTGCCGCGCTACCGCCTGCTGGTCTGCGCCGGGGAGGAGGGCCCGCTGGCCACCACCGGCGGCCTCACCCTCTCCGCCCCGTACGGGCTGGAGGCGCTCGCCCGGGCCGGCACCATCGTCGTCCCGGCCTGGCGCTCGATCTCGCAGCCGCCGCCGGTCGAGGCCATCACCGCCCTGCGCAAGGCCCACCACGAGGGCGCGCGGATCATCGGGCTCTGTACCGGTGCGTTCGTGCTCGCCGCCGCCGGCCTGCTGGACGGACGCCCGGCGACCACGCACTGGATGTACGCGCCGACCCTCGCCAAGCGCTACCCCCGGGTCCACGTCGACCCCCGGGAGCTGTTCGTCGACGACGGCGACGTCCTGACCTCGGCCGGCACCGCTGCCGGGATCGACCTCTGCCTGCACGTGGTGCGCAGCGACCACGGCGCCGAGGCCGCCAACGCGCTGGCCCGCCGGCTCGTGGTGCCCAGCCGCCGCAGCGGCGGAGGACAGGCCCAGTACATCGATCAGTCTTTACCTGAGGAGATCGGCAACGACCCGCTGGCCGAGGTGGTCACCTGGGCGCTGGAGAACCTCAACCAGCAGTTCGACGTCGAGGTGCTGGCGGCCCGCGCCTACATGAGCCGGCGCACCTTCGACCGGCGGTTCCGCACGCTCACCGGCAGCGCCCCGCTGCAGTGGCTGATCACCCAGCGGGTGCTCCAGGCACAGCGGCTGCTGGAGACCTCGGAACTGTCGGTGGACGATGTCGCCCGCCGCTGCGGCTTCCGGTCCCCGGTGGCGCTGCGCGGGCACTTCCGGCGCCAGCTCGGGGTCTCGCCGGCCGCGTACCGGACCAGCTACCGGGCACGTCGCCCCGGGCCGCAGACCGCGGCCCCGGCGGCGTACCCCGGTGACCTCCGGTTGGCGGGCGCGGTGCCGCAGTCGGCCGGTTCGCACGCGGCGGCCGCCGCGGCGGGTGGAGCAGTGCCCGGCCAGTCCGGGCATCCGGGGTACCCGGGGCCGGGCGGGCAGCACGGCCAGCACGCGCTCCAGCCGCCGTCCGGCAACCCCGCGCACGCCGGCCAGCAGCCCTCGCAGGCGTTCCACGCCCGCGCGGCGCAGCCGTACCCGCACCAGCCGGCGGCGCACCAGCCGCACCCCGGCCAGCCGGGATCGGGCCGCGGTCCGGCCCGGCCGCCGCTGGTCCCGGCGCAGGCCGGTCCGGGAGCCGGGCGTCCGCCGCGCACGGCGGAGCACGCCGCGGCGGAGGACGGCCATCCGCAGCCGGGTGCGCGCGGCCAGGGCCAGGGGCACCGCAGTACGCCCGAGCGCCCGGTGGACGAACCCGGTTCCGGTGGTGCGGCCAACGGCGGCGGCCGCGGGCACGGTGCGCCCGGCGCCCGCTTGCCGGCCCCGTCGTCCCCCGCGACCCCGGAGGGCCGGGCCCGTCAGGGCCGCGGCGCCCAGGTCCGCCCGCAGGGCGGCCGTACCGGGGCCCCGGAGACCGCCCGGGAGGCCCGGGACGGCCGGTCCGCGCGGGACGGCCACCCGGTCCGCGCGCCGCACGAGGGCCACGAGGCGGAGGGGCACGACCAGGACGAGCACGCGCCGGAGAGCCGTACCGCGACACCTCGCTCGGCTCCACCGGTGCCCGCGGCGCGTGATCGCGCCGTAGGGTGAGTGGCGTGAATGACCGTTTGGTATGGATCGACTGTGAAATGACAGGCCTCGACCTCGACCGGGACGCCCTGGTCGAGGTCGCGGCACTGGTGACGGACTCCGAGCTGAACATCCTCGGCGAGGGTGTCGACGTCATCATCCGACCGCCCGCCGAGGCGCTGGAGAACATGCCCGAGGTGGTGCGCGCGATGCACACCTCCTCCGGTCTGCTCGACGAGCTGGAGCACGGTGTGACGCTCGCCGAGGCCGAGGCGCTGGTGCTCGCCTACATCCGCGAGCAGGTGCCGGAGGCCGGCAAGACGCCGCTGTGCGGGAACTCGGTGGCCACCGACCGCGGCTTCCTCGCCCGGGACATGCCGGCCCTGGAGGGCCACCTGCACTACCGGATCGTGGACGTCTCCTCGATCAAGGAGCTGGCCCGCCGCTGGTACCCGAGGGCGTACTACAACAGCCCGCAGAAGGGCGGCAACCACCGGGCGCTCGCGGACATCCGCGAGAGCATCGACGAACTGCGGTACTACCGCGAGGCGGTGTTCGTCGCCCAGCCGGGCCCGGACACCGACACCGCGCGGGCGATCGCCGAGAAGTACCAGGCGCCGACGGACTGACCCCTCCAGCCGCCCTGCCCGGGCTCGTCCGGAGCCGTCCGGACGGGCCCGGGCAGGGCGGCTGAGCCTCCTCGCCCGCCCGATCGAAACCCTGGCGCGAGCACCCTCTCGGATCCTGTAGAGTTCTTCCTGTCGGAACGGGAACGCGAAGAGCGGGAACGGACCAGACACATGGTGGGTGTAGCTCAGTTGGTAGAGCACCTGGTTGTGGTCCAGGTGGCCGCGGGTTCAAGTCCCGTCACTCACCCCAGAGCCTGAGGGGCCGATCTCTTCAAGAGATCGGCCCCTCAGGCGTTTCGGCGTTCCCTCAGATCCCGGCGGCCCACGGGCCCGCCCGGCCCCGAGTCCGGCTTCGGGTCGGCTTCGGGCCGGCCCCGGTTCGGGCCCGGTTCGGGCGGGGGACTCCGAGGAGGTTCCCTCGGAAGCTACCCACTAGTAACATCGTTGCCATGACCACACCTTCGATCGGCCAGCTGCTCGACTCGACCGTGCCGATGGCGCGCACGCTCAAGCTGCAGTACCTGGAGACCACCCCGGAGCGGGCCGTCCTGCAGCTGCCCGACCAGCCCGAGTACCACAACCACGTCGGCGGACCGCACGCCGGCGCGATGTTCACGCTCGCCGAGTCGGCCAGTGGCTGCATCGTCCTGAGCGCCTTCGGCGACCAGCTCTCGCGCGCCGTGCCGCTCGCGGTGAGCGCCGAGATCTCGTACAAGAAGCTGGCGATGGGCGTGGTCACCGCGACCGCCGTGCTGGGCCGCCCGGCCGCCGACATCGTCGCGGAGCTGGACAAGGGCGAGCGCCCGGAGTTCCCCGTCACGGTCGAGATCACCCGCGCCGACGGCGCTGTGACCGGCGTCATGACCGTCATCTGGACGCTGCGCCCCAACTCCTGATCACCCGGGGGCCCGCAGGACCGGAGCCGGGCCGGGCGGCCGCGGATCGACGCCGCCCCCGGCCCGCCTCCCCCGGGCTTTCCGATGCGCCGCGCCCCGACCCTCGGTGCGGCTCCCCGTGTCGCGACAGTCCGAGGCGGCGGCCGTGACCTCGGGTACCGTCCGCTCGTTCTCAACTCACGTGCGAGCCAATCACGCGACCAAGGCCCTGGAAGCCGCCCGACGCGGTGTCGGCGGTACGAGCGGCGCGAGCGGGACCAGGCGTGCGGCCGGGCGGTGGCTGCCCCACCCGCACACCCTCGCGGTCGGCGGGGCACTGCTCGCACAGCTCTGGGGCTTGGGGGCGGCCGGGGCGTACGCGGCGGCGACCGACCCGCTCCCGGAGCCGGTGAGCCGTGCCGTCGGCCGCACCCTGGGCAGCGGGCGTCCCCTCGACGGCGAATCGGCCGAACGCGTCGGCGCAGCGGGCGGCCACGGATCCTCGGCCCCGGCGAGCCCCGCCGGACAACCGCCCTCGACCGCCCCCGGCCAGGCCGGCGCCCCCGGACTGCTCGGGCAGCTGACCGACTCCGCGACCGGCGCCTCCCCCGCTGCCGTCCCCGTCCCCGGCCTGGAGGACGCGACCGCGCCGGTGGACGACCTGCTGCAGGACCGGATCCGGGCGGGCGGGCTCCCGCTGCCCGGCCAACGGGCCGCCGTCCCGGACGCGTTCGCGATCGCCTCCGGACTGTTGGGCACCACTGCGGACCAGGCCCGCGGCACGGAGCCCCGTGCCTCCCGGGACGACGACCCGAGCGGAGCGCCCGAGGCCCCTGGGCGGACCGGCCCCGGCCCGGCTCGACCCGCTCCCTCCCCCGGTGGACAGCGCGGCCCGGCCGCTCCGCCGCCCGTCCAGGAGGCCGCCGACCGAACGGGCCGCACCGCCGACGGGCGCCCTGCCCCGGGCGGTTCCCGCGGCCCGGGCCCGGGGGCGGCACCGAACCGTCCGGCGGCGCCGGAGGACCTCACGCTCACCGGCGCAGCGGCCGTCGCGGCCACCGCGACGGCCGCACACGGCACTTCGGGCACCGGCACGGCCGTCCTCGCCCCCATCGCGGCCGGCCTGCTGCTCACCGGCGCCGCGATGTGCAAGCACCGGGGCCTGCCCCGCGGACACTGAGCCGATCGGACGCTGAGCAGGCCGGACACCGAGAACTCCAGGCTTGGGACCCCTACCGGAAGGTACCCGGGGGCGGGGTCGGGGAGGGGGCCGCGCCGGCGTCCGTGGCGGGGGTAGCGCCGGCGGCGAAGTCGGCCAGGGCGCGGCCGTGTTCGACCCGGCCGAGGGCGGCGTCGGTGGCCACCTTGCGACCCAGGTCGGCCAGCGGGAACGGGGTGTGGGCGCCCGCCAGGATGAGGTTGCCGAAGCGCTTGCCGCGCAGCACGGCCGGGTCCGCGACCAGGCACAGCTCGGGGAAGACCGCACCGAGGGTGGCGATCTGCGAACGGGCGAACGGCAGGGCCGCACCGTCGGCGATGTTCACCGCGTACCAGCCGCCGGGAGCGAGGGCCCGGTCGGCCAGCGCCGTGAACTCGACGGTCGTGCAGTGGGCCGGCACCCGGGCGCCGGAGAAGACGTCGGTGATCACCAGGTCGACGCTGCCCTCGGGGGTCCGCTCCAGGACGCTGCGGGCGTCGGAGCCGCGGACCTTGATCTGCCAGCCGCGCTCCAACGGGAGTTCGGTGCGGACGAGTTCGGTGAGCGCGGTGTCGATCTCGGCGACCTGCTGGCGGGAGCGGGGCCGCGTGGCCGCGACGTAGCGGGCCAGCGTGAGGGCGCCGCCGCCGAGGTGCAGCACGGTCAGGGGCCGGCCGGCCGGGGCGACCAGGTCGACCAGGTGGCCGAGGCGGCGCTGGTACTCGAAGCCCAGGTGGGTCGGGTCGGCGAGGTCGACCATCGACTGCGGGGCGCCGTCGACCAGCAGCGACCAGGCGCCGGGCCGGTCGCGGTCGGGGCGCAGCTCCGCCAGTCCGGACTCGACGGGGTGGGTGAGCGGGCCCTGCGCGTGCGTGCGGCCGCCGGGACCGGTGAGCGCGGATGGCGGTTCCGCGGTCGTACGTGCTCGGTCCGCGCCGCGATCGGCTCTGCTCTTCCGTCCCATACCGACCATTATCGCCGCAGGCCGCGAAGGCCCTCTCGGCTCGGCCGGGGTGGCGCGGAGGCCGGGGCGGGGCTCAGAACGGGCCGAGGCCGCCTGCGGTCAGGGTGCAGGCGGCCTCGCAGAGGGCCGAGCGGAGGACCCAGGAGTCGGTGGGGCGGACCGCGAGCCCGGCTCCGGTGGGGGGCATCACCCAGCGCGGGTCGGTGGCGGGCGGCATCAGGGCGCCCGCGGTACAGGAGCTGCCGGGCAGGTGCCAGCTCTCGAAGGTGCCGGCCGGGACGAGGAAGGAGACGGTGCTGCCGTTCCTGCTCTGCAGCACCGCCCCGCAGGCCCGGCGCAGCCGCAGGATGTCGACCGCCTCCAGGCCGTGCCGCAGCGCGACCGTGACCGTGTCGTAGGCGGCCACGACCCCGCCGGCGTCACCGGGCGCCGGCAGCCCGGCAGCCCCGCCGGGGCGGCGGACCGCGCCGCCGCCGCACGGGGAGCGGTCGTCGGCGGACTCGGGCAGGAGGGCCGGAACGGCGGCGGCGAGCACCCCTCCGGCGACCAGGCGGTGGTACTGCGGCACTCCGGTGGCCATCACAGGCACTCCTGTCACCTCGTCGGATCGGAAGCGGGGCCGCCCCGGCGGTGGGGGCGCCGCGACGGGCGGCAGGCCTGGGCGACGACGGGGGCTTCCACGTATCAGGACAACGCGGCGACCACTCCACAGGCCACGGGGCGCCTTACAGCAAGGCATGGCATTTCATGGCAGATCCCGGCAACAGCGCCCGGTTTGCACCGAATTGACAGCACATCCACCAAGAACAGGCTGCGGCCGGACGGTGACTGCGGGTACTGTCGGTGGCGCATCCGGAGCCCCATCCGGCCCCATCGGACGCACCCGTGGCCCGGTACGCACCCCACTCCCCCGGACCGCGTCGGCCCCACCCGCACCACGCAGCACCCGCCCCCACGCCAGCACCACCCGACACCCGCACCGCACCGCACCCCGCAGCACCCCCGCACGACCACGGAGCGCACCATGGCAGCCACCCCACCGGCCGAGCCGAACCGCCCGTCACCCAACACCGTGATGCGCGCCCTGCGCGGCGACCGCTCGCCGGGCGAGTTCGCCCTGGCCGTCCGCCGGGCCGCCCGCGAGATCGGCGAGCACGTGTCCTGCGACGCCCGCTACGTCGGCCGGGTCGAGGCCGGCGAGATCCGCTGCCCCAACTACGCCTACGAGCGCGTCTTCCGGCATATGTGGCCAGATCGCTCGCTCGCCGACCTGGGCTTCGCCCCCCGCACCGCCGTCCGCCGCCGCCCGGCGGAGGGCGGCCCGGACGCCCCGACACCCCTGCTCCACCCGCAGTTCCCGTCCCTGCCCGCCCCGCGCTCACCGTTCTCCACGCAACTCCCGTACGCTGCCTCGCCGTACGCGGAACCGCCCCCACCCGGCGGGCCACCCCCGCCGAGGCCCGTGGCGCCCCGGGGGCCCGACGGATCGCACCATTTCGACGAGGAGAACGACGACGTGCGTCGCCGTACGTTCCTGGCCGGCGGCTCGGCCGCGCTGGCCACCGTGATCGGCATCGACCGGTCGGCCGAGGCCGCCGAGCGGCCCGCCCCGAGCGGGCTCATCCCGGCCCAACCCGGCACCTTGGCACACCGGTTCGGACCGGGCGCCACCCTGTTCGACCCGGGGACGGCCTTCGTGCCCGGTCGGCCCGGGCCGGTGCCGCCACCCCGCCGCATCGGCACCGCCGAGGTGCTCGGCGTCGAGCAGGCCGTCCGGGACATCCGGCTGGCCGACGACGCACGCGGCGCCGACGCGCTGTTCGAGCGGGCCGGACAGTCGCTGCGCACCGCCTACGTGCTGCTCGACGAGGGCGAGTACAGCACCGAGACCGAGCGCAGGCTCCAGGCCGGCGCCGGTGAACTGGCCATCTCGGTCGGCTGGTTGGCACACGACTCGAACCGGCTGGCGGAGGCCCGCTCGCTCTACGCCGAGGCGCTCGCCACCGCCCGGATGGCGGGCGACGCCGCCCTGGAGGCGCACGTCTTCTGCAACAGCGCCTTCCTCGCCCGGGACGCCGGCCGCCCCCGCGAGGCCCTGCGGGCCGCCCAGGCGGGGCAGGCCGCCGCCCGGGGGCTCGACTCCGAACGGCTGCTCTCGCTGCTCGCCATGCGCGAGGCCGGCGGCTGGGCGCTGCTGCAGGACCGCACCGCCTGCGAGCGGGCACTCGCCCGTGCGTACCGGCTGTTCGACCACGGCCCGTCCGAGGCGGACCCGGAGTGGATGTCCTTCTTCGGCCGGGCGGAGATCGCCGGGCTGGAGTCGCAGTGCTGGTCCGCCCTCGGGGACTGGGACCGCGCCAGCGAACGGGCCGGGCTGGCCATAGCGCTCCAGGAGCCGCACTTCGTCCGCAACCGGGTGCTCTACACCGCCGAGTTGGCCCACGACCGGCTCGGCCGGGGGGACCTGGCCGGCGCGGCGGGCCACGGCGCGGCCGCCGTCGCCCTGTTCGGCGAGGTCCGCTCGGCCCGGATCCGGAGCATGCTCGCGGACACCGCCGAGCGGCTGCGCGGCCACGCCGCCGTGCCGGAGGTCGGCCGGTTCCTGGCCGAGTACGACCTGGCGGCGGCCGCCTGAGCGGTCGGCCCCGACACCCGGGTACCGGGGCCGACCGGCCGTCAGTGCTTCAGGCCCTCCAGGTGGCCGAGGTCGTTCCAGACCTCGACCGCCGGGGCGCCGTACTCCCAGGAGAGCACACAGAGCGCCGCCGTCCCGAGCTTGAAGCGCTGGGCGTACTCGGGCGGCAGCCCCAGCCAGCGCGCGGTGAGAATGCGCAGCAGGTGGCCGTGGGCGAAGAGCAGCACGTCGCGGTCGGCGCCGTGCATGACGGTGGTGTCCGCTTCGGGCACCCCGTGCTCGTCGTTGAGGCCGGCCAGGAAGGCGTCGACCCGGGCGGCCACCTCGCCGAGCTTCTCGCCGCCCGGCACGCCGTCCCGCCAGATCAGCCAGCCGGGCTGGTCGGTGGCGCGGATGTCCGAGCCGGTGCGGCCCTCGTAGCTGCCGTAGTCCCACTCCAGCAGCTCGGGGCGGTCCACCGCACGGTCGCCGAAGCCGGCCAGTGCGCAGGTCTCCTTGGCGCGGTCGAGCGGGCTGGTGTAGACCAGCGCGTCCGGCAGGCCGTTCCAGGGGGCCTCGGCCAGCCGGGCACCGAGCGCCCGGGCCATCGCCCGGCCCTCCTCGGTGAGCGGGATGTCGGTGCGGCCGGTGTGGCGGCCGGTGGCCGACCATTCGGTCTCGCCGTGGCGGACCAGCACGATTCGGGCGGGCATGGGAAGGCTCCTCGCAACGGGGCGGTGGCAACGGTCGGTCTCACCCTTGAGCACCGGGCTCCATGATCCCTCACCCGGGGGCGCCCCACGATCCCGCACCGGGCCGGGCCCGGCCCGCGGCACCCCGCCCCACCCGTCCCAGGCACGGCACCCCCGCCCCGGGTACCGCACCACCCCGCCCCCGGGCCGGAGATCGCCCGATCCGGCCGGTCCGGACCGGATTGTCGGACCCGGGTGCGACACTGGGCCGCACCATGAACGCCTCGACGAATGTCCCGCCCGGCGGACACCTTGAGCCGATCGCCCAGCGGCTCGCCGAGCTGCGCGGTCCGGCGCCGCAGCGCAGCCTGAACGCCCGTTCCCTCGCCGCGCTCGCCGCCAACCCGGGCTGCCACCGCCGCGCCGTGCTCGACGCCGCGGGGGTCGACAAGTCGGCGCTGGCCGCCCGGCTCGGCCGCCCCGCCCCGTTCGGGCAGTCGCCGTTCGCCATCGCGCGCGGCGTGATCTTCGAGTCCCGGCTGAAGGCGGACGGGTACACGGCCCTGCTGGAGCCGCTCCGCCGCCACCTCGGCCTCCCGGTGGACGGCGGCGCCCCGCTCGTCGTACCCGATCTGCTGCGCCGCTCGGGGCCGGCGGTCCGGGCCGAGCGCACGGCCGCCGCGCTGGCCGAGGCCGCCGCCGATCCGGACGCCTGGACGCTGCTGGACCACCCGCTGCTGCGCCTGACGGTGGCCGGGAGCTCCGCCTACCTGGAGCCGGACGCCGTGGTGGTGCACGGCGGGCGGTGCACCGTGGTCGAGATCAAGTCCTTCCCGGTCCTGGACGGCAGCGCGGACCCGGCCAAGGTCGGCGCCGCCGCCCGGCAGGCCGCCGTGTACGTGCTGGCGCTCCAGGAGACCGCCGCCGCACTGGCCAGCCGCCCGGTCGACCCGGACCCGTACCGGGAGCAGCGGCTGCCGGGCAGCCCGCGGCTGAGCGTGCTGCTGGTCTGCCCGAAGGACTTCGGCAACCGGCCCACCGCCGTCGCCGTCGACGTCCGCCGCGAGCTGGCCACCACCCGCCGCCAGCTGAGCCGGATGACCGGCATCGACCGGCTGCTGGACGCCCTGCCCCCGGGCGCCACCTTCGACCTCGCACCCGGCCGGGACGGCGCGCCGACCCGCCCCGCCGAGGCGCTGGCCGAGGCGGTCGAGGCGGTGCCCGCCGCCTACAGCCCGGACTGCCTCTCCACCTGCGAACTGGGCTTCCACTGCCGCTCCCGGGCCCGCTGCGACGACCGGGTCGAGCAGCTGGGCCGGGGCGTGCGCGGCGAGCTCGGCAGCATCCGGACGGTCACCGCGGCGCTGGCCGCCAGCACCGGCGACGGCACCGAGGAGGCCGCCGCACGCCTGGCGTACGCGGCCGCGCTGCGCGCCGAGGCGCTGGGCCGCACCGTGCGGATGGACACCGTGCCGACGGACACCGTACGAACGGACACCGTGGGGGCGAGCACCGCCGGGGCCGTCCGATGAGCCTGCTCGGCACCCTCGCCCGGCTGGAGGCCGTCCGCAGCGGCCGGGCCGAGCCGCTGGCCACCGTCCGCCACCGCCACCTCTCCGACCGCCCGATGGTCCTCGTCCCGCTGACGGCGGCCGGCGAGGCCGGTGCACCACTGGCCGTGCTGCTCGGCACCGACCGGTCCGCACCCCGGCTGCACCTCGTCCCGCAACCGCTCAACCGCACGTTGCGCTTCGACTTCCTGGCCGAGCTGGCCGCCGACCTGCTGCCGTACCTGGAGTCCTTCGGCGCCGAGGTCGAGCAGATCGAGGGCTCCGAGAAGGACCCGGAGACGGGCGAGAAGACCCAGGTCCTGCGCGAGCTGTGCGCCGACGCGCCGCAGCTGGTCGTCCCCAACAGCGCCGGCGTGCAGCACCTGGCCCTGCTCGGCCGCTCCACCCGGTTCCGCCGCACCATCGAGGACGACGATCCGGGCCCGTACCCGGCGCCGGCCCGGGTGCCGCTGCTCGGCCGCTGGCTGACCCACCTCACCGACCGGGCCCAGGTGCCGGGCACCAGCCTGCTGCTGCCGATGACCGGCCTGCTCGCCCGGCACTGGGCGACCGGCCAGAGCCACCTGGAGGACCAGCACCTGGCCGCCCAGCTCGCCTGGCACACCCCGCCGACCGGGCTGACCGGCGCCGAGGCGGCCGAGCGGGCCGAGGCCGCCCGCGACGCCCACGGCCAGCTGCTCCACCCGCCGGCCGGGCCGGCCACCGACCCGCGCTTCGACGAGCTGGTCCTCGGCCCGGCGATCGCCCGCTACGACGCCGCCGCCTCCGCCCTGGCGCACGCCGCCGGGGCCGGCGGGCCGCAGGACGCCGAGCGGGCCCGCGGCGCGGTCCGGGGCGCCGTCGAGCAGCTGCGCGCCGCGCTGGAGCAGGTGCTGCTGCCCACCTGGCACGACGTCTGGCAGGGCCTGGACCTGCTGCGCACCCTGCCGCCGGCCGGTCACCTGGAGGAGCGCTGGACGGGCGACCGCTGGTCGTACACCGGCCACCGGGACCGGCTGGCGGCCGGCGAGCCGCCGCAGCCCCGGCAGGACGACGCCGTGACGGCCGCCCGGAAGCTGGCACAGCGCGAGCGCGAGCAGGTCCGCCTGGACGTCCAGGAGGCGCTGGACGATCCGCTGGCGATGGCCGAGCACCGGCTGGCCGGCGAGGCCTTCGCGGGGGTGGTGACCGAGGTGGTGCCGGACTACGACACCTCCGGCCGCTCCCCCAAGCCGCGCCCGCTGGTGACGGTCCGCACCGAGGACCACCCGCACGCCGACCTCGGGCGCGAGGCGCACCGGGTGCACGGCCCGTCGGCGCAGAAGGCGCGGATCGCGGCGGTCGACCCGGCCGAGGGCACCATCACCCTGCGGGTGCTGTCCGGCATGGGCCGCAAGAAGGAGCCCGAGCCGGGGAGCCTGCCCGAGCCGGGTGAGCGGGTCGTCTTCACCCTGTTCGAGTTGACGGTCCGGCAGTCCGCACCGCTGCCCGATCCCGACGACACCCCGTGGACGCACGGTGGCCCGCCCGGCGCCGCCGAACCCGTGGCCCCAGCCACCGAGGAGTGGGAGTGACCCGGCAGATGAGCACCGAGCACTCCCCCGGCGCGGCCGCCGACGCCGCCGTGGCCCGGATCCTGGCGGCCACCGTCAGCCCGGCACCGGGCGCCCCGCGCGGCGTGGTGGTGGACTCGCCGCCCGGCGCCGGCAAGTCCACCCTGGTGGTGCGCGCCGCCCGGGAGCTGGTCGGGGCCGGCGAGCGGCTGATGATCGTCGCCCAGACCAACGGCCAGGTGGACGACCTGGTCGGCCGACTGGCGGAGAAGGCACCGGATCTGACCATCGGCCGGCTGCACGCGGCGGACTCCCGTCCCGGGCCCGAGGTGCTGCGGCACGCCAACGTCACGCCCTCCGACAAGGTGGCGGACCTCGCCGAACTCGACGTGGTCGTCTCGACCTCCGCCAAGTGGCAGTGGGTGAAGACCGAGGCGCCCTGGCGGCACGCGATCGTCGACGAGGCGTACCAGATGCGTTCGGACGCGCTGCTGGCCGTGGCCCGGCTGTTCGAGCGGGCGCTGTTCGTGGGGGATCCGGGCCAGTTGGACCCGTTCACCGTGGTCGGCACCGAGCAGTGGGCGGGCCTGTCCTACGACCCGTCGAGCAGTGCCGTGGTCACCCTGCTCGCGCACAACCCGCAGATCGAGCCGCACCGGCTGCCGGTCTCCTGGCGGCTGCCGGCCAGCGCGGCGCCCCTGATCTCCGGCGCGTTCTACCCGTACACGCCGTTCCGCTCCGGCACCGGCCCCCAGGACCGCCGGCTCACCGCCGCGGTGCGCCCGGACGGCTCCGCCCTGGACGCGGCCATCGACCGGGCCGCCGAACACGGCTGGTCGCTGCTGGAGCTGCCCGCCCGGCACACCGTCCGGACCGACCCGCAGGCCGTCGCCGCCGTCGCGGCCACCGTCCGGCGGCTGCTTGAGCGCGGCATCACCGCCCATTCCGAGCAGGGCTCGACCCCGCTGGCCCCGGGCCGGATCGCGGTCGGCACCGCCCACCGGGACCAGGCGGCGGCCGTCCGGGCGGCGCTGGTCAGCGCGGGTGTCCCGGTCGATCCGACGGCCGGCCCCGCGGTCACCGTCGACACCGCGAACCGGCTGCAGGGCCGTGAGTACGACGTGACGGTGGTGCTGCACCCGCTCTCCGGGCGGCCGGACGCCACCGCCTTCCACCTGGAGACCGGCCGGCTCTGCGTGCTCGCCTCCCGCCACCGGCACGCCTGCATCGTGGTGGCCCGGGCCGGCATCGCCGAGCTGCTGGACGAGCATCCGTCCACCGAGCCGGTGCAGTTGGGCGTCACGGTCAAGTTCCCCGACGGCTGGGAGGCCAACCACCAGGTGCTGCACCACCTGGCCGGGCACCGCGTACGGCTGTGACACCCCGGGCTCCGGGGGCGCCTGCGGGGTCACCGCGCGGGGGCGCGCCCCCGGCGCACCGAACGGGGCGGGCGCCGGGCGGGAATAGCGTCCTCGATCGCACCGTTCCGTTACCGGCTACCGCCGCGAGACAATGGACGACGGTCACGACCGGGCGGCGCCGTCCCCAGGAGCCGTCGTCCGCCCTCATCGATCACCCGGAGGTGTCCGTCCATGCCCGACTCCCACGCGAAGGCGTCCGACCAGAGCGGCTCGACCGCGCAGGCCGGCCCGGGCCGGGGCGCCGAGGAGGCGCCCGCCCGGCGCCTGCGCCCGGCGCAGCTGCTGTTCGAGCCGCAGGCCGCCGAGCCGGAGCCGGAGCGCTTCTTCGACCTGGAGTCGATCGACGACCCCTCCGAGCTGCTGCGCCGCTCCACCGAGCTGGCGCTGGCGTTCCGGGCGGCCGCCGAGCGGGCCACCGACTTCCAGGCGGTGGCCGCCGCGCAGCTCGCGGACACCCGCCGGTTCGACGCGCTCTCCGACGCCGAGATCGCCGACCGGGTGGACTGGACCCCGGACTACGCGGCCAGGATGATCGAGTACGGACGCAGCCTGCTCCAGCCCCGCCGCCACGACGACGGCTGACGGCTGACGGCCGACGCCCCCGGCCGGGACCGGGGAGCGGGGGATCCGGGGGGGCAGGGGGCAGAGCGGCGGGGATCCAGGGGGCACAGACCTCGCCGCTGGCATATGCGCCGGGGAGGGTACTCCGCCATCGGGCGCGTTGTCCGGCAAACCGCGCTTTCCCTCCCGGCCACCCCGGGTACACCGCAGTCTGCTGTGCGTGGACATCTGGACGTATCAATCCGTGGAGTACGTCACCGTGGCCGGGGAGGCCTGGCTCGCCTCCGCCAGTGAGTACCCGCGCAGTATGCGCGCCCTGTGGGAGTCACGCCCGTGGGCGCCCTCGGTGCTGCCCTGCGGGCGCGCCTTCGACGTGATCAGCATGCCGTCGCTGTTCGGCCGCCGGGTGCTGGACGAGCTGTGGACCTCCGGCCCCGGCTGCGGACCGGTCGCCACCTACCGCGGCCGCACGCTGCTGTTCGTCCAGCCCGGCGCGGCCGCCCGGCTTCGCCGGCTGCTGGCCTGGGAGGAGTGGGCCCGGGACGTGCCGCCGCTGCTCTGCCACGGCCGGGGCGACGCGGTGACCGTCCCGCCGGTGCAGCGGATGGTGAACAGCCCGGACTCCCCCGGGCTCGGCTCCGGGCGCTGGATCGTCGCCCCGGACAGTCGGGAACCGTGGCTGCCGGGCGCCTCGGTGGTGCTCTGGGCCTGCGTCCGGGCGACGAGGGAGCCGCTGCCGCGGGCCGTACCGGCAGCGCTGCCGGCGGGCTGAGCGGGCCGGGACGCGACGGATCCGGGCGTCCGGTATTCGATTTTGGCGGGGCCGCGGGCCACTGCTAAAGTCTTCTCTGTCAGCAGGCGCCGCTAGCTCAGTTGGTTAGAGCAGCTGACTCTTAATCAGCGGGTCCGGGGTTCGAGTCCCTGGCGGCGCACAGACAGCCGGAAGGCCCCTTGCGAAAGCGAGGGGCCTTCCGGCGTTTCCCCACACACCGACGAGGGCCGAGGGCCCCCGGGCACGCGAAGGGCCGCCGACCGGGGGCGTTCCCCGGCCGACGGCCCCGCCGGGCTCAGCGGCCGCGCAGCGAGCGGTAGCGGGCGACCAGCTCGGCGGTGGAGCTGTCCAGCGCGTCGGCGCCCTCACCGGTCAGCAGCACCGGCTCGATCCGCTTGGCGAGCACCTTGCCGAGCTCCACGCCCCACTGGTCGAAGGAGTCGATGTTCCAGATCGCGCCCTGGACGAACACCTTGTGCTCGTACAGCGCGACCAGCTGGCCGAGCACCGACGGGGTCAGCCGGGCGGCCAGCAGCGTGGTGGTCGGGTGGTTGCCCTTGAAGGTCTTGTGCGGCACCAGCTCGGCCGGCACGCCCTCGGCCTCGACCTCCTGCGGCGTCTTGCCGAAGGCCAGCGCCTGGGTCTGGGCGAAGAAGTTCGCCAGCAGCAGGTCGTGCTGGGCGACCAGGCCGGCCGGCAGGTCGGCGACCGGCTCGGCGAAGCCGATGAAGTCCGCCGGGATGACCTTGGTGCCCTGGTGCAGCAGCTGGTAGTAGGCGTGCTGGCCGTTGGTGCCGGGGGTGCCCCAGACCACCGGGCCGGTCTGCCAGGTCACCGGGTTGCCCTCGCGGTCCACCGACTTGCCGTTGGACTCCATGTCCAGCTGCTGGAGGTAGGCGGTGAACTTCGACAGGTAGTGCGAGTACGGCAGCACGGCGTGCGCCTGGGCGTCGAAGAACGCGCCGTACCAGACCCCGAGCAGGCCGAGCAGCAGCGGGACGTTCTCTTCGGCGGGCGCGGTGCGGAAGTGCTCGTCGACCAGGTGGAAGCCGTCGAGCATCTCGCGGAAGGCCGCCGGGCCGATGGCGATCATCAGCGAGAGGCCGATCGCCGAGTCGTAGGAGTAGCGGCCGCCCACCCAGTCCCAGAACTCGAACATGTTGGCGGTGTCGATGCCGAAGTCCGAGACGCCCTCGGCGTTGGTGGACAGGGCGACGAAGTGCTTCGCCACCGCCTCGGTGCCGGCGCCGAGGCCGGTGAGCAGCCAGTCGCGGGCCGAGACCGCGTTGGTGATGGTCTCGATCGTGGTGAAGGTCTTGGAGGCGACGATGAACAGCGTCTCGGCCGGGTCCAGGTCGCGGACGGCCTCGTGCAGGTCGGCGCCGTCCACGTTGGAGACGAAGCGGACGTCGAGGTCGCGCGCGGTGTAGGAGCGCAGCACCTCGTAGGCCATCGCGGGGCCGAGGTCCGAGCCGCCGATGCCGATGTTGACGACCGCCGTGATCCGCCTGCCGGTGTGGCCGCGCCACTCGCCGCCGCGGACCTGCTCGGCGAAGGCCGCCATCCGGTCGAGGACGGCGTGCACCGCGGGCACCACGTTCTCGCCGTCGACCTCGACGACGGCGCCGCGGGGGGCGCGCAGCGCGGTGTGCAGCACGGCGCGCTGCTCGGTGGTGTTGATCCTCTCGCCGCGGAACATCGCGTCCCGCAGCCTGGCCACGCCGGTGGCCTCGGCGAGCTCGCGCAGCAGCGCGAGGGTCTCGTCCGTCACCAGGTGCTTGGCGTAGTCCACGTGCAGGTCGCCGACCTGGAGGGTGAAGCGGCGGCCGCGTTCCGGGTCGGCGGCGAACAGCTCGCGCAGGTGCGTCTCGCCGAGCTCCGCCCGGTGCTTGCCGAGGGCGGCCCACTGCGGGGTGCGGTCCAGCGGGGTACGGGAGTCGGCACGGGTCTCCGACATCGGTGGCTCCTCGATTCATCTGGGTGCAGATACCGGCAGGGCCAGGCGGGAGGGTTTTCGCGAGGTCGTGCGGGTACTGGCTGGTGCGCCGACTCCGTTGACGGCCTGCCCGGGGTCAGCCTATGCAACGCGGGGACCGGGTGCGCACATTCCGTTCGGTCACGTCCGGTCGCGGCTCGCCGGCCCGGTCCGGACGGCCCGTCACTTCCGTTCGGAGCGCAGGTCGAGCCCGCGGAGCACCTGGTCGACAAGCTCCGGGTCGGCCCCGAGCTCGCTGCGGGCGGCCAGCATCTCGCGCCGGGAGGCGGCGATCATCTCCTGCTCGACGGTGTACGCGGCGCGCCACTGGCCGAGCCGCAGCTTCGCCTCGGAGGCCTCCTCCTCGGCGTACTTCTCCGGGCAGAGCCGGGCCAGCCGGTCGTGCTGACGGTCCCGCAGGCGGTCGGCCACCTCGGCGGGCAGGTTGTCCTGCTCCTCCAGTTCGCCGAGCCGGGTCAGTCCGGCCTTGGCGGCCCGCCACCAGAGCTGGCGCACCGCCTGTTCGTGCTTGTCCTGGTCGATGTCCAGGTGCAGCCGCTTGGCCAGCCAGGGCAGCGTGAGGCCTTGGACCAGCAGGGTGAACAGGACGACGCTGAAGGCGATGAAGACCAGTCGGCCGCGCTCGGGGAAGCCCTCGCCGGAGTGGTCGGTCAGCGGGATGGCCAGGGCGAGGGCGACGGTGGCCACCCCGCGCATCCCGGACCACCAGAGCACCACGCTCTCCTGCCAGCTGATCGGGGTGTCCTCCTCGGAGCCGGCCCGCAGCCGCTTGGAGAGCCAGCCGGCCGGCAGCAGCCAGAGCAGCCGGACCACGACCACGACGGCGATGACGGTGGCCGCGTCGCCGAGCATGCCGGTCCAGCCGGTGCCGGCCTCCTTGAGGACGGTGGCCAGCTCCAGGCCGATCAGGCCGAAGGCGACGCCGGTGATCAGGATCTCGACGATCTCCCAGAAGGCGTTGCCGACCAGCCGGTAGGAGACCGCGTCGGCCTCGGCGGCCCGTTCGGCGAGGTAGAGCGCGCAGACCACGACGGCGAGCACGCCGGAGCCGTGGATCTCCTCGGCCAGGGTGTAGGCCGCGAAGGGCACCAGCAGGTTGAGCGCGACCTGCTGGGTCGGGTCCTCCAGGAAGGAGGCGAGCCTGGCGTTGAGCCAGCCGAGGGCGACACCGACGGCGACGGCGACCACAGCCGAGAGCACGAAGCGCAGGACGGCGTGGTCGATGGAGAAGTCGTCGGAGACCACCGCGTCGATGGCCAGCGAGTAGATCACGATCGCGGTGACGTCGTTGAACAGGCCCTCGCTCTCCAGGATCGACACCAGTCGGCGGGGCAGCCCGACGCTGCCGGCCACCGCGACGGCGGCGACCGGGTCGGGCGGCGAGACCAGCGCGCCGACGGCGATGGCGGCCGCGACGGGCAGCGCGGGCAGCAGCCAGTGGACGGTGCCGGCCACCGCGATCGTGGTGACCACGACGAGGGCGACGGCGAGCAGCAGGATGGAGCGGACGTTCGCCCGGAAGTAGCGGACCGAGGAGCGCCGGGCGACGGCGAAGATCAGCGGCGGCAGGACCAGCGGCAGGATCAGGTCGGGGTCGATGGCGATGTCGGGGATCTGCGGGATCACCGCCATGACGATGCCGAGCAGGGTCATCAGCACGGGTTGCGGTACGCCGGTCCGGCGGGCCAGCGGCATGGTCACCACGGAGGCGAGCAGCACCAGGAAGAGCAGGGGCAGCTGGCCCACGGGGAGGTTCCTCTCGGTGGCGATCAGACGTGCGCGGCCGGACGAGGTCCGGACCGCCGCCAAGGATAAATCTGACAATGCACCCGACTGTCGCAACACGCCGAGTAGGGGTTGACCTCAAGCCCACTTCAAATCCGATCATCACGGGAGCGGATCACGTCCCGGCAGAGAGGCAGGAACTTCCCATGAAGGCAGTCACCGTTCCCGAGTTCGGCGGCCCGGAGGTACTGCGGGTCGCCGAGGTGCCCACGCCCTCGGCCGGGCCCGGCGAGGTGCGGGTGCGGGTCTACGCGGCCGGGGTGCAGCCCGCCGACCTCGCCGTCCGGGAGGGCCGGACCCCGCCGGGCGTCGTGGTCGAGCCGCCGGTCGTCCCGGGCAACGAGTTCGCCGGGGTGGTCGACCAGGTCGGCCCCGGCGGCGCCGGCTGGAAGGTCGGCGACGAGGTGCTGGGCTTCCGGCTGCTCCGCAGCTACGCCGAGTTCGTCACGGTGGACGGCACCCAGCTGGTCGCCAAGCCGTCCGGCATGCCCTGGGAGCAGGCCGGATCGCTCTCCGCCTCGGGCCAGACCGCCCACACCGGGCTCACCGCGCTGAAGGTCGGCAAGGGCGACACCGTACTGGTCCACGGCGCCGCCGGCGGCGTCGGCACGGTCGCCGTCCAGCTCGCCCGGGCGTGGGGCGCCACGGTGATCGGCACGGCGAGCGAGCGCAACCACGACTACCTGCGCGAGCTGGGCGCGATACCGGTGGTCTACGGCGAGGGTCTGGTCGAGCGGGTGCGCGCGGTGGCGCCGCAGGGTGTGGACGCGGCCTTCGACGCCGCCGGGCGCGGCGCCCTGGAGGCCTCCGTCGAGCTGGTCGCCGACCGCGACCGGATCGCCACCATCACCGACTTCCCCACCGCCGGCCGGCTCGGACTGCGCGCCCTGCGCGCCGAGCGGAACGCCGCCCGGCTGGCCGAGCTGGTCGGGCTCTGGGAGAACGGCGGGCTGCGGCTGGAGATCGCCGACACCTTCCCGCTGGGGCGCGCCGCCGACGCGCACCGCCTGGTCGCCGGCGGGCACGTCCGGGGCAAGGTCGTGCTGGTGCCCTGAGGGCCGGCCCCCGACCCGGCCCGATTTCGAGTTTCAGCCGCTGACCAGGTAATGTCTTCCTCGTCAGCAGGCGCCGCTAGCTCAGTTGGTTAGAGCAGCTGACTCTTAATCAGCGGGTCCGGGGTTCGAGTCCCTGGCGGCGCACAGACAGCCGGAAGGCCCCTTGCGAAAGCGAGGGGCCTTCCGGCGTTTCCCCGCGCCCCCGCGGGGGCGCGGGGCGGCGAACCGGTCAGTGCGGGATGGCGGCGATCAGTTCGGACGCCCCCTGCCGCTTCAGCGCGAGGGCCGTCGCGGTGCCGAGGTCCTCGGGGGTGAGCGAGCCGGCCCACTCGTGGGCGTCCAGGATCCGCTTGCCGTCCGGGGAGAACACCCGGCCGCGCAGCGAGAGCCGGCCGTCCGGCTCGGCCTTGGCGTAGCCGGCGATGGGCGAGTTGCAGTGGCCCTGGAGGACGTGCAGGAACATCCGCTCGGCGCTCGCCTCGCGCCAGGTCTCGTGGTGGCCGAGGCCGGTCACGGCCTCGATGGTGGCGGTGTCCTCCTCCCGGCACTGGAGGGCGAGGACGCCCGCGCCGATCGGCGGGCACATCGTCTCGACCGGGAGGATCTCGGTGATCCGCGCCTGCTCCCCGATCCGCTCCAGGCCGGAGGCGGCCAGCAGCAGCGCGTCGGCGTCCCCGGCGGCCAGCTTGGCCAGCCGGCTGTTGGCGTTGCCGCGGATCGGCACGCAGGCCAGATGCGGGTGCGAGGCGGCGAGCTGGGCCTGGCGGCGGACCGAGGAGGTGCCGATCCGGGAGCCGCCCGGGAGCTCGTCGAGGGTGAGCCCGCCCGGGTGGACGACCGCGTCGCGGATGTCGTCGCGCCGCAGGTAGGCCGCGAAGACCGTCCCGGCGGGCAGCGGGCGGTCGGCGGGCACGTCCTTGAGGCAGTGCACCGCGAGGTCCGCCTCCCCGGCGAGCAGCGCCTCGTCCACCTCCTTGGTGAAGGCGCCCTTCCCGCCGAGTCGCGCCAGATCGCCCATCCAGCGGTCCCCGGAGGTGGTCACCGGGACGACCTCCGTCCGCAGCCCCGGGTGCAGGGCGGCGAGCTCGGCCCGGACGCGCTCGACCTGCGCGAGCGCCATCGGCGAGGAACGGGAGACGATGCGGATCAACTGAGCTGAGGCCATGGATGGATGATAGGTCGTCATTTCGCGGCGGATTGCTTCGGGCTTGCTGGACACGCCGGTCCCCGGGGCGCGGCGGCCGCCCCGGGGACCGGACGGTGTTCACCGGGTGGCGCGCACGGCCGGGAAGCCGTGCCGGCGGGCGGCGACGACCACCGCGAGGACCGGGGCCATCAGCGCCAGCACCGTCCAGGGGAAGGTGTCCGAGCCGAAGCGGTCGAGGAGCAGGCCGCCGACCACCCCGCCGCCCGCCATCGCCGCGTTCCAGAGCGTGACCAGCATCGCCTGGGCGGCGTCGGCGTGCTCGGCGCCCGCGTCACCGACGGCCGTCTGCAGCAGGGTGGGGATCCCGCCCCAGCCGAGGCCCCAGAGCACCGCCGCGAGGTGGACCAGCAGCGGGCTGCCGGCCGTGACCGCCAGCACCGCGGCCGCCGCCGCGACCAGCAGGGTGCTCGCGACGGTGAGCGTGCGCAGCCGGCGGTGGATGTGGGCACCGGTGAACCAGATGCCCACCAGCGAGGCGACGCCGAAGGCCAGCAGGACGGCGTCGGTGGAGCCGCCCATCCCGAGCCGGTCCAGGAACGGGGCTATGTAGGTGTAGAGGACGGTGTGGGCCAGCACGAAGACGAAGGTGGTGAACAGCACCGGCAGCACCCCCGGAACGGCGAGGGCCCGCAGGACCGGGGTCCGTTCGGCCCGCTCCTGGCCGGGGTGGTCGGGCACCGCCGCCGCGATCCAGGCGATCACGCCGACGGCCAGCACGGTCATGATCAGGAACGCCACCCACCAGCCGAGCAGCTTGCCGAGGAAGGTCCCGGCCGGGACGCCCAGGGACAGCGCGAGCGGTGCGCCGGTCATCGCGATGGCGATCGCCTTGCCCTGGAGCGGCACCGGGGCCAGTCGGCGGGCGTACCCGGCGAGCAGCGCCCAGGCGAGGCCGGCCGCGACCCCGGCGACGAACCGGGCGGCCATGGTCAGCGGGTAGCTGCCGGAGAGGGCGGTGACGGTGTTGGCCGCGGCGAACCCGGCCATCGCGCTGAGCAGCAGCCGCTTGCGGGGCCACCCCGCGGTGGCCGCGGTGAGCGGGATGGCGGTGGCCGCCGTGCCGATCGCGTAGATGGTGACCGACTGACCGGCGGCGGACTCGCTCACCCCGAGGTCGGCGCTCATCGCGGGCAGGACGCCGGCGGGCAGGGTCTCGGTGAGGGCCGTGATGAAGACGGCGGTGGCCAGCGCCAGCAGGGCCGGCACGGGAAGTCCCCGCTGGTCTACGGTGGTTGGTAGCTCTGTGGTCCGCATGGCGACTATGCTCGAACCCTCACATTGATGTGAGGGTCAACGTGCTCGGCTGTGGGGTGGGTCACATGCGGATCGGGGAGCTGTCCGAGCGGACCGGGACGTCCCGGCGACTGCTGCGCTACTACGAGGAGCAGGGCCTGATCCTGGCCGACCGCTCCCCCAACGGCTACCGCGAGTACGACGGGCCCTCGGTCGACCGGGTGCTGCAGATCCGCGGGCTGCTCGACTCCGGCCTGCCGACCCGCATCATCAAACAGATCCTGCCCTGTCTGGACAAGCCCCGGATCATCCACTTCCCGGACGCCACCCCGGAGATGATCGCCACCCTGGAGCACGAGCTGGCCGGGATGAGCGAGCGGATCCGGTTCCTCACCCGCAACCGGGACGCGATCGCCGAGTACCTGGAGGCGGTCCGGGTGGACCGCTGACCGGTGCCGGGACGACACCGGGCGCCGGAGGGGGCGGGCCCCGTCCGGCGCCCGGCGCGGCGGTCAGCGGTGGAAGTAGCCGTCGAAGTTCTTCGAGAACTCCCGGCCGCCGAACTGGTCCCAGTTGATCGACCAGGTCATCAGGCCGCGCAGGCCGGGCTGGGCGCCCGACTTGGGCACGTAGGTACCGCAGTTGGCGAGCCTGGTGAGGCAGTCCAGGGTCTTGTTGACCTCTGCGGGGGCCACGTAGCCGTTGCCGGCGTTGGTGGTGGCGGGCATGCCGATGGCGAGCTTGGAGGCGGGGATCGCGGGGAACACGTTGTTGGTGTTGCCCGCGACCGGGAAGCCCTTGAGCAGCATGTCGGTCATGGCGACGTGGAAGTCGGCGCCGCCCATCGAGTGGTACTGGTTGTCCAGGCCCATGATGGAGCCGGAGTTGTAGTCCTGGACGTGCAGCAGGGTGAGGTCGTCCCGCAGGGCGTAGATGACCGGCAGGTAGGCGCCGGCCCGCGGGTCCTGGCCGCCCCAGGGGCCGGATCCGTAGTACTGGTAGCCGAGTTGGACGAAGAAGGTCTCCGGGGCCATGGTGAGGACGAAGCCCGCGCCGTACTTGGCCTTCAGGGTCTTCACCGCGGAGATCAGGTTGACGACGACCGGGCTGGTCGGGTTCTTGAAGTCGTTGTCGCCGGTGTTGAGGGAGAGCGAGTGGCCCTCGAAGTCGATGTCGAGGCCGTCCAGGCCCCACTTGTCGATGATCGCCGAGACCGAGCTGACGAAGGTGTCGCGGGCGGCCGCGGTGGTGAGCTGGACCTGGCCGTTCTGGCCGCCGATCGAGATCAGGACCTTCTTGCCCTGGGCCCGCTTGGCCGCGATGGCGGCCTTGAAGTCGGCGTCGGACTCGACGGTCGGGCACTCGGTGGCCGGGCAGCGGTTGAACCGGATGTCGCCGGAGGTGACGGAGGTCGGCTCGCCGAAGGAGAGGTTGATGAAGTCCCACGAGGCCGGGACGTCGGCCATCCGGGTGTAGCCGGCGCCGTTGGCGAAGCTGGCGTGCAGGTATCCGACCAGGGAGTGGCCGCCGGGGGGCGGCGCGGTCGGGGAGACGGTGGCCGTCGGGGATGAGGTCGCGGTGGCGGTCGCCGTCGGGGAGGCCGTCCCGGTGGGCGTCACGGTCGGGGAGGCCGTGGCGGTGGGCGACTGGGTCGCCGTGGGGGTGGCGGTCGGCGAGGGCGCGCCCGGGCCGTCCAGCGAGACGTCGTCCGCGTAGTAGGTTCCCTGCCCGTACCAGCCGTGCGTGTACACGGTGGCGCTGGTCTGGTTGGCGCCGGTGGTGAAGGCGACGCTGAGCTTCTGGTACGCGCCGCCGGTGCCGGGCGTCCAGGTGCTGGTGCCGCCGTCCACGCCGAGGTAGACGTACGAGCCCTTGAGGTACGCGCTAAGCGTGTAGGTGGTGTTGGGGGCGACCGCGACGGTCTGGGCGCACCGGGCGCTGTCGCTCGCCGAGGCGGCCGCGGCCAGCGCGTAACCGCCGCCGTGCGACTGGCCGGTGACGACGCTGCCGGTGCCTCCGGTGCAGCTCCAGGGGTTCAGGGCGCCGCTCTCGAAGCCGCCGTTGACCAGGAACTCCCCGGCCGAGGCGGTGGGCGCGAGGCCCAGGGTGAGGCCGACCATGGTGGCGGCGGCGACGGCCGAGGCGGTTCCGGCCGCGAGCAGCGTACGGGGGCGGCGGGCCGGGGCGGCGGCGGGTACGGGTGCTGTTCTGCGCATGCGGGGGACTCCTGCGGGGGCGCGAATCGTGGGGGACGTCCGAGGGCGCGCCGAAGGTACGTGCCAGTGGGGGTTCGGCCCGACCGCGCACCCTATTTGGACTAGACCACTGAAGTGGATTCGGTCGGGCGGTGTCAATGGTCCAGACCGGTGGGCGTGTTCGGGACACCCCGGCGACCGGCCCGCCAGCACCGCGTCCGGTTGCCGGACGTGACACCCCGTCGAACCATGGAGGGGTGACGTCACCCGGCTACCTCCGCTACCCCCACCTGTGCGGGGACCTGCTGGCGTTCACCGCCGAGGACGACGTCTGGATCGCGCCGCTCGCCCCCGACGGCTCCGCCGGGCGGGCCTGGCGGGTCGGCTGCGACCGCACCCGGGTCAGCCACCCCCGGTTCTCCCCCGACGGGCGGACCCTCGCCTGGACCAGCTGGCAGAGCCTGACCCCCGAGGTGTGGACGGCCCCCGTCGAGGGCGGCGCGGCCGCCCGGCTCAGCCACTGGGGCAGCCAGGACACCCGGGTCCGCGGCTGGCTGCCGGACGGCGAGGTGCTCGCCGTCACCTCGCGCCACGAGCCCTTCGGCCACTACACCTGGGCGCACGCGCTGCCGCCGGACGGCTCACCCGGGCGCCGGATGCCCTGGGGGCCGGTCGGCGACGCCCAGATGAGCCGGGCGCACACCGTGCTGCTCACCGGCTCGGCACCGCACGAACCCGCCGCCTGGAAGCGCTACCGGGGCGGCGCCACCGGGCGGCTCTGGGTGGACGGCGAGCGGATCCTCCCCGACCACCGCGGCCACCTCGCCTCCCCGATGCCCGTCGGCGGGCCCGGCGGGTCCAGGATCGCCTTCCTCTCGGACCACGAGGGCATCGGCAACCTCTACTCCTGCCGCCCCGACGGCACCGACCTGCGCCGGCACACCGACCACGCCTCCTACTACGCCCGCGAGGCCGCCACCGACGGCACCCGGATCGTCTACCAGCACGCCGGCGACCTCTGGCTGCTGGACGGCCTGGACGCCCCCGCGCCCCGCCGGCTGCGGGTGCCGCTCGGCGGCGCCCGGGCCGGGCGCCGGCCCTACCAGGTGAGCGCCGCCTCCCACGTCAAGGACCTCGCCTGCGACCAGACCGGCCGCGCCGGGGTGATCACCATCCGCGGCAGCCAGTACTGGCTGACCCACCGGGACGGCCCGGCCCGGGCGCTCGCCGACACCCCGGGCGTGCGCACCCGGCTGCCGGTCGTGCTCGGCCACACCGGCGAGGCCGCCTGGATCACCGACGCGCAGGGCGCGGACGCGGTCGAGATCGTCCCGCTGCCCGGCCACGAGGGCGCCCCCGCCCAGCACGGGCACCGGCTGCTCGCCGGCGGGCGGCTCGGCCGGGTCCTGGAGCTCACCGCCTCCCCCGACGGCGCGCGGCTGGCCGTCGCCGCCTCCGACGGACGGCTGCTGCTGGTCGGCGCCGCCGACGGCGAGGTCCGCGAACTGGCCGCCTCCGGCCACGGCCCGGTCTCCGCCGCCCGCTTCTCCCCCGACTCGCGGTGGATCGCCTGGTCGCAGCCGGTGGCCGGGCGCTCGCTGCGCCGGATCCGGCTCACCCGCACCGACGGGCCCGCGGCGATCACCGAGGTCACCGACGGCCGGTTCGAGGACGAGCAGCCGGTGTTCACCCGGGACGGCCGCTACCTGGCCTTCCTCTCCTGGCGGGGCTTCGACCCCGTCCACGACGTGCACACCGGCGACCTCTCCTTCCCGCTCGGCTGCCGCCCCTACCTCGTCCCGCTGACCGCCGACACCCCGTCGCCGTTCGCCGCCCCGGCCGAGGACGGCGCCCCGCGCGGCGACGGCGGCGGCGACGGCACCGTCGAGGTGGAGCCGCAGGGCATCGCCGAGCGGCTGGTGCAGTTCCCGGTGATCGCCTCCAAGTACTCGGCCACCGATGCGGTGCGCGGCGGCCTGGTCTGGCTGCGCTGGCCGATCTCCGGCACCCTCGGGCAGACCTTCGCCAGTCCGGACGACACCTCCGGGCGCCCCTCGCTGGAGTACTTCGACCTGGCCCGGGGCACCCGCTCCACGCTGGTCGACAAGCTGGACGGCTACGCGGTCTCCGGCGACGGCGGCTCCGTCGCGGTCTACTCCAGCGGCACGCTGCGGATCGTCCCGGTCTCCGCCCCCTCCGCCGCGACCACCGTCGACCTGCGGCGGATCACCCACACCGTGCACCCGGCCGCCGAATGGCGCCAGGCGTACGGGGAGGCGGCCCGGATCGTCCGCGACCAGTTCTGGGACGCCGGCATGTCCGGGCTGGACTGGCCCGCGCTGGTCGAGCAGTACGAGCCGCTGCTGGAGCGCGTCGCCGGACCGGACGACTTCGCCGACCTGCTGCGCGAGCTGCTCGGCGAACTCGGCACCTCGCACGCCTACGTCACACCGTCCCGGCGCGGTGAGGGGCCCGCGCTCACCCAGCAGCCGCTGGGGCTGCTCGGCGCCAACGCCCACCGCTCCCCCGACGGGCGCTGGCTGGTCGACCGGGTGCTGCCCGGCGAGTCCTCCGACCCGCGCGCCCGCGCCCCGCTGGCCACCCACGGCGTGCAGGACGGCGACGAGCTGCTGGCGGTCGCCGGGCGCCCGGTGGACCCGCTGCGCGGTCCGGAGCCGCTGCTGGTCGGCACCGGCGGCACCACCGTCGAGCTCACCCTGCGCAGCGGGCCCGAGGGCCGGATCCGGCGGATCGCCGTCACCCCGCTGACCGACGAGCGGGCCATCCGCTACCAGGACTGGGTGGCCAAACGCCGGACCCTGGTCCGGGAGTTCAGCGACGGCCGGTGCGGCTACCTGCACATCCCGGACCTCGGCGGCTCCGGCTGGGCGCAGTTCAACCGGGACCTGCGGCGGGAGCTGGACAAGCCCGCGCTGGTCCTGGACGTGCGCGGCAACGCCGGGGGCAACGTCTCGGAGCTGGTCCTGGAGAAGCTCACCCGGCGGGTGCTCGCCTGGGACTTCAGCCGGGGGCGGCAGCCGGTGCGGTGGCCGCGGGACGCGCCGCGCGGGCCGGTGGTGGCGCTCGCCGACGAGGCCACCAGCTCGGACGGCGACGTGGTCATCGCGGCGATCAGACTGCTGGGGCTGGGCCCGGTGGTGGGCAACCGCACCTGGGGCGGGGTGGTCGGGATGACCGGGCGGCACACGCTCGGCGACGGGACGCAGATCTCGGTGCCGAAGAACGCCTCCTGGTTCACCGGCGGGCTCGGCTGGTCGGTGGAGAACCACGGGGTGGAGCCGGACGTGCACGTGCTGCGGACCCCGCAGGACTGGGCGCGCGGGCGGCACATCGAACTGGTCACGGCGGTGCGGCTTGCGCTGGAGCTGCTGGAGGACGCCCCGGCCGCCGTCCCGCCCCCGGACGACACCCCGCGTCCGGACCTGCGGCGCCCGCCGCTGCCGCCGCGGGCGTGACGCCGGGCCCGGGCCCGGGCCCGCGGACGTGACGACGGGGCGCGCCCGGCCTGCGGGCGCGCCCTACGGCGTCACGGTGCGGGTCAGTCCCAGGGGTCGCCCTCGGCGGTCATCTCCTCGCGGGCCCGCTCCTCCGCGTCGTGTTCGGCCAGGTCGGCGGCCTGGGCCGCCTCGCGGGCCTTCTCCGTGTCGACGCTGAACGCGTCGGCGGCCTCGTCGTGGGCGAGGGCGGCGCGCTGTGCGGCGTCCGTCATCGCGGTGGTGTCCTGCTCGGCTCCCCCGCCGAGCGAGGACCTGGCCTCCTCGGCGCCGCCGTGCGCCTTGTGGCGGAACCTGTCGAAGATGCCCATGACTCCTCCTCCGGACGACTTCCGGGCTGCCCCCACTCTCACACCGGGGGCGGCGGACCGCATCCGCTGCGCGGGGCGCACGGTCGGGGCGCGTGGTCGGGCACGGTCGTGGCCGACGACGGCGGGGCCCCGGGAGGTCCACGATCCGTGGTCCCCGGGGCCCCGCCGGCCGTCCGCCCCCGGTGTCAGCCGCTGATGCTGGCCGTACCGGTCTCCAGGTGGCCGGTGAACCGCTGCGACCAGGTCGCGTCCGCGTCCACCGTGACGGTGAAGTCGTACCAGCCGTTGGTGTAGGCGACCGCGTTGAAGAAGTCGCTGACGTTGCCGCCGGCCGGGACCTGGTACGTCCAGGGGCCGTCCGTCCGGTAGTTGTTGGAGGCGATGGTGAAGGTCAGCGGCGTACCGCCGGTGTTGGCGAGCCGGAGGTAGAGCGCCTGCTTCCCGGTGCCCGGCTCGACCGCGTACGAGGCGGTGACGGCCGCGTTCTTGCCCGCCTTGGTGGCGTCGCCCTTGAAGCGGCGCAGGAAGCGGTTGGGGCCGACCACCGAGAGGTCGTACTGGCCGTTGCCGTAGCCGGTACCGCAGTTGAAGAAGTCGCTCTGGTTGCCGCCGGGGTCGACGGTGTACTGCCAGGGGCCGCCGCTGCGGTAGGCGTTGGCGTAGGCCGCGAAGTGCGCCGACTTCCGGGCCTCGGCGCCCTCGTTGGCCATCTTCAGCCAGACCTTGATGACGCCGCCGGAGCCGAACTCCAGGTGGTCCAGGTTGGCGTTCGGCTGGTACGGCAGGGCGCGGGCCTGGCGGGTGCCGGACTCCTGCACGGGCAGCCGGTTGTCGACCGGCGCCGGGTTGGGCAGCGGGCCGCAGCTGGACATGCCGATCACCGCGTCGGTGTTGGGCAGGGCGGGCAGGCCGTAGACCGGGTGGGCGAAGTCGAAGGCGCTGGTGAGGTCACCGCACACCCGGCGGCGCCAGTCGCTGATGTTGGGGCAGGTGGCGGGCTTGCCGATGGCGGCGGTCCACTGCTCCATGAAGCGCAGCACCGAGGTGTGGTCGAAGACCTCGGAGTTCACCCAGCCGCCGCGGGTCCAGGGCGAGATGGCGATCATCGGGACGCGGAAGCCGAGGCCGATGTTGGTGCCGTTGTAGAACTCGCCGGGGGTGCCGGCCGGGGCGGTGGGCGGCGGGACGTGGTCGAAGAAGCCGTCGTTCTCGTCGTAGTTGAGGAAGAGGACGGTGGAGTTGAAGACGTCCGGGTTGGCGTTCAGCGCGTCGATCACGTTGTGGACGAAGTGCGCGCCGTCGGCGGGCGTGGAGTACGGGTGCTCGGAGGAGCCCTGGTCGGGGACGATCCAGGAGACCTGCGGGAGCGTGCCGTTCACGACGTCGGCCCGGATCGCGGCGACGATGTCGTCCGGCGTCCGGCCGGTCGCCCTGGGGACGGAGCCCATGCCCTTGACGGCGAGCGGGCTTCCCGCGGGCGCGCCGGAGAACTGGGTGAAGTACGCCAGCGCGTTGTCGCCGTAGTTGTCGGCCGCGTTCTGGTAGAGCTTCCAGCTCACCCCGGCGTTCTCCAGCGCCTCGGCGTAGGTCTGCCAGCGCAGGCCCTTCTCGTCGCCGCCGTCGTAGGCGGGGCCGCCCGCGCTGCCGGCCGGGTCGATCTGGCCGCTCCAGTGATAGGTGCGGTTGGGGCCGGTGGCGCTGAGGACGGAGCAGAAGTACGCGTCGCAGATGGTCCAGTTCTCGGCGAGCGCGTAGTGGAACGGGATGTCCTGGCGGGTGAGGTAGCCGAGCGTGCGGACGTTGCCCTTGGCGGCGACCCAGGAGTCCATCTTCCCGCTGTTCCAGGCCTTGTGCTGGTCGGACCAGCCGTGCGCGAGGTCGCCGTTGCACTGGGCCAGGCGCTCGGGGTCGGCGCCGCCGGCCGGCTTGGTGGCGCTGAACTGCCACGGGTACTGCCGGCCGAGCAGTCCGTTGGGCTGGTTGAAGACGCTGTTGCCGCCCGCGATCTGGATCGCGCTGCGGTCGGCGAAGCCGCGCACGCCCCGCAGCATCCCGAAGTAGTGGTCGAAGCTGCGGTTCTCCTGCATCAGGATGACGATGTGCTGCGCGTCCGCGATGGTGCCGGTCTGCGACAGCGCCGCCGACGGCGCCACCGCGGTGGGCGCGCTCTGCGCCTGGCCGGCGCCGAGGGTGCCGGCTACCGCCACCCCCGCCGCGGCGGCGCCCGACAACGTCACGAACTTCCTACGACTCAGCTCGGCCATCAGTGCGGCCCGTCCCTTCGCTGGCGATGTTGTGCACACAAGTTGGGGCTCATCGATCGCGCAGCATCCTCCACCCCGCCGGAGCGGGCCCACCAGGGGGCCGGGTCAGGGTTGGCGGACTGTTCGCCCCGCCGTCACCAGGCGACCGGGGGCTTAACGGGGGGTCGGTGCGGACACCTGCACAGACCGTTCACCGGTCCTGCACGGTGATGCCCAGGGCCTGGGCGAACTGCGGCGCCAGCTCCAGGAGTTGGGGGGAGCTGATCAGCGCCCCGCGCAGCCCCTCCGGACCGTCGGTGAGACCGAGGGCGACCGCCCCGCGCAGGTCCGTCCTGGCCAGTTTCGCCCCGCGCAGCCGGACCTCCTCCAGGGTGGAGCCGGGGAAGGAGACGTCGGTCAGTTTGGCGTCGCCGAAGTCCACGTCGCGCAGCAGGCAGTCCTCGAAGACCACGTCCCGCAGGACGGCGGCGCGCAGGTTGACCGCCTCCAGCTTGCAGCCGCGGAACACCACCCGGCGCAGCGCCGAGCCGTGCGCCGCCACCCCGGCCAGCACCCCGCCGACGAACGCGCTGTCCTGCCACTCGCTCTCCACCAGTTCGCAGGCCACCCAGCGGCCGGCCTGCGCCCAGACCTCGTTGAAGCGGGCCCGGCGGAGCTTGAGCCCGCTCAGCGAGACGCCGGTGAAGGCGCACTCCAGGAAGGTCGCGCCGCCCGCCGCCTGGTCGAGGTACTCCCCGCCCTCGAAGTGGACGGTGTCGTAGCGCTCGTCGGTGCGCAGCGGGCCGGTGTGGGTCCGCAGCAGGTGGGCGTACGGCAGGTCGGCCAGGCGGTCGGGGACGGACAGCGGCATGGCGGTGGCACCTCGTGGTCGGCGGGTCGGTCTTCGCCCGCATGCTCGCACGCGGCACCGACAGGTCCGGCCCGGCCGCTCCGGGGAGCGGCCGGGCCGGACCGGCTTTCAGCGGATCAGCCGCGGGCCCAGAGGGAGTTCACCCGGCTGCGCTCGGTGGAGTTCGGGTAGGGGTTGGTGCAGGAGGTGCCGGGGCCGCCGCCGGACATCAGCTCGCTGCAGGGGCCGGAGTAGTGGTCCGGCAGGCCGAGCACGTGACCGGTCTCGTGCGCGGTGACCCGGGTGGAGTTGTACTGACGGTTCTGGGCGTAGTCGAGGAAGATGTAGCCCCCGCCGTGCCCGTTGGTGCTCGCGTAGGAGCCGCGCGAGTCGTTGCCCTCGTAGTAGCGGAAGTCGGCGGCGGAGCCGGAACGCAGCTGGACGTTGGAGACCGAGCCGTTCCAGATCTGCGCGCTCTGGGCTATCTGGGTGCGGAAGGTCGGGGCGCTGCTGGCGTCGTAGGTCACGGTGACGACCTTCAGGTACGGGGTCGCCGCCTGCTTGGCCCGCGCCGACTTCATCACGGCCTCGTAGAACGCCTGGTTGTCGGCGTCCTCGGCGGCCGAGCCGGCGTAGGTGTTGGTGGCGGTGTAGCCCTGGACGGGCGCGGCGGCGGCCGTCGTGGGCAGGGCGGCCACACCGGCGGCGAGGGCCAGGCCGAGGGCAGCGGACAGCGTACGCGTGATGCGGTTCATGTGGGGGCTCCGTGTATGCGAATGCCGCGGCCGGTGGGGGCCGGTCGCGGGGCACCGGATGATTCCTGCTGCCCCAGAGCTTCGGTCAGCGCGCGGGCCCGGCGGATGATGTCAACCGGTGATAGCACCAGCCAATAGGGCCCTGCCCGTCCGGCCGGGCCATTCCCGCACGTGTCATGTCCTTGGCGAGACCGGGATGCGCCGTTATGCTCCCAAGGTGGAGCTCGACGTGAGACACCTCCGGGTGCTGTGCGCGATCGCCGACACCGGCAGCCTCCGCAAGGCCGCGCTGCACCTCGGCATGACCCAGCCCTCGCTCACCACCCAGCTGCACCGGATCGAACGGGCCATCGGCGGAACGCTGTTCACCCGCGAGCAGACCGGCAGCCGGCCCACCGCGCTCGGCCACTCGGTGCTGTCCCGGGCCCGGCCGGTGATCGCCGAGATGGCCGCGCTGGTCGCCGCCGCCCGCCAGGAGGCCCGGGAGGCCGGGAGCACCGAGCGCAAGCGTCGGCTGCGGATCGGCAGCGTCGGCAGCCGCGCGGTGGCGGCCTGGCTGCGCCGGGTGCACGAGCGGCTGCCGGAGACGGACACCACCATCCACGTGGACATCTCCGCCAACGCCCTGCTGCGGATGGTCGCCGCCGACCAGTTGGACGTCGCCTTCGTGCACGAGAGCGAGGGCTTCCCGCTGAAGGTCCCGCCGGACGCCGAGCACCGCGTCCTGATGGCCCGTGAGCCGCAGTTCGTCGCGCTCGCCCACGACCACCCGGCCGCCGGCTCGCCCGTCGTCCACCTGGCCGACCTGGCCGAGGACACCTGGATGGTGGACCCGACCGCCGACCACGAGTACGCGGCGATGCGCCGGGTCTTCACCGAGGCCGGGCTCAACCCGCGGGTGGTCCAGGTCCGTGACAACGCGACCGCCGCCGAGCTGGTCGCCTCCGGCGAGGCCGTCCGCCCCTGCCAGCCGACCTCCGTCCCCGGGCCCGGCACGGTCGTCCGGCCGGTGCACGGCGACCCGCTGGCCGTGCGGCTGCTGCTCGCCTGGCGGCCGCGCGCACTCAGCCCGCCCGCGCTCGACGCGCTGTACGGCGAGCTGCGCGCCGCCTACCTGGACCTGGCCCGGGTCAACCCGACCTATCTGGCCTGGCTGGGGCAGCACGAGGGCGTGCTGCACCACCTGCTGGGCCCGCACCCCCGGGAGACCCCGCCGGTCCACGGGGTCCAACCGGTGCGCGCGGTCACGCCGATGCGCGACGTCCAGCCGACCCGTGAGGCCCCGCCGGTGCGCGAGGCTCAGCCGCCCTCGCGGGCGTGCAGCGCCACGCCGGTCGCCACCGTCGCCGCGCACACCAGGCCCGCCACCAGCACCCCGGACCCGCCCGCCGCGGTGCAGGCCAGCACCGCCACCGAGGCGATCGGCAGCAGCGCCTGCGAGGCGCCGCTCTTGACGTGCCGGGCGTGCAGCAGCCACACCGTGAACAGGTAGACCGCGGTCGGCACGGTCACCGTCGCGGTGGCCGCCGTCGGCGAGATGTGCGCCTTGTGCACAGCCGACTCCACCGCCACCTCCAGGCCCGAGCCGATCGCGGCCGCCGAGCCGAACACCACGTAGTGGCCGTAACCCCACAGGAACGCCTGCCGGTTGGAGCGCAGGTGCTCGTGGACGGACCGGGCGAAGTAGATCCACCAGGCCGAGAAGCAGATCAGCAGGCCGCCGGCCGCCACCGGGAGCAGCCGGGCCAGCCCCTCGTGCTCGTCCACCGCCGACTGCACGGCCACGGTGGCCGCCGCCACCGTCTCGCCGAGCACGATCAGCGTGAACAGGCCGTACCGCTCGGCGATGTGGTGCGGGTGCCAGCTGGTCCGGGTGCGCAGCTCGGCGATCACCGGCACCGACAGCTCGGCCAGGATCCCGAGCGGGATGGCGTACGGCCGGACGCTGTGCGGCAGCGCCAGCACCACCACCCAGGCGATCTGGCAGCAGGTGATGCCGGCCGCGTACCGCAGCGCGACCGTGCGCGCCGGGCCCTCCTCGCCGGCCGCCGCGCGCAGCCACTGGGTGACCATGGCCAGGCGCATCACCACGTACCCGACCACCGAGAGCACCAGGTCCTGGTCGGCGAACATCCGGGGCACCCCGGCGGCGAGGATCAGCACGCCGGCGATCTGGACCAGGGTGGTGACCCGGTACGGGACGTCGTCGCAGTCGTACGCGGAGGCGAACCAGGTGAAGTTCATCCAGGCCCACCAGATGGCGAAGAAGGCGAAGACGTAGCCGGTCAGGCCGTCCCCGTAGTGCCCGGCGGCGAGGTCGTGCGCGAGCGCCCGGCCCGCCTGGCCGACCGCGACCACGAAGCAGAGGTCGAAGAAGAGTTCCAGCGGGGTGGCCACCCGGTGCGGCTCGTCCCGGCTGCGCGGGGTCATCCGCTGCACCGGGCGCGAATCGACGTGGTGCGGGCGGGGTGCCGCGGCGGAATCGCTGGTCATGGGCGGGGCTCCGGGACTTGGGAGGGGGCGGCTGCACTGTCCCCGCGAATCCTGGCAGCGGCCCGGCCCCGGTGCACGCACCCTCGGCGGTCTGGCGCGGCACGCCGAACGCGCCGGTTTCGCCCGTTTTGCCGTGCCGTCAGCGCCAGTTGACGCCGTGGTGCGCGAACCGGGTGACAGCTCGGCGGGTTTCCGGGCGCGCCCCGCGCCGCGGGACGCGCCCGGGTGGATCGCACCGCTAGATTCGTCCCCGGTTGGAAGCGGTCGGAAGCGGTCGGAGCGAGCGGATCCGGCCCGGCCCGAGTCGGCCCGGGCGGATCCGGAGGGCCCCGGCGACAAGGGCGGCCTGCGGGCAACGCGGAAGGTCAAGGCCGGTGGCGGGACACAGGGGGCGGCGCAGCCGTCCCGACCGTGTCCGCACCACCGGCCCCGTGATCACCGCGCTGCTCGCCAGAGCCCGCCGTGCCGCCGCGCCCCCGCATTCCGCCGCGCCCCCGGGCGCCGCCGCACGGCGTGCCGCCGGGCCGGCTACTTCTCCCAGCCCACCTTGGCGTAGTCCACGCCCGCCAGGCCGAACGCGCCGTAGTTGGCCAGGCCCTTGCGGGCCGCCACCACCGTCGGCCGCTGGTAGAGCTCGACGGTGTGGCCCAGCTCCCAGATCCTGGCGTCGGCCTGGTTGTACAGCTTCGCGGCCTCCACCGGGTCGACCGTCCCCGCGGCCTGCTTCAGCAGGGCGTCGATCTCGGGGGTGCCGAGCTTGGAGTAGTTGCCGAAGACGTTGTCGCCCTGCGGCAGCCGGAAGTTCGCGAGGCTGCTGGAGAGCGGGAACGAGTCGGTGTTGCGCCAGCTGGCGATCTCGAACTTGCCCGGGTTCACGTACTTGGTGAAGAAGTCGCTGCTCGGGACCTTGTCGATCTCGACCTTGACCCCGGCCGCCAGCCACATCGACTGGGCGGCGGTCGCGAGGTCCAGCTGGGCCTGCGGGGTGGCGTCGTTGACCACCCAGTGCAGGGTCAGCGACTGGCCGTCCCTGGTACGCGGCTGGCCGGCGCCCGCCTCCTTCCAGCCCGCCTCGTCCAGCGTCTTCTTCGCGGCGGCCAGGTCGAACCTGGCCCACTCGCCGGAGTTGTCCTGGTAGCCGGTCTGGTTGGGCATGAGGATGTGGTTGCCGAGCGGCTTGAACTCCACCGGCACACCGTTGTTGGCGATCTTGATCAGCGAGGAGCGGTCCAGCGCCTTGCCGAGCGCCTGGCGCACCTTCTGGTCGGCCAGCGGGCCGCCGGCACCGAAGGAGATGTGCACCTCGTCCCACGGGCTGGCGGTCCGGATCACCGTGTCCTTGGCGTCCTTGAGCTGCCCGTACGCGGTCGCCGTCCCGGCCGTGGCGTAGTCGATCTCGTTGTTGAGGAAGGCCTGGGTGGTCGCCGACTGGGACATCACCCGGAAGGTGACCTTGTCCGCCTTGGGCTTCTCGCCCCACCAGTTGGGGTCGGGCACCAGCGTGACGGTCTGCGCGGTCTTGTCCGCCGTGCCGATCTTCAGCGCGCCGGCGGTGATCGGGATCTTCTCCACCCAGCCCTTGTTGAAGTCGTCCGCGGAGCCGATCCCGGCCGCCGGGATCAGCGGGCGGAACAGGTTCTGCCAGTCCGCGTACGGCTCCGAGAAGGTCACCTTGACCTCGCTCGGGTCCGCGCCCTGCTCGACGCCGGAGATCAGCTCGTAGCCGGAGGAGTCGGCGATGTTGTAGCCGTCCTTCCTGCCGTTGGAAGCCTCCCAGTCCGCCTTGAAGTCCAGGTAGCCGAGCGCCTTGCCGTCCGACCACCTGGCCTTCGGGTTGAGCTTGTAGGTGACCACCTGCGGGGAGGTCGAGGTGACCTTCGCCTCCAGCAGGTAGTCGGTGACCGGCTTGAAGGTGCCGCTCTCGTCGGTGGTGAAGAGCTCGGGCTCCAGGGCCCGCATGATCTCCACCGCGTCGCCGTAGCGGCCGTCCACCTGGAGCGGGTTCCACTGGGTGATCCACTGGTAGAGCGGGAACCGCACCTCGCCGCCGTCGCGCAGCTGGTCCGCCGGCTTGGCGTTGATGTCGATCGCCCCCTGCCGCGGCGGCTCGCTCTTGGCCACCTTGTCGGCCGAACCACCACCGCCCGAACTGCAGGCGGTCGCCGCCAGCGCGACGGCGAGGGTGAGCACGACGGCCCGGCCGAGGCGGCGGGGCGTGCTGGTGGATGCGTCCATGAGGGTTCTCCCCGTGAAATCCGACAGATGGTGAGGCGGGTGTGGGACGAGAGGTGACGCTTGGGCATCGCGAGGTGTGGCGAGGCTTGAGCGTGGGCAGCCAAGTCGGTGCCGAGCGAGCAGAACGTAACAGCCGATCAGTTCCAGTACCAGGGGGTGGAGTTCACACCTGATCCAAACGAAACAGGCCGCAACACTGTGGCAACACCCCGGCCGCGCGCCGGTGCAACACTCTGACCTGCAGCTTCCCCACACCGCCCGACCAGGGCCCCCGACCGAAGGCCACCACCCGATGCCCACCAGACGCGTCGGCCCCGCCCCCACCCCGGGCGGCCGCTGATGCTCCACTACCTGGCGAAGCGGCTCGGCTACTACGCGATCCTGCTGACAGCCGCCGTGTTCCTGGCGTACGCGCTCTCCGCCGCCGCCCTCCAGCCGCGCACCTACTTCGAGTCCAAGGTGCCCCGTCCGGCCGCCGCCTCGGTCGAACGGCAGCTCACCGAGCTCAACATCAACGACCACACCCCGGTCGTCGAACGCTTCGGCCACTGGGCCGGCGGCCTGCTGCTCCACGGCGACCTCGGCCGCACCATCCACGACACCCCGGTGCTCGACGACTTCCGCCGCCGGGTCTGGGTCTCGCTGCGCCTGCTGCTGATCGGCAGCCTGCTCGGCATGGCCCTCGGCGTCGCCGCCGGGGCGTGGAGCGCGGTCCGCCAGTACCGGATATCCGACCGACTGCTCACCGTCTTCTCCTTCGTCATGCTCTCCACCCCCGTCTTCCTGGTGGCGCTGCTCCTGAAGAACGGCGCCATCGCCGCCAAGGACGTGGCCGGCCACGAGGTCGTCCCCTTCACCGGGTACGAGACCCCCGGCCTGAGCGGCGGGTTCGGCGCCCACCTCGGCGACTGGGCGCTGCACCTGCTGCTGCCCACCCTGTCGCTCGCGCTCGGCGGCCTCGCCACCTACAGCCGCTACCAGCGCGGCACCATGCTCGACGTGCTCGGCTCCGACTACCTGCGCACCGCCGAGGCCAAGGGCCTCACCCGCGGTCGCGCGCTGGTCAGGCACGGTCTGCGCACCGCGGTCATCCCGATGTCGACGATGTTCGCCTACAGCTTCCTGGGCATCTTCACCGGCGCCGCCTTCACCGAGACCATCTTCGGCTGGCACGGCATGGGCGAGTGGTTCATCCAGTCCATCAACGAACAGGACGTCAACTCGGTGGTCGCCGTGAACCTGTTCGCCGCCGTGGTGGTGCTCGCCTCCGGCTTCCTCGCCGACACCCTGCACGCCGCCCTCGACCCGCGCGTGCGGTCCTGACCGGAGGAGGAGCCGTGATGACCTTCATGCCCCCGAGGGGAACCGCCGCGATCGGAGGCGAGGCACCGTGACCGCCGTCGTCGCACAGCCCGCCGAGGCCGCCGCCTCCGGCCGGCCCCCCGAGGCGGCCGGCCGGGGCCGGCTCGTCCTCGCCCGACTGCTGGCCGCCCGCTGGGCGGTGGCCGGCACCGTCGTCGTCCTGCTGCTGTTCGCCCTCGCCTTCGGCGGCCAGTACCTCACCCCCTGGGACTACGCCACCCCCGACTACACCGCACTGCGCCAACCCCCTTCCGGGACCCACTGGTTCGGCACCAACGGGATCGGCCAGGACGTCTTCGCCCAGACCGTCCGCGGACTGCAGAAGTCGCTGGTGATCGGCCTGCTGGTGGCACTGTTCTCGACCGTGCTGGCCTCCCTGTTCGGGGCCTGCGCCGGCTACTTCGGCGGCTGGACGGACCGGGTGCTGATGTTCGTGGTGGACCTGATGCTGGTGTTCCCCAGCTTCCTGATCATCACCATCATCTCGCCGCGGCTGAAGGGCACCGGCTGGCTGGCCTTCGTCCTGCTGCTCGCCCTCTTCAACTGGATGATCACCGCCCGGGTGGTCCGCTCGATGACCCTCTCGCTGCGCGACCGGGAGTTCGTCCGCGCCGCACGGTTCATGGGCGTCCACCCGCTGCGGATCATCACCCGGCACATCCTGCCGAACGTCGCCTCCTTCCTGATCATCGACGCCACCATCGCCGTCGGCGGCGCCGTGATGAGCGAGACCGCGCTCTCCTACTTCGGCTTCGGCGTCAAGGCGCCCGACGTCTCGCTCGGCACCCTGCTCGCCGCCGGCACCTCCGACGCACCCGTCTTCCCCTGGCTGTTCTACTTCGCCGCCGGGCTGCTGGTGCTGTTCGTCCTGGCCGTCAACCTGATCGGCGACGGGCTGCGCGACGCGCTCGACCCCACCGCCGAGGCGGCCCGCCCCCCTCGTAGGAAGCGCGAAGGAAAGTGACCACCACCGTCGAAACCCCGCTGCTGGCCGTCCGCGACCTGCGGGTCGACTTCGCCGGACCGCGCGGCACCGAAGTCCCCGCCGTCCGGGGCGTGGACCTCACCCTGCGGCGCGGCGAGACCCTCGGCATCGTCGGCGAGTCCGGCTCCGGCAAGTCCGTCACGGCGCTGGCCGTCCTCGGACTGCTGCCCGCAACGGCCGGCGTCCGCGGCTCGGTCGCCCTGGACGGGCGGGAGCTGGTCGGCCTGCCCGGCCGCGAACTCGCCGCCATCCGCGGCAGCCGGATCGCCATGGTCTTCCAGGACCCGCTCTCCGCGTTCACGCCGGTCTACCGGATCGGCGAGCAGATCGTCGAGGCGCTGCGCATCCACCAGCGACTGGACAAGCCCGCCGCGCGCAGACGGGCCGCCGAACTGCTCGACCTGGTCGGCATCCCGGCCCCCGAGCGCGCCCTGGACGCCTTCCCGCACGAGTTCTCCGGCGGCATGCGTCAGCGCGCCATGATCGCCATGGCCATCGCCAACGACCCCGACATCCTGCTCGCCGACGAACCGACCACCGCCCTGGACGTCACCATCCAGGCCCAGGTGCTCGACGTGCTGCGCACCGCGCAGCGGGAGACCGGCGCCGCGCTCGTCCTGGTCAGCCACGACCTCGGCGTCATCGCCGGGATGGCCGACCGGGTCGCCGTGATGTACGCCGGCCGGGTGGTCGAGACGGCCGACGTGGACGAGCTGTTCGCCGCTCCGCGCCACCCGTACACGCTCGGCCTGATCGGTGCGGTGCCGAGGCTGGACGCCCGGGGCGGGCCGCTGGTGCCGATCCCCGGCGCGCCCGCGCCGATGGCGGACCTGCCGGCCGGCTGCCCGTTCGCCGCCCGCTGCCCGCTGGTGGAGGAGCGGTGCCGGACGGCCGAGCCCGGACTGGAGGGCCCGGGCTCGCACACCGCGGCCTGTGTCCGCAGCGGGGAGCTGGCCGAACGGCGGCCGGCGCCGGCCGAGGTCTACCCGGTGCCGGCGGTGCCTACGGTGTCGGCCGGGGCGGCCGGGGCGCTTGAGCCGCCCCGGGAGGAGCGCCCGGTCGTGCTCTCCGTGAGCGGGCTCGGAAAAACCTTTCCGCTGCTCAAGGGCGCCGTCTTCAAGCGCCGGGTCGGCGAGGTGTACGCGGTGGACGGCGTCGACCTGGACATCCGCCAGGGCGAGACGCTCGGCCTGGTCGGCGAGTCCGGCTCCGGCAAGTCCACGACGCTGTTCGAACTGCTGCAACTCGCCGCGCCCGAAGCCGGCCGGATCGAACTGCTCGGACAGGACACCTCGCGGCTCTCCAGGGCGCAGGCCCACCGGCTCCGGGCCGAACTGCAGATCGTCTTCCAGGACCCGATGGCCAGCCTCGACCCCCGGATGCCGGTCGGCGACATCGTCGCCGAGCCGCTGCGCGCCCAGCACGCCGCCCGCACCGAGATCGCCCGGCGGGTACCCGAACTGCTCCGCCAGGTCGGCCTCGACCCGGCGCACGCCGTCCGCTATCCGCACCAGTTCTCCGGCGGGCAGCGCCAGCGGATCTCGATCGCCCGCGCGCTCGCCGTCCGACCGAAGCTGCTGGTGCTGGACGAGCCGGTCTCCGCGCTGGACGTCTCCATCCAGGCGGGCGTGCTCAACCTGCTCCAGTCGCTCAAGGCGGAGCTGGGCCTCTCCTATCTCTTCGTCTCGCACGACCTGTCGGTGATCCGGCACCTCGCCGACCGGGTCAGCGTGATGTACCTCGGGCGGACGGTCGAGCAGGGCGAGGTCTCCGCGGTCTTCGACCGCCCCCGCCACCCCTACACCCGCGCGCTGCTCTCGGCCGTCCCGCTGCCCGACCCGGCCGCCGAGCGGGCCCGCACCCGGATCCTGCTCGCCGGGGATCCGCCCTCCCCAACCGCCCGCCGCACCGGCTGCCCGTTCCGCACCCGCTGCCCCGTCTACGCCGGGCTGGCCGCCGACGCGCGGACGCGCTGCGAGCAGCAGGCCCCGCCACTGACCGGTCCCGCGCCGGGTGTGGACCACGAGGCGGCCTGCCACTTCCCCGAGCTCGCGGGGGCGCAGGGGGCGCAGTAGGGCGCCGGCCGGTTCGCCGCTTGCTCCGCCGCCACCGTGCCGGCCGCTCCGCTCCGCCGGTCGTGACGCAACGTGGCGGGGCGGTGGCGATTCGGCGGATCGGCCCCGCCCCGTGTAATGTTCTCCAGGTCAGCAGGCGCCGCTAGCTCAGTTGGTTAGAGCAGCTGACTCTTAATCAGCGGGTCCGGGGTTCGAGTCCCTGGCGGCGCACATGCAGGTCTCAGGCCGTCCACCTCAGGTGGGCGGCCTGAGGCGTTTCCGGGGCGGGTAGGTTGCAGGGGCGCGACCGTCCACCGCCGTGGCGGCACTCTGCCGCCACTCGCCGACCGACCGCCGGAGGTGCCCGCCCGTGGCCCCGCTCGACACCCGTTCGATCCCCGAGGAAGTCCTGCTGCTCTGCGTCGACCCGGAGTACGGCCGCCTGCGGATCCCGGCCACCACCTTCCACCGGGTGATCGCGGGCGCCGTCCTGGCCGAACTGCTGGTGACCGGCGCGATCAGCGTCGACGGGCGGCGGATCACCGGATACCGGCCGCTGGGCCCCGCAGACGAGGTCGCGGCCGGCGTGCTCGCCCGGCTGGAGGACGCCGGGAAGCGCCAGAGCCCGCGCGGACTGGACATCGCCCTGCGCCGGATCCCGCGCAAGCCCGGGCACCGGCCGTACCTCGACCGGCTGGTCGCCGCCGGGCTGGTCACCGCCGAGACCCGACGGGTCCTCGGAATCCCCTACCGGCGCTACGTGGCGGTCCGGCCGGACATCGGGACGGTGACCGCCGCGAGGGTGGCCGCCACGCTCGAACGCCCGGCCGACGGCTCTCCGGCCGACGAGCGCGACCGGCAGCTGGCCGGTCTGGTGGCCGCGGCCCGGCTGGACCGCCGGCTCTACCCGGGCCCGGCGGGCGCCGCGACCCGGCGGGCCGCCCGGCAGCTCGGCAAGGAACTGCCGGTCGCCCAGGCGGTGCGGCGGGCGGTCAACGCGGACGCCGGGTAGCGGCGCCGGCTGGGGGAGCCGCAGTCTGGGTCTGGGCCGGATTCTGAAGCGGGGTCGGACCGGTCAGCCGGTGTCCAGGATCGCCGAGGCCACCGCGTCCGGGCGGTCGAACATCAGCAGGTGCCCGGCCGGGGCGGTGGTCCGGAAGTCGGCGCCGAGCAGCCCGGCGAGCGCGCGCTGGTCGTCCAGCCAGTCGCGGGTCCGGCGGGTGTCGCAGCCGTCGTCCGCGGCCAGCACGGTGACCGCCAGCCCGTCGGCCAGCGGCGTGGTGCGGCGCAGCCCGTCCAGCTCGGCGGCCATGTCGAGGTAGCGGGAGTTCTCCCGGAGCAGCGCGCGCAGCGCCCGCCCGGTGCGGTAGCAGTGCCGGACCAGCGGCGCCGGTGCGAGCTCCTCGCCCCGGACGGTCGTCGCCCTGACCGTCAGCCGCCGCACGGCGGGCCCGAACAGGTACGGCACCGCGACGGCGGTGGCCGCACCCGCGGCGGCCCGGGCCGCGAGGTCGCGCAGTCCGGGGGCGGGGCGCGCCCTGGCACCCGGCTCGGTGCTGCCGTCCACCAGGACCAGCCCGGCCGCCCGTTCCGGATGGAGCCGGGCGAAGGCCTCGACGTGGAACCCCGCCAGCGAGTGGCCCGCCACCGTGCACGGATCGCGCAGCCCGAGGGCGTCCAGCACCCCCCGGATGCGCTCCGCCTCCCCGGCCGCCGTCGACACCGGCCGGGCCGCGGGTTCGGGCGCGCTCAGCCCGTACCCGGGCCGGTCGAAGCGGACCACCGTGCGATAGGGGGTGAGGAAGGGGACGACGAGGTCCCAGTCGAACCAGCTGCTGCCGAGCCCCCCGCTGAGCAAACAGACCGGGCCGCGGCCCTCGGCCCGGACGTGCAGCGGCGTGCCGTCGATACGCAGGAACACCGTGGTCATACCGGCTCCCGCCGCCCGCCCTCGGCCCGCGCCCCGGCCGGGGCGCCGGACTGGGTGGCGGCCGCACCGTCCGGCCGCGCGACGGCGAGCGCCAGCAGGGCCAGCCAGAGCGCGACCAGGAGGACCTGTAGGCGCTGGCCCGCGCCCAGCGACCAGGTGCCGTGGCCCGCCTCGAACGCGGCGATCGCGGCGAGGCTCCAGCCGGTGGCCAGCAGCTCCGCCAGCACCCACGCGGTGTACGCCACCGCGCTGAGCAGCAGCAGGGCGGCAACGGCGGACCGGGCGCTCCGGCGGCCGGGGTGGGGGCTGGGCACGGTTCCACCCTAACCGTCGGCAAACTCCTCCCCAACCGGGTGGAAACGGACAGCTCCGACCGCCCTCCGGGCTTTGCGGTGGGAGGTGCTCCCGGGACCGTGTATTGTTCTCCAGGTCAGCAGGCGCCGCTAGCTCAGTTGGTTAGAGCAGCTGACTCTTAATCAGCGGGTCCGGGGTTCGAGTCCCTGGCGGCGCACAGACATTGGGGAGCCTCTCGCAGCAGCGAGGGGCTCTCCGATTTTTTTGCCCATCAGCGCCCGTTTTGCGTGTGATGTCGGTCTCGATCGCCGCTTCGGTGGAGCCAACCGGCACGTTCCACGCGTATTGCGCTGTACACCGGAAAGCGGACATAAGTCCCCTCCCCGATCCGCTTCGCCAGTACTTCGCCAGTTCACTCACCGTCGACGATCCCGGCTGTGCAGGCCGGCACGGTCCACCCGCAGGAAAGGCCGCCGTTTTGTCCAGAAACATGTCCTCGGGCGGCCGGTCCTCGGACGGTGGCCGGAAGTCGCGCCGTCCGAAGCGCACCGGCTGGCGTCGGCTGATCCCCACCTGGCGGATGTCCCTGCTCGGCCTCGTGGTCGCGGTGCTGCTCGGCGTGGGCCTGTTCGCGCTCGGGATCACCCTGGTGAAGGTGCCGGACGCGCACGCCGCCGCGACCGCCCAGAGCAACACCTGGCTCTACCAGGACGGCTCGGTGATCGCCCGGACCGGCCAGACCAACCGACAGAACGTGGGCCTGGACAAGGTCTCCCCCGCCGCGCAGCACGCCGCGCTGGCCGCCGAGGACCGCAACTTCTACCACGAGGGCGCCGTCAACGTGTCCGGCCTGGTCCGCGCCGCCGTCAACACCGCCAAGGGCGAGGGCACCCAGGGCGGCTCCACGATCACCCAGCAGTACGTGAAGAACACCTACCTGAGCCAGAAGCAGTCCGTCACCCGCAAGGTGAAGGAGCTCTTCATAGCGATCAAGGTGGACGCCACCGAGACCAAGGACGACATCCTCTCCGGCTACCTCAACACCTCCTACTACGGGCGCGGCGCCTACGGCATCCAGGCCGCCGCCCAGCAGTACTTCGGCGTCGACGCGGCCGCGCTCGACCCCGCCCAGGGCGCCTACCTGGCCACCCTGCTGAACGCGCCGAGCGCCTACGACGTGGCCACCGCGACCGCGGCGGGCAAGCAGAACGCCGTTAACCGCTGGAACTACGTCCTGGACGGCATGGTGAAGGAGGGCTGGCTCTCCGCCGAGGAGCGCGCCGCCACCGCCTTCCCCGAGGTCAGGGACCCGCAGACCCAGCTCGGCCTCTCCGGCCAGGCCGGCTACCTGGTCAACGCGGCGACGGACTACCTCACCGCGAACCGGATCATCACCGAGTCCGAGCTGGCCAAGGGCGGCTACACCGTCAAGCTGACGGTGGACCCGGCCCGCCAGCAGGCGCTCCAGGACTCGGTCCAGGTGCAGCTGCACGACACCCTGAACCCGGACAAGCGGAAGGCGGACGCCGCCGCCCAGGCCGGCGCCGTCTCCGTCGACCCGAAGACCGGTGCCGTGGTCGCCCTGTACGGCGGGGTCGACTACACCAAGCACTACATCGACAACGCCACCCGGCGCGACTACCAGGCCGGCTCCACCTTCAAGGCGATCGCGCTGGCCGCGGCCCTGGAGAACGACGCCAAGACCCAGTCCGGCCAGACCATCACGCCGCGCACGGTGTACGACGGGACCAGCGGCCGCAAGGTCCGCGGCGGCAAGGGCATCCCGTACGCGCCGCCGAACGAGGGCGAGAAGAGCTACGGCCAGGTCACCCTCCAGCAGGCCACCGACTGGTCGGTGAACTCGGTGTTCGCCCAGCTCGCCCAGGACACCGGGCTGCAGCGGGTCCGGGACACCTCGATCGCGCTGGGCCTGCCCAGCAACACCCCCGGTCTGGACCTGGTGTCCTCCATCCCGCTGGGCACCGCCAACCCGAGCGTGCTCGACATGGCGGGCGTGTACGCCACCCTGGACAACGGCGGCAGGCAGATCACCCCGTGGCTGGTGCAGTCGGTGGACCGCGAGGGCGAGCAGCTGCCGCTGCCGGCCCACAAGACCACGCAGGCGATCAGCGAGGAGACCGCCCAGCAGGTGACCTCGATGCTGCAGGGCGTGGTGTCCGACCCGGGCGGTACCGGCTGGCGCGCGAAGGCGCTGGGCCGCCCGGTGGCAGGCAAGACCGGGACCACCGACGACCAGAAGTCGGTCTGGTTCGTCGGGTACACCCCGGAGCTGGTGACCTCCGTGGCACTGTTCGGCCAGGACCCGGCCAGCGGTGCCCAGGTCAGCCTCAGCGGCACCGGCGGGATCGACGGCGCGGCGGGCGGCCAGTACCCCGCGCAGATCTGGACCGCCTACATGAAGGCGGCACTGAAGGGGCAGCCGGTCTCGGACTTCCCCTCGCCCTCGGACACCGACGACTCCTGGCCGAGCGGCAGCGGCGCCTCAAGCGGCCCCGCGACCCCGTCCGCGCCGACCTCGACCCCGGCGGCCCCGGGCGGTTCGACCGGCGGCGCGGGCGGCGGCTCCGGCGCCTCGCCGGGGGCGGGCGGGTCCTCGGGCTCGTCCGGGTCCTCGGGCTCGTCCGGTTCGGGCGGCTCGTCCGGGTCCTCGGGGGGTTCGGGGTCGTCCGGCGGGCAGGACGGTTCGGGCTCCGGCGGTGGAGCGACCACCGCGCCCACCCAGGAACCGACCCGGCAGCCGACCGCACCGCCGACCAGCCGACCCACCCGGACCCCCGCGCCCACCACGGGGCCCACCACCGCTCCGACCACGGGCCCGACCACCGCACCCCAGCCCACAGGGGGCACGGGCGGCGGCACGGGGTCGGGCACGGATTCCGCCTCGGGCTCCGGTGCGGGCTCCGGTTCGGCCGCGCTGGCAGGGGCGGGCGCGGGCCAGTAGCCGCACCGCCGGCTGGTCTGGCGCGCCGCCCCGGCTCGCACCGCCTCGACCTGCTCCGCCTCGGCCGTGTTCGTCGGACACCGCCGAGGCGGGGCGGGGTTCCGGCCCCGGTTCCGGTGCTCCGTGAATCTGCCATCGCGCACAGTTGCAGGCAGGACCAAATGCCGAAATGGCGCCTTACAGAATCACCGGTATGACTGTCACAATTCGTCAGTGCACAGCTCAAACCCCCCGCTCGGCAGCTCATCGGGCAGAACCCTCGGCCTCTCCCTCGCGCTGGTCTCCGCCGTCTCCTTCGGCGGCTCCGGCACCGCGGCCAAACCGCTGATCGAGGCCGGCCTCTCGCCGCTCCACGCGGTCTGGCTCCGGGTCACCGGCGCCGCCGTGGTCCTCATCCCCCTCGCCTACCGCCACCGCGCGGCCGTGCTGCGGCGGCCCGGGCTGCTCCTCGGCTTCGGTCTGCTCGCCGTGGCCGGCGTCCAGGCCTGCTACTTCGCCTCGATCTCACGGATCCCGGTCGGCGTCGCCCTGCTCATCGAGTACCTCGGTCCGCCGCTGCTCATCGGGTACGTCAAGTTCGTCCAGCGCAAACCGATCAGCCGGGGTGCGGCCATCGGCGCCGGCGTCGCGGTGGCCGGGCTGGCCTGTGTGGTGGAGGTCTGGAACGGCCTGAGCTTCGACGCGCTGGGCGTCCTGTTCGCCCTCGGCGCGGCCTGCTGCCAGGTCGGCTACTTCGTCATGGCCGACGCCGCCGGCCAGGGCGACCGCCCGGTCGACCCGCTCGCCGTCAGCGCCTACGGCCTGCTGATCGGCTCGGTCGTCCTCACCGTCGCCACCCGCCCCTGGCAGGCCGACTGGAGCCTGCTCGGCGGGGACGTCGTGATGAACGGGCACGCGCTGCCCGCCCTGATCCCGGCCGCCTGGATGATCCTGGTCGCGACCGTGCTGGCCTACCTGACCGGTGTGATCGCCGTCCGGCACCTCTCTCCCCCGGTCGCGGGGGTGGTGGCCAACCTGGAGGCGGTCGTCGCCACCGTGACCGCCTGGGTGCTGCTCGGCGAGCACCTGGGCCTGCCGCAGATGGCCGGCGGCCTGCTCGTCCTGGCCGGCGCCTTCGCGGCCCAGTCCAGCAAGCCGACCGCGGTGGGCGAACCGGCCCCCGTGGGCGAACCGGCCCTCGTCGGCGGGTCCGGCGCGGTGGGCGGGGCTACCGGTTCAGGCAGGTCGGGCAGGTCGGGCGGGTCGGGGGATCAGCGGCCGACCGCGGGACCGGACGGGGCACCCGCCGAGCACGCGGTCAGTGGCCGACCCAGCCGAACCAGTCGAAGTGATTGAGCGGCCACACCACGGCCGACACCGGTCCCACCACGTTCTCCACCGGCACCGCGCCGCCACCCGGGCCGCGCTGGTGGTAGCGCGAGTCCGCGGAGTCGCTGCGATGGTCTCCCTCCACCCAGACGTGGCCCGCGGGGACCGTCACCGGGCCGAAGTCCAGCCCGGCGCAGGAGTCGTCGCCGGGGTGAAGGTAGGGCTCGACCACCTTCGCCCCGTCGACGGTCAGCGTGCTGCCTGAGCACTGCACGGTCTGGCCGCCCGTCGCGATGACCCGCTTGACCAGGTAGTTGTCGTCCTTCGGCGGCACCAGGCCGACGAAGCCGAGCACCGAGCCCACGGCGTTGGCGACCGGGTTCCCGCCGGTCGGCTGCGGCGGCAGCCAGTCCCCCGGGTCCTTGAAGACGACCGGCTCGCCGGGCTTCGGCTCCCAGCCGGTGAGCGGCGCGAGCTTGTTGACCCCGACGCGGTCGCCGATCCGCAGGGTGTTCTCCATCGACCCGGACGGGATGGTGAACACCTGGAACAGACAGGTCTTGATCAGCAGGGCGACCAGCAGGCCGACCGCCGCCATCGCGGGGATCTCGATCCACCACGGCCGGTGTCGGCGCCCCGCCCGCCTGGACTTCGACGACCGGCGGCCGCGCGCCCGACGGGCCTCGGCGCGGCCGCCGGGGGCGCGGTGACCGCTGCCGGCGCTCCGACTGCCGCTCCGACCAGCGCTCTGACCGCCGCTCTGACCTCCGCCGGCAGCGGGGTCCGGACCGGCCCCGGCGTCGGGGTGCGTTTCGGGCAGGTTCACCACCATCGTCGCTGCTCCACCTCTCCGGCTGGGGGAACTGCACGCTACGCCAACCGTGAAGCCACGCGAAATCGGGCATTTAGCTCAGTCCGACGCGGGGGGCCGGGTACAGAGGGGCGACCCGCCCGGACGCGGGCCCCGACGCAAGCCCTTGCGCGGGCCCCCGCTCCGGCCCGTCCGCCGCCTTCAGGCCCGTCGCCGGCCCGGCCCCGGTCGGCCCCGGTCGGCCCCGGTCGGGCTCAGTCGGGCTCAGTCGGGCTCGGTCCGTCTTCGGCCCGCCGCCGGGCCGCCGCCGGTCCGCCGCCGGTCCGTCCTCAGGCGCGGGCGATGGCCTCGTGGTGCCTGATGACCTCGGCGATGATGAAGTTGAGGAACTTCTCCGCGAACACCGGATCCAGGTGCGCCCCGGCGGCCAGCTCCCGCAGACGCCGGATCTGGTCGCGCTCCCGAGCCGGATCGGCCGGCGGCAGCTTGTGCTCGGCCTTGAGCCGGCCGACCCGCTGGGTCGCCTTGAAGCGCTCGGCCAGCATGTGGACCACCGCGGCGTCGATGTTGTCGATGCTCTCGCGCAGGCTGGTCAGCTCGGCCCGGACAGAATCGGCGATCCCCTCGGGCAGTCCGGCATCGGGGGTCGTGGGGTGATCCGTCATCGGGGCGGCTCCGCGGCTGTCTGGTGGTGGGCGCCCGACCGTCCTGGCGGCCGGGCTCGGGCCCGGGCAAATCTAACAGGGCACCCGGCACGGTTCCGCACCATTTGGCGCATCTGTCCACGATCCGGACGGCATACGGACCGCTGGGCGACCGAGGCCGCCACCGGGTCCACGGCTTCGACGCCTCCCCGGCGGCCGACGGGCGGCGGGGGGCCCGCAGCGCCACTTGTGACCGGCCCCCGGCCTGCCCGTAGTCTGGTGCGCGGCATGACCGGAAGTGACGACTCAGCAGTCCTCAGTACTGGAGGTACCGATCGTGGCAACCACCCGCACCGCACACACCGCGTGGGAAGGCAACCTGCTCGAAGGAAAGGGCCAGGTGACCTTCGACTCCTCCGGCATCGGTGAGTTCCCGGTGTCCTGGCCGGCCCGGGCCGAGCAGCCCAATGGCAAGACCAGCCCGGAGGAGCTCATCGCAGCCGCTCACTCCGCGTGCTTCTCGATGGCCCTCTCGCACGGTCTGGCCGGCGCCGGCACCCCGCCGACCAAGCTGGACACCAAGGCCGACGTCACCTTCCAGCCCGGCACCGGCATCACCGGCATCCACCTGACCGTCATTGGCCAGGTGCCCGGACTCGACGAGGCCGGCTTTGTGAAGGCCGCCGAGGACGCGAAGGCGAACTGCCCGGTCAGCCAGGCCCTGACCGGCACGACCATCACCCTGACGGCCGAGCTGGCCTGACGCTCCGCCGGGCCCGCGCGGCCCGGTCCCGGCGCGGCACGCGCGGCGCTCAACAGGCGCCCGAGAGCGCGCGCTGGGCGCACACGCCCCTGGCGCACATCATGTGATGTGCACCAGGGGCGTCCGCATGTACCACCACAGTTGACCCGAAAGCGGGCGAATCACCCTGGCGGCGGTCACCGCGCGTTGCCGTCGCGTCCTATGATCGGCCGCAGCGCCCTGTTCTTCGCGCGAGTCCCCCGCCACCGCTCCGCGATGAGCGTTGCGCACCGGACTCCGCGGACCTCGACAGAGCGCGGGAGCCGGCCGCAGCAGTCCCGGGCAGTCGGCCGATCCAGCGTCAAGCATCAGGCGTCAGCGGACGGGAGCATGCCGTGCCGGGCCAGAACGAGGGGGCCGACGCACACCGCCCAGGGGTGCGGCACGAGGAACCACGACACCGTCACCGCCTGCTGTCACCGGCCCTCCACCCGGCCAACGGCGCCCTGGTCACCGCCCTGGACGACGCCCGCGAACCCTCGGCCGACACGGCGCTCGGCACCGCCCTCGCCCTCTGCCCGACCTGCTCGACCCCGCTGGCGGACGAACCGCACCGTGCGGACGACGGCGCCACCGCCCGGCCGCCCGGCGGAACGGACGGGTTGCTGGCCGCGCTGCAGGCCAGCGAGTCCCGGTTCCGGGCCGCCTTCTGCGACGCCGGGATCGGCATGGCGCTGATCGACCCCGAGGACCGGATCATCGAGGTCAACCCGGCCTTCGCCGCCCTGCTCGGCCGAGGCGTCGGAGAGCTGGTCGGCACCCACCTCCACGAGATCATCGACCCGGAGGGCATGCCGCAGCGCCTCTTCCCCGAGCTCGTCCGCAGCGAGCGCGACCGGCTCCGGGTGGAGAAGCAGCTCAGGCACCGCGAGGGCCGCACGGTGTGGAGCAAGGTGACCATCTCCCTGATCCGGGACGGTGCGGGCAGCCCGCTCTACACGCTGGCCCTGGTCGAGGACATCACCGAGCAGCGCCGGCTGGGCGACCGCCTGGAGTACCAGGCCCTGCACGACCCGCTGACCCGGCTGCCCAACCGGACCTTCTTCTTCGAGCGGCTCGACGCCGCCTGTCTGACCGGCGGCGCCCCGGAGGCGGGCGAGGCCCTGGACGGCGCCGGGGCCGGGAGCGGGGACGACGGGGACGGACTCGGGGACGGCGCCGGGGCCGGGCGCGAGGGGTTCGGCGGGGACGGGGAGTTCGGCGGGGAGGTGGAGCCCGGTGCGGGCGCGGTCCGGGTGCCGGCCGTACCGCTCGCAGCGTCCGACCCGCGGCGGGTGGGCCTGTGCTACCTGGACCTCGACGGCTTCGCCGCCATCAACGAGACCCTCGGCCACCACATCGGCGACCAGCTGCTCGTCGCCGTCGCCACCCGGCTGCGGCGCGGCTTCTCCGAGCACGGCGCCCGGCTGGTGGCCCGGATGGGCGGGGACGAGTTCGCCGTCCTGGTGACCGACAGCACCGGCAGCGACCAGCTGACCGCACTGGCCGCCCGGATCCTCGAATCGCTGGAGCGCCCCTTCGATGTCGCAGGACACCGCCTGGTGGTGACCGCCAGCGTGGGCGTCGTCGAGCGCCCCGTCCACGAGACCACGGCCACCGACCTGGTCAAGGACGCCGACGCCACCCTCTACTGGTCCAAGGCGGACGGCCGGGCCCGCTGGACCCTCCACGACCCGGACCGGGGTGCCCACCAGCTGACCCGTCAGCTGCTCTCCACCGCACTGCGGCCCGCGCTGGAACGCGGCGAGTTCACCATCGAGTACCAGCCACTGGTCGGTCTCGCCGACGGCGCGGTGCACGGCGCCGAGGCCCTCGTCCGGTGGCGCCACCCCCGCTACGGGACGCTCTCGCCGGACCGCTTCATCCCGCTGGCCGAGGAGTCCGGCGCGATCGTGCCGCTCGGCAAGTGGGTCCTGGAGGAGTCCTGCCGCCAGGCGCAGCGCTGGCTCACCGAGTTCCCCGACACCGAGACCTTCGTGAGCGTCAACCTGGCCGCCCGCCAGATCTGGGACTCCGACGTGGTCGCCGATGTGGCGGAGGTCCTCGACCGCACCGGTCTGCCCGCCCGGCTGCTGCAGCTGGAGATCACCGAGAGCGCCCTCCTCGGCCCCGGCGGGCGGCCCCTGCAGGCCCTGCAGGCGCTTGCCGACATGGGCATCCGGATCGCGATCGACGACTTCGGTACCGGCTACTCCAACCTGGCCTATCTCTCCCGGCTGCCGGTGCACGTGCTCAAGCTGGACGGCACGTTCATCGAGGGCTTCCGCGACCCGGCCCCCGCCGGGCGCGCGGACCGACCCGATCTCCCGGCGCTGCACTCCCGGCGGAGCGACGCCGACGAGCAGATCGTCGGGGCGATGGTGCAGCTGGCCCACACCCTCGGCCTGACCGTCACCGCCGAGGGCATCGAGAGCGCGGCCCAGGCGGAGCGGCTGCGGCTGACCGGTTGCGACACCGCGCAGGGCTGGTACTTCGCCCGGCCCGGCGAGGCCGAGCTCGTCGCGGCCATACTCCGTCAGGGCCGGCCCGGACCGGGCCCCCGGTAGACGCCCCGTCAGGCGCTCCCGGGCGGTCTCTGCCGTCTCCGGGACGTTCCGGGTCACGGCGGGGGCCGCCCGGGTCGGGCGGGCGTCAGCAGGGGGAGTCAGGGGGTCAGGCGGGTCAGACGGGGCCGCCCTCCCCGGTCAGTCCGTACGCCTGGGCGATGAGCCGGTACGAGCGGTACCGGGCCTCGTGGCCGTGGATGTGCGAGGTGACCATCAGCTCGTCCACACCGGTCCGCTTGCGCAGGGACTCCAGCCCGTCCGCGACCTCGCCCGGCGAGCCCAGGACCACGTTGCCCAGCCAGTCGTCGATGAAGTCCGCCTCGACCGGGCTGTACGGGTAGGACTCGGCCTCCTCCGGGGTCGGGATCGGGCCGGGGTTTCCCCTGCGCAGCCGGAGCATCCCGAGCGCCGCCGAGCGGGCCAGCCGGCGGGCGGTGGCCTCGTCCTGCGCGGCGACCGCGCTGACCCCGATCAGCGCATACGGCTCGCTGAGCACGGCCGAGGGACGGAAGGCCGAGCGGTAGAGGTCCAGGGCCGGGATGGTGTTGACGCTGCTGAAGTGGTGCGCGAACGCGAACGGCAGGCCCAGCCGACCGGCCAGCTGGGCGCTGAAGCCCGACGAGCCCAGCAGCCAGACGGGCGGTCGGCCCTCACCCTTGGGGACGGCCGTCAACCGGGCGTAGGGGTGGCCGTCGGGGAAGTCGCCGTCCAGGAAGTGGGTCAGCTCGGCGAGCTGCTGGGGGAAGTCGTCGGCCCCTTCGGCGAGGCCGCGCCGCAGGGCCCGGGCGGTGGCTTGATCGGTACCGGGGGCGCGGCCGAGCCCGAGGTCGATGCGGCCGGGGTGCAGGGCCTCCAGCAGTCCGAACTGCTCGGCGATCGCCAGCGGGGCGTGGTTGGGCAGCATCACGCCGCCCGAACCGAGCCGCAGCGTCTTCGTGTGGGCGCCGAGGTGGGCCAGCAGCACGGCGGGGGTGGAGCTGGCGACACCCGGCATGCCGTGGTGCTCGGCCACCCAGAAGCGGTGGTAGCCCCACTCCTCCGCGCTGCGCGCCAGGGTCGTGGTGGCGGTCAGCGCCTCGGCCGGGGTGTAGCCCACGCCGACGGTGGCCAGATCGAGGATCGAGAGCGGTGCGGGGGCCGAACCTCGGACGACGCCCCGGATCGCCGCGTGGGCCTGCGGGCTCGGCCCGTCCTGCTGCTGGTCCTCGGTGCTCATGCCGTCCGTCCTCCTGGCCGTCTCCGAACGACCGCGCCCATGGCCGGCGGTCGCATCTGCCGACGTGCACCAACCATCGCCCCGGCTCTGCTGTTCCCGGGCTGCTCCCTGGTTGTTCCCCGGCCGCTCCGGGTCGCGGTGCCGGACCCGGGCCGGCATGCCGAACACCTGCCGACCGCTCGGCTGACGCTCAGCCAGCAGACGCACACGCGTGGCGACTTCACGCCAGCGCGGGAAGTCGCCAGCCGCAGGGCTCGCGGTGGGCGGCCGACCTCCGGCAGGCTGGTGATCAGGAGCGGATCGCATGACCGGGGTCCGCACTCACCAGCAAGGTCGTCGGGCTGGACCAGCGCCGATCGATCCCCGCGAGCCCCTGGAGCGGCACCCCGCCCCGGGGGCTCGCGCCTTGTGACGGATCGCACACCCGTGGATACCCGGGGTCCTTCATGGCATGAAAAGTCGAGGCGCTAGCGTTGTCCCCTGCAGCCACCTGCTCCCCCTGGGCAGCCTGGAGGGAGTTTGGACCTTGGACATCGCGACGGTGATCGGATCCTCATGGATCTGCGCCCTGGCGCTCTGCGCCGTTCTGGGTGACGCCTTCCTCCCCTTCATCCCCAGCGGGACGCTGGTGATCCTGGCCGTGCTCAAGACGGCACAGATAGACGGCGCCCCGGTACTGCTGGGGCTCGGCGTGGCGGTGGCCTCCTTCCTCGGCGACCTGCTGCTGCTCCAGCTGGCCCAGCGGGGCGCCCCCTCCGTGCAGCGGCGGCTTGACCACCGCCCGAAGCTGGCGGCCAGCGTGGCCCGGGTCCAGCAGGCCCTGGACGGGCGGACCACCGGGGCGGCCGCCGCGATGGTGGTGATCGCGCGGTTCGTGCCGGCCGGGCGGACCATTCTCGACCTGGCCATCGGCCACTCCCCCGCCCACCACCCGCGCCGTTTCCTGCGCTGGTCGGCACTGGCGGGCCTGGTCTGGGCGGCCTACATCGTGACGCTGGGCTGGCTCAACAGCCACTGGTTCGACACCGCCTGGCTGAGCATGGCGGTGTCCTGCACCGCCGCCACCGTGGTCAGCACGGCCATCGCCCGGATCGTCCGCCGCAACCGCCGGCTCGTCGTCTCCTAGGGCGTTTCTTTCGGATCATCGGATCGTTGGTCTGGTCGTGCCGTTGACTGACGCGCAGTGGGCGCGAATAGAGCCGTTGTTGCCGGACCGG
>NZ_JBITZW010000028.1:0-85909 GCF_044547105.1 Kitasatospora sp. NPDC052868 | reverse complement strand
CATCTCGAAGCGTGAAGAACGGCCGCCTCCGCTGTCCCGGAAAGAACCGCAGATCAGCAGGTCAGGTGACCAGCGAGGTTAAACAACAAGCTCAGAGATCTGGCGCCTGAGTTCTTCGGCCGTCCTTTCCGGGGAACCCCCGGCAACGATCTCCTCCAGGTTCTCGCGGAGCACGGCACACTCACGGCGGAACCCTGGCACCTGGCTGGCCTCGACTTGCAGGTCGGCGCCGGCCAGGACCGGAAAGAACTGCGCTCCCAGTGCACGGACCACCTCCGAGCCCCACACCGTGGTACGCCAGCGCTCGAATCCAGCCAGATCAGAGCATCCCTCCGGAACGTCCAAGATCTGTCTCTTGCCGTCCGCATCAACGACGAAAACATCCACCGACAAAACTCATGGTCGAAGTGGATCACAGTCGTCGAGCGGCGGTCCAGGTAATTCATCCCCCCTGGGCCAGGAGATCGGCGCATCGGTCGGCGCCTCCACGGGATCGCTCTCGCGGACGGTCGGCAAGAGGTCGCCGCCGCACTGACCCACCTGTTCGGAAACGCCCGGTGCACAGCTTGCGGGACGGACTCCTGAGTGGCTGACCGGGTGGGCTACTCCTAGGGCCTGCTGCGAAAGTAGATCAAGGACTTCCTTCGGGAAATGCCTGATCCGTCCAGCCTCGCGACAGTCCGAGATGGCCTGATCGCAAGGCCTCGCGCTGGTTGGCCACCCAGAGCTCCACCTGGTCGGCAGAGTCCGTGACGGACTGGTCCGTGCTGTCGATCAGGTGGGTGGACCATCGTCGGTCACTGGCGGTCCAGGCGGTCCAGCGGTCCCAGGACATTTCGGGCCAGCTGTCGTCGGTGATGACGTTGGGCCGGTACCGAGGGTCCTTGGCGTGCTCGCGGTGCCAGTCGGCCCAGCCGAGAAAGGCTTCGACAGCCGGGGTGTCCCACCGGCCCGGATCGCGTTCGGTGAGCCTGCGGCGCCGGATCTCGTCCGACACGTCGACCAGACACACCGCGATTCCCTCCAGCAGCGGTGCCGAAGGAACGGCCAGGACTTCACCGAGCGGAGACTGGCCGGTCAGCAGCAGATCGAGTCCGCGCCGCTGGTACTCCAGCGCACGGCACACCCACATCTCGGTCGTTCGGTTCCGCCAGATCCGGTCCGCGTCGTCCGGAACACCGAGTTCGTCGAAGTCGTGCACGACGATCCCGCCGAGCCGTTCACCCATGGCGCGGGCGATGGTGGTCTTCCCGGAGCAACTGGAACCCGTCAGTTTGAACAGCACCCGGCCAGAGTGGCAGGTCGCCGCAGGACATTCCATGTGTTTCCCGGCGCATCTCGGCTCCGCACCGTCCTGCTCACAGCCATTCGTTGATGGCCGCGACCAGGACCGTCACCTCGTAGCGCACGGCGAGCTTGTCGTACCGTGTCGCCACCGCACGGCGCCGTTTCAGGCGGTTGATCCCGCATTCCATCGCGTTGCGCTGCCGGTCCCAGGGACCGTACCGCTCGGGGACGTCTAGGGTCTGTGTGATGTCGTGATCAGTCGGCGGTCTTCAGGAGGTCGTCGATTCAGATCATTGCGGCGCGGAGGTGAACGCCTGCGAGATAGCTCTCGGGGGACTTGTCGTAGCGCACGACGCCGTCGGTCGCGCCCTCGACGTACCTCCGAGGACCGCCACGCCCCGTCCCCCGAGCCCGGCGTCCAGCCCCCTGCGCTCGGCCCTGCGGGCACGCGCGCGCCCGCCGCCACCTCGACGCACACATCACACGGCCCTTGTGCGACGAACACCCACATCACATTTCTGCAACTGTTCAGAAGGTTCCCCGCTGTTAGCCCAGCGCCCTGCTTGGCTGGGCCAGCACGGCGAACTCCCGTGGTGTAGTCCCTCGTTCACTGTCGCCCCGGCCCGCCGCTGGGCCGCGATTAAGGAACTCCATGCGATCACGCGCATTCTCCGTCCTCCTTGCCACGGCCGCACTGGTCGGTGGCGTGACACTTGGCGCAACACCGGCCCAGGCAGCAGGGGAAGACTGCCCGTCCGATTTCGTGTGCCTCTACGAAGACACTGGTTACAACGGTCTCAGGCACGACTTCCGGGGCAGGCTGGGCGCCATCCAGTTGAACGCGGTCCTGAACGGGATGGCGAACGATCGGACGTCCTCCATCGTCAACAACACCAACCTGGTCGAGCGCTTCTACCAGAACTACGACCAGGGCGGGAAATACATCAAGCTGTACCCCGGATGGGCCGCAGCCGACCTGCGGAGGGTGACGATCTACAACGCAGACGGCTCCTACTTCGGCGTAAACACCTTCAACGATCGCATCTCCTCGTTCAACGGGTCGTACAACTAGGGCCCGTGTGATGCCGTGATCAACTGCTGGGTTCTGGCCTGTTCGAGGCGTGGAATCCGGTACGACTGTGGTCGTGACGCGTAGGCAACTCACTCATGCCCAGTGGAAGTTCATCGAGCCGTATCTGCCGATTGGTAGGTACGGGCCGTATCCGGAGCGGTTGCGGCAGCAGTTCGAGGGGGTGATCTGGCGGTTCCGCTCCAGTGGGCAGTGGCGGGAGATGCCTGCCGAGTTCGGGCCCTGGGCCACCGTCTACGGACGCTTCCGCGTCTGGCGGGACGCCGGTGTGTTCACGGCCCTGCTGGAGGGCCTGATCGCCGAGGGTGCCCGGGCGGGAAGAACGGACTTGTCGCTGGTCAGCGTGGACTCCACCACGGTCCGCGCCCACCACGACGCCGCGGGGATGCAGGTCAGCAAGCACCTCATGAAGGCCCTGGAAGAAGCCGGGCAGGAGCAGGAGACAGCCCGGCAAAAGGGGGCGGCGCGGAGGAACAGAACGGACAGGACGAACGCCGGCCTAGGCCGTGTTTGAGATTGCGGCCTGGCAGGCGAGCAGCCGTCGGCTCGGGGTCGTGCCCCGGATGGGCCCAGGCCCGGTATGAGGTGCGATGCACGGCAGCACTCTTGCCTCCAGACTTTTGGTTGATCTTCACTCGAAAGAGTGAAGATCAACGGCCGGGCTCGGGCGCGGGCTGTACCAGCGGCCACCATGGGCTGGACCGCCGGGCGCGGTCGGTGCGCGCCCGGGGGGAACCGGCGGCTGCCCGCCAAGGTGCGGCAGGCCCCGGCGGATGCCTGCGCGCGGCCCGGCCGGTGCCCACCGAAAGGGACTGCGGCCGGTACCCCGCCTCTCGCATGGGACGGCCAAGTCCTCCTGGAAGGACACCGCTATGACCATGACCCCGACGCGCTCGACCCATCCCGTCCCGGGTGTGGATCCGCGCACCGGACAGGTCGGATTCCGCCTCGACCTGCCCTCCCCGGAGGGGGCTCGCATCGAGGTCGCTGTCAGCTTCGCCCCCGGCGCTCCCGACACCGGGTTCGGCAGCGAATGGGCCCTCGAACTGACCACCTACGACAGCGCGACGGGCATCCTCACCACACGTTCCGGCACGACCGAGCGCATCGGCGCGGACGGCTGGCCCACCAACGGGACGCGCGGGGTGCGGGTGACGCCGGCCGCCGACGAGGCGGGCGCCTACCAGGTGGCGTACCCGGACGGGATGGTCGAGGTCCTCGCCCCGGTCCAGGGCGCCGGCGTGCTGCTGCCCAGGCAGATCGGCCCCGGTGACCAGGGGCTGCGGTTCACCTACCGCCCCCACGGCCAGGGCCACGCCCTGCACGAGATCACCCGCGGCTCCCGTCCGGTGCTGCGCCTGGACCGGGCGCCCGGCAAGGTCACCATCACCTACCCCGACGACCAGGCGGCGGTCTTCACGCTCAACCTGGACAGCGACGGCCGTATCGCCGAGGTCACCTCCCCCTGGCCCGACGAGCCGCAGCGGCGGTTCGGCTACGTGAAATCTGGTGCCGTCTCCAGGATCACCACCCTCACCCGCACCGGCGCCTCCCGCGACAGCACCACCTCGTACGAGTACGAGCTCGCCACCCCGGGCGGGGCCTCGCCCCGGGCGCTGACCAGCCGCGAGGAGGAGAAGGGAGACGGTGGACAGGCCGTGACCGTGACGCGGTACAGCTACACCGAGCCGGGCTACAGCGGCCCCGGCGCACCAGTACAGACCCAGCCCGCTGACACCTTCCCGCCCATCGGCGACACCTCCTACACCTACGGCTCGACGGTCGTCGAAACGCGCGACCTCACGACAGCCCGCGGCAAGCTGACCCAGACGGTGACGGTGACCCGGCGCTACGACCACCTCCACCGCACGGTCCTGGAAGAGACCACCGGCGCCCACGCTGGCGTGCCCCGCGTCGTCAACCGCTACCTGCCGCCGCCGGCCAACGAGGTCATCACGACCGAGACGTGGACCCGCGGCACCGAGACCGAGAGCCAGGAGACGACACGCCGCTTCGACCCCCACGGCAACCTGTTGGAGGAACGGACATCCCACGCGGTCACCAGGTACGACTACGACTACGACGATGCGGACGGCTTCCCGCGCCTCAAGAGCAAGACCGAGATCCTGGACCCCAACGCAACTCGCAACACCGCCCAGTGAGGCGCCGGCCCGCCGCCGAAGTTCCCTCTACCGGCGGCGGGCCGCTCCCGCCGCGAGCCCAGCCCGCACGGGACGCCTCGTCCATCCCACCGCCACCACAGCGGTGCGCACAGCTGGCACCAGCGCCGCTCACAGCCACTCGTTGATCGCGGCCACCATGACGACGGCCTCGAACCGCACCGCGAGCTTGTCGAAGCGCGTCGCCAGGGCCCGGTTGCGTTTGAGGCGGCCGATCGCGCACTCCACCGCGTGACGGGCCTTGTAGTCCTCCCGGTCGAAGGCCGGCGGGCGGCCACCCGAACGGCCCCGCCGCCGACGGTTGCGGACCTGATCGGCCGGCTCGGCGATCGTGCACCGGATCCCACGCCTGCGCAGATACGCGCGGTTGGCCGCCGACGAGTACGCCCTGTCCGCCCGCACCAGCACCGGAGTCCGGCGCGGCCGGCCCGCCCCCAGGCGCGGCACCCGGATCGCCTCCAGCACCGGCACGAACAACGGACTGTCACCACGCTGACCCGCCGTCACCAACAACGACAACGGCCTCTGGCCCTGCTCACAGGCCAGGTGAATCTTCGTGCCGAACCCGCCCCGCGAGCGGCCCAGCCCGTGATCCTCCGGCTCACGGACCACACCGCCCGGCGGCTCCTTCTGCCCGGCCCCGTCCCGGCGGGCACCGGCCGCGTGCTGATGAGCCCGGCAGACCGTCGAGTCGACACTCACTTCCCACCTGATGAGCCCCGCCGCATCCGCACGCGCCTGCAACAACGTCAACACCCGCGCCCACACCCCCTGGCGCTGCCACCTGCGGAACAGCCCGTACACCGTCTGCCAAGGCCCGTACCCAGGCGGCAGGTCACGCCATGGAGCACCGGTCCGGACCCGCCACCGCACCCCATCCACCAACCGCCGCCGACTGCTCGACCTGCGCCGCACCCCAGCTGCAGGCAATACCGACTCCAGCACTGACCACTGCTCATCCGAGAGATCCCCGCGCCCCACGGCACGATCATCACGCCTCAGCCGACCCGGCGGATCGGAACCTGAAACGGCCTATGCCCTTCGGGAGCTCCAGCGGCACTCCGTCGACAACCAGGAGCGGACCTGGACATCGACTTCACCAAGCTCGACTCGCAGGACCAGACCACCACCCCCGAGGGGTAGCGCACGTGCTCTGGGGCGGCCGACGCCGGGCCTGATCGGCGTCGGCCACCCCAGCGAGGCGATGACCGTCAGACCCGGTTCGCCAGCCAGCCGAAGATGAACTTTTCGTTCTGGTCCCGGGATTCGGCGATCTCGATGTACCGCGCGCCCTGCAGGCTGGAGATCGCCTTGAGCAGCACCGTCTCGCCCAGTGGCTTCCGCTTGTCGATGAAAGCCCTGAGTGCCGTGACGGTCTTCGGGCCGATCGCGCCGTCCACGGTCATGTCCGGGTAGTCGGCCTGCTGCTGGTTCAGGGCGTTGAGGCTGCGCTGCAGGAACTTCGCCGCCGTCCCAATACCCATGTTGACGCCGGTGTCGAACAGCTTCAGGGCAAGCGGCTGGGACACCTCGGCGATGGCCTCCAGCCGCAGCGGCTTCCAGTAGCGGTCGAGGTAAATGGTCTTGGCAGTCTCCAGCGGGAGATCCGACATCGCGCCCGTGTACCCCTCCTTCCTGGCCACCGCCTCGGTGATGCCGTAGGCGGCACGGTCCCCGGAAGCGGCCTCCAGCTTCACCGTGGACTCAAACGCATCGTCGAACGCACTCATCACGAACTCCTCTTCACGCCTATGCACCGTGGACCGGATGCACCGAACCGACGCTAGTGATCACCAGAGCCGTATGCCGCAGGCGACATCGACTCCCACTCGAAGGAGTGACCACGCACTGTCCGCGCCCGAGACGGACACCCCGGGCGCCGGACATCCGCATCGGGTACGCCCGCTGCAGCCACCTCACCCAGGAGTTGCAGTCGCAGCTCCGTGGGCTGGACTCAGCAGCCGCGCGGATCCGGAACCTAAAACACGCCCTAGCCAGGGCGTGCCAGCCCGGGTCCGCCACCGTATCCCGTCGATCAGCTGCCGACGCGTCCACGTGCGAGGCCTCCCGGCTTCTTCCCCGTCGGCAGCAACGGCTCCAGCCGAGCCCACTGCCGGTCCGTCAGATCCCCTCGCGGCCACTCCATGGTCATCGCAACTCAAGATCCACTTTCGCAACAGACCCTGGTACTCCAGCCGCGGATCGTGATCGCGCTGAACCTGTGCCAGGCTGGGGATACAGTGCAGGGCTGGTGCGCCGGGGGGATCCCGGCCGCATCAGCCCTGTGCCGTGTGCGGATCGGCTCAGCCGAAGATGTGGATGTTCTCGTCGACCCAGTTGCGCAGGGTCAGCGGCGCCATGCCGGTGATCTGCTCGACGGACTCGAAGATGTTCCAGTCCCAGGCGGCGGACTGGCGCTTGAGTTCGAGCAGGGCCGCGAGGCGCGGGCCGCCCCAGCCGAGGCGGTCGAACTCCGCCTGGGTCTCGGCAGTTGTACGCTCGACGACCTTGACCTCTTGGCCGAGTGCCTCACCAATGATCTCGCCCTGCCGCTGCGGGCTGAGCGCCTCGCCGCCGGTCAGGGTGTAGGCCTGGCCCTCGTGACCAGAGGTGGTGAGCACTTTGGCCGCGACCGCGGCGATGTCGCGCGGGTGGATCATGGCGGAGACGGGGTCGCCCTCGGTCACGTACATGGTCCGCTCCTTGCCGATGGTGTCGGCGTAGCCGTGGAGGTAAACCATGAAGGTGCCAGGGCGCAGGATCGTCCAGTCGAGGCCGGACTCCTGGATGACCAGCTCGCCGGCACGGTGGCCGGAGGTGAGTGGGTCGGTGGCGCCGAAGCCGACACCGCTGGTGGAGAGCTTGACCATGTGTCGCACTCCGGCCTGGCGGGCGGCGGCGACAAGGGTGGCCTCCTGGACTGGGCCTTCGGGGCCGTAGCCCGGCGGGACGACGAAGACCCGGTCAACGCCCGTGAGAGCCGCGGGCAGGGTCTCTGGCTTGTCGAAGTCCCCGGCGACGACCTCGACGCCGGTGGGGAAGTTCGCCTTCCCTGGCGATCGGGTCATAGCCCGCACCGGCACGCCGTCGGCGGCGAGTTGGGCGATGAGTTCGCTGCCGACGTTGCCGGTGGCGCCAGTAACCAAGATCATGCGTGTCTCTCCTTGTCAGGGATGTGCTGCACTGTGGACACAGTGCAGGGAGGCCACTCCTCGAGTGGTGCGTCAGGAGGTGCCGCGAGCGGGCGAGCCGGAGTCGGCGGCCAGGGACTCGTCCGGCTTGGTCGGCGCGGGCCGGCCGACGAGCTTGACGTCCTTGAGGAACAGCGAGGCCACGAGTCCGATTACGGCTATCGGGACGACCGTGTAGAAGACGACTCGCATGGAGTCCGCGTAGACACTGGTGAGTTCGAGCCACAGTGGGATCACCGGGTCAAGGGCGCGGCGCTGCGACAGGATGAAGAGCGCCATGGCGATGACCGTTCCGGCGGCGAGGCCGAGGTTGACCGGGGAGCTCCAGGCGTACTTGACGCCGGCCCAGCTGGTGAGGAGGTTGAGGCCGACGATCGCCAGGACGAGAAGGATCACTCCCGCGTAGTCGATGTGTGCCTGTCGGCGGGCGGGCAGGTCCAGCGTCGAGGAGAGGACCACAAGGACTGAGGTAACCAGTAGTGACCCAGGCGAACTGGTAGAGGCCGCCCAGGTCGCTGACCATACGGGGCAATACCGTCGCGAGGATCCGGGTGTCGAGTAGGGAGAGGAAGACCGCGACCATCAGGGTCAGCACGACCGCGTTGGTCTTGGCCGGCAAGGCCGGTGCGGGTGCGTCGACGGCAGGCCCGGACGAGCGGGAAGCCATGAGGAGTCCTTGTAATCGAGGAGCAGCGCCGCGGTGCGGCGAATCGCCCGGAGTGGGAGTACGCGTAACGAACTCGGTGAAGAACACTGCTCGCTTCAGCAGTGGAGATGGGTGGTCGGATCCTGTGTCCGACTCCGGCCTTCATCGGCCCTCTCAACCGTCGATCAGTCCTCAACGGACTTGCTGATCGCGGTCCTTCGCAGGTCGCTTAGCCCTCGCCACTCCCTTTGTGTCGATTACAGACGCCGAACACGCTAGCGGAGGGTGCGGGAACCGCGCAACCTTGATCACGTCGATGCAGCGACCACGTCAGGGGAGCCGGGCGACCTTGCCCGCCTGGAGCTCCAGGCGGGCACGTGCCTCATGCGACCGCCCATGCCCCTCACCGCGCAGATCGTTCCCGCACCTCGTGCGGGCCGGACCGCAAGGGCGAACCGGTCCGCTTCGGCCGGCTCGCCCGGGTCCGCCGGCGGATCGAAGCGGTCGTCGGCGCCGTGAAGAGCCGGCTCGGCGTGGAACAGCACCCGGCGCCCGCACCGGGGCCGGCGTCTTCGCCCGCACGGGGTCGACGGCCACTCGCCCTCGCTACCGCGATCCGGTACGGCCACTCGCCCTCGCTACCGCGATCCGGTACGGCCACTCGCTCTCGCTACCCTGATCCGGTACGGCCGGGCCACCGGCGCCACGATCGAGCGACCACACCTCGCCCACGGCCACCGAGGTCCTCGGACTCGTTCCCCTACGGAGTGCTCCCCGGGCGGGCCTTGCTCATCTTCGCGGCCCTGGCCTGCGCCCAGCGCAGCAGCAGGACCGCAACCACGACCGCCATCAGGGCGGCCTTGCCGACCGGCACGATCGCCCCGCCGCGCAGCGCGGAGGAGAACATCGGCGTCAGCGCCGCCACCCCCACGGCGGGCCCGGCCGCGTACCAGGCGGCGAACAGCAGCGGGCCCGTCCCGCCGCCCGCGCCCTGGGCCGGGGAGAACATCAGGTCCTTGCGCAGCACCCCGCGGCAGGCGTTCACCAGCCCCGCCGCTACCAGGGCCGGTGCGGCAACCGGTGCGAGCCAGGCTGCCGGGCCCGCGCCCGCTGCGAGCAGCGCCCCGGCGCAGGCCAGCCCCAGCAGCACCCCGGCCAGCGTCGGAACGATCGCATGACGCAGCATCAGAGCGGCAAACGGATACGGTGACCAGGAGGCCCGCCGGACATCGTCCGTCTCGATCCGGGCCGGCTCCAGGAACTGTGCGACGGCCAGGTAGCCGAACACCAGCGAGACGGCGGTGGCCAGCCAGGCCAACCCGCCCGTGGCGCCGTGCGCGAGGACGGCGCAGAGCAGTGCGGGAACCGCCAGCGCCGCCGCGCGACCCAGCCGGGCGGGGGAGCGCAGCAGGGCGAGGGTGTCCCGCCACGGCACCACCAGCCAGGCCCGCCGGGGCGCAGGCAGCCGGACCCGGCGTTGCCGGGCGCTGCCGTTGGCGCTGTTCACCGCCAGCCGCGCGCTGCGCAGCTCGACCGTCCGGAGCGCGGCCAGCACCCCGGCGCCTGTCCTGGCCCGTTCCCGCAGCCGGGCCAGTGGCACCGTCGAAGCGGCCCGGTCGGCGAGTACCAGGGCGGCACCGGTCGACGCCAGCAGGAGTGCGGCGGCCACCCAGCTGCCCGCCGAAGCGGCCGGGGTCGGCGCCAGTGCGGCGATCGCGGCCCAGCCCCACGGCCCCGACCACATTTCCACCAGCTCCAACCAGTGCACCGGGTGACCGGCGACGGCCAGTGCGCTCTGCCCCGCCAGCGCGATGATCAACACTGTGAGATACGGGGTGAGCCGGCGCACCCAGCGGGCGGCGCGGTCGCCGCGCTCCACCACCAACGCGGCGCAGGTTGCCAGAAGCGGCACGCAGAACCCTCCGAGCAGGCACCAGCCGAGTGCGGCCGGCAGGCCGGCCCGGACGGTCAGCCCGAGCGCGACCATGCCGCCGACCGCCGCCACCAGGCCGGGGAACGCGGCCACGGTGCAGGACAGCCAGAACCACGGCCGGAGGACCGGGCGGGGCCGGACGGGGTGGACCAGCAGCCAGTCGGCCGCCGCCCGGGGTGGCACCACCGGGCCGCGCCACAGGCCGTCCCGGACCAGCAGGAGGAAGGTGAGCAGCCCGGCCGCGGTGATGCCGGCGGGCATTGCGGCGAGCAGGTCGCCGCCGTGGCCGGTGTAGTCGGCGCCCATGGACGCCTGCAGGAACAGGCCGAGGCTGGGTACGCCGCCCCAGATGATCAGGATGAGTACCACGCAGTAGACGGCGAAGCCGACCGACTTGGCGCGGTTGCGTCGGTGGGGGGCACGCAGGGCGCGTAGCAGGGCGAGTGTCTCGTCGGTCCAGTCGTCGTCGTCCGTCCAGGCCTCGACGGCGGGGCCGGCCTCCGGGTGGGCGGTGGTCACCGGGCACCCGCCGAGTCCGCGGCGGTGCGGGCCGCGTACTCCGCCGCCAGTACCTTGCGGGTCGCGCCCTGCTTCAGGATCCTGCCGTCCTCCAGCACCACGACCCGGTCGGCCACGTCCAGGGCGAGGTCGGTATGGTGGGTGACCAGCAACACCCCGACACCGTCGGCCAGTTCTGCCCTGAGGAGGTCGGCGAGGTGTCGGCGGGCGTCCGGGTCCAGGCGCTGCTCGGGCTCGTCCAGCAGCAGCAGATCGCGCGGGCGCACCAGCGCGCAGGCCAGCAGCAGGGCCTGCATCTGCCCGGAGGAGAGGGCGGAGGGCAGTGCGTCGGCCCGGGCCGTGAGCATCCGGTCGGCCAGTACCCGGGAGACCCAGTCGGGCGCATCGGCGACCCCGTGCGCAACCGCGACCAGAAGCAGGTGCTCACGGACGGTCAGGTCGGGGTAACAGGCGACGGTGTCGCCGACCACCGCCACCCGGGCCCGGACCCGGGGGTCGTTCTCGTCCATCGGGATGCCGTCGAAGAACACGGTGCCCTTGCTGGGTACGTCGCGTCCGGCCGCGACCCTGAGCAGGGTCGACTTGCCCGATCCGTTGTGTCCGAGCAGCGCCACGCACTCTCCGGCGGCCAGCGACAGGCTCACGGGGTGCAGCACCTCCCGCTCGCCGTACGAGCGGGTGACGCCGGTCAGCTGCAGCAGGGGCTTGCGGGCTACGGCACGCGGTTCGGCGGCGTTCTTGGCCATGGGGGAGGGCGCCTCTCGACGGGGTGTCCTGCCACAGTACCGATCCGTCCTCGGCCACCCGGGTGAGGGTGGCGCCGGCCGGTTCCGGTGGGAACGCAGGGGGCGGGACGGTGCCGGGCGAGGCCTCGGCGGCTACGGCGGGTTCGGAACGCGGTGGACGGGGCAGCGGTGGAGGGGGTACGTGAGGGGTAGGGCCGCGGTCAGTCCGACGGCTGGGCCGTGAGCGCCGTGCCGGTCCGGGTGCGCAGGTGAACGGCTGTACGACCCGTGCGGGAGGTCGTCACCAGCCCGGCGCCGCGCAGCGCGCCGAGGTGCTGGGAGACGGCGCCGGGCGTCACGCCCAGGCGGGCGGCGAGGTCGGGGGTGCTCAGCGGTTCGCCGAGTTCGGCGAGCAGGGCGGCGCGGGTGCGACCGAGGACGGCGGCGAGGCCGGCGGAGCTCGCCCGGGGCTGCTCCCAGAGCAGCCCGACACCGGGGACCGGGTAGCGGATGGAGGCGGCCGCGAGCGGGGAGTAGTCGACGATGACGTCGGGCCAGCCGAAGACGGACGGCATCAGCACCAGCCCGTGCCCGCCTGCCTCGACCGTCCACACCGCCCCCGAGCGGCGGCGCCCCTGGACGACCAACTCGCCCTCCCGCCAGACCACATCGGTGTGCAGCTGCGCGAAGAGCCCCTCCACCCCGCCGTCCACCAGCGCGACCGCCCGCCGACCCAGGTCCGCCTCCAGCACCGCCCGCATCCTCCCCCAGTGCGGGGCCACCAGCCGGACGTGGAAGCGCGTCAGCGCATCGGCAACCCGTCCCAACAGCACGGCCGGCCCCGGCAGTTCCCCGGCCCGGGCACCCAGCGCGGCAGCGCACTCCGCCGCGACGTACGCCGGGTCCGCCGCCCGCAGGCCCGCCAGCTCGGTATCGAACGCCGGCAGGCGCTCCTGCGGTACCGGGAACAGGAACGACGGCAGGCAGCCTTCGAGCAGTGTCCGCAGCAACGGCAACTCCGGCTCCTCTGCCAACACCCGCTGCGCCTCGCGTACCCACGGCCGGTGCACCTCGTGCCCGCCGACGCCGAGAGCTGCCCGCACCCCGAGCACCGTCTCGGCCAGCGGCGACACCGCGAGCCGCACCCGCGCCACCTCGGCCGCCGAGAGCCGGATCCCCACCGCCACGCCCGCCCCACCCTCTGATCGTTTAGCTGTGACTGAACGATAGTCGGCCCGGGCCACCGTCCCACAGGCTGCCCGCCATGGAGTTCATCACCTCGTACGACGGAACCGCGCTCGCCTTTCGTACCCTCGGCGACGGCCCGCCGCTGCTCTGCCTCCCAGGCGGCCCCGGCCGCGCCGCCGAATACCTCGGCGACCTCGGCGGCCTGTCCGCTCACCGCACCCTGATCCTGCCCGACACCCGCGGCACCGGCGCCTCCGCGACGGCCACCGACCCGGCCACCTACCGGGTCGACCGCCTGGTGGCCGACGTCGAGGCGCTGCGCCGGCATCTCGGCCTGGACCGCGTCGACCTGCTCGGCCACTCCGCAGGCGGCGGCCTGGCGATGCTCTACGCCGCCGCCCACCCCGACCGCCTGACCAGCCTGACCCTGGTCGACCCGTCCTACGCCGCCGTCGGACTACCCTCCGACACGGGCGCGGAGAAGGTGATCGCCTCCCGCGCGGCCGAACCCTGGCACACCGAGGCCGTGGCGGCGCACCGGCACATGATGACCGCGAACACCTTTGCCGAGGCCGCGCCGTACCGCCTCGCCTTCGAGCCGCTGATGTACGGCCGCTGGGACGACGCCGCCCGCGCCCACGCCGCCGCCGACCCCGCCCAGCGGGCGCTGCCCGTCAGCGAGCACTACTACAAGGACTACACACCCGACACCGGGGAACTCCGGCGCCGCCTCGGCGCCCTGCCCTGCCCGGTGCTGCTCCTCGTCGGCGAGGTGGACCTGTGGCCCACCGCCGAGTCCGCCGCCGACGCCGCGTCACTCTTCCCGGAGGTGCGGCTCGCCGTCCAGCCGGGCGCCGGCCACTACCCCTGGCTGGACGACCCGCAGGCGTTCACGGCAGCGGTAGAGGGCTTCCTCTCCAGGGTCGGCTGACAGCGCGCTCCGAGCAGCGTGCCACCGCCCTTCGAATCGAACAGCGACAGTCCAGGATGCTGTCGGACGTGCTGGACAACTGATGTCCGATATCTCGGGCCCTGTCTCAACTTGTGGGCTCTGCCGTTGGTTGAGGGGTCTTGGCTGATTGATCACGGTGATAGGAGGCCGGAGTCGGCCCGGGAGGGCGCCGGGCAGGGCACCCAAAACCCTCGGTCCGCTACGTTCCCGGAATCGAGATAGGCATGGTGGTCTCCGTGGACGCACACACCCACTTCCACCTGCTCGACCGGGCCGGTGAGACCCACCCCCTGCTCGCCGGGCAGATCGAGCTCGAAGGGTCCCAGAGCCTGCGCCTGGACTGGGACCCCGGCGGGCGCGGGGAGGACACCGTGATCATGCCGACGGGGAAGTCCCCGCTCGGCTGACCCCCGCGGGCGCGGGGGGATGGTTTCGAAAGGAGTCGATGAATCGCGGGCTGTCCACGTCCTGCGGCGATGCCTAGTAACGTTACCGGGTGCGTTGGCTCCTCCCAACGCCTCTGCACGCCGGGGCCGGCCCGGTGCTGTGGCCGTGGCAGCCAGGCCGCAGCAACCTACTGTCGCTGGTCCGCTCTGAGGATTGAGATCCGGACAGGAGAGCAGCACGTGAGCACAGCGCATGCCGGCCCGGGTGACTACAGTCGGGTGCCGAATCCGGAGCAGGCCCTGAAGTATGCGATTCAGCATATTGCGGGTGACCGCGTCGAGATCGTCGAGGGAGTCATCACCCCCGTTCACCGTCATGGGCTCACGAGAGCGCTGTCGATCTGATCCGCGAGCAGATCGGGCCCCGCATGCGCGAACTCGGCCTCCGTGCCGGCTCCGGGAACCTCGACCTGCCCGGTACGGAGAACTTCTACGTGCCGGACCTCGCGGTGGTACCCGCCGAGCTGGCGAAGACGGAGGGAGCCCTCCTCCCGGACCAGACCGTACTCGTCGTCGAGGTGACATCACCGTCGAACGGTGAAACCGACAGAACCGCCAAACGGCGGCGCTACTCGCAGTTCGGCGCTCCCGTCTACCTCCTGGTCGACCGGCAGGAACGCACCTGCACCCTGTTCTCCCAGCCGGGCCGGCTCGGCTACACGCGGGTCGAAGGACCTCACCCCTTCGGAACCTTCCTGCAACTCCCGGCCCCGCTGAGCCTCGAACTCGACACAGCCGGCTTTTGAGCACGGCCGTCACACTCCCCCCCCACGCCCCCGAAGGGACAGCAGGGGCGTGCCCGACAGCGACGGCCCCGCAGACTGACCCCCGCCTGCGCGGGGAGGACTGGCTGTTTCGCGACCCACGACTTCCGAAGGATCTTCGTCACCGGCACAACGCTCAACGGCCTTCCGCCGCACATCGGCCAAGTCATCTGCGGGCACAAGAACATCAACACGACGATGGGCTACAACACCATCTACCCAACCCAAGTCATCGAAGCACACCGGGCATTCATCGGTCGCCGCCGCAACTGGCGGACCTGCCCGACCAGAAGCTGTGACCACAGGGCTCGACGAACCGCTCGACGACGCATCGGCCGGCACCGCGCGGACTTGATCGCCGATACCTATGGCTTGATCAGGATCTTGACCAGGGGACCGTTGATATGCGGCATGTGGTTGCAGTGGTGGTGCGTCACCTATTTTCAGTGGCCGGTGTTCTGGTTGGTGCTGGTCGGAGCCATGAACCCGCTGAACTAACCCGGCTGCAGCGGGCCAAGAAGCCCTGGGACGACGGCAACGTCTTCCACCACGCCCAGTCGATGACCCTGACCTCCTGGCCGCACACGCAGAGCGATGTCGACCATCCGGTAAGCAGACGATATCGGGATGAAAGGTGTGAGTAAAGAGCTTAAAGTGACGACTTACCCGATCGCGGTTGGCCGGCCGGGCACCCTCGCAGGGGCCGGAGCGGGTTCGACGGACCGGGGGCGGCGTTCCCAGGTGTAGGCAGGTTTGTCGGGGTGTTCTCGTACTGATGCTGACTTTTGCTGACCTCGACTGACGGGCGGTCAGGTGAGATCCATCGTGTGCGGGCGCGCCGACCGCTGCGGCGGTCGGGCCGACCCCGACTGCACCAGGACCCTGGAGGCGATCGGCGCCGGCGCCACCCACCTCTTCAACGCCATGCCCGACATCGCTCACCGCACCCCCGGCCGGATCGTGGCCCTGCTCTAGGACGAGCGGGTCACCGTCGAGCTGATCAATGATGGCGTCCACCTCCACCTTCCGTGCTTGACCTCGCCTACGGCACCGCCGGCGCGCGACACCCAGTAGCTGTTGCGCCACGTCGGTGGGCCATTGGGTCTCCGTAGTCCAATGCGCGCCGACCAGGTGGGGGTCGGTCAGGGCGGCGTAGCTGATTGGCGCAGTTGACGTCCGGCACGAGCAGGGTGCCCGGTCACCGCACAGTGACCGGGCACCGAAGGGCGGCAATCAGCCCCAGTGGATCACGAGGTGCGGTTGGTTCGAACAGCGGCCGTTCCGAGGGGGTTGGCCGCAGCGGCCAAGGCCAGCGAGGACGGGCCCTGTTCCACGATGCCGAGAACGACGGCACCCAGAACGCAGGTGTAGAAGGCCGCCCACAGGAGCCACGGCGACCTGGTGGGTCTGCGGCCGGAGCCGTTCGGGATGGATGAGCTACTGTCGTCGTTCACGGGTGCCCTCCTGATCGAAGCACGGATGGACCCCGCGAGGAGGAGCTCGGCGGCTTGGCTTTCCTAGGGCGCGGCCGACGAGCCTCCTCCTCGATCGAGGCACGGGCAGGCTACAGCCGCCCTCGCGAACGAGCACGTTCGAGATTCGTTCGCTGATGCCCATGTCGAGCAGCCGTTCGGTCTGGGCGTCCGAGAGCCACCCGGATCCGCTGCGGTGAAACAGGATCGAGGCCTGTTGGACGGGTTGGCGGGTCCACCCAAGAGGACTTTTGTCGTGAGCTCGGGTGGCCCCGGGCTACCGACTTCTTCATCAGCTACTCACCTGCTGCCGAACGCTGGGCCTCCTGGATCGCCTGGACCCCTGGACGAGACCAGGCACCAGGCCTCTCCCTCGGGCATGGGACTTCGAGCTCGGCGCCAACTTCGTCGCTTCACGGTCAGCTGTGTGACCGAGTCCGCCGTCGCTATCGCGCAACCACGAGCGCGCCCGCCATGGGCGGATGGAGTGGCAGGCCGTGCCGCGCGCCGATTCGGACGGTGTTGAGCGGCGGCCGGAAACCGTCCCGGGGAGCACCTCACCCTCCTCGACCTGGCGAACCGGCAAGAAGATCTAGTTGGTCCTGTGCGCCACTGTCGACATCCCACGCCACTGGCGCCTCGAGCGCGAACCTACCCACGTCTCCACCTCGGAGTGTTTTCGTCAGCACACGGCAGTGCCGAACGGGGCTCCTCCTGTGGCTCGGGCTCGGTCGCATACCACCATGCCGACGGGACCATGCGTCGGAGCCCGAGCTGCCGATAGCGGTGCCGGATCTCGCGGTCGGGAGAGCACGGTGAGGTTTGAGTCCCGGCTTCACGCCCCGCCGGTCGGCGAGACCGGGAAGAAACCGGGGCGGCCCCCGCCAGGGCCGGTGAAGCGGTACGTCGTGGCGGAGGACAGCACGCTGCTCGGCGGGTCGCCGTTCTCGATGACGATGGCCTGGCCGGGGAAGGTCAGCATGTCCTGGTAGAAGTGGTCGACGACATTCGAGGTGATGTCGACGTCCTCCCCTACCGGTTCGCGGTAGGTGACCACTGGGGAGTCGAGGACGACGAAGCCGGGGTGGGGCAAGTCCCCACCGAGGCAGTACCGGGCGAGGGCGGTGGTGAACGCCGAGTGCAGGACCGAGCGCACGCCCTGGCCACGGCCGGATCGGGGTCGGCTGCCGGCCCTGACGTCCATGCCGTACTGGTCGTACTCGGCGAACTCGACAGAGGGAACGGACCAGGCCTCCAGCGTCCGCCTCAGGACAACGTCGAACCCGGAGAGCACCCGGGCGGGAATGTGGCTGGCGGGCCGCTGGGACCGGACTGCGCCTGTACCGTTGAGCTTGAACCTTCGATCGTCCAATTCCTCGATACGGGAGTGGAGTTCGAGCTCGCGCTCGGCGGTCGAGCGGGCCGACAGAAGTTCGTTCATGTGAGTCCGCAAAGGCGCGAGGTGCTCCTCGGCCCTGGAGATCTCGGTGTCGAGCTCTCTGGCCCGCAGGAGCAGGACGCCCCTTCGTCCGACGAGCTCGTCCAACTGGGACCGCAGGTCGGCGATGGTCGGGAGGAGGTCGGCAAGGAGTGAGCCGGTCTTGGCGGCTTCGGCGTCGACGGCCGCGTGAAGCTGGGTCGTCTCCTGCTCTCCGTGGCCGTGGTGCTGGTGTTGGGGTTCGGCACCGCAGAAGACGCAGGTGTCGACACGGAAGTAGCCGAGGATACTGCCGGCTTCGCCTACCATCGCGAGGCGGTCGAGGTCGGAGCGGTATTGCTGTTCCAGCAGCCCGAACCGGGTGAGCAAGTCGTGCACCTCAGCCAGGCGGGACTCGACGGCGGCTAGCTCCTGCGCGGCATTCATGCGATCGGAGACCGCGCCGACGTGCCGGTCGGTGATCACCCGCAGGGAACGGGACTGGCCGTCGATGGTGGCCTGGATCCGCGTCAGCCGTTCGCGCAGTTGGGAAGCGTTCTCCCGGGTCGTCAGCTTCGCAGAGAGTTCGAGGACGATCTGGTCGAGGAGCCCGATCTGGCCCTTGTGGACCCGGCGCTGTTCGGCGTTCGGCCCGGTGTCGACCACCGGGTCGTCCTCGCCGGTCAGCAGGTACTTCATCACCGAGGCGGCAGCGGTCTTGCCGTTCGCTGCGTTCGACCGCAGGACGGGGGAGAGCGGGTCGCCCATGCGGGTTTCGGTCACCAGGGACAGGTGCACGAGGTCGGTGAGGGACAGTCCGCGGGTACCGCCGGCATCGTTCTTGCGGATTCGGGCGTCGGCATAACCGAGCTCGGCGAGGAGTACGGCGGAGAGGCTGCGCGAGCTACCGGCGCGGTGGACCGCGGTCAGTTCCCGGTCGGACCTCCGGGTGACCAGGTCGCGCAGGTCCTCGTAGTGGACGGCGACGGTGCCGGCGCCCGGTCGCCGGACCAGGGTGATCGGCGCCCCATCCGGCAACCGCAGTCCGAGGAGGATCTGGCTGTAGCCCTCGGCTTCGGGGATGAGGGGCAGGCGCGCACCACCAAGCATGTACTCGATGGACTCGACGATGAAGGACTTGCCGGTGTCGGACGCGCCGTAGATGACGGTGAGTTCGGGGCCGAAGGCCACGTGTGCGTTGGGCTTTCCGGAGCCCGCGTACGTCAGGTGGGTCAGTCGCAGATCAGCCACGGTGGACCTCGGGGGGTAGGGGCGTCTCGGCGGGGCGGTTGAGCAGCGCACGGGTGGCAGCCCGCACGTCGGCGCCGGGCGCGTACTGGTGGACGACCCATTCGGCGCGCTCGCGCAGGCGCTCGACGTAGGGGGCTTCGAGGAGTTCGACGAACGCGGGCCCCCGCTCCGTCGCGCGGTAGACGAGGCCGTCGTCCGCGGGCTCCAGCCGGGCCAGCTCGGCGCGGATCAGGACGAGCAGAGCCTGCTCCAGCAGGCCTCGCTTCACGCCTAGTTCGCCGGACCGGGCGGGCAGGTCAGGGTGAAGGCTCGGCGGGCCGTCGAACTCTCCGCTGTGCAGCAGCGCGTAGTCGAGGAGGGTGATCTGGGCGAGGTCCAGGGGCTCGGGATGGCTCTCGGCGAGCAGGACCAGTGCGCGCATCCCGACCTCGAGGGGGCTGTTCAGCGGATTCACGCGGCACCTCCGCGACACCAGATCAAGCGGTCTGCGTTCGCCAGGTGGTGGCAGACCCCCTTGCGGTCCAATGGCCGCACGAACTCGGTGAGGATCGTCTTGGTGAGCTCGATGTTCCCGGAGGCGGCCAGGACCGCCTGCATACGGTCGTACCCGAACTGGAACCTGCCCGCCGCGACCTCGACCACGATGTCGTGGACGTCGTCGAGGACGGCGTCGAAGTGCCCGGCCGAGGTCGAGTCGCGGGCGAACAGACGCAGCGATTCCGCGCTGTAGAAGGCCTCTCGCTGCCTGCGCAGGTGATCGCGCGCCTCGTCGTGTTCGGCGACACGCTCAAGGGTGTCGGCCTGCTCGCCCCAGAGCTCTCCATAGGCCCGCACCAACTGCTGGATGTAGCGGGCCTCTATGGGGGTGTGGGCGTCAGGCGGAAGCATCCTCCGTGGACGCGGTGCCGGGGGTTGAGGGAAGCGCACCGCCCAGTGCGGGGTTGTCTGGTGCAACGACAACATGTCGTCCATGTCGAGGGTGGTGAACATGGAGAAGTCCGTGGCTTCGGCGAGTTCCTCGAGTTCGCGCCGCTTCCCGGGGGTGAGCGAGGTGATGACGGGATCGCGGGTGGAAGCCAGTTCTTTGAGGAACTCGGCTCGGGCCTCGGACCGCTTGGACAACCGCCGGACCAGGCTGGGGCTGATGATGGGCGCGACGAAGACGTACTTCTGGGGCACGGTGAAGTACCCGCCCACCACCGAAGCGAACATCTTGCGCATCTCGGGAGCGGCTTTCGACCACGTCAGGGCTTCCCCATAGTGCTTGCACTGGTAGTTGTGCCAGGCTCCCTCGAGCCCGTACGGGGTCAGGTAGCCGGCGACATCGACTCCGTGATCCCCGGAACCGCCGTGCCGTTGCACTGCGACGTACTTCGTCGTCAGGGCTGGGACCCACTCCTTGACGAACTCCTCGAACTCGTCGGGATCGTACGAGAAGACGATCTTCTTCGGGGATGGTACGGCGTGGGTTCTCAGCCAGGGACCGGTGAGGGTCAGGGGCGGCGGGTCGCTGTCGTCCGCCCCGATGGCGACACCGTCAGACACTTCTCCCAGCCCCCCGAGTCCCCTGTGCCCGTGACCAGTCGATCACTCGGGGTCAAGTGATATCACTGCTACCCCCGACGAGAGAAGAGTACGAACCAGGTCTGACCATACTGACGCATGGTCATGTCCATGCTGGGTGGCTCCGAAGAGTCGATGTCGCCCCGGTATGGGGGGTCTGCTGCCTCGTGGCGGTCCTGCGGTCATTCGGTGCGTTGTCGTCGCCAGTGGTCATCGGCGGCAGGCCACGTGGCGAGGCGGGCCTCGGCGGCTACGAGGCGAAGGTGGGCAGCGACGACCCGGCCGGATCCGTTGCGAGGCCGCGGTGGCGGGCCTTCCACTCCGTGCTGCAACGCCCGAGCTGCATCGCGCCGTACTCGCGGATGCGTCGGATGCTGACGTTTCGCCGACTGTGGATCGTCCGGCGAGTCTCTGGCCTTCGAAGAACCGGGAAACGAGTGGTATGTGGTGGAACTTCATCGGCCGATCCGGTGAGGAGATCGCACAAGCACGGAATGACTGGGAAAAGGGGTTTCGCGTCGGTGAAGTACACGGCTGCGACGGTGCTCGACTGCGGGCGCCGGAGCTCCCCGGCATCCCGCTGAAGGCCCGCGGGCAGGTGCGCTGACCTGGGAAGATGCATCGAAGGAAGCATCTGTTCCCGTCGCTGCCGACTGGACCGTTCCGGCATCGGAAGGGCAATGGCAGAACGAGTTCCGCTGCCCGCGCCTGTCTCCTCGGGGGGCAAGGCGCGGGGCGTGTCGATTCTCAGGTCTACGCGCGTTTCGCAAGGCCTGCTCGTATCGATGCTGACCTTTTGCTGACTTTTCTGACTGATCGTCAGTGACGGGTCGGCCTGGAAGGCCACCTCTTGATCAAGCCGGCCTCGCCGTGTTCGGGCTGGGCCACGATCATGTTGCTGATCCGACGGCCTGCGTTGGGTTGCAGAAGCGACACACAGTGCCCCGATGGGCGCGCGCTGCACAGGGAGGGGGGCGGCTTCCTGTCTTCGAACCGTGAGCGCCTTTTCGCGACAGCGAGGATCGGTCGTTGCCACTGAGGTTCGATTGGTTGGGCTTGAGGCAGTACCTGAGCGGCGGGACGGGACATGGTTCGTCTACCAGGTGATGAGGGCGTAGCAAGGGCCGCCGTTAGCGGTGGAGGAGGCGGCGGCACCGGCAGTGCCGGCGGAGCCCGCCTGGTTTCCGGGGCTGGGGTCGGGTCCGCCTCCATGGCCGCCGGTGCCACCCGCGCCACCGGCGCCGCCCACCCCCGCCCCGGCGGGCAGTGTGATCATTTCCGTGCCTGGTGCGCCGCCCGCTCCGGCGCTCCCGCCCGCTGCGCCGCTGCTGCCTGCTCCGCCGTCGCCGACGCGACCCTCGAAGCCGGTACCGCCGGCAGTCGCAGTGGTGCTGTTCGCTCCGGTTGTGCCGGTCTGGCCCGCCGGGCCGGCTTCCGCCGCGAGTTCTTCCCCGCTGAAGCACTCGCCTTCTTCTCCGCCGACACCGCCGCCACCCGGTTTACCGCCGGTTGCACTGGTGCCGCCGAGGCCGCCCACCCCGCCCCTCGTTCCTCCTGCGCGCTCGCCGCGCTCACCCCCACTGCCAGCCGCCCCGGGCGACGCGCTCCCCCCGGAGTCGCCCGCAAGGGCGGTCACGAGAAAACTCTGGTTGTCGGTGATCTCTGTGCGGATGGAGTCCGTGCCGGCGGCGCTGCCGCCGGTCCCGCTAACTGATCGTTTCAGTATGAGATGTGGGAAAAGTGGGGTCATTCGGTGTGGTGATGGTCATTCCGTTTGGTGTTTGGGTGTCTTGGCGCGGATCAGGGTGTCGTCGGTGGCGGGGTGGGCGAGGAGTTCAGCGGCCGGGCGGAAGCCGGCGAGCACGATGGCGAGGTGGCGGCGCCAGACACCGGGTACCTGGGCCTCGGTGTCGTCGATGAGGACGCGCAGCGCGAGGAGGCTCGCGTAGACGTCGGTGCGGGTGATTTCCTCGCGCACCCGGCCGGTGCGCTTGGCGCGGGTGAGGAGGTCGTCGACCAGGCCGAGCAGTTCCGCTCGGCGTTCGTCGGCCTCCGGGGGGATGGCCGCCCACAGGCGGGTGAGCCAGCCGTGGCGGACGGCCAGCACTGTGCCGGTGTCCCAGAGTGCCTGTTCCAGGGCCCGGTCGTCCGGCTGCTGTTCGGCCGCGCGGCGGAAGCAGTCGAGGATCGAGTCGAGGATCTCGTCGCTGAGCGCGGCGAGCAGGGACTCCTTGGTGGGGAAGCGGCGGTAGAGGGTGCCCATGCCGACGCCGGCGCGGGCGGCGATCTCCTCGACGCCGGCGTCGGGGCCGAGTTCGGCGAAGACCTCCCACGCGGCCCGCAGCAGCTTCTCCCGGTTCTGTGCCGCGTCGCGGCGCAGGGCCTTGGGCTTGGCAGGTGCGGGCCGGTGGGGGGTGGTCATCGCGGGGTCCGGTCCTTGTGCTCGGTCACCGGTCCACCATGGTGAGCCGGGGTGATCCCACGCTGTGGTCGCTCCGGCGGCGCCGGGCCGTCGGGATGGCGAGGGACGCGGCGGCGGCGAGCCCGGCGCTGATGGTCAGGAACCAGAAGGTACTGGTGTACCCAGAGTCCTGGGGGAACGGGTGGGTGGCCGTGACCCCGGAAGACAGGATACTGGCCGCCACCGCGCTGCCGATCGCGCCGCCGATGGTGCGGATGTTGGCGTTCATGCCGCTGGCCGCGCCGGTCTGGGCCGGGGGAACGGCCTCGACGACGATGGCGGACATGGCGGAGAAGGCGAGTCCGAGGCCGACGCCGATCAGGGCCGAAGCGGTGTAGATCTGCCAGGCGTGGTCGTGCTGCAGGGCGAGCATCGCGAACGGGGCGATGGTGATCAGGCTGCCGGCGATCAGTACGCGCTTGGAGCCGTAGCGGGCGGCGAGCTTGCCGGCCAGGACGCCGAGGGCGAACATGCCGCCCGTCATCGGCAGCATGTAGATCCCGGACTGGGTCACACTCGCGGTGAAGCCGTAGCCGGCCAGGTGCTCGGGCGTCTGGACCAGTTGCGGCAGGAAGGTCATCGAGGTGTACATCCCGATGCCGAAAAGCAGCGCGACCAGGTTCGTGGTCCAGACGGCCGGGATACGCATCACCCGCATGTCGATCAGAGGGGCGTCCGAACGCAGTTCGGTCACGATCCAGTAGCCGGCGAAGACCACTGCGGCGGCGAACAGACCCATGATCCGCAGGGAACCCCAGCCCCACTTCTGTCCCTCGCTGACGGCGAGCAGCAGGGCAACCAGCCAGACGGAGAGCAGCAGTCCGGCGCGCCAGTCGATCCGTCCGGGGACGCGCACGGGGGACTCGGGGACGAACAGGTAGGTGGCGATCGCTGCGGCGCAGATGAGGATCATCGGCGCCCAGAACAGCCAGTGGTAGTCCATGTGGTCGACGATTGGCCCGGCCAGGATCAGGCCGAGCCCGGCGCCGACGGCGGTCAGTGCGGCCGTGACGCCGACGGCGCTGCGGACCTTGTCGGGCGGGAACTCGTCGCGGATGATGCCGAACGCGAGCGGCACTACGGCACCGCCCGTGCCCTGGATGACCCGCGCGACGATCATCAGTCCGACGGAGTGGGAAGCGCCGGCCAGCGCGGACCCGGCGGCCAGGGCGACGAGCGTGACGATGAGCATCCGCTCCTTCCCGACCTTGTCGCCGATCCGGGCCAGGATCGGGGTCGCCACGGATGCGGACAGCAGGTAGCCGGTCATCAGCCAGGTCGCGGTGTCCTGGGTGGTGTGCAGGCGCTCCATCAGGGTCGGCAGGACCGGGACCACCAGTGATTGCAGCAGGGAGAACGCGCCGACGCCGAGCAACAGCACGGCGAAGGTCAGGTTGTAGTGGGGGCGTGAGGTGCTTGTTCGGGGCATGGGGGGCTCCAGCGGAACACGTAAGCGGAGATTTGATTCCGCATTCGAGCGTAGCAGAAGCGGAGAATGTGCTCCGCATAGCCGATTCGTGCTCGACTCGCACGCGGACCGGGTCCCGGCGGGGCGCCCGGCACGTCGCAGCACCCCGCGGGCAGGCCGCGTTGGGTGGCGCGGCCCCGCGATGGCGTGCGCAACGGGGGGTGCCGGGGGGAGGTCCGGCCCAAGCCGCGGCGGAGGCTGCGGCTGCCCCGCCGTGGGACCGAAGGGCTGCCTCGTCGGGCATTCGGGGGACTGCAGCCCGCGCATCAGGGGGTACCGCGCGACTGTGCGACCGAACGAGAGACCCGGGTGCTTTCTGCAGCCGCCGCAGGCAGATGATGCTGCAGGCGAGTTGGAGCAGACCCTGATGGGCCTCGGCCAGATACTGGTAGCGGATCCGAAGGCGCCTGAACTGGTGGAGTTGGCCCCTCGCCCGTGCCCGCCCCGCTGGCGGCAGGCCGTCGCTACGGAACAACCCACGATCTGGGCCGCAGGCAACACCGGTCCGGAGGGGGTACAGGATGCCGGCGAGGGCCGCCCGGTTTGGAGCCTGCAGTCGCCCCGGATAGCGCCGGCGCCGCTCGGGAGCCGGCGGCAGCATCGGAGCCACCCGCTCCCACAGATCGCCCGGAACAAGATCAGCACGCATCCGGGCACCCTGTCGACCAAGATCCCCCAAGCGCGAGGCCTAGGGCGTGTTTCAAAAGCCCGCTTCGAGTGAGCGGTCAGTCGGCAGCGAGGATGTCGGAAAGACTCACGGCGGGGCGGCCAAGCATGTCTGTCAGCGCGCGCTGTTGGCGCTCGGTCAAGGAGGCAACGAAGATCACTGCGTCAGCGTTGGCCTGGTCACAGGCCTGAGCCACCTCGCGGACCTTTCCGTAGCTCAGCAGAGTCCGCGAGGAGTAGGGCAGACCCATCTTCTGGACCCCGCCGTCCGAGACGCCCCGTCGTTGCACCATCTGCACGACGACCCGGGCGCCGCGCGCTGCCAGTTCTGTGGCCGCCGACGCCATGAGCGTTTCGAAGTCCTTCTGTTTCGCAGAGAAGTAGCCAACCAGGACAACATCGGCGCCCACGGCCGTGAATCGGAACGCCTGGCGCTGGGCCGGCTCCGACGGCACACGGCGAGCCAGGCGCCGGTCGCGCCTTCGGGGCTGATGCATGCGCCACAGGCTAAATGCCTGGCTACCTGCAGCGGTACCGCGTTTCTCGCTGACCGCGCTTGGCGAGCAAGGTCAGAGCCACTCGTTGATGACGGCGATCGTTACGGTGGCCTCGTAGCGGACGGCGAGCTTGTCGTATCTCGTGGCCACCGCCCGGTGGCGCTTGAGGCGATTGATCCCGTACTCGACCGCGTGGCGCTCGCGGTAGTCGGCCTTGTCGAACTTCGGCGGACGGCCGCCGCGGGCGCCCAGCTTCTTGCGGTTGCGGATCTGGTCGGACTTCTCCGGAATCGTGCAGCGGATACCGCGTTTGCGCAGGTAGTCGCGGTTGGCCCGGGATGGCGTCCCGCCGAGTGGTGTAGCAGGGATCTTGACGTAACCCCTGGTCATAAAGGAGCCATCGCGCAACTCTCCGAGTAGGCATGCTCGTTGAGTGAGAGGTGCGCGATGGCCTTGTCCCAGTCTGACCTACTCCGCCTCATGGAGTCACTGCGTACGGCAGACGGAATCGAGTTGATCAGGACCCTCGCCCAGCGGCTCCTGCAGGAGCTGATCGAGGCCGAGGCGACCGCCCGGATCGGCGCCGAGCCGGGCGAGCACACCGCGGACCGCACCACCTGGCGCAACGGCCACCGCGACAAGACGCTCACCACGCAGGCCGGCGACCTGGAGCCCGCCATCCCCAAGGTCCGCACCGGCAGCTTCCTCCCCAGCCTGCTGGAGCGACGCCGCCGCATCGACCAGGCCCTCTACGCGGTCATCGTGGAGGCATACGTGCCGGGTGTCTCCACCCGCTCGGTCGACGACCTGGTCAAAGCCCTAGGCGCGGACACCGGCATCTCCAAGAGCGAGGTCTCCAGGATCTGCGCCGACCTGGACGAACAGCTCGCCGCGTTCCGCGACCGGTCCCTCGACCACACCCGCTTCCCCTACGCCTACCTCGACGCGACCTACTGCAAGGCCCGGGTCAACCACCAGATCGTCTCCCGGGCCGTGGTCGTCGCGACCGGGATCACCGAGGACGGCGGCCGCGAGGTCCTCGGCGTGATGGTCGGGGACAGCGAGACCGAGGTGTTCTGGGCCGATTTCCTCCGGTCCCTGCGCGAGCGCGGCCTGACCGGAGTGCGGCTGGTCATCGGCGATCACCACAGCGGCCTGGTCAAGGCGATCCGCAAGGTCATGCTCGGCGCCGCCTACCAGCGCTGGCGCGTCCACTTCCTGCGCAACACCTTCGCGGTGATCCCGAAGGACGCCGGCGAGATGGTCGCCGCGACCATCCGCACGATCTTCGCCCAGCCCGCCGAGGCCGCGGTCCGGTCCCAGCTGGACACCGTCGCAGAGATGCTCGGCAAGCAGTTCCCCAAGGTCAGCCAGATGCTGCTGGAGGCCAAGGACGACCTGAGCGCCTTCGCGGCCTTTCCCGAGCGACATTGGAAGAAGATCCAGTCCACCAACCCGTTGGAGCGGATCAACCGCGAGATCAAGCGCCGCACCGACGTCGTCCAGGTCTTCCCCAACGACGACGCGCTCCTACGACTGGTCACCGCCGTGCTCTTCGAGATGCACGACGAATGGATCGCCTTCCCCCGCCGCTACCTGCCGGAGGCCGGCATGGAGAAGATCTACCCCAACGAGCCCGGCCGCAACGAACTCCCGACTACTTCATGACCGTTGGCCTACGACCACTACACCACTTCAGGGGACGCGACCCGGGGTCGACCTCGTCCCAGGTCAGGCCTGTAGGGGAGAGAACATTGAACACCCGGTCAGAGTGCCACGGAGGCCAGGGGTGTGAGCAACGCTATTGTGCGCAGGCGTACCGGGCTGGGGATAGACGTACTCGCTGAGGTACTCGCCACTGTAGAGGACGTGGGCGGGTGCCGACAGCCGCCCCGTCCGGCAGGTGTCGGTCTCCCCGCCGTAGAAGGGCCCGGGGACGTTGAGCCACAGCCGGTCTTCCCAACGGTCCCGAAAGGCACATCGGAGTCTCGCGCTGCCACCGCTTGTACTTACGCCGGTGCTGCTGTTCCTGCGGGCGCACGAGACCATTGCGGGTAAGGACCCGATGGACCGTGGCTCGCGACGGGGCGGACTCGGCGCCGGCCCGCTCGATCTCGAAGGCAATCCGTCGGGCTCCCCAGCGCGGGTGGGACCGGCGCATCTCGCAGACCAGGGCCTCCACCTCCGCCGGCAACCTGGTCGGACTGGTCCGCGGCCGACGGGACGCCTCCCGCAGCCCCTCGAAGCCACCCGCGGCGTGCTTCGCCTTCCACGTGTAGACCGACTGCCGTGAGACCCCGTATCGCTGGGCGACCTCCGTGATCGGCGAACCGTCGAGCACCTCCAGCACCGCCCGGTACCTCTGCTCGATCAACCAGTCGCCCTGCTGCTGGCCCTCTGCCTCCTGAGTCACACCCGAAGCATCTGAAGTGCCATCAGAAACTGTCAAGGGTGTCCCGAGAACATCATGTCAATGATGTCCTGAGCCCTCACATCACAGCTCCGTGACGTCAGCCGTCAAGCTGCGTGTGTTGTGACCGCTTCCACGGTGCCCAGGGGCCGGTCGGATCCGGGTCGCGCCCTGAACCGCGACCACACCCGGTGCCATCGGCTCGCGCGCGGACATGACGACCTGTCCGAGCCTGCGGGAGGAACGGCCCACGACGCGTGGTGATGGCCGGTGCCAGAGCCGTCCACGTCCTCGACTGACGGCAGGACCCGCGGTGCCGCTCGGCGAATCAAGGGAGCACCCGGATGCCCGGCATCCAGCGGCGAACCGTGCCGATGCGGCTGGAGCGCCGTTACGTTCCCGGCCGCGTCGGCGCCCGGCCACCAGCCCCGCCCCTCGTGCTGTGCCGGCCGTGGGTGCGCTGCGCCGGCATCGCCAGCCCGCCCGGGCTCGACGCCGCCTCGACCTGCTCACCCGCCGTCACTCGACTCTTGAGCAACCCGATTGGATCACTGTTCGCAAGCTCGGGTTCCGGGGCCTGTAGGGCTGATCGGGTGGCCGTTGTCCGTGTCTGTCGCGATGGGCGATGTGGGGTCCGGAGGGCGGGGTTTGATCTCCTGGACCCTGACGTGGCGAGGAGGAGGGTTCACGTGACAGACGAGGACATCCTCCTCGGCATCGCCCTGACCGTCGCCCTCGCGACCGGCTCGCAGGTGCTGGCGAAGAAGCTGCGGGTCCCCGCGCTGATCGTGCTGCTGCCGGTGGGCTTCACTGCGGGCGCCCTGACCGACGTCATCCACCCCGGCCAGCTCGTGGGCGCGGACTTTCCGGCGTTAGTCTCGCTGTCGGTCTCCGTGATCCTCTACGACGCCGGCCTGGGCCTGAATCCGCGCAATCTCACCGGCCGCACCCGCGGAATCGTGCTCAAGCTGCTGACCGTCGGGATCCTGGCCACCTTCTTCGCCGTCTCGGCCATCGGCCCGGCGCTCTTCGGTATCCCGCTCAGAGTTGCCGCCATGATCGCCACCATCCTGGTGGTGTCCGGCCCCACGGTCGTGGGCCCCCTGCTGGAGTACGTCCGGCCGACGGACCGGCTGCGGCGCATCCTCATCTGGGAGGGAACGCTGACCGACCCGATCGGAGGCATCCTCGGCGCCATCGTCTTCCACGCCGTGGCGACCACCGGCCGGATCGACATCGGACGGGGCTACCAGATCGGGCAGTTCCTGATCAGCATGGCCGTCGGCATCGCGGGCGGCGCGGTCGGAACCGCCCTCCTGTGGCTGGCCCTTCGCGTGCTCCGGCTCGGTGAGACGCTCGGCACGCTGGCACAGCTCGCGACCGTCGTCGTCGTCTCCGCGGGCTGCGACATCGCCCGCGACGACACCGGGCTGATCGCCGCCATCGTCACCGGGCTCGCCGTCACCAACCTGCCAGGTCTGGACATGCCGGCCCGCCGGCCTTTCCTAGAAACGCTCGTCCAGCTGATCATCGGGTTGCTCTTCATCTCGATCTCGTCCGCCGTGGCTCCCAAGTCCGTGGTGCCCGTGCTCGTCCCCTCGTTGATCCTGATCGCGTTCCTCGTCCTGGTCCTCCGGCCGCTCATCGCCTTCACCGCTGCCCGCCGCTCCGACCTGACCGCGGGCGAATGGGGCTTCCTTGGATGGATGGCGCCGCGCGGCATCGTCGCGGCATCGACCGCGTCCGCGTTCGCCGCCAGCCTGGTGCAGAAGGGGCTGCCCGGTGCATCCAAGATCGTTCCGATCACCTTCCTGGTGATCGTGGGGACGGTCCTGGTCTACGCGCTGACCGCCGCACCCGTCGCCCGTCGCCTCGGCGTCATCCGGCCGGCCCGAACCCGGCCGCTGCTCGTCGGCGGCGACGAGTGGGTGATCGGCCTGGGCAGGACCCTGCAGTCGATCGGACTCGACGTGCTGATGTGGGCGGGACTCGACGAGGAACGCCAGCGGATCACGAGGGCCGGCATCGAGCTCGCGCACGGCGAGATGCTGGCGACCGCGACCAATCCCCGAGCCCGCCTCGAGGGCGTCACGGCCGTGTTCCTGCTCACCGACGACGACGACTTCAACGCGCTCGCCTCCGTCGTCGTCAAGGACAACGTCGAAGGCCCCGTCTACCGCGTGGGCCCGCCGAAGGACAGTCACGGCGTGGTCGCCCCCTATACGGGAGGCGACATCCTCTTCGGCCGTGCACTGGTCCGGCACCGCCTGGCGGCCCGCTACGCGCAAGGCGCCCGCTTCCGCGTGCAGCCGGGATCCCTGCCGATCCCCCCGGACCACGACGTCCTCTTCGTCGTCAGCGCCGACGGCCGCCTCGCCCCGGTCACCGAAACGCAACCGATCACGCCGCTCCCGAACGAGACCGTCATCCTGCTGAGCCCGGCATGATGTCCTGGGCCACCCGCTTCCGGCTACAGCAGTACGCCAAGGCCAGCCTCTGGATCATCCCGCTGCTCGGGCTCGTGTTCGGCGTCGCCCTGGCCGAGGCGGCAGCCGCCGCGGAAGGAGCCTCCTGGCTGCCGAAGACCTGGGACTACTCCGCCACGACCGCCAGCACTGTCCTCAGCTCCGTGGTCGGCTCCATGGTCGCGCTGCTCGGGTTCGTCGTCACCATCGGCGTCCTCGTCATCCAGCAGGCCACTGGCACGCTCTCGCCCCGCTACATGCGGCTCTGGTACCGCGACCGGCTGCAGAAGGCCGTACTCGCGACGTTCATCGGCACGTTCGCCTTCGCCTACACCCTGCTGAGGAGCATCGAGGAGAACTCCGTCCCCAACCTCGGTGTCACCCTGGCCGGCGTCGCCGTCTCCGCCAGCCTCCTCCTTCTCCTGATCTACCTCAACCGCTTCACCCACAACCTGCGCCCGGTGGCCATCGCCGACATCGTGGGACGCCTGGGCGAAGGCGTCGTGGACCGTGCCTCGGCGCACGCGCGACGATCCGTCCTGCCCGGCGCGACGCCGCCGGCGGGCGCCCCGACGGGCCGGGTCCGCTCGGAACGCGGCGGCGTCATCCAGGCGATCAACGTCCCCGGCATGGTGTCGCTCGCCACCCGGCACGACTGCGTCCTGGTCCTGGCCGCCTCCATCGGCGACTTCGTACCGCCCGGCAGTACCGTCGTGGAGATCCACGGCAGTGCGCCGCTGCCGGATTCCGACCGGGTGACCGGGCTCCTCGCCCTCGGCGCCGAGCGGACGATCGAGCAGGATCCGGCCTTCGCCCTGCGCATCCTCGTGGACATCGCCATCCGGGCGCTCTCCCCCGCCGTCAACGACCCCACCACGGCCATCCAGGTCCTGAACCACATCGAGACCTTCCTGTACACCGTCGGCCGCGTCGGACTCCGCAGCAGCTACGTGCTGGCCAACGACCGCGGGCGGCCTCGGCTCGTCCTGCCCGGCCGGTCGTGGGAGGACTACCTGCAGCTCGCCGTCACCGAGATCCGCGACTACGGAGTGAGCTCCGTCCAGGTGTGCAGGCGCCTGCGGGCGCTCCTCGACGGCCTCCTCGCGGCGCTTCCGCAGGAGTGCCGGCCCGCCCTCCAGGTCGAACTGTCCCTGCTCGACCTCGCGGTCGACACGGAGTACGGCGACACGCCCCGCCGGGCCGCCGCGCGGACCGCCGACCCCCAGGGCATCGGCGGGGGACGGCACCGCAGGGACGCACCGCCCGACGGCCCCGCACCCGGCAGCACCGGCCGATAGACCGTCACGGCGGCCCGGCCCGCGCCCGGGTGCTCGGCCGCTCCGCTTCCCCGCGTCGGTGTCAGCCGGTCTCGGGGTCGCCGGTCCAGGGCCGCAGTCCCCAACGGAAGGTGTACAGGTCACCGGGGCCTTGTTCGACCGGCTCGGCCCGTCCCCGGAACGCGTCCGGCGGGCAGGACATCGGCTCCACCGCGATACCGCGGTGCCGGGCCGGCGCCGACAGCGTGTCTCCGGTGTACACCTGGAGGAATTCCGCCCTTCACCCAGCCGCAGGTCGGTGCCGTGCGAGCCGCCGGGATGTGCGAGCCGCACCACGGCGCGACTGCGGGAGTCCCGTTCCAGGTCGGTGAACGGGGGCGTCGAGCTGTTGCCCGCCGATCGTGCGCGGCGTGCGGGAAGTTGAAGGGCGAGCCCGCGACGGGCCGAGCGCGGATGCGTTCCGGTCGTTCGCCGAACGCAGCAGCAGAGCAGCGGAGTTGACAGCTCCGCAGGCCGCCACCACGATGTCGCCGCGGAAGCGGGCCGTGGAGCCGTCCGCCGGTTCCGCGACCACTTCGGTCACCGTGCGGCCGCCGGCGTCCGTCTCCAGCCTCCGGACGTTCGCGACGGTGACCATCGTGACGTTCTCGTAGTGCTCGGACTCGGCCATTGGTGGTCACCTCGGGTCGTGAGCCGAAGCCGGGCGCCGCGCGCCGGCGATCGGGGAGTCGGGCGGGTCAGAGGATGGCGATGGGGTTGACCGGCGAGCCGGTGGCGGCGGGCAGCCGCAGCGGCGCCACCACGCAGAGGAAGGACCAGCGGCCCTCCCGCTCGCACAGCGGCACCAGCTCCTCGAACTGGAGGTAGTCCATGAGATGGATGCCGAGGGCGTGGATCGCCAGGACGTGCACCGGGAAGTCGACGCCCTCGGTGGCGCTGGGGGCGGAGTCGTTGTTCCCGTCGCTCCCGAGCACGGCCACCCGGCGCTCGGCCAGGAACTCCACGGCCTCGGGGTGCAGGCCCGCCCGGGCCCGGGCGGCGTCCCACGGCCCGGTCTCGATCCGCCGGCGGCGGTGGCCGACCCGGACGAAGAGCAGATCGCCCGCGCCGACCCGGACGCCCTGCGCGGCCTCGGCGGCCCGCAGGTCGGCGGCGGTGGCATGGTCACCGGGTGCCAGCCAGTGCGTCCCGCGCAGCCGTGGGACGTCGAGGAGGACACCCCGCCCGACGATTCCGTCGCGGACCAGTTCGACCGACAGGGCGGTGGCTCCCTCGGCGGTCACGGTCGTGGCCGGGACTCCGCTGTACAGGGCGCCGTCGTAGACGACATGGCACAGCACGTCGAGGTGGTTGTCCGCGTCGCCGTGCACGTTCATCGAGAAGGCATCGGTAGCGAAGTGGAGTCCGGTGCCGTCGGCGTCGGCCTCGGGCGGGTTGGTGAGCCGGTGTCGGGAGGGGTGCGGGTCGTCGGGGGCGGGCTCGGTCTGCACGGGGGAGGCCAGGGACACCGTCAGCCCCGCGCGGACCTCGGCCGTGGCTGCACGGACCGTGGCCGGCGTGATCGTCGCCAGCGAACCCCGCCCGCCGCCCGGTTCCGGTCCCCCGACGGCCGGGGACCGCAGGCGGGCGTAGAGGCGGTCGAACGCGGCCCGGCTCTGCGGGCGCGCGGGCCCGGGCTCAGTCTCGCTGCCGCTTCCGGTCAATTGCCTCGTCCAGGGTGGAGGCCGCCATGATGAGCGACAGGTGCGTGAACGCCTGCGGGAAGTTGCCGAGTTGCTCGCCGCTCGGGCCGATCTCCTCGGCGAACAGCCCCACGTGGTTGGCGTAGGTGTGCATCTTCTCGAAGGTGTAGCGCGCCGGGCGGACGCGGCCGGCCCGCGCCAGGGCGTCGACGTAGAGGTAGGTGCACAGGCTGAAGGTGCCCTCGGAGCCGCGCAGGCCGTCGGGTGAGGCGGCCGGGTCGTAACGGTAGACCAGGCTGTCCGAGACGAGTTTGCGCTCCACCGCGTCCAGGGTGTTGAGCCACCCGGGGCCCTTCGCGGTGAGGAAGCCCAGGCGCGGGATCAGCAGCAGGGAGGCGTCCAGGACGTCGCCGCCGTAGTGCTGGACCAGGGCCTGCTCGGCGTGGCTCCAGCCCTTGTCCATCACCTGTTCGAGGATGGCGTCGCGGGCCTGGCGCCAGCGCGGGATGTCGGCTGGCCGGCTCAGCTCGGTCGCCATCCGCATCCCGCGGTCGAACGCCACCCAGCACATCACCCGGCTGAACGTGAAGTCGTTGCGCCCGCCGCGGGTCTCCCAGACGCCCTCGTCCGGACGGTCCCAGTTGTCGGCCAGCCAGTCCAGGGTCTTGGCGAGCCCCTTCCAGCCGTGGTAGCCCAGCTCCACGCCGACGTCCAGGCTCTCGGCCATCGCGTAGAGCGCCTCGCCGTAGATGTCGAGTTGCAGTTGGTCGGCCGCGGCATTGCCCGCGCGCACCGGACGCGAGCCGCGGTAGCCCTCCCAGTGTTCCAGGATCTCCTCGGTGAGATGCGGGTCCCCGTCGACCCGGTACATGATCTGCAGCCGCTCGCCTGGCAGGTCGGCCCGGTCGCGCATCCGGTCGCCCAGCCACTTCGTGAACGAGGTCGCCTCCTCAACGAAGCCGAGGTCGAGCAGTGCCCGCACCGAGAGCGAGCCGTCGCGGATCCACGAATACCGGTAGTCCCAGTTGCGCTCGCCCCCGACCTGCTCGGGCAGGCCCATGGTGGCGGCGGCGACCGGCGCCCCGGTGGGATGGTAGGTGAGGAGCTTGAGCGTAATGGCCGAGCGGTTCACCATCTCCGCCCAGCGGCCCCGGTAACGGGAAGTGTGCAGCCACTTCTGCCAGAAGTCCACCTCCGCCCACAGCTGCTCCGTGACACCCTCCACGGTGAGCGGGGGCGGCGCGGCGCCGTCGGCGGCGGACGTGGTGAACACCGCGGCGGCCGACTCCCCGACGTTGAGGGTGACTGCGCCGCTGACGTCGTCCCCGTCCCGCTCCAGCGGGAAGCTCGCCTGCAGGTGTCCGGTGATCCCTGGGGCGCGGAAGACCGCGTCCCGGGAGCTCAGTTCGAGCTCGTGGCCGGCCCGGCCGTAGTCGAACCGCGGCCTGCACTCCAAAGTGAACCGCACGGTGCCGCGCACGGCCCGGACGACCCGCATCAGGGCGTGGCGGTCGGTCGGGGTGCGGCTGGTGTTCGCCGGCATCCAGTCGATGACCTCGCCCACCCCGTCCGGCGACATGAACCTGGTCACCAGCACCCCGGTGTCCGGGTAGTAGAGCTGCTTGCACGACATGTCCGTGTGCTCCGGCGCGAGCCGGAAGTGCCCGCCGCGGTCGTGGTCGAGGAGCGAGGCGAAAATGCTGGGCGAGTCGAACCTCGGCGAGCAGAACCAGTTCACCACGCCCTGCGAGGACACCAGCGCAGCGGTCTGCAGGTCTCCCACCAGGCCGTGATCGGCGATCGGGGGATAGCGGTCCATGAGCGTCCAATCGCCAGGGTGACTACGCAGCATCCACTATCCGTTGCACTGCGCGACGCAAAACATCGACGCGCCGGTGGCGTCGATTCCCGTCCCGCCCGAGGTGATCTCCGGCAGCCCTGCCGAGCCCGCGTGGGGGAAGGTCCGCGCCGAGGATGCCGAAGCCCTGCGGGATCACGAGAGCACCGAACACCCCAGGGGCGAAGTCGTCGGTCCCGATCACCGACGGGATCCGCACCTGGCGTTAACGGTTTGGTATGGCCCCACTCTTCCGGTCTGAACTGGCTCCGGCTTGGTGCCGCAGGCTCTTTGTTCCGGCCCGGACTGGCCCCGGCTTCCGGTCCGTCGTGGCCCCACTTTGAAGCGGGCGGTGTCAGCCGTCGCCGGGCGTCATGTCGTATTCGTCGAAATCAAGTTCTGCGCCGGTTGCGGTGAGGAAGTCCACCACCGCGCGGTGCAGGCGCCAGCCGTAGAGGTTCGTGTCGTCCGGCGAGCCGCCCGGCTGCTCGTCACGCCGGTTGTAGTAGCGCATGACCTGCAGAATCACGCCCGCGGAGCCCTCCTCGGTTGCAAGACGGCTCGTCAGATTTGTGAGCGCTTCCATGTGAGGCCGGAGCCTGCCGATTACCAGGTCGAGCTGCTCATCGACCCGCAGGCCCGGCTCGCAGCAGAAGATCTTCCAGCAGTGACAGGACGGGATGATGTGAGGTGAAGTGGTCAAACTTCCCCGCACCGTGACCTCGTCCGGTTCCACGCCAAGCAGCTGGGTGATCTCATCGGCGGTGGTGCCCACGGTGGAGATCGCAAAGTAGACGTACTGAGTCAACGACACCCGCGGAGACTACCGACGCAATCGCACGGCCGCCTGACTATTTCCTCGCCTGCTGCCTGGCTTTGGTCTGCGCGAGGCGGTAGGACTCGGTGCCGGTCTCGATGATGGTGCCGTTGAAGGTGAGGCGGTCGACGATGGCCGCGCAGAGGCGGGGGTCGGTGAAGGTCTTGGTCCAGCCTCCGAACGATTCGTTCGAGGCGATCGCGACACTGTTCTTCTCCCTCCTTCTCGGTCAGAACCTGGAACAGCATCTCGGGGCCGCGGCGGTCCAGTTCGAGGTGTGTGGGTCGGGGACGGGACGCCGTGCACCCTCTCGGGTGTCGGTTTTCCCATCCCCGCCCGCCGAACCGGACGTGCCCGTTGGCCGAGCATCCGGCTCTCCACGTGATCCGATGGATCAGGCGAGGTATTCGCTGACCTGGCCGACGAAGGCCACATCGTCGTGGCTGGTCCGGCGGAAGCGAGCCCCGTCCGGATTGACCTCGTCGATGTTGTAGGGCGTGCTGATCTGCGCCCCGCGAAAGCGGTAACGCTCAACACGCATCTTCGCCGGGTTGTAGAGGACGAGACCGCCCTCCGCGATGCGGTCCGCTCCGAAGAAGCGGCGCCGCAGCTGTTTCCAGGTCGTCCGGGGGTGCTTGTAGCGAATCCACCGAAGCATCCGCCACCACGCGTACCAGCCGAGGTAGGCGAACGTCCTCTTCGAGACGCCATAGCGGAAGTAGGCAGCCCAGCCCCGAAGGACCGGGTTGACCGTCCGCAGCACCTCCTCCAACGAGAGCGAGGTCGTACTCCGCCCCGTCAGTTTCTTGATCTTGTGCATCACCGACGCCAAGGCCTGCTTGGACGGGATGGTGAGCACGACGCGCCGGCCGTCGCCCCAGGGTCTCCGCTGGATGTGGAAGCCGAGGAAGACGAAGCCGTCGTCGATGTGGGTGATGTGGGTCTTCTCGTCGGAGAGGGTCATCTTCAGCCTGCTGGCCAGCAGCTCACCGATCTCCGCCTTGATCGCTTCGGCCTCCGACTTCGTGCCGTGCACGAGCACGATGAAGTCGTCGGCGTAACGAACCAGACGGAAGTTCGGCCGCCCCATCCGGCGTCGATACTGCCGACGCCAGGGCGGGGTCATCTCCGCGTCCCAGATCCGGGAGAAGTGCCGGTCCAGGACGGAGAGATAGATGTTGGCCAACAGGGGGGAGGCGACTCCTCCTTGCGGAGTGCCCGTGAGGGTCTCCGCGAGTCCACCGTGCAACTCGACAACCCCGGCCCGCAGGAACGCGCTGACCAGCCGCAAGACCTTGCGGTCCTTGATGCGTTCGGCCACCAGGCCCATCAGGACGTGATGGTCGACGTTGTCGAAGCAAGCCTTGATGTCGCCCTCGATGACCCAGTCGTAGGTCGACGGCTTGCGGGTGAAGTGGTGAATCTCGGCGATGGCATCCTGAGCCCGACGACCAGGCCGATACCCGTACGAGGACGGGTAGAAATCGGCCTCGAAGATCGGCTCCAGGACCAGCTTGAGGGCCATCTGCGCAACGCGGTCGCGCAGGGTCGGGATGCCCAGATAGCGGACCTTGCCGTTCTTCTTGGGGATCACCGCCTGCTTGACCGGAAGTGCGGTGAACGACCCGTCCCTGAGCGAGGACCGCAGGTCCTCCAGGAACGGGATCACTCCCTGACGTTCCTCGACGTAGTAGCGGGTGACCGCGTCCACGCCCGCTGTCCTGGCACCCCGGTTGCCAGACACCCGCTCCCAGGCCATCAACAGCGTGGCCTGGTCGCAGATCAAGTTGAATACGTCATCGAACCGGCGAGCCGGTTCGTTCCGTGCCCATCGGTGCAGCTTGAGCTGATGATCGAGTACCCGTCGCTCGGCCGCGAAAATGCTCGGCCAAGGTGTCGACGGCGCGTCGTTGTTCAACAACGTTCCTCCCCGACAGCAGTCCTGCTGCCATCACGCTGTCGCCCTTCCCCATGTGACCGGCTTTCCCGGCCTCCGAGTACTACGGCGACTCCGCCACGATCTGGCGCCATCAGCGGGCGTCGCGCCTGCCCGCCGCCCGGCTGGAGGCCGGACGGGAAGGGCGATGCCAGATCGCTTCCCACGTTCACTGAGGATCTCTGTGACGGCTTCGGTGCCCAGCTATACCCCGGCAGCATCGCCACGGACCGCACATCGCAGTCTTGGTCCGGGCCTCCCAACGCCCATGGGCTCCAGGCGAGAGGAGAGGAGAGTCCATCGGCTACGGCTCTCTCCAGCACTGCAAAGCGGCCCATCCACCAGGTTCGGCAGGCCGCCGACGACTCACGGGACGTCAACCACTGGTTCAGTTTCCTTACACCCATTCCGTCTTCGCTTGCGGGCACGAACCGTCTGGTGGTGTCGGTCCGCCCCTACGTTGTCGAGGCTGCTTCCGGCTTCACCCCCAACCCGGGGGTCAGCCTGCCTCCAGCTTCAACCGGTCCCTGCGAGAACCAGCGGCGGGCCTTTCATCCCGCAAGATCCCTCAGCGCCTCGTGGCGCACAGCCCAGTTCGTCGATGCAGAGCAGGTCGACGCGACCGTAGCGGGCGATGGTCTTGTTCAGCTGCTTCTCGTCGGCGGCCTCCACCAGCTCGTTCACCAGCTTGGTGGCGAGCGTGTAGCGGACCCGGTAGCCCTGCATGGCGGCCTCGGTGCCCAGGGCGATGAGCAGGTGGGACTTGCCGGTGCCGGAGTCGCCGATCAGGCAGAGCGGCTGGCTCTTCTTGATCCACTCGCAGCTGGCGAGGGCGTTGATCACAGCGGGGTCGATGTTGGGGTTGGCGTCGAAGTCGAAGGTCCGCAGCGACTTGTCCCGCGGGAACCCGGCTGCCTTGATCCGCCGCTCCGAGCGGCGGCGGGCGCGGTCGTCGCACTCGGCCATCAGCAGCTCGGCGAGGAAACCGCGGTAGGTCATCTGCTCCTTGACCGCCCGGTCGGCGATGTCGGCGAACTCGCCTCGGATCGACGGCAGCCGCAGCGGCCTGCAGGCGGTGTCGATGGCCGTGGTGGCGGCCTGCTCGGTCAGGTTCCGCTGGCGGGGCAGCATGGCAGTCATGGCGCTTCTCCCTCTCGCAGGTCACCGCCGCCGACGACGCGGCGGTGTCGGAGCAACTGGTCGTAGTGGGTTACCGAGGGCAGCGGCCTGGTGTCCGGCGGAAGGTGGTTGAGCTTCCACTCGTGCAGGAACGTCACCGTCCCCGCTCCCGGCCCGGCAACCGGCCGCGGCGTGGGGACAGCGACGGCGGGCTCGTCGTCGGTCTGGGCGGCCTTGCGGGCCTCCAGCGCGACCGCGTCCGCGGTCAGGGCACCGGCTCGCAGGGCGGTGGCCAGGCCGGCGACGATGTGCTCGTGCGCTAGGTGCCGTCCAAGTAGCAGCACCTCGATCAGCGCCCGGGTGCCCTCGGCGTCGCCGTGGGCCCGGACCGCCGCGGTCCACCAGGCGTCGTGGACCGGGGTGAACTTGCCGGCAGAGCGGGCCTGGTCGAGCGCGGTCGCGCCGGGGAAGGCACCCGGCTTGCGGACCAGGGCCTCCAGGTAGTGGTCCAGCTCCAGCCGGCAGCCGCCCTTGGCGATCAGCCGCTCGTGCCGGGGTGATACGGGTCTCGGCCGGGCGGGTGGCGAGGGTGCGGTAGGCGGTGAGGCAGGCGGCGGCTGCGGCGGTGAGGACGGAGTCGGTGGTGTCCAGGGTGGCGCGGGCCAGACGGGTGCGCAGGGTGTCGGTCATTGAGTTGTCCTCCGAGGTGCGGGTGCTGGGTCGGCCGAGTAGTGACGCCGCGCACCACCGCGTCCCCGCCGCCCGGGCCTGGTTGGCTCGGCGGCGAGGACGCGGTGGTGCGCGGCGTCAGTGCCCGGTGCGGTGGTGGCGGATCTCGTCGAAGCCTTCGCCTTCGAGCAGGTGGTGGGCGTCTCGGGCCATGCGGTGCTGGTAGCGCAGGACGTCCTCCGGGACCCGCTGGTGGTCGGGCCTGTGTGGGTTCCGTGCGAGGCAGAGGGCGAGTTCTCGGGTGGTCGCCGATCCTGAGGCGGACTCCAAGTCGGGTCCTCGCAGCTCAGTGGCTATGACCAAGCAAGGTAGGCAGTGCAACAGGTGTGGCGCAAGGGATATGAGCTGGCTTCACTCGTCCGTGGTCGTCGGCTGAGTCGGCGAGATCGAGCCAGGCGAGGGCGGCCGCAGCCGGGTGGAGACGGACTGACACACCGGCGGCACGGCCCACGGCCAACATCCCCGTGCCAGCCGGACGGGCACCGCTCCACCCCGTCTTGGCGTGGCCGTGCCGCCGACCGGTGGCACCCGCCGACCGCCATCCCCGCCACCCCCGCTCCGCAGCGACGCTCTCCCCACTGCTCGCCACCCGCACACGCGCCGCCCGCTGCGACGTTCTGAGGTTCGGCAGACCTGTCCGACCGGCTCCAGATACGGCGAGGTCGCGGCGGCACACCGCGGTGATGGGGAGACCTGGTAGGCCCGGGTCGTCCTAGACGAGAACGTTCACAGGATGGGATCTCTGTGGGTGGCGTCCACCATGGATCCGTCCGCGCTTCCGGCCGGAATGAGGTTCGGAATGTTCTGCAGGAGGCTGGCGCTGTGTTCGTTCCCGGGATCGGGTTCGACCTTGACGGTCGCCTGGTAGGCAATTCTGGAGATTTTGGTGCGCAAGGCTCCGATGCGGACTTCCATGATGAGACACAGAGGCGGGCCACTGATACCCGTCATGCCTGGTTGTGTCCGAAGGTGCAACTCCGAGGAATCGATGAACGCCGTTACGTTGTCGTCCCCCGTCACTCTGAATCCTGCGAGCGTAGCCGTCACCGTCGATGCCGTCAGGACACTGCTGAAGTCCTGGACCTTTCCGGTGGTCGGCGGACTCACGGAGCCCGAAGCGCCGTAGGGGACGAAGGCGACCACGACATTGTCACCAAGCGGTCCGCCGCCCCCATCAAGGGCCAACGTGCCAGTGTGGACGATCTGCAGCGCGCCCGTTCCATCCGCTGTTCGGTAGGGGATGAACAGGTGCTGCGGTTTCACCACGTCCTTCGTCGAAATGAGTATCGCCATGACCGCTCCATGAAGGTTCTACAAACGGGCACCGGCGGGCAGGGCAAGTTCAGGTGAGCGACTGCCCAGCGCGGGTCGATAGCGGCCTTCCCCCCGGGCCGCGAATTCCATGCGCCAGGGGGTGGCCGCCGGGCGAAGTTCGGCCCGGAGCCGACGTGATAGCAGGTCGGGCCACTGGAAGGTCCGGTATTTCCAGTCTGACCGCACTATGCATGCTCGGCGAGCCGGAGAAGACGGTCGAGACCGACGCGCGCAAGTTCCGCAGGGCCCTCACTGTCCTCAACGATGCTGACTGCGTCCTACCCCGTGACCACCTCGTACGACAGCAAGGCCGCCGAAGGCACGATGTCAGGGGTCCTTGGGTAGTCCATGGATCAGAGGGAGCCGACGTCCGGCCGAGGGCCAGGGATCACGAGGGCACAGAAGCCCTCCACTGGCAGGCCGCCGACGCAAGGGAGCTCATCTCCCTCCAACCGGCCGCCGAAACGGCGTCCGGGCCGTCCAGCGTCACCCGGCTGCTCCCCGTCGAGCGGCCCCGTTCCTGGAGCCATTCTCCACAGAGGTGGTGCAGGCGACCGAGGAGCCGGCCGCCCGTCGCAGCCTCGGCCCCAGCGGCCTGCCCACCACCGCGCCCCACCCGACCGGACGGGGTGCTGGGTCATACGGTGCCTTCCGGGTCGGGTGTCGAGACAGGAGGTCAGGCCAGCTGCACGGTGACGGCGGCGGCCAGGCGCTCGCTGGCGCGGGCCGCCTCGGTGCGGGCCAGGTCGAGGACGTCGTGGTCGGCTGTGCCGCGCATGGATTGGTGGCGCGGGCGGCGTCGCCCGCGGGCTGAGCGAGGGCGGGGGCAAGGATGGAGAGGGTGACCAGCGGCGCGGTGATGTCGACCCGGGTTGGCGGCCGGAGCCGCTGTCAGCGCGGCGGTGCGGTGGCGGCGCCTGGGCGGGGCGGGGCACTGGGGGACGAGTTCGGCGGCCAGGCGCCAGCCGAGGTCCTCGGGCGGCACGGTGCTCACCTCACCGCCGCCCTCGTCGTGGGGGAGACGGGGGCGAGCAGAAGGCGGTGCAGGAGGGAGGCGTCGTCGCGGGTGTGGGTTGCGGGGCGCCCGCAGGACCAGCAGTCGGCCTCGGGGCCAGCCCACGCCACCGAGCAGCTGCCGCAGGCGTAGCGGAAGCGGTGCGGGCGGGGGGCGAGACGGCCGATGGAGCGGAGCGCGGCGGCGGCCTGGTGGCGCTGCTCGGGGGAGAGAGAGCGAGCGGGGGCGGTACGGGGCAGGAGTGCGGTCGCCATACTGGGGTGTCCTTCTGGTCTCGGATCGAGAGGGGCCCGGGTTGGCCGGTTTGCTGTGAGAGGCGTTGGCCGGCACCGGGGAAGGCCGCGGCCCGCCTGATGCGTCAGGCGGGCCGCGGTGCTGTGCGGGGCGGGAGATCAGCCCGGGTAGTCGTCCGCGTATCCGTATGGCGGGGCGCTGGCCCACGGGTCGTCCAGCGGCGGCAGGTCCGGCGGCGGCAGCCGGCCGCCGAGGCAGCGGTGCCGGTACCCGCCCTCGAAGGTGAACCCGGTGCCCGGCGGCACCGACCCGGAGGTCGACGACTACACCACCCGTACCGATCCGGCCGCCGACTCCGGAGACCGCGTCAGCGTCGTCTACCGCTACCACGAGGCCATGGCTTCGGTGTTCGTCACCTGGATCATCGCCGGGCCCTGACCTGGCCAGCAGCACCGCCCGAGAATCTAGCTGGCCCCTCACGCTCGAATAGCGAGGGGCCGGCCTTCAACGTACGCACCCCTTCCAGCCAGAACACGCGATCACCTCCCCTGCAGTCCTCGCGCCCGCCATCCTGGAGGCCGCTCTGGGAGGGGAGACGATGGACTTCGAGTTCGACTGCTGGAACTGCGAGGCGACGAACACCGTCTACGGCGAGCCGCTGGGCTTCTTCAGCGTCCACAGCTACCGGCTGCCCTACGACTGGACCTGCTACTGGTGCGACGCGATCAACATCACCCCTGATGACTGACCACGCGGACGCCTTCGCCAGCGCGGGGTGCGGCTACTCGACGTGGGTTCGGGAGTCCACCGGCAGCGGCGTAGCCTACGGTCCGACGGCACACCGACGATCTTGGGGGAGCCCATGGCCGAGACGGCCTCGCTGCTGGACTGGACCGACGACGAGATGCGCGGGGAGCACCTGCGCCGTACCGCCCGAGGAGGCTGGTCCCGGATCCGCCCCCTGGCGACGATGATGCTGCTCATCGGCGCCGGCATGGAGGGCGCACCCCTCACCCGCGAGGAGCTCGGCCCGTTCGTCGCCACGAAGGCCAACCCGAGCGGCCTGCTCACCCACTCCTGCTGGGACACCGGCGACGAGTACGACGAAGAAGAGGCCGCCGAGGCCGCCGAAGCCCTGCCCGGGCAGATCGCCGACGGCACCCGCTACGCCGCGCGGTATGGCCTGCCGCCGCTGGAGACCATCGACGACGTGATCACCCTGCTGGTGGCGGCCAAGGTGCTCCACGAGATCCCGGACGACGCCGGAGTACCGCGCCTGCACCCGGCCAGCCCTTTGCCGTTCCCGAGCGAGGTCCTGCCGCTGAGTACCGAGGAGGAGCAGGTGCAGCGCGAGCTGCGGATGAGCCTGATCTACTCCGACGACTCCTTCGAGATCATCGCCTGTTCGACCCGGAAGGGCGCCGCCTCGAGGAGGTCACCACCAGCCTGCAACGCCTGGCCAAGGCCATCGACGGCGACCCCCACGACGCCCGCCAGGCGGTCCTGCTACTGCTCGACCAGGGCGACTTCACCGCCACTGAGGACGTCGCCGCGATCCCGCCGCACAAGGTCTTCCGGCTGCGGTGCGACTGGGAGAAGTTCGAACAGAGCCGCATCTCCATTCACGGCGTCAACGACGACGGCCAGATCGTCGTGACGCTTCCGCAGGACTGAAAGTCTCCGCGATCGGCTGCGGCCGGTCAGCGCCGGTTCGAAGGGCTGGCTGTTGTCGGCAGCGGCAAGGATGATCTGCGATGGCGCTCCTCTACCTCTTCGGCAGCCGCTGACCACAATCAGCGAGAAACGCAAGCTATGTCGCGCATGTCCGAATCAGTGAAAGTGGACGAAACCCACGCCGTAGCCGGATAACACCCCAGGTCACACAGACTGCTCCCCGCGCCCGCGGGGATGGCCCCACCGCCTCGGCCGCGCCGATCGCACCCGGGCCCTGCTCCCCGCGCCCGCGGGGATGACCCCACCCCGAGGACGCGGGGAGCAGCTCGGTGAACTGCTCCCCGCGGCAGCGGGGAGGCGCCGACCCCCGATTCCCCGGGTTCGTTGACCTCGGCTGACCCCTGCGCCTGTTGGGAGGATTTGCTTCTCGGTGCCGGCAGGTGGCTGGCTCCCGTGGTGGGGGAGTGTTGTGGTTCAGCGGTACCAGGTGCGGATGGCGGTGGCGGTGTCGCGTACGTCCGCCTGTCCGTCGCGGATGCGGGCGGCGAGTTCGGCGGCCTGTTTCGGTTCGGCGGTGACGATCACCCCGGAGGCGCTGAGGTAGGAGGCGGCGACCACGGCGGCGAAGTGCTCGTTGGCGAACTCCAGAGCCGGGACGCGGATCAGCTGGTGCATGAGCGCGGCCGCGCGCTGGTGCACGCCGCCGTAGACCGGCACGTCCATGACCTCGTCGACGTGTCGGGCCACCGCGGCGGCGAGCGTCCCGTAGTCCGTGACGTCCGGATCCACGGGCAGGAACTGGTGGGCGAGGTCCAGCAGCCAGGCCCGGTCGACGTGCAGGATCACGCCGCGTCCGCCCCCGCCCGCGCACTCTGCGGATAAGGGCCGAACTCCGCCTCGAACGCCGGCGCCCACGCCTGCGAGAAGTGCGCGGCGGCCGTCAGGAAGCGCTCGCGCCGCTCGTCAGCCTCCTCGGCCAGCACCCTGCGCGCGTAGTCGGTCAGGCTCATCCCCGCGGCCTCCGCCCGCTGCTCGAGCGCCTGGTGGGCATCATCGTCAAGGCGAACGTTCAGCTGCTTCATGGCGGAAGCGTAGCGACCCGTAGACACCGCTACAAGACCGGCCGACAGCCCCCGCGCACACCCGACCACCAGCAGCCACAACCCCCGCGCCCGCGGGGATGGCCCTCCGACGTCCACACTCCTCCGGATCTCGGCCAGTTGCTCCCCGCGCCTGCGGGGATGTCTTCGCCCGTGGTGCCGGCGCTGCGGCGGGCTGCGACGAGGTCCGCCAGGTCCGAGCCCTGGTCGAGGCGTAGTAAGAGGTCATCGCCGGATACGAGGAGGAAGTCGTCGCCGGCGATCGACTCGGCGGCGCACATCGGTGGCAGGGCAGTGCCGTAGTGGCCGGTGTCGCGCGGTTGCTCGATGACGGTGATCTCGGAGGGGACCGGGCGGGCGATCGGTTCGTACTTGTGCTGCCAGCCGCGGGCGGCGAAGTAGCGTTCCATCTCCGGGTCAGGGGTGAGGAAGTGGCGGACCTGGCGGGTGCACTCGCCGGGGGCGGTGACGACGGCGATCCGGTCGGCGCCGGCGGCGATGCAGTCGGCGACGGTGCAGGACAGCCGGGGCCGGTTCCAGACCGGGAGCATGCGCTTGGGGGTCGTCTTGCCGATAGGGAAGAAGCGGCTGCCGACGCCGGCGGCGATGACGGCTGTGAGTCCGGGCATGATCCACCTCTCGTGGGGTCGAGCGGGTTTCGGGTGACCGTGCGCTGGTCGTCGGGACGGGGGCGGGTGTCAGCAGACCGGGTGGGCCGACGGGTCCAGCAGGAGCAGCGAGGGTGCGAGTTCCTCGAAGGAGCGCTCGCCGCCAGCCCGGGCGGGCAGGAGGGACCGGTTCGCTCCGGTGGCGCGCCAGCGGGTGTAGTCCTCGGTCAGGTAGTACCGGCCGGCCTGGGAGGCGTGGGTCTGCAGGGCCTTGACCTTGTCGTCGATGTAGGGGGTGATGTCGACGAGGACGGTGGTGGTGAAGTCGTGGTGGGGGGCGTGCGGCTTGCCGTGCAGGATCGTGGTGCAGGTCGGTACCCGGGCAGCGGCGTTCAGCGCGGCGCGGGCGACGGCCTGGTGGTCCTGGTGGTCGTTGCCGCGGTGGAGCGCGTGGATGAGAAGCACGGTGCAGCGCAGCCGGGTGAGAGCTGTCTCGATGGCGGTGACGAGCGTGTGGTCGGCCTCCAGGGCGCCGTCCTCGAAGCCCAGGCACTCCACGGTGATGCCGGTGTCCTGGTAGCAGGCCCGGAGTTCCCGCAGCCGCTGGGTGGTGGTCAGCGTGATCCCGGCGGCGCGGTCGGCGACGGACACGCCGTTGGCTCCGTGGGTGGCGACGATGACGGTGACGCTCGCGCCCGCGTCGCTCCAGGCACGCAGCGTGCCGTAGAACATCAGCACGTCGTCATCCGGGTGAGCGACAACGGCCACCACGCGGGCGTTGGCGGTCAGGGCGATCGACATGTCCACTTCCCCCCTTGGAGTCGCCTCAGGGCCCGAGGCGGCCGGGCGGCGTACGGGCCCCGGTGGTCGGATGCCATCACAGCGCAGAGCGGGGCGCCGGGGGGAGGGCCGACGAGGGGGCTGACAGGCGGCGCGGGGGGCTCACGCGGCAAGCCTGGCCGGCTTCTGTGGGCGGAAGGCTCCCGGGGACGGATTGTGGTTGGTGGGGCCGGTGGTACGGAAGGCATTGGGTGGGGTGGAGCGGGGCGGCCGGCGGGGCAAGGTAGCAGAGCCGAGCCGGATGCGCTGACGGGGTCGGATGGTCTGCCACGATGGTCGGGTGACCGATGCCGCTGTTGAGTTCTTCGACGCCCGGGCGCTGCGCCTAGAGCAGGTTGCCATCCCCTCGTTGTCGCCCGAGGAGCGAGCGGCCATGGACCGGTTCTGGGACGAGGCGGTGGCCCAGCAGCCTGCGCTGTTCGACGGCCCGGCGGTGGCCTGCGTCGGGGTCGAGGAGCAGGCCGACGGCTCCGCTCTGGTGCTGTCGTGGGCCCCGGCGACCTACCGCTACCGGGCGCTGCGCCGGGTCGAGGGCTGTTCCTGGCTGCCTGCGTCGATTTTCGTCACCGTGCTGCAGCCGGTGGAGGACGGTGGGCTGATCGTCGGCCGGAGCTCGGGCTTCACCGTGCATCCGGGACGGTGGGCCCTGCCCGGTGGGTCGGCGGAGCCGCCGGCCGAAGGACAGAGCCTCGACGTGGCGGCGCTGCGGCGGCACGCCGCGCAGGAGTTGCTGGAGGAGATCGGCGTTGTCGCCGATCCCGAGGACATGCGTGCGTGGGGCGTCACCCGCGGCGAGTACGGCAACCTCGGTGTCCACTTCCTGGCCCCGCCGGTCTCGGCCGCTCTGGGACTCAAGCACCACGAGGTCCTGGCCGAGGAGGAGCGCGCCCCTGGCGTGGAGCCCGAGCTGGACCGGCTCGCGGTCGTCCGCAGTGTGCAGGACGTGACCGGCCTCGGCCACTGCGTGGACTTCCTGCCGCTGGTCGTCTCCCGCTACGTCGACGGGCGCACCCTGACCTGAGCGCGCCTTCCCCGGGGCGGCCGGGCCCGGCCGCCCCGGGCGCGTGGGCCCGTCGTCGATCCGTCGGCCCCCTCGTGAGCCCTGCCGCTCTCGGTGCCCGCCGGGCTGTGATGGCCACCGGTGCAGAACTGCTGCACCAGGACCTCACACCTGGGGGACGCCATGTCCGCACGCTCCCAAGGCCCCTCCGCCTCGCCGCCCGGCACCCCGGACCGGCCGAGCGGCGGCGAGTCCGCCGGCCCTGCGCCGCTGCTGGCGAAGGTGGCCCGTCCCGGCGCCGCCCCCGGCGGGCGCGCCGTCCTCGTCGGCTGGGGCGCGGACGGCGCCGCGCCGGCCTGGACCGAACGGGAAGCCGCTGCCCTGTGGCAGGCCGAACGTGCCGCCGAGCCGATTGAGACGCTGGCCCTGCGCCACCCGGGCCTGGACCTGGCGGACGCCTACCGGATCCAGAGCGCCGGCCTGGCGCACCGGATCGCGGCCGGGGCCCGGCCGATCGGCCACAAGGTCGGTCTCACCTCCGAGGCGATGCGCCGGCAGATGGGCATCGACGAACCGGACTCCGGCGTCCTCCTCGACTACATGGCCGTTCCCCACGGGGCGACCTCGCAATGGCCGACCTGATCTCCCCGTGGGTGGAGAGCGAGTTCGCGTTCCGCCTCGGTGAGGACCTGGCCGGCGAGGCGGTCGACGTCGCCGCCACGCGCAGCGCGGTGTCCGAGGTGATGGTCGCCCTGGAGGTGATCGACACCCGCTACCGGGGCTGGCAGCTCACGCTGGCGGACAGCGTCGCGGACGTCGCCGAGCTCAAGGGTGGCCTGAGCGAACCCGGTTCGGCGTACACCGCCGCCGTACGCGAAGGCCTGCGGGCCCTCGTCGACACCAAGGAACTGACGCTGACGAAATGGCAACAGCCCACGGGGGTGCCGATGAGGCCGGCCGCCGCGCTGTACACCTACCTGGACCATGTCGACGATCCGGGACCCGCTCAGGGAGTAGACACCGTGTCCTGCTGCGCCGCGTTCGGCAGTGCTTCCAGACGCCGCGCACGGGCCCAGCCGGGCGGCCAGCTCAGGTCGTCCGTCGAGCAGTTCGGCGTAGGCGGCGGTCTGCGCGACCTTGTGCATGACGCCCGGTGCCGGGTCGGATCCGTCGCCGTGGAGACCGATGAGTGCCAGGGCGACGCGGTGGCGGACCTCCTGCGGGGGCAGCTCGCCGGCCTCGCCGGCGCCACCGCCGCTGCCGCCAGCAGCTGGTATCCGGAGGCGCGGCAGACCCCCACATGGCTCTGCAGCAGTTCCCGGGCTCCGGCGTCCGCCTGCTCGTAGCGGCCTTCGGCGAGGAGAACGCTCACCTCGGTGGCAGTCGCCGCCTGATCGACCGTTGCCTCGCCCGGACCGACCCGATCACGCGCCGCCGCCCCCGACAGCACCGGCATCACGCATCCAAGTTCATCAGCGGGCACTGAGGATCCTGGATGAATTCATGGCCCGGGTCTTCAGAAGGTCGGAAACCTCGCGGATGCGATGACCCTGCGAGTTGATCATCTCGTTCTCGTACTGAGCCATCAGGAACTTCGCGACTCCCGAGAAATTCGCCCTGTCCCGACAGTCCCTGTCCGCGACCGCGGTCTCGATCTCGTCCCGGGAAGGCGACTGGCCTGCGCCGTCCTCGCCGGTGCTCCACCGAGGATCGCTCATCGCCTGGTCGGGATTCTGATACCGGAATCCCCGGTCGCGCATGCACTCGCTCCATGACCGTACCGTGGAGGAGAACCGCGCGTCGGACCGCGCCCGGTCCCCGGCCTGAGCTCCCAGGACATGGAGCCATCGTTCGGGAGGAACGGTGGAGTCGAGTCCGTCGATCGGTATCGAGACCTCTCCGCCGTTGAGGGTGCGGCGGGTTTTCCCATCGCACCCTCCCTCGGGCACCGTCTCCCCCCGAAACCGGGGAACGCTCCCTTCGAATACCGCGATCTGGTCTTCGGGGACGACTATGGGTCTACTTCCGCGTCGGGCGGCTGCTGCCATGTCGTCCGCGAAGTTCGCCGGCCCTCGATATCCGTAGCGCTCGACCTCGTGGGCACCGAGCCAGCCGAGCGCGGTCGCATGCCTGGGGTACCGGGAAGCGGAGACCTCGGGAACGCTGAGAGTCAGTCCGAAAGAGGCCATGCAATCACGCAGCGAGTGCATGGTCGCCCGCTGCACCTGGAGGTAGTCCTCGTCCGGCAGTTCATAGGCGTCCAGGGGAAGCGCGAGAAGGCCTGCGGATCCCGCCCCTTGCGTGATCACGGGAGCGTCAGCCGCCGTCTCGGCCTTCGGCGCGGTGGTGCATGCGGCCGACACGAGAAGCAGGAGAGAGATCACTGTGGCCGGTAGTACCGATGAGACTCGCCGCTGCTTCACGGTCTCCTTCCGGTGCGGCATCGCAGGGTCGCGGTCGTCAGCGCCAGGAGCCGGTTCACGGACATCAGCGCCGACGAAACTCAGCTGCTCACGCGAGGGGGTCATCGGCTTCGCTCATCGCCAGACGACCGTCGGACCGTAGAACACGTTCGAGTGCTGGTACTTCGCCTGCACCTTGTAGGCGTGTGCGTCATCGACGCCGGCGGTGTAGTCCTGGGCCCACTCCCGTACGCCGTCCCGGTTACCGCACTGGTAGACCGCCTTGTCCGACTGGTTGACCCAGATCAGAGCCACGGAGTCGAGATCGTAGTTGTACATCTTGGCCCACGCGTACCACTTCCCGCCGTAGGTGCCCTGGTTGACGCGGATGTAGGTGGGTCCTCCGACGTTCGCGTACGTTCCGGGCACCGGGGAGACGTTTGTCGCCCTGGAGGGCTCCTTCAGCCAGCTCCCGCACCAAAGCGGGGCGGCGGAGGCCGCACCCGCGGATCCCATGAGGACCGCCCCGGCCGCCACTATGGTCACGGTCGCGCTAGCGATGATCTTCCTCAGCACTGGTTTCCTCCTACGACATGACTGATTCCCGTTCGGGGTTTCGGCCGGGCCCGGGTCGCGCACACACGGCGACGGACTGCATCCCGCGACCCGGCTCCTCGCAACACGTGCGCACCTTCCGGGCGGCGAACCCGCTACCGGTGGGGGGTTCGCGTCCCCCTTGCCGAAGCCGACGGCAACTGACTCTCCGTCGGGCCAGGGCGGCCGTCGTGTGCTACCGCCACACGACGGTCGAGCCGTACGAGACGGCGCCGTTGTGCCAGTGCTTGGCCTGGACCTTGTATGCGTGCGCATCGTCGACACCGGCGGTGTAGTCCAGGGAATAGTCGGTTGACCCGTCTCGAGAGCCGCACTGGTAGGTCGCCTTGTTCGACTGATTCACCCAGATCAGCGCGACGAGATCACCCTGCCAGCCGTTGTACAGCTTGGCCCATGCGTACCACTTTCCGCCGTACGTGCCCTGGTTGACGCGGATGTAGCCGTTGCTCGGGCTCGTGACGGACGCCTGCGTTCCGGGCACCGGAGAAATGTTTGTCGCCCTGGAGGGCTCCTTCAGCCAGCTCCCGCACCAAAGCGGGGCGGCGGAGGCCGCACCGGCGGACCCCATGAGGACCGCCCCGGCCGCCACGGTGGTCACGGTTGCGCTAGCGATGATCTTCCTGAGCATTCGGACTCCTCTAACGGGGCGTTCCGGGGGCGCCGTGTGGCGTGTGTCCAGATTGCTGCAGAGCCTGTTCCCCCGACTTGTACGAAGGCGCACTCTCTTCACCGGAGCGACGCGCACTCTCGCGTAGGGCCGCAGATGGAGGTTGAAACGGCCATGGAGTCGAGGAACACGGGCGGGTACGCGGAACGTCGCGCACCCGAGCGGTTACGCGCTCAGATCGTGATGTACCGAGGTCATCGCACTGCGGGGCCGAGACCGGTCAGGCTCACTCTCCCCTCCGCCACAGTCACGTTGATCCTGGGTTGGGGAGATCCCCTGCGCCTGCTCGAATGCACCCGGGGCGTCCTGGCGGAGCGGACTACGTGGCATGCGATGCTCGCCGGTCTGCAGACATCATCGGTGAAAGGGGGATACGAGGGCGTTGCGGAGTCGGTCGAGGTGGAGTTCACTCCGCTCGGCGCGTACATGTGCCTGGGGCTGCCGCTGCACCACCTGGCCAACCGCCACATGCACCCGGACGAGGTGCTGGGCACCGGCTGGTCAGCGAGGACCACCGAGCAGCTCATCGCCGTACCGGACTGGGAAGGGCGCTGGGCGGTCATCGACAGCGCCCTGACGCGGCGCATGGCGGACGCATCGCCGCCCTCGCCGGTCGTCGCCGAGGCGTGGAGTCGGCTGCGTGCCTGTCACGGGCAGCTATCCGCCAAAGATCTGGCTGTTGCCACGGGCCGCGGCAGCCGACGGTTGCAGGTGCTGTTCCGAGAGCAGATCGGACTGCCGCCGCAATCAGTCAGCCGGATCCTGCGGTTCCAGCGGGCGCTCACCCTGCCGTCCGGCACCCGCCGGTCGCTGGCCGATCTGGCGGCTTTGTGCGGCTACTACGACCAGGCGCACATGACCCGTGACTTCCGTGACCTGGCCGGGCTCACCCCCGCACAGCTGCGCACTCTCGCCGACCATGCCGCCGCCAGGGGCGGGTCTCCTGCTGACGGACGGCTGCCCCATGTCTTCAATCGCTGAACCACCGCTCTGTCGAGCTCGAACCGGTCCTTCCCAGCGCGTCCGTCCTCCGCCCGGCCGTCGGAAAAGGCGTCCCCGGCCCAGGGCACGCACCGCGAGATCGGCTTCGATGGGTACGCTGCCGGGCCTGATACTGGTGAGGTCGTCTATTCAACTGTCGCCAATTCTCGAGGCAGGGCACTACGACAGTGACCACCTGTAGTCGCCTGGACTCGTCTGGCGTGTCGGGAATCCCAGGGCCCTACGTGACACTGGCCCGTTGCCGCAGTGTCGTTGGCGGGGTGTGTACTGGTGCCCGACCTGCTGCGACCTGGAGGTGCCGATGGCTCGTTTGTACGTACGTTCCGGCCTGGACCCCGACGAACCGGACGTGCCCGTCGCCGTCCTCGTCGTTGATCCCGAGGGCACTCCCGGGGAGCGCGCCGTGGCCCGGCTCGATACCTACAGCCACGAGGTGAACGGGTGGGCCTGCCTGTTGCAGACCGACGGTTGGGTCGAGCACGTACGCGACGGCGGCCAACTGTCGGTCGCCGTCGCCCTCTACCCGGGCACATTGCTCGCGGTCCGCGTGGACCCCGCCGACTTCACCGACCGGTCGGCCGTCGACCCGGAGGCCGTGGTGGTCCTGCGTGCGCAGACAGCAGCCGCTCCGGATGCGTCCGTACGACTGTCCGAGGGGACCGCCGTCTTCGCCACCAGTCTGGACATTCCACTGGACGAGTTGATCGCGACCTACGACGACTGGCCGATGGTGCTCGCGCCCCCGCCCGAGGAGCCTTACGACGACGAGGAGGACGCTCCGTTGGAGGAGTAGGAGAGGTGGACTTCAACGGCTACCGTACTGGTGAGGTTGCCTATTCACCTGTCGTCAGTTCGTCGTGGTGTCCAGCCGGATGGTGACCGCAGGTGGTCACCAGCGGCGTAGCCGTGCTGCAGCAGCGGATCCGCCGTCGAGCATGCACGCAGAAGGCCCGCCACCGTTCCCCGGTGGCAGGCCTTCAGCCGTTGCGCGGCCGGCGCAGTCGGCCGGTATCCAGGAAGCGGCAGGTCCTGACGGCCTTCTCGCATTCCGTGCCTCGATGACCTGCGGATGCGAGGCGGCGAAGGCGTCGACCTCGGCCAGGGCTGACTCCTTGAGAGGCTGTCGCACGCGGTAGTACTGGCCGGGGTCTCCATCCTCGTGGGCACGCTCCCGTTCCCGGTCGTCGGCTTCGGCCACGGTAGCTGCCGCGTTTGCGAGGAGGGCACGCCCCCAGGCAAGGCCCGGTCCTCCGTTGCGCGCAGCACCGCGGTCTGGGTCATCTCCTTCGCGGTCTGGTCCGCCTGGTCCCGGCGCCAAGCCGCGACGCTGCTCGAGCTCGTCCTCGATATGGTCCCAGGCTCGGTAGAGCGAGGCCGGAGACCGGGAGATGCCGGCCTCGCGGGCGGTGGATGGCTGCGCGGATCCGCGGCTCGACCTTGTCGCGCTGGTTCTGGCTGAGCGCCATGCCATTCGGACGAGTCCGCCCACGAGATCCTGCTGACCCTGGACGCCCTGGTGATCGCGATCATCACCGACCGCTCCGCACGCTGACCGCATCCCCCGGCCTGCCGAACCGCCGAGCGCCGACAGATGCGCCAATCACCCCCGCTCGCAGGCATCAGAAGGCCACCATCGGTAGGAGCACACCAACGCGCCACGGCGCCCGGCCGGACCGGTCTCGCTGCCCGGCTCCGATATCACCATCCGGGACGACCACGCCCCGCGCCGTACAGAGAGGAATCGCAATGCCGACCCAGGACCAAGCCGCCCGCGACACCCAGCCGTACCTGCAGGGCACGGTCAACGGCCGCTTCCACGCCAACCCCGCCTTCGCCGACGCCATCAACAACGGCACCGTCGTCCACGAGCTGCCCTACCGAGGTGAGCTCACCCAGGTCGTGTCCACCGAACTCGGGCCGTTCGGCCGGCACAGCGTCTTCGGGGTCCTGCGCGAGACCTTGCTCGGGGACCAGAACAGCCAGTGGGTGGCCTTCCCAAGTATCGGCGCCGCCGAGGCCTGGAGCCGGTTCACCGTCGCCCACTGGCTGGCGAACCACAGCGGCGAGGAGAACCGGCACTTCTCGGTCTGGCGCGGTGAGGGCTGGACCGTGGAGATCGACCACCACCGCCAGCGCTACACCGCTGTTGTGGGGCTCGCCCCCGGCCTGTACGTCGAGTGCTACGACGCCGCAGCGGACACCCAGGAGGGGAGCGAGTCCCGGACAGTGGCCGAGTTCCGCGGCTGGGCCCGGCTGGTGGAGCTGCTCCCGGCCTGCAGGGCCGACTGGCCGTTGGGCATGGTGTGGGAGCACGAGCGGGTGCTGGCCGTTCACGCGGGCATGCTCGCCAAGCGCGACCGCAAGGCCGCAACTGCTGCCGCCGACCAGGCACACGAGGAGGCCGACCCGCTCACCACCGAGGCCGTAGCGTCCAACTGGTGGGTGCGCCTCCGCAAGCGAGTCGCAGCGCTGTTCACCACCTCGCCGTGACAGCTGCGTTCATCGGCATCCCTGCTCGCTGACACACCCGTCCCGACTGGGTCGCCGAAGGGCACCTGGCCGAACTCCGGGGCCGCCTTGCCGGGAGCCGGGAGGACCGGCACCTGGTCGACTGGGACCGTCGATGCGCTCGGCGGCATACTGGCGGGATGAGTTTCGGGGTGGGGTCCGGCGAGAGCAACTGGGGCGCCGAGGCGCTCCAGGAGATGTTGGGGCGTGCGGCGGAAGGCATCGGGGACGTCCTGCCAGAGCCGGATGGGCAGTGGAGCCGCATCGCGGTGTACCTCAACGCGGAGCTCGGCCGACGGGTGACGGTGCATCCGGCCGACGAGCAGCGTCGAGCCTTCCTGACGGAGCACGCCGTACGGATCGCCGTGACCTTCCCCGAGCTGGAGGGCGTGGCTCGCCGCCGCTCGGCGATCCGGCCACAGTCGGGCGATAGTCAGACAGTCCTGCACATTCGACCCCCGGGTTGGCGCGAGTGAATGTCATGTTTCCTTCATCCCACGATCTGGGCAACGGAAGGGCAACGATCGTGATCAAGAAGTTGGGACTCGTCGCGGCATCCCTCGGCATGGTGCTCATACCGCTGGCTGGCACGGCGTCCGCGAAGACCCTCGACGCGAAGCCGACCACGGACACGGCGGCACCGGCCGTCGCCGCTCTGAGTTGTGGGTCCGGCTACAAGTGCGACAACACCGACCCCGGAACCTTCTCCTTCGACCGCACAGACACCGACGCCGACAGGAACGACCCCGGGTGCGCGACGCTGCAACTCCGTTCGGGCCGTAACAGCGGCTACTGGTACGCGTGGGCACGCCTCCAAGTCGCCTCCGGCTGCGGTCTCTACCAGGGGTGGATAGACCGCTCGTACGACGGCGGCAAGACCTGGCAGCAGTGGCTCGGGCTCTTCCAAACCTACGGCTCCAATTACGGGAACATGTACTACTGGCCGGACACCGCGACGGTCCGTGCATGCGCGGTCCGGACCAATGGCGGCAAGACGATCTGCACGTCATGGCACTGAGCCCCCGCCGACCAGTCGAGGGACAGAGCTGGTCACGGTGCGATGGCTTCTGGCATTGCATGAGTGCGGAACGCCGTCGAATGGACCCAGAGACGGCGATCTGCGGCGGGAGTACCGATCGCAGCGAAGGCCCGGGCGTGCCGCACCGAGGCCGGCACGTTGGAGGCCGGCACGGATCTGGCCTGCTCCCTACTCTCTGGAACAGGCGAGGGAGCGCCGACAGGGCGCGGCGATCCGGGACCATCGCCTCGTACGAGGAGCACCGGCCGGCTGAGCACGTGCTGAGCGTCCAGCCCGCATTCCGGCAGTCCTGACCCGCCATCAAGGGGTCCGGCCCCGACATCAAGACATTCGTCAAGGCGTCCCGGGGCCATCTCCGAAGTTGGAGGCAGGGCAACAAGGTGTTTTCCAAGGCTGGAGGCTTGACGGCTTATCACCTTGGTAGCAGCCGCTACGTGATCGTTGCCGCAGACGGGTTGATCGCCAAGGGATCCGCCAAGGTGCGGGGGGTTCAGTTCGGCGACCGCGCGGAGCACCCGGCCCCGCGCCAGCCGAAAGGGCACCCCCGATGGCGACGGACAACAGCACCACGAAGAAGACCACGGCAAGGGCAAGGACGGGTGCGGAGCCGGACAGCGAGACGCGGGAGGTGGAGATCACCTGGGCCGTGGTGGCCTCGCTGTTCCAGTTCCGGATCGCCACCGCCGAGCAGCTGCGCCGCATTCACGCCCCGGACAGCGGCATCGAGAAGATGCGCAGCCGGCTGCGCAGGCTCCGCGAGCAGGGCCTGGCCGAGGAGCTGGTGCTGCCGCGGTCGGGGCGGGCGAAGGGCTGGTTCCTGACCGAGCACGGCGCGCGGATCGCGGCCGCGTTCCCCGAGCTGGCGGACATCCCCGCGCCCCGGCTGCCCGGGGACAGGGAGGCCTTCAAGTTCACGCTGTACCACCAGCTCGCCGTCGTCCGCACGCACCTGGTGTTCCTCGCCGACGCCCGCACCCGCGGTGACTCCTACGGGCCGTTCGACCTGGTCCCGGAGATCACCCACCGCTTCGCCGAGGGGAAGGAGGGCACCGTGCGCCCCGACGGCCTGCTCCACTACGGGAGCACCGCCCCCGACGGGGGACGGGTGTCCAACCGGGCGTTCGTCGAGGTCGACCGCGCCACCATGGGCGGGCCCCGCCTCACCGCCAAGCTGAACGCCTACGCCCGGTACCGGGCCACCGCCACGCTCCCGGCCGGGATGCGGGCCGGCACCATCGAGGCCGTCCAGGGCGGCCGCAAGCCGCTGTGGGAGCGCCGCTACCCGGCCTTCCCCGGCTATCGAACGGATACCTTGGAAGGCCATCAAGGTACGGAACGGCCCAGCGCGGAGACCACCAGGACGGCCCGCAGGCGGTCAGTGCGCAGGCGTGCCGTCCGCACCGCCGGGCAGGGTCGGCAGTGGCCAAGCCGGGTCGGGCAGCCAGGTGGTCCACGGGTCGGCGAAAGGGCCGGCCCGGTCCTGGAGGAGTCCGAGCGCGCGCTGGCGGGCCTGCTCGACCAGGGTGTGGAGGTCGTCGCCGACCAGGCCCAGGCGTCGGCCTTGCGCGTACTCGTCCTCGTCCTTCCACGACCAGGCCGAGAGGTCCGGCTCCACCACCAGGTCGACGAACAGGTCGAACGTGTCGATGCCGGCCGGGCCGCGGGTGTGGGGCAGCTCGAAGTTGACGTACCAGCGCAGCGGCTCACCCGTGCCGGCGTCCTGAAACCGGTGCACCGAGAAGTGTTCCCCGGTCAGGAAGGTGCTGCGCAGCGCGGTGCCGGTCCAGCAGTAGGGGGCGAGGGTCCAGGTGCCGGCGGCGAGGTGGTGCAGTCCGCTCTCGCGCAGCGCGGTGTCGCCGGTGCGCAGGGAGTCGATCCAGGTGGTCGGGGCGAGCGAGGTGATGCCGGGCCAGTAGGCGAGCTGGAGGATCTCGCCGGTGTCGTCGAGGACCCGCTGCGGCATCGCGGTCCAGACCCGGCCCGCGTAGACGTCGCGGCGCACCGCCGTGCTGCCGGGCTCGAACCGGTCGGCAGGGGCCTGCTCGGCGGGGGCGTTCACGGCCGGCTCCCGGTCGTGCAGGCGGGCTCGTGCCAGGTAGTCCGGACCACCTGGCCGCCCGGATAGATGTGTTCGCTGGACCAGGTCCGGCAGCACCCGCCCACGGCGCGCCGGCGGGCCGGGATCGGCGGCCTGGCGGCGCGGACCGCGGCAGCGGGAGCGGGAGCAGGCACGGCCGGTGCAGACGGACGGCGGCGACGGCGACGGTGGGGCCGGGTGGGAGTCGTCATGCCGAAGGCTCTGCCCGCCCGACCGCCGCGCCGAACCCGGCCGCCACTCGAACGGACCACGCCGGGGCGAAACTCACCGCCTCTGACCTGCGATGGAAAGTTTCCGAGCCCGGGGCAGTCGGCCCCTGGCGGGCAAACTCACCGGCAGCTCCGGGGTGAAACTCACCGGCCCGGGACGAAACTCCCCAGTGCAGGTCAGCGGCCTGCACCGGGGTGAGGGCGGGTCAGGACCGGCGCCACCAGGCGTGGGGGCGCTTCGCCTCCGCGGCCGCGGCTTCCCCGGCGACAGCGGTTCAAGCTGTGGCTGGCGGCTGCCCGATAGTGCCCAGGAGGCGGGCCTTTGCAGCGGCCAGCTCGTCCGGGGTCAGGGTGCCGGAGTCGGCCAGCCGCTGGAGCTTGGCCAGCTCGTCGGCGAGCGAGCCACCCGCGGTGCCGGTGGCCGCCGGGGCAGCGGGTACGGCAGGCGGCGCGAAGCGGTGGAGACTGGCGACCGCGTCCTCGACGGCCACGCGCAACTCCTCGAAGGCCGGTGCCTGGTTCTTCATGACGACCACGCTGTTCTCGTCCTTGACGGCGCTCGCGGTCTGGGCGCCGAACCCGGAGCGCCGTTCCAGCCCGCCGACCAGAGTGAACTGGATGAAGCCGTTGACGAGCACCCCGGGCGGCTTCCACTGGACGGCGACGATCTGCGAGACGTGGATGCGCTTCTCGCCCTTGCCCACCGACGCGCGTGCGAGAAACCCCTTGCGGGTGATCGTCACGTACTCCCCGTCGAAGCTGACCTGCCCATTGTGTCCCTTGGCCTCGATCACACACCCAGCATCGGTCGACCGTTGAACCGACGCATCCGGACACCGGTCGAGCCCGCCGGACCGGGCAGGACGCCATCCCCCCAACCAGTACAAATACCGGCCCGACTGCGGAAACGGGCCCGGGACGAAAGCCGGCCCCGCCCCGCAACAGCCCCGGCATCACAGGCCCCCGCCACCCCGCCGCAGCAACTCCCGCCCGCCGCCGTCGACGGGGCGGTGGCGGACCTGCTCCTGGCCGCCGAGGAGAACCCGGCCACCGCCGGGCTGTGTACGGTCCCGGACGCCCCGACGTGGCGACGCCGCGACACCCGGGCCTGCGGGGGTGTCCGAGCCGAACGCTGTGGAACAGCGGCTGGCCGGCGGAGGACGGTGCCGCGGATGTCGGGCCGGCGGCCAGCGGCGGACCTGCGGAACGAGCCGAGCCGGGAAACCGGACCGAGCGGCGACCAGCACCAGGCCGAGGGCGGCAGCGGACCGAACCGGGACAGGAGGCCGAGCAGCGCAGGGGGGCGAGCAGCACCAGGCCGGGACGGCTTCGAGAGCCCGGGGTCCGGCTCCCGGCGGCGGCCCCACCGTGCCGTGGCCGTCGCCCGGTTGTACGGTGGCGGGGCGACGAGGAGGCGGGGATGGTGCAGGGTGTGGGGCCGCTGGTGCGGGTGAGCGACGGGCCGGGTGGGCTGACGGTGTGGGGAGTGGCCGAGCCGGAGCGGTGGGCGGTGAACGTCAATGTGATGCTGGAGGCTGGCGAGGACGTCGGGGCGGTGGATCTCGACCTGCTCAGGGAGGTGCTGACGCACCTGGAGCAGGCGGTGGAGGAAGCCCGGCGGTTCGTCTGCGCAGCATGGGATATGACGGAGAATCAGGCCGGGTTGGACACACCGGAGGTGAACGTCTACGCCGACGGCTGGATGCTGCGGTTCGCGGAGGGGGCACCGCCGGCCTGCGAGCCCTTCGGGGTGGGGGTGTGGTTCGACGGGCTGCGGCCGGTGGGGGTGGAGGACCTCAGCGAGGTGGAGGAGGTCACGGACTGATCGCCCGCCACTGGGCCCGGCGCGTTCCAGGGGCGGTGTAGAGGGGGCCGACGGCGGGGCCGGTCAGGCGGCGGTGCGCGGCGTCGGCCACCTGGTGCTCAGACGGCTGGCCAGTAGGCGGCGAGCCGGGCCGCGAGGTCGGCGGTGATGTCGCCGACCTCCAGCGCCTCGGCCACCGCGTCCGGCAGCGCCTTTTCGGTCGGCGGGGTGTCGTCGGCGGTCTGCCGGTACCGCAGGCCGCCGGTGAACAGCTGCCGGACGGCCGCGGCGACGGCTTCCGGGGTCGGCAGCACTGCACCAGGGGCGAAGACCGGCTGGACGTGCTCGTAGCCGCCACGCCCGTCGTAGTCGCCGACCAGCCAGCCGGTGGTCTGCTTCCACGCCAGCCCGGCCCTCACGAGATCCTCCGGGTCGTCATCGTCGTCCTGATCGAACCCGGCGGAGCCGAGGTCGACGGACGCCTCCAGCCACATCAGCTCGCCGTCGGATCTGTCGTACTCGGTGAAGGAGTCCGGGCCCGTCGGGTAGCCGGCCTCACCGACCGCCCGGACCACCGCGTCGACGTACGGCTGGTGCGGCAGCTGCATCAACTCTGGTGGGGTCATGACCGGCCAACGACCGGCCCGGCCACGTGGACACGACGGCGCGGGCCGGTCCGGTCAGAGGCCGTGGAGGTGCGCCTGGAGGATGCTGCAGGCAGCGAGCTCCGGGGTGTCGTGGAGCACGGCCTGCTGGGTGGTCTGGTCGCCGAGGAAGTAGCCCTCGTATACCGCGACCCACCCCGCAGGGACAGGCTCCACATGACGGACGGGGCCGCCGGCGGGCAGCCCGGCGGACGGAACGAGCAGCCGGGCGGACGACCCGGGACGGCAGCGGATCGGGGCGTACGCCAACCTGCTCCAGCACGTGCACCGGGGCGTCGGCGATCCACTCGCCGACGGCCAGCAGCGAGGTCGCTCCCGCCAGCACGGCACATGCGGTGAACGCGAGCACGACGGCCAGCCGGTGTCGCACTCCGCGCGGATCGCGCGGGTCCGGCACCTCGGCCAGCCGATCAAGCAGGCCCGGGACTTCCTCAGGCACCACCTCGGGATGCTCGCGGAGCCGGTCAAGGGCAGGCGGGATCGGCGATGATGCGTCGGCAGGCACGGTCCTCCACTCGGATGACGGGGCGTCGAGAACTCCATGATCTTGGACGGCCGTGCCTGCCCTGCTGCCGGGACTACCACCAACTGTCGCATCGTCACAAACCGGACTGCCGACCTTGCCGAAGCCCTGCGACCACTGGGCTCAAGGGCCACTCGGTCGGGGAACAGGTCGACGCTGGTGGCGGAGGCCCCTGCTGCAGCAGCTTCGATCCGTACCGTCGTCAGGCGTTGTCAGACCAGATGTCTGAACGCATGGCATCCCTCGTCTGTAGGCGCAGGTCCAGGTACCTGCGTGTTAGTTCCTCGAACTGATCGCTGTCGATTCGCGCTCCGGCGCTAACGGCGTCACGCATCATTCGGACTGCCCCACTGCATTCCTCGGCTAGAGCGACGACGGCGCTGGGGCGAGAAGTTCCAGCTCGTGACGAGACGTGTAGCAGTGTGCGTAGGCCGCTCGTGTCTGCCGGTACCTCTCGCTCGCATCCAAGCCAAGCGTAGCGGCAATATTGCGCAGGTCACTGCCCGCCTGGGCATGGTCTGCGAGGAACCGCGCATAGAGCTGCCGTCGTGTTCTGCCCCACTCGACTGTCGTCTCTCGTTGCGTCTTCCTGCGCTCCACCAACAGCGCCGATCCCATCGCGATCACGGCACCGACCAGCGTGGCAAGCAGCGGTATCCAAGTCATTTCAGAACAGTAGGACACATTCGCGGCCAACTGACCTGGCGCGTTGGGTGTTTGCCGCCCTGTAGTCGACCAGGACGGGGGCGACCCGGGCCATGGAGTACTACCAGCGGCGGGCCTGACTGTCGTGGTCACGGGGCCATAAGCGGTGTCCCGGCAGACTGCTCCAGCAAGATAGACGAGTTCATCGCCGGGGCCGGGCGGCAAGTCCTCCTCCAGCGTCTCGGCCCGCACCCACCTGCCGGTCGCAGGCGAGAACGCAGGCTCAATACACTACAAATGGGACGAGGCCTCACTTTGTCGAGGCCCTGGGCTGCCAACCCCCATCTGCACCTCGAAAGAGGACAGCCGCTTCCCCGGGGGTCAGCTGCTCGGCAACGTGGCGGGCGGTCATCACTAGGCCCTCGCCGTCCTTAAGTAGGAAGGCGGTTCCAGCGAAGCCCTCGTTCCGTACGGTGTTGTCCGGCATGGCCCGGACCTTCATCACAGGGACGACGATGTTGTAGAGCTTGTCGTAGTCGCGCTCAGTCATGGCGCACCTTATCCCGTGGATGTATATCACTGACCCTGGTTCCACGGCGCCCCTGTATCGAGCGCCGCGCGCCCTCGCGATCTCAACACGCTGACTTGACAGACATCCCATGAGCTGGAGGGTCAAACGGCGAGTACGTGAGCCCACGGAGACCAGACAGTCCCCTTCCCATGGGCAGTCCGTCGTTCAGCTCGAACGGATGCCCTAAAGGCTGTCCCGTCAGTGATGTCGGCCTCTCGGGCATACTGACGGTCGTTGCCGTGGTGGCGCGGCTCTGGAATGGGGGCCGAGTGCCTGAGTTGCGCTGCGAGGCGGTTCGCTGGGTGGACGATGAGCCGTTCCCCGGCATCGTGGAGGTCCGGTTCATCGATGCAACGGGACGCTGCTGGTCCTTGATCGACAAGTGTGCGACTTTTGCCGCGCATCTCGGCGCGGAAGCGCAGCTCACGGTGCCCGACGCCGCCTGGTCAGTACGACAGCTCAGCGTCGTCCGTCTCGCCTTCCTCCTGCTCCTGGCCGGCCTCGTCGGTCCAGGTGCCGAACGGTCCGGGCAGGCCGGGCTCGTCGGCGCAGACTGGAGGGCGCCGCCCTTGAGCCAGTGCGGGCCGGGGATCACCTGGGGTTCTTTGAAGGACTGTCGGACGAGCCGTTGCCGTCCGGCCCTCACTTTGCGTGATTGAAGGCAAGGCTGAGTGTCTCTGTGCTTGTAGTACCACCCCATGTGACCGTCTGGAGGACTGCAGAGGCTTGCCGAAGGACGGCCTCTCGTGCCTCCTGAGCCAGATCCATCACTGTCACGAGGGGGTAGGGACTGGCCGTGATTCCGTTGGCCAGCAGGCGAGCGAGCACAGCGGTAAACGTCCCTTCCCCGCCAATGCCTGACGTGTCGTATGCCAACCCGTTCGCCTCCGTTGCAGCGAGGACGAACCAGTGCTTCAGCGTCAGCGGAGCACTGGGGAGCACGGCACCGGCGAACGCGGTGTCCACGATGAGGATCACTGCTCGTTCTTGTGAATGCTGTCCCGCCTGTGTCAGTAGGCCCTCAAGGTCGAGGGATGTCTGCAACAGGTTGTCCTCTTGGGAGTCCTCCATGATCAAGGAAAGGCGCGCGGACTCGTTGAGGTAACCGTGCCCGACGACGTGAACCACCAGAAGCTCCAAGGGGGCCGCCAGGGCTTCGCGGATCGCACGGTGTGCCTCTTGGTTTGTCGGATCGAGCATGACGGTCAAGGACATCCATGGTGCGGCGCTGACCACCGCCGCGGCCATGCGCTCGCAGTCGCGACGAACGCCGGGCAGCATGTGGAAGGGAGTGCCGGGGGTACTGCTGCCGATCAGCAGGTAGGAGCACCTTCGGCGTTCCGGGATCCACCACTGGTTTCGTCGGGGGGAGTGGCCACCACCGTGCAGAGTTGGGACGGACAGGGTGTGCGGCGTGGGTTCCCCAAGACGTTCCAACTCTTTGAGTCCCGCCGCCCATGCCTTCGCCCAGGCGTCCTGCCAGGAGTGCACCTCTCGGGCGCGGTCGGGTACGGGGATCCCGTTCTTCTCCGCGTAGTGTCGACAGGCAATGACGAACGCGATGACCACGTTCGACTTCGGCGGGAGCCGACGACCGCGAACGAGATCTGATGCGGTGGTGCGTGGCAATGGTCTTCCCACCTTGTCCGCGCAGGACTCCAGGTCGCGGAACGACGGCTGGCCAACATCTTGGCGTAACTGCCGAAGATCCTCCGCGAATGCCTCAATCAGCTCCTCTCTTGCCCCCATAGGAACGCTCCTCTCCTCTGTCCTTCGACGCTGGCCGTCCGAAAGTGGCCGAGCATGGCCGACTCTGGCCGCACGCGGCCGGGCCTGTCCGAGACTACTGACGCGCTGATCTGGTCTGTTGTCGAATCCGAGTATCGGATTCTTCAACGAGAGGAGAGGCCTAATGGGGCGGGAGACGGGCAAGAAGAGGATCGTCCGACGGCTCGGCCGCGCAGCGATGTTCAGCGCAGTCCGGGGGCTAGCGTCGGCGGGCGGGGCCGCGATTCTGGGATGGATCACCTGGTGGATCCAGAATCGCTGAGTGAGGCGCTCGGGGCGAGCGCATTCGCCTCGGGCCAGCGCCGTGGCGGGAGTCCCGGGGGTGCTTGAGAGAGACACTCCCGGGAGCCGGCCTACTCGGGGTCCAGTACTGGTAAGGATCTGTGATCGGGTGATCTGAGTTCCCCGTGCTGATGGCTGCTGATGTCACCGTGAGTGGTCACCGGGGGCGTAGTGCTTCCAGGTTCCTCCGGCTTCTGCGGCGATGGCCTCGGCGTGGACGGAGTGGTAGCCGAGCATCCCTGCGACCACCGAGGGTGGGGCCTGGAGGACGAGTTGGCGCATGGCGGCGGTGCGGCCGCGCAGGGCGGGGATGCCTGCGGCGGCGAGTCTCCCGACCTTGTGCCGCGGCTCCAGGAACAGGAAGTACGTGCTCAGCGCCTGGGAGCGGGCCAGGCGGGTGCCGCTGGGCGAGCCTCGCAGCACCCGCCCAAAGTACGCGTCCGCGTCGGCCGGCTCCATGTCCCACAGCGGTCGGCCGAACCACGGTCGCACTTACTCCAGGTGCCCGACGTCGCCACGGATCGTGCCGTCCGCCAGCCCGGCCGATGCCCGGGCCAGGACGAACCCGGCCAGCACGTCGGTCTCGAACCGCTCCAGCTCCTCCGCCGAGACCGGCTCCCGGTACTCGCGCAGGTCCCGCACCACCGCCAGCGCCACCAACTCGCGCCTCCTCGCCTTCGACCGGACCGCAGATCGGTCGGACGAACTGAGAACGCTTCAGGAATCCCGAAGTTACGTCACAGGCCGGCAGAACACCCGAAGGAGGAAGAAGCCCCTGGCCACGGCCTCAACCACTCAGCGGGGCTCAGGAGAACTCGCGGGATGTCGCACAGTGGGCGGGAGGCCGTCCCCGCCTGCTCAGTCCTGACGACGAGGACTTCGTCGTCTCGACGGCCACCACCCGCCCGGCCAAGCTCAGCCAGCCCTTCACCCGCTGGTCCATCCGCAAACTGCTGGCCTACCTGCGCCGGGTCCACGGCCGGGTGATCCGCATCGGGCGCGAGGCCCTGCGCTGCCTGCTCGCCCGACGCGGCGTCACCTTCCAGCGCACCAAGACCTGGAAGGAGTCCACCGACCCCGCGTACGACGCCAAACTGGACCGGATCGAGCACGTCCTGGAGCACTTCCCGGACCGAACGTTCGCGGTCGACGAGTTCGGCCCGCTCGGCATCCGCCCCACCGCGGGCAACTGCTGGGCCGAGCAAGGACAGCCGGGGACCGGCTCCCGGCGACCTACCACCGCACCCACGGCGTGACCTACTTCCACGGCTGCTACTCGGTCGGCGACGACACCCTGTGGGGCGTCAACCGCCGCCGCAAGGGCACCGCGAACACCCTGGCCGCACTCAAGTCGATCCGGGCCGCCCGCCCGGACGGCGCCCCGGTCTACGTGATCCTGGACAACCTCTCCGCCCACAACGGCAAGAAGATCCTCCGCTGGGCGAAGAACAACAACGTCCACCTCTGCTTCACCCCCACCAACGCCTCCTGGACCAACCCGATCGAGGCGCACTTCGGACCGCTGCGGCAGTTCACGCCGGCGAACTCGAACCACCCGAATCACACGGTCCAGACCCGCGCGCTGCACGCCTATCTGCGGTGGCGCAACGCCAACGCCCGCCACCCCGACGTCCTGGCTGCCCAACGCCGCGAACGCGCCCGCATCCGTAGCGAGAAGGGCCTCCGCTGGGGCGGACGCACCGTCGCCTTCGCAGCCTGACCAGCCCGCCGACCCTCCTGGGCACGGCATGGGCGATCACTTCACAGGACACTATCCGGAGTGACCGCGGCTTCCTTGGACTTCGGCGCGGAGTTGACTGCGAGTGCGCATCAGGATCCGACCGAGCATGTTCTTGCCGGTACCGGTCCTGCCCCGGCCCCAGTAATGGTCAGTGGTGGTGTCCTCAACGATCTCTTCGTCGGCGGTGGACAACAGGATGTCGCGGATGTCCGCATGCGCTCGGAACTTGGTCGCCACGGCACGACGCATCACGTCGTCCTTGACGCGGTCCCAGTCCCGCCGCAGCGGCTTGGACGGGTCACGGCCCAACTCAGCGGCACGCAACGGCGTGCGGGCCCGACGGATGAGATCGGCATGGCGGGTGCCGACGAACTTCTGGGCCTGGAAGTAGTGCTCCGAGGTCGGCCACACGTGCCCGTCGAGGTCCAGGCTATGCACAGAGAAGTTGGAGAAGCAGCCGTACGGGACTTCGTCGGCACCGTAGAAGTAGATCGTCATCCGAGCCTCGTGGCAGTAGCGGGAACCCGCACGGTCTCAGGCACCGGGCTGCGCCCGCAAACGGTTTTGCTCGCCCGCCCCTCGGCCTTCGTCACATTGCGGCCACTCCGAGCGGCAACCCGGCGAACCATCCCGGTCAGAGCACTAGTGTGATGCGCCACAAATCACGAGGGTAAGTTGATACCCTTTTATGGTGTCGCATCCTGGGCCTTCCGCCGTGGTGATCTCGCTGTCTGAGGACGAGCGTGCCGAGTTGCTGCGTCGGGCCGGGCCCTCGGACCGAAGAGCCGCTGAACGGGCCCGGATCATCCTGGCGTGTGCTGACGGTATGTCGAATGCCGCTGCCGCGAAGCTCGTTGGCGTTCAGGACAAGACGGTGCGCAAGTGGCGTGGCAAGTTCGCGGCCGAGGGGCTGGCCGGCCTGCAGGATGCCGGTCGCATCGGCCGCCCGAAGCCCGACCTGGTCCTGAGCGAGGCGGAACGGGACCAACTGATGCGCTGGGCCAGGCGGGCGAAGACAGCGCAGTTCCTCGCGCTGCGGGCCAGAATCGTGCTGCGCTGCGCGGAGGGCGGGACGAACCGGCAGGCCGCGACGGACCTGGGCGTCGACGAGTCCACCGTGGAGCGCTGGCGGGCCCGGTTCATTGGCAAGCGGCTGGACGGCTTGCAGGACGAGCCCCGTCCGGGCAGGCCGCCCTCGATCCTGCTCGACCAGGTCGAGGACGTACTGGTGGCGACACTGGAGTCCACGCCAGGCAACGACACGCACTGGTCACGGACTTCGATGGCCGCCCGCACGGGGCTCTCGAAGTCGACCATCGGGCGCATCTGGAAGAAGTTCGACCTCAAGCCGCACCTGCAGGACAGCTTCAAGTTGTCCACCGACCCGCAGTTCGTGGCCAAGGTGGTTGATGTCGTCGGCCTGTACCACAACCCGCCCGAGCGGGCTGTCGTGCTCTGCGTGGACGAGAAGAGCCAGATCCAGGCGTTGGACCGGTCCCAGCCGGTCCTGCCGATGATGCCGGGCATGCCCGAGCGCCGAACCCACGACTACCTGCGGCACGGCATCACCAGCCTGTTCGCCGCCTTCTACATCGCCGACGGCACCGTCATCAGCGAACTGCACCGCCGCCACCGGGCCCTGGAGTTCAAGAAGTTCCTGGTCACCATGGACAAGGCCGTCCCCACCGAACTCGACGTGCACCTGGTGTGCGACAACTACGCCACCCACAACACCGCCGAGATCAGAACCTGGCTCAGCCGGCACCCGCGCTTCCACGTCCACTTCACCCCGACCGGCTCTTCCTGGATCAACCAGGTCGAGCGCTGGTTCGGCCTGCTGACCGACAAGCTCATCCGCCGCGGCGTCCACACCTCCGTCAAAGCCCTCGAAGACGACATCAAGGCCTGGATCGACACCTGGAACGAGAACCCCAGACCGTTCACCTGGACCAAGACCGCCGACGAGATCCTCAAGTCCCTCGCCGACTACCTCGCCAAGATCAACCCACCAGATGCCACAGCAGAGTAGAACTTACCCTCGTGATTTGTGGCGCATCACACTAGGCTGACCGCGGCCAAGAGCACCCGAGGACACCAGGAGTCAGACAATGGCGATACTTCGTGACGCCCTCCTGGGCCTACGCCAGGCCGCCTTGGCGGGACTGCTCGATCTCGACGGGTCCGACCCCGCCTCGCGCGATGCGGTGCGGGCGCGGGAAACCCTCCTGGAGCCGCACTTCGGCACCGTCGCCTGGTCTGTTCCGCCGAGCTACCGGGCGCTGCTGGCGGAGCACAACCGGCTGCACTGCCGTCGGGAGGAGGATGATCGCGAGCGTGAGTTCGTTCTCGTGGACGAGGGGGAGCTCGTCGGGTTGAACGCCGAGCTGGTGCACATGCCCGAGGGGGTCGGTCGCGAGCCGGGGCGGTACCTGTCGACCAATCACCTGGTCGGGTTCGCCGAAGCCGGTTACGAGGCGGTGTGGTGCTTCGATGTCGCGCAGCCCGGCGGCGACGGCGAGTACCCGGTCTACTACCACCATCAGGATGAGCCGCGGGCACGCTGCCTCGCGGACGGCGCGTGGGAGGTGAAGGCCGACGCCGTGCCCGACTTCCCGTCGTTCACGGCCTGGTTCGAGGCGATGGCCGCGGCCTTCACCTCCGCGCGGCCCCCGGCATGGTTCGACGAGATGGGCACCCCAGCGCTGGTCTGGCTCGGCCGTGACGGGATCTTCCAGGCCGGCGGCCAGCACTGACCGGAGCCCTGACCGGCAGCGGCGATGCCGCGCGCGGTCGTGTACTGCACTGCCCACCCCGGCTGGCTCGATGTGTCGAGGCCGCACGCTTCGCTCACTCGCAGCCCGATCTGGGACATCAGCTTCGCGGCGGGGTAGTTCCGCGCGGTCGGGGCGAACCTGCGGCAGGTCGCCAGCTCGCTGCCCCAGTCGGTGAACAGCCGGCCGACCTCCGGCAGCGGTCGGCGGGATCCGCAGCGGGTGTCCTTGGAGCCACGCAGGCGGTTCATCTCGTCGATCGGGCACTCGACGACCCGCCCGGCCATCGGGTGGATCTCGACCTTGTGCTGCAGCTCCAGGAACAGGAAGTACGTGCTCAGCGCCTGCGAGCGGGCCAAACAGGTGCCGCTGGGCGAGCCCCGCAGCACCCGCCGGAAGTAGGCGTCCGCGTCGGACGGCTCCATGTCCCACAGCGGCTGAACCAGATCCTCACTCCGCCGAGACCGGATTCCGGTACTCGCACAGGTCCCGCACCACCGCCAGCGCAGACAACCCGCGCCTCCTCGCCTTTGACCAGACCGCAGATCGGTCGGACGAGCTGAGAACGCTTCAGGAATCCCGAAGTTACGTCACAGACTGACAGAGCACCGGGAGGAGGAAGAAGCCCCTGGCCACGGCCTCGGTCACTCAGCGGGCCTCAGGAGAACTTACGGGATGTCGCACATCCCTGTCGTAGATCGGGCGGTCGGCTGCGTGCACCACGAACAGCGGGGAGCGGTCCTCCTCCAGGACGGGACGTCGGATCGGCCGGGGCTCGCGGGCGTCTCTCCGGACCAGGAGGCGATGTAGGGGACGGGCAGTCCTCGGTCGGTGAGTTGGTCGGTCACGGGGCGGGTTCGCTGTTCGTGTCGGCGGGCAGGCCGGTGGCGGTCGGAGGCGGCTTGCCGGCCGTGGCGCCGGTAGGCGCAGGCTCGGCGGTGGTGAGCTGTGCGCGGATCCGGGCGGCGAGGGCGGCCATGTCGGCGGGGAACCGGGCTTCGAGGTCGATGCCGGTTTCCTCCGCGATGACGAGGAGGGAGAACAGGCAGTCCGACAGTTCATGGGCGACCCGCGCGCGGTCGGCCGTCACGTCGATGCGGTGCCCTTCGTGGGCCATGACCAGCTTCGCGAGGTCGCCGACGTCGCCTGCGAAGCCGAGCGCGTAGTCGGTGAGGTCCCAGCGCCGCCCGATCCGTTGGTCGTTGAGCTGGTCGTAGGCGTCGCGGACGGCGTGGACGGCGTCGTGCAGCCGCTTCTGGTCGGACATCGCGTGCTCCAATCGGTGGTGGACGGGTCAGGCAGGCCCGGCGGCCGGTTCGTTGTCGCGTTTGCGGGGGACGGCGGTGGCGTACTGGGCGGGCCAGGCCGTCACCGACGCGTAGCGGCGCCGGGCGGAGCGCACGGCGCCCCAGCCCTTCGGGGCGGCGATCAGCGCCGGCATGGGCATCAGCACCGGGTCGAGGGTGAGCAGGACCCTTCCCGGGGGCGACCAGGCCGAGCAGGGCGGTGAGGACGGAGATGCTCTGGCTGATGAGGCGTCGTAGTGCCGCGGTGCCGAACCGGGTGGACTCCAGCAGCCGGCTGAACTCCGGGTCCTCCAGGAAGGCCAGCTCCACCCGCGCGGCGCGGCCGACCTCGGCGACGACGATGACCACCAGGGCGGCGCGGTCGGCGTGCCACGCAGGGCCAGGGCGGTGCGGAGCATGCCGGGGATCTGGCGGGCGGCCGTGAGAAAGTCGATCTTGAGTATGGCCTGCTCGTGGGAGGTGAAACCGTAGTCGTAGCGCAGCCGGCCGCCGAACAGGAACTGCTCACTGGCGGAGGCTCTCTCGTCGGGGTCCGTCTCGGGCGGGCGGGTCTTCAAGCGCTCTCCTCTGGGTGGACGCTGCGGGGAGGGCCGGTCATCCGTGTCGGTCGGCCTGCGGGGCTCGGAGTCCAACCAGGCGGAGGACACCGCGGGGCAGGGTGGGGAGGCGTCCGTGGTCAGGTGTCCCGGTGGTCGGGGCCGCCCAGCCGGGTGCGCAGATCGGCGGCGAGGCCTTCGTCCCGCTCGGGGTCGTCCGGAAGGACGCCCGCGCCCTCGGTCATCAGGGCATGGAACTGCTGCTGCTCGTAGGGGACACCGGGCGGCAGGGCAGCGACGTGCCAATGGACGTGGGAGTTTCCCTGCATACTGCCCAGGCTCAGCACGTACACCCGCTCGGTCGGGACAGCCGCCTTGAGCGCGGTGGCGACCCGGTGGACCGTCCGCTGCAGGGCGAGGTACTGGTCGGTGCTGAAGCCGCCGATGGTGTCCTCGACGTGGGCGCGCGGGGCGACCAGCACCTTGCCGGGCAGGGTGGGGTAGCGGTCGAGGAAGGCGACGTGGAGGCCGTCGTCCAGGACGACCCGGTGCTCGTACCCGGGAATGCCGTCGAGCATCGAGCAGATGAAGCACGGCCCGTTGCGGGTCCGCTCGTTGTAGGCGTCGAGATCGAAGGCGGTCAGCGCACCCACCCGCCTGGACCAGGGCGCAGCACCATAAAGCCGTCCAGGGCCTCGAAGCCGAGGGTACGGTACAGGCCGGCGCCCGCCTCGGTGGCCCGCAGCTCGACCGACCCGCAGCCGCGCTCCTTGAACGCCTCGACCAGGGCGTGGGTGACGCCGCGGCCGTGACCGAGGCGCCGGTGCGCGGGGTCGGTGGCCACGGTGTGGATCCGGCCCCAGAGGCCGGTGGGAAAGGCTGGGCCGAGGTAGCCGCGGTAGACGATGCCGATGGCGCACGCCGCGAGGCCGCCCTCGGTGGGGGCTACGTAGGCGAGCAGGTTCGGGTCGGTACCCAGGCGCTCGCGGATGTCGTCGCGGAAGGTGCTGCGCCATTCGTCGGTGAGCGGGCCGCCGTCGAGGACGGCGACGCGCAGACGCAGCAGCTCGTCGGCGTCCTCGGGGTCGGCGGGGCGCACGGGAAGACCGGGCACGGGGGTTCCTCCATGGGGTCAGTTGGGCAGGTGCGGCGGCAGGGAGCGGCAGGGAGCGGCAGGGAGCGGCAGGGATTCGAGGCGGGCGAGGTGGCGGTCGACGCCGCCGTCCGGGCGGTGGACGCTGGGTAGGCGTACGGGACGGTGCTGTCCGGGAAGACGACGACGCCTTCTTCCACGACTTCCTGCCGGTGGTCGAGAGCGGCGAGTCGGGCGTCGGCCGGCAGCGTCGGGTCGGGCGGTCGCCGGTGGCGTCCCACCGTCCTTACGCCCCGAGCAGCGCGCGCGGGTCGAACCCACCGCCCCAGCCGTGGGTGGACAAGCCGCGCCCGCCGGCTCGCCCGATCTCGGCCGAGAACGGGTCGGTCACAGCGATCGGAGAGCGGAGCTGATGAGGGTGTGGGCATCGTTGCCGTACGCCGCGGACTCGTGCAGCCGGTCGAAGGCGCGGTGGAAGAGCGGGACGCGCTGGTCGGTGATCGTCTCGCCCCCGCGGTAGCCCTCGACCTCCACACGGGAGCCGTCGAAGATCCCGAAGCCGTCACCGGGGTAGACCGTGAGCCGGGCCCGGGCGGGGATGACGCCGAGGGTCAGGCCGGGCCAGGACAGCGCGTCCAGCAGGTGTTCGAGCTGCGGTCGCAGGACCTCGGGGCCGCCGATGCCGGTGAGCAGTGCCTGCTCGCCGAGCAGGACGTGGTAGGTCCGGCCGTCCTGGCCGATGTACTGGGCGCGTGCGACCCGCTCGGCCGCGCCGGCCTCGATGTCGCGGGGGATGCCGTGCAGGTCGACGACCAGGCGAAGGACCTCCTCGGCGTACGCGCGGGTCTGGAGATTGCCCCAGACGAGGTCGGGGCTGAAGCCGTGGTAGTGCCGCGTCTGTTCGACGAGCTTGCGGAACGCGGCCTGGACGGGGCCGGTGCCCCGCCGGAGCAGGCTGCTCCAGTCGGGGCCGGGTACGGCTGGGGCATGGCCGGCGTGCTCGGGCTGCGGCGCGGCGGTGTCGGACATGGAGACCTCCTGGGTCGGGTGCGCGGGCGGGTCGGCGGGCGGGGTGTCGGTGGACCGGTGCGACTGGGACCGGCTGGGGGGTGGAGTCGTGGTCACCGAGCCGGGCCGGTCCCGCGCAGGGGGATGCTCGTGACCTTCTCCCACGACAGCTCCCACGCGGTCCGACCGCCGGGCCGCGGCTGCCGGCACCACAGCACGTCGAGCAGCTCCACGCTGTCGAAGGTGACGGGGGCGTGGCTGGGAGAGATGCGGCGCAGCTCGGTCTGCAGGGCGTCGGAGGAGGCTGCGTCGTAGGCGTAGCCGAGGGAGATGTGGGGTCGGCCGCCGTCGTGGAGCAGGGCGCCCGGGCCGCGGACTTCGCTGACGGCCGCGCGGACACGGGTACGCAGGGCGGTGAGGTCGCCGTCGGGGTGGACGTCGAGGAAGGCGCCGGCCTTGTTGGCGATCGGGCTGCCGACTGTGGCCTGGATCGGCGTGGTGTCGGCGAGGTGCCTGTGGAGGGCGTCGGCCAGGGCCTGCCGTTCGGCGGGCGTGATCGTGTCACTGGTGGTGTCGGCGACCATCTCCACGGTGCAGTGCAAGGTGGTGTCCATCGGTGTGATGGGGAAGGGGGCCATGGCTGTGTGGCAGGTGGTGACGAGGCGGGCGAGCGCCGGGTGGGCGGTGAGGTCGGGTACGGCGTAGACGTGCAGGACGCGGGCGCCGCTGTCCGGCCACGGCGATCCTTGGAACCTCGGTACGAATCGCTCCATGGTGTCTCCCGTGCTTGATCGGGTGGTGGCGCGCCGCCGGGCGGGGGCGCGGGTCGGTCAGGCCTGGCGAGGTGGAGCTCGTGGATGCACTCAAAGGAGTACCGGGCCTGCTCGGGGTGCCGGCATTCCCAAACCGGCCAAACGCGTGCCGGCGCTGGTGTGATGCCCGGCTGGATGCCGGAGCTGCCCGTCGGGCAGGACGAGGCGGAGGCCGACGACCAGGGTCACAGGGGTCCGCCCCGGCGGTGTGGGGCGTGGTGGTGTGCACGTTCACGCTCTCCTCCCGGACGGGAGGCCGGCCGCGTCGGCGATGAGCGGTAGGTAGTGGTGCATGTAGGGCGGGACCTTGAGCCGCAGGACTTCGTCGAGGGGGACCATGCGCACGGCCAGGCCTTCGTCGCCGAGCCGCAGGTCGCTCTCGGGGCCGTCCCAGACGGCGTGGAGGACGCGGGTGAGCGGGAGGCCGAGGTCGTGGTGCGGGTCGGGGAGGGGTCGCAGCCCGGAAATGGTGATTCCGGCCTCCTCCAGGACCTCCCGCTCCGCGGTCTCCTCGGACGTCTCGGTGCCCTCGCGCCAGCCGCCGATCGGAGTCCAGTAGCCGGGCCAGGCCATGCCCGTCGGCCGTTCTTCGCGCTGGTGCATCAGCAGTCGGCCCTCGCGGTCGGTGACGAAGACCAGGACGCCCTCGAAGTCGTCACGATCCGGGGTAGGACGCTCCAGGTAGAGCGGGACACCGGACCGGTGGGCGCGTAGGACCTGCCGGAGGCGCTGGTAGTGGGAGGGATCCATGAACCGGCGCCAGTCATGCGCGCTCTCGAAGCGCCACTCGGTGTGCTCGGCGGGGTCGAGGCGGATCCGGGACTGCTGCTCGGCGTTGAGGACGCCGCCGTCGAAGACGTAGCCACAGACCGCTACGGGATGCTCGGCACCGGCCTGCTCGTGGAGGACCGCGATCAGGCGCCTGCGGGCGATCACGTCGGGGTTCTCGACGGCGAGGTCGAGGCCCAGCTCCTCCTCGGCCTCGATCAGCGCGGTGGTGAACGGAGTCGCGCCGTGCTCGACGTCGCCGCCGGGGAGGTTCCACACCTCCGGGTTGATGGTGGAGCGCATGCCGAGGATGCGGCCGGCGGGGTCGGTGATCAGGAAGCTGCCGAAGGAGCTGGGCCGGGAGATGGTGGCGAGGTAGCCGCCGACGGGCCGCCAGCGGGGAATGGCGAGGCGCCGGGTGATCCAGGTGATGACGTCTCGCTGCCCGTCGCCGGTCGGCGGCAGTGCGTCCGTGCAGGCCCACTGGTGGCCGTCGTGTTCCGGGGAGAGGACGACCTCGGTGCCGTCCGGCACGACCGTGGTGAAGACGAACTGCCGTATCCGGTGGCCGTACCGGCTGGTGAAGTCGAGATGCCGCACGTACTCCAGCGGGCATCCGGTGAGTCCGGTCTCCTCGGAGAGTTCGCGTGCCGCACCGGCCTCCATGTCCTCGCCGTCCTCCCGTCCTCCGCCCGGGTACTCCCACAGGCCGGGCAGGACGTCGTCGTCGGCGCGGCGGATCATCAGGATGCGGCCCGAGGCGTCGCGCACCACGACGCCGACGTCGATGTGCTGGATGCCCTCGCGGAGGGCGAGTTCGGTGAGTACCCCGAAGTCGATCATTGGTGGCTCTCCTTGGTCGTCTCTGTCGCGCGGGTCCGTTGTCCGAGGGCCCCGGCCTTCCGTAGGCCGTGCTGCGTGCGGCCCGACTTCTGAGTGCGGGTTCCGCGCTCCCGCCGGGCGTAGTTGTGCAAGTCGGGCTTGGGCGGTCAGGCCGGGGGCGGAGCCGGGCAAGGGTTGCCCGGTCCGCTTCGGCCGCCGGGACAGTGTCAGGCCGCGTCGACGTCTTGCGGGCCGCCACCTCTCGTGTTGCGGGCGGCCACCGCACGCAGATGGTCGTCGAAGAACCGGCGGGGGTCGCCGCCCATGCGGGCGAGCATGACCAGCGCGGAGAGCGCCACGTCGCAGGTCTCCTTGCGTACGTCGTCCCAGTCGTGGGAGAAGCCCTTGCGGGGGTTGGCGCCGAGCGCGCCGATGACCGCCTCGGCGACTTCCCCGGCCTCCTCCTGCAGCTTGAGGGCCTGCAGCGTCCAGCGCTGTTCGTCGCTGCGCTCTTGGTACTTATCGAGCGCTCCGGCAAGGGAGTTGACGATTTCCCAGGTCTCTTCCATGGGCGAGGATCCTGTCCGTGTTCGAATGGCTCGATCAAGCCGCGCGGCAATCCCGGCGAGCCTGGGTCATTTCGATTCCCAGCCCGGTCGGGGACATCCGGGGCTGTGCGGGCGTTCGGCCCCGGCCAGGGCGTCGATGACCTTCTCCGTGTCGTCGAGTGCGCTCTCCGAGATGAGACGGAGCAGGGTGTCCCGGCACGTGGTCGTGGCCAGGCGCCCGGAGATCCGGGCGCCGGCCCTCCGCCCAAGGACAGCGCGATGTCGGTGAGCTGAGCGGTGGGCGCGGTGGTGCGACGCGTGTGCCGGGACGTCAGAACCGGGGCCTGCTCGGCTAAGTGGTCGGCTCCGGAAGTCCTTCGGGGGTTGATCACGCCGCCGGCGCGATGGAGGATTCTCCTGGGTGATCGGCCGTTTGCCGGTCGAGCCTGGCCAGCAGATCGTCCAGGTCGGAGGTGGTGAACTTCCACTGGAACGGCTGTGCCGTGGCGTTATAGCGGTCTTCGAAGGCCCGGAGCCGGTCTCGGACTTGGTCGAGGTCCGTGAAGTCGTTGGGTGTCACGACTTTGCGTTGGACGACGGAGAAGAAGATCTCGACCTGATTGGTCCAGGAGGCGTGGACGGGAGTGTGCACCATGACGGCGTTGGGAAACGCCTTGGTCAGGCGGTCGATGGCGGCCTTCCCCCGGTGGGAGGAGCCGTTGTCGACGATCCAGAAGACGCGTTTCGCGCTGGCATAGGGCTCGGTGGTCATGACCTGGGTGACCAGGTTCATGAAGGGCACGATGCCGGTGGTGGGCTCGCAGCGTCCGAAGACGCGGGCTCGGTGGACGTCGTAGGCGGCGAGGTAGGCCAGTGCGCCACCACGCCGATACTCGTGGTTGACCCGCATTGCACGGGCCTGGCCCGGGGCCAGGGTGGGATGGCAGCGGCAGCGGGCTTGCACGGACGTCTTCTCATCGCTGGAGATCACGTAGTCGTCCTCGTTCAGCGGGACGCCGTCGAAGGCGCGGGCGTACAAGTCCAGGATGCGGGCGGCCTTGGGCTGGAAGTCCGGGTCTCGGATGAAGATCCAGGACCGGTATTGCCAGGGCTTGAGCGCGTCGCCCTTGAGCCAGCGCCGCACGGTGGAGGCGGAGATCGAGCCGGCGATGGCGCGAACCACGACCTCGCGCGCCAGTTCCGGACACGACCAGCGAGACAGCGGGGTGCCGGTCTCGGCGGGCAGTTGGCAGGCCAGCGCCTTGACCTCGGCGACCTGCACCGGGGTGAAGCGGCGCGGGCGCCCTGAGCGCCTGCGGTCGGCCAGCGCGGGCAGGCCGCCTTCGGCGAACCGGGCACGCCAGGTGCGTACCGTGTCGACGTGCATGCCCGTCGTGACGGCGATCCTCGCGTTCGAGCGGCCCTGGGCCGCGAGCAGCACGATTGTGGCCCGCTGCCGGTCCTGATGCGGGGTCTTGTGGCCGTAGGCCATCTTCTTGAGTCGGTGGCGCTGGGAGGCGATCAGGACTATCGGGCAGGCAGCGGTAACGGGCATGTTATTGCGAATATCAGGTAGCGATGGCCACTTGTGCGGCCAGGCACGGGGCTGAAAGTAGAGCACTGCTCGGCGTGTGCGGTGCGGCGCGGCCATGGGGCTCTACAGTGAGCACGGAGCTCGCTCGAACGGACCATCCACCATGCGGGGGAACTGACTTGGCTGTCCCATGGGACCTTCTGATATCCACTGTGGGTGCCCTCACCGCCACTGTCGTGGGCGTCATCGCAGGCGGGATCGTCGGGCGACGCGGCCAGAATCGCCAGTGGCTGCAAGGGACACAGACCGCCGCCTACGAGAGGTTCCTGCAGGCGTTCGGCGCTGTGGAAGCCGAGCTCCGGGAAGCGTTCCTTGAGGAGCGCCAGCCTGCCCCACATATTTGGGGGCCGTTCAACGCCGGAGTGCAGTCGTTGAGCCTGGTCGCAACTCGTGAGGCCGCCGCCGCGGCTATCGAGCTCTGCGAGGTCGTGGAGGATTTCACCATCCTGTTCCACGGTCGCCGGCCCACCGACCTTGAGAAGCTTCGGCCGATCCACAGCGCGCTGGAGGAGGCACACCTGAAGTTCGTCAACGCGGCCCGACGCTCGCTCGACCCGTCACAAGAGCACTTCGTCCGAACGCTGGGCGGCCCACCACCGTGGCGCGGCGTCGTCTCCTTCCACGCCCGAGGAGCCATTCCCGACAGGGCCGAGTAGAAGCGCGCTTGTCGGCATCACGCGCCACCCAGCGTGCTCTGTACTGAGGTTGGCGCTGGTCCACCAGTGAGAGCGGTGAGCGGGATGAACGCCGTCCGTGCGCCGAGCTTGCTTGGCGTCGGGCGGGGTCAACCCCCGAAGGACGTCCGGAGCCGACCACTAAGGTCCGTCGCCCGCACCAGTCGATCCCGCGCACGAGACGACGCGCCCTCAGGTCCAGCCGCACCCGCCGACCTGCCACCGGACGGTCCGCAAGACGCCGCCGGTAGTGGCAGTGCAGCCGCGGTGATCCCCGCTCGCACCCCGGGCAGACGGCCGAGGCCGCCACCGACCGCACGGCGAGACGAACCTCGCCATCCCCAGGATCCATCTCCTCGACCTCCACGCCGATCCCCGGGAAGAGAAGGTCCGCCACACGCGCCGAATCCATCACTCCGAGGTCATGCCCACCACCCGTGCACGGTCGGCACGAACCCCTCAATCAGCGACAGAGCCCAGGAGGGGTGTGTCGGTGGTTGAGGGGGGCCGGCTGTCGGTGAGGTGTCTGACGGTGACCTCCATCTCGCCGGTGTTGTCGGCCAGTGCGGTGTCGTTGATCCTCAGGCGCAGCTCGCCCGGGGGCCCGGTGTGGTGGAGGGTGTGCTGTGCGCCGACGGCGAAGGGGCGGTCGTTGCCGATAATGGCGATGAGGCCGGCGTGTGCGGTGCAGCAGATGTTGTTCGGCTGGTTGGGGTCCTGGGAGCAGACGGCGGGGTCGGTGCATCCGTCCGGTCCGACGGTGTAGGCGTTTCCGAAGGGGTGCCATTGCCCGGTGGCGGTGATCTCGAGGTCCTCGCCGGTTGCGACCAGGACTGCGGAGCCCTGCCATCCAGCGCCGGCCGACACCGACACTGAGACCGTGGTCGCGGTGGCTGTGGTCGTGGCGGCGGGGGGTGGTGCGGGCCGGGTGCCCGCGGTCGCCCAGAACGCGAGGCCGGCGGCGGCGGTGGAGGCCAGGGCCGCGACCGCGAGGCAGAAGGTCATCCGGTCCGAGGCCGTGGCTCCGGGGTGCTGCGGCACTCCCCACCGCCTGGTCGCCAGCTGCGCGGTGAGGTAGGCGGCGGCGAAACCCGCCACGGTTGCCGCGGCCACGGCCAGTGCCTGCCCTGCTGGGGACAAATCAGACTCCCTGGACATCTCCTGTTGTGATGGTGATGTCGCTCAGCGTAGTCATGGTGGATGGAGGGGTGGTGGAGGGACGGGCTGCGGGTGGGCGGGTCGTGGGTGGGGCGCGGGTGGCGGTGGCGCGGGTGGAGGGGCCCGGTGGGGGCGGGGGCGGGCGTGCGGTGAGGCTCGCCGCCGCCCGGAGGGTACGTGGCCCGACGCGCCGTCAGGGGCAGGCGGTTCGTCAGGGGCGCTCGGGGTGCGGGCGGTGCCCCGGTGCTCCGGTGCTCGGGGTGCGGGCGGTGCGGGTGGCGCGGGTGGTGCGGGTGGTGCGGCCGGTGGGTGGGTGGGTGGTCAAGGTTTGCTTGAGGGTTGGTGTACGCCTGCTGGAGGGGGTCTGTCACCGGTGGGTGGTGCGTGCTTTGATCGTGGGAATTGAAGCCCTGGCCGTATGTCCGTCCGTGTCCGTGTGTCTCGCGGTGCCTGTGTTGGGGTGTACTCCGTCCGGCATCGGTGAACGCCCTTTCGTAGGGGCCGTAGACGCGCGGACATGGACCTGAGCTCGGCGGCTATGGCCTGTCCTCTCAGAGTGGATTTGACTGGTTGCCATGACACAGAACCCGCAGAACATCCCGTCCCCTGTCCGTAGCGTTCTGGTGATCGGGGGGAGTGGTAAGACCGGGCGCCGGGTGGCCGAGCGCCTGGCGGCGCGCGGCCACAGCGCCCGGATCGGCTCGCGTTCGGCGCCGGTGCCCTTCGACTGGAACGAGCCCGGGACCTGGCCGGCCGCTCTGGCCGGTGTCGACGCGGTCTACATCACCTACTACCCCGACCTCGCGTTCCCGGGTGCGGTGGAAGCGGTGGGGGCCTTGTCCCGTCTGGCGGCCGGACTCGGCGTCGAGCGCCTGGTCCTGTTGTCGGGGCGCGGTGAGGAGGCCGCCGAGGCGGGCGAGCGCGCGGTCCAGGACGCCGGTACCCGGTGGACGATCGTGCGCTGCGCCTGGTTCAACCAGAACTTCAGTGAGAGCTTCTTCCTCGACCCGGTGCTGTCCGGGGAGTTGGCGCTGCCCACCGGTGACGCGGTCGAGCCGTTCGTCGACGCCGACGACATCGCGGACGTCGCCACCGCGGCCCTGACCGAGGACGGCCACCACGGCCAGGTCTACGAGCTGACCGGTCCGCGCCTGCTGTCCTACGCCGATGTCGCCGCCGAGCTGTCCAAGGCCACCGGCCGCGAGATCCGCTTCAACGCCGTCACCGTCGAGGAGTACCGCGAGGTCCTCGCCCGGGCCGGCCTGCCCGGGGAGTTCGCCGACCTGTTCACGATGATCCTCGACGGCCGCAACGCCCACCTGTCCGACGGGGTGCGCCGCGCGCTGGGCCGCGAGCCCCGGGACTTCAGCGACTTCGCCCGCGAGGCCGCCGCCACCGGCGTCTGGAACACCTGACCCGCCCGCAACGCGCGCCCGCAACGCAGGTACCGCAGGCACCACCGGCCGGGCCCTGCCGGTGCGCCCGCCCCGCCCCGCCCCCGACACGGACGCGGCGCGGCCGCACCGGCCCCGACCCGCCACCGCCCAACCACCGTCCGACCGCCGGTACCCGGCCGCCGACCCGCCACCGCCCAACCACCGCACCGCCACCGCCCGACTGCCGGTACCCGGCCGCCGACCCGCCACCGCCCAACCACCGCACCGCCACCGCCCAACCGCCACCGTCCGACTGCCGGTACCCGGCCGCTGAACCGTCACCGCCCAACCGCCGCCCGACTGCCGGTACCCGGCCGCCCAACCGCCACCGACCCGCCGCCGCCGCCCAACCGCCGCCGTCCGACTGCCGGTACCCGGCCGCCCAACCGCCGCCACCGCACCGCCCAACCACCGTCCGACTGCCGGTACCCGGCCGCTGAACCGCCACCGCTCAACCGCCGTCCGACTGCCGGTACCCGGCCGCCCAACCGCCACCGCCCAACCACCGCACGGCCACCGCCGACCCGCCACCGCCCAACCACCGCCCGACTGCCGGTACCCGGCCGCTGAACCGCCACCGCTCAACCGCCACCGCCGAACCGTCGAACCGCCACCGTCGAACTGTCGCCGCTGCCCTTCGCCGCGCATGCGCGGTGCCGGTTGTGTTGGTGGCTTCCTGTCCGGCCCGTCCGTCGTATTCAGCCCTGAAGGGGTGAGGGAGCGTCATGTCGCCCGAGAGCGCCCGTCTGTCCAGTGAGCACGGTCTGGGCCGTCTGCCCGAGCACATCCGGGGCTTCGCCCTCATGCATGTCGCGATGCGTCGTGACGGCGCCCGTCTGCTGGCGGCGGCCCCCCGTGCCACCGCCGTCACCGCTGCGGCCCTGGCCGTCTGGTTCGGCCGTCTGCGCGCCGTCATCGACTGGCACCACCACAGCGAGGACGACCTGCTGTGGCCTGAACTGCTGCGCCGCTCACCCGGGTTCGCGGGCGCGGACCGCGCTCTGGTGGAGGACCACGGCGCCCTGGACGAGGCGATGGAGCGCGTCGCCGGCGCCCTGGCGGCCCGCGGTGCAGGTCCCGCGCCCCTGGTGGAGGCGGCCGCGCGGTTCGAGGCCCTGATCCGCGAGCACCTGCGCCAGGAGGAGTCGCTGGTCTTCCCCGTCATCGCGGCGATGCCCACGGGCGCCTACTTGGCCCTGGAGCGGCGCATCATCGCCAGCGCCCCCGCCGCGGTGCGCACCTACCTGCAGCCGTGGATGTTCGACGGCGCCGACCGCGCCGCCACCGCCGCGGTGGCCGCCACCATCCCCGCCCCGGTGCGCCTGCTCGGCAACACCGTCCTGGCCCGCCGCTACCGCCGCACCCTGGCCCCGGTCCTCTGAACACCCCGCACCACCAGCACCACCCCGCACCGCCCGTACCGCCAGCACTACCGCACCGCTCGTACCGCCCAGCACTTCCCGTACCGCCCAGCACTTCCCGTACCGCCCAGCACTTCCCGTACCGCCCAGCACTTCCCGTACCGCCCAGCACTGCCCGCACCGCTCGTACCGCCCAGCACTTCCCGTACCGCCCAGCACTGCCCGCACCGCCCAGCACTTCCCGTACCGCCCAGCACTGCCCGCACCGCCCAGCACTTCCCGTACCGCCCAGCACTGCCCGCACCGCTCGTACCGCCCAGCACTTCCCGTACCGCCCAGCACTGCCCGCACCGCTCGTACCGCCCAGCACTTCCCGTGCCACCAGCACTGCCCGCACCGCCCAGAATCACCAGCACCGCCCGTACCGCCCAGAACCACCAGCACTGCCGCACCACCAGCACTACCGCACTGCCCGTACCGCCCGGCACTGCCCGTACCGCCCAGCACTTCCCGTGCCACCAGCGCCATCAGCACTGCCCAGCACCGCCCGCACTGCCGCGCCACCAGAGCCCGCACTGCCGCGCCACCCGTACCGCCAGCACTGCCCAGCACTGCCCGTACCACCAGCACTACCGCACTGCCCGTACCGCCCAGCACTGCCCGGCATTGCCCAGTTCCGTCCGATAGCCCGGCGTTCCCGTTGCGGTTCGTGACGGGGGGACACGACACCGAAGGAAGACCTGATGCGCTCCGAGCCGACCGCTCCCGCTTACTACGCCGCTCCGTCCGCCGCCCACTTCGGCTCTGGAGGTCCGGTGCCCGGTGCCCGTCCCGGCCGGGGCGGGGCCGCCGGCCCCGTCCTGGTGGCCGCCACCATCGCGATGGGCCTGATGGCCGGCCTGTTCTTCGCCTTCGACGTCTCGGTGATGCCGGGTCTGGCCAAGGGCGACGACCGCACCTACGTCACCGCGATGCAGAACATCAACAAGTCCATCGAGAACGGCCTGTTCGGCCTCGTGTTCGTCGGCGCGTTCGCGGCCACCGGTATCGCCGCCTACCTCGAGCACAAGGCCGGCCGGCGCTCCGCCGCGTTCTGGGCCGCCGCCGCGACCGTCGCCTACGTCGCCGCGCTGATCGTCACCATGGGCGTCAACATCCCCCTCAACAACCAGCTCGCCCAGGCCGGAGACCCCTCCCGGATCCAGGACTTCGCCGCCGTACGCGCCCATTTCGAGAACACCTGGGTCGCCACCAACATGCTGCGCACCGCGCTGTGCACGGCGGGCCTGGCGGCGCTGACCCGCGCCCTGCTCCTGCACTCCCGCGCCTCCCGCTGACCGGCGCCCGGCCCGGTGCCGCTCCCGTGCTTCCCGCTGACCGGCGCCCGGCCCGGTGCCGCTCCCGTGCTTCCCGCTGACCGGCGCCCGGCCCGGTGCCGCTCCCGTGCCTCCCGCTGACCGGCGCCCGGCCCGGTGCCGCTCCCGTGTTTCCCGCTGACCGGCGCCCGGCCCGGTGCCGTTCCCGCGCTTCCCGCCGGCCCGGGTCCGGCCTGGTGCCGTTCCCGTCCCGCGCGGCGCGTGCCGGGGCCTGTTGCCCCGCCCCCCGGGGCGGACGGGCGCCGGCACGCCCGCTGCGCCCCGGCGGCGTACACCGGGGTCCTCGTGCCGCGAGAGCCGGGCCGGCGCGGCGGCGCGGCGCCGCTCCTGCATCCGGCCCGGGCCGCGGACCGGCGAGGGCGGCACGGCCGGGTCCCTCTCCACCTCGGCCGGCGCGGGCGGGACGTCCGACCGCCCGTGCGGGTGCCCGTGCGCAGCGCCCGCGCCTGCGGCCGGGCCGCAACCCGGCTCCCCCTGCTCCAGCGCGTCGGCCGAGGCCGGCAACTGCAGCCCGCAGCGCGCCCAGCCCGCCCTCTCCGCGGGCGGGCTTGTCTGCCTGGCGGTGGATCGGTCCGTCGCGCGTGGGCAGCCGCCGGGGCGAAGACTGCGTGCGCAGCCTTCGCCCCGGCGGTTGAGGTCAGGCGGATTCGGTGGGGAGGCCGGCCTCGGCCCAGTCCTGGATGCCCTCGCGGTACTTGCGGACGTTGGTGTAGCCGAGGGCGGTGAGTCGGTCGGCGACCTGGCCGCTGTTGGGGCACGCCGGGTTGGAGCAGTAGGTGACGATCGCGGCGTCGCGGTCGGGGAGCGCGGCGGGCGCCTGGGCGTCGACGTCGGCCGGGACCAGGGCCAGGGCGCCGGGCAGGTGCTGTTGGGCGTAGTACTCGCCGCCGAGCGTGTCGACGACGGTCACCGCGCCGTTCCTGATCGCTGCTGCCAGCTCGTCGCGGGTGATGAGTGCGGTCATGCCACTGCCTCCAAGGGAATCGGACTACAGTCCTGTTATGGCTCACGACAGTAACGGACTGCGGTCCGGTTCGGCAATGCCTCTCGAACTGCTGCGGACGCCGCCGCCCAGGGAGCGCGCGGACGCGGCCCGAAACCGGATCGCGGTGCTGGAGGCGGCCGCCCGGCTGTTCGCCGAGCAGGGCGTCGAGGCGGTCTCCATGGATCAGGTGGCCGCAGCCGCGGGCGTCGGCAAGGGCACCCTGTTCCGCCGGTTCGGCGACAAGTCGGGGCTGGCCGCTGCACTCCTGGACGCCCGCGAGCACGTGCTGCAGGAGGCGGTCCTGCACGGGCCGCCCCCGCTCGGCCCCGGGGCCCCGGCCGGCGAGCGCCTGGCCGCGTTCCTCAACGCCTACCTCGACTACCTGCTGGAGCATCTGGCACTGGTCCGGATGTCCGAGACCGCCACTCCCGGCGCCCGGTACAGGATCGGGGCCTACCGGTTCTGGCACCGCCATGTGGCGATCCTGCTCGCCACCGCGCCCGACCCCGACCACGCCGCCCACGCACTGCTCGCCGCCCTGGCGGCCGACCACGTCGCCGCACTCCTGCCGGAACTCGGCGAACAGCGGATACGCACCGGCCTGCTCCACCTGGCCCGGTCCGCGATGTGACGATCCCCGCCGACCAGGGCTCGACCCGCCCTCCCGTCCCGCCTGTCCGCGCGAGTTCTCAGGCGGTTGGGCCTTGTCGGGTTTGCGCCGCGGCACCCGCACGGGGCGGTTGGGCCGGCCTTCGACGGGCTCGTGACGCGGATCCGCTCCACCCTCCTTGGCCGCGGCGGCCGGCGCGGCGGCCGGCGCGGCGGCCGGCGCGGCGGCCGGCGTGGAGGGGAAGGCGTGGGCGGCGGTGCGGGTGCGGCGCTCCGCACCGGGCCACAAGGCTCCCGCTCATGTCGAGATCGCCACACGGTGAACCCCGTTGCCGGCCTCCGTGGCCGCAGCGGCCGGCGCCTTCCCGCGGGCCGCGCGGCGCCCTGCTCCCGGCCTTCGCGGACAACACCTCCACAGGCGCCCGCGCGGGCGGGTCGGCCTGTGGCGGGGGCGGCGAGGTCGGCCGCCACCACTTCGGCGGCCCGCAGCGGGCCGCCGCCGGCGCGGGTGGGCAGGGCGCCCGCCTCGTACGCTGCGCCGGACCCCTGGCGGTGGGTCACCTGCGTCCGGTGCACCGACTCCTAGCGCGGCGGGCTGGGCGCCGCGCCGACGCCCGGGTACAGCCGCCCCCCCCCCCCCCCCCCCCCCCCCCCCCCCCCCCCCCCCCCCCCCCCCCCCCCCCCCCCCCCCCCCCCCCCCCCCCCCCCCCCCCCCCCCC
>NZ_JBITZW010000027.1:83700-86039 GCF_044547105.1 Kitasatospora sp. NPDC052868 | reverse complement strand
GCGGCCGGTGCACCGACTCGTAGCGGGGCGGGCTGGGCGCCGCGCCGACGCCCGGGTACAGCCGCCCCCGCCGCCCCCGCCGCCCCCGCCGCCCCCGCCGCCCCCGCCGCCCCCGCCGCCCCTGCCGTCCTCGCCGCCCCTGCCGTCCTCGCCCTGCCCGCCGTCCTCGCCCTGCCCGTCGCCCTCGTCGTCCTGGCCCTGCCCGTCGCCCCCGCCGTCCTGGCCCTGCCCGCCGTCCTCGTCGTCCTGGCCCTGCCCGCCGCCCCCGTCGCCCTCGCCCTGCCCGTCGCCCTCGCCCTGCCCGCCGCCCCCGCCGTCCTGGCCGTCCTGGCCGTGCGTGTTCGCGATCTGCCGGGGCTGCGCCCGGTGGGCGTGGTCGTGGTGGTTCTCCTGCGGGGCCTGTGCGGTTCGGGCCGGCGCCGTCGGGCGCCTTGCGGGCCCCGCCGTGGTGTCCGTGGGCGCGTTCTCGCCCGAGAGCCCGAGAGCCCGAGGGCCCGGGCGGTGGGCGGTGGATTTCCGTGCGGGAGCCCGGTGCCGGCGGGGGCGGGCCCGGGTGGGGGCGGTGGGGGGTCAGTAGCCGGCGGTGAAGCGGCGTTGGATGAAGCGGGGTAGTTCGGCTTCGTCGAGGAGGGCGGCGGCGGCGTCTTCCGCGGAGATCCGGCTCAGGCCTGCGGCGTCCCGTACGGGTTGGTCGCCGCCGGTGCGGTAGCGGCCGGTGCGCTCGCCGGGGGCGATGTGTTCGGCGGGGCTGAAGTAGGTCCAGAGCCGGTTGGAGGCGCGTAGGGCCTTCAGCGCCTCGTGGTGGCCGCGTACGGCGGCGGCGTAGGCGCGGGGCAGGCCCAGTTCGTCGAGTGAGGCGTGGAGGAGGTCGTCGTGGTCGGCGCGTACGACGCCCGGTTCGGTCTCCAGGCTGGCGGCGCCGCCGATGACGATCAGCCGGGTGCGCGGGCGGCTGTTCAGGGCCTTGAGCAGGGCCCGGGCGGCGGTGGCGTACACGGTCGGGTCCGCGATCGAGCGCCGGAGGGTGTCGTCGAGGTCCCTTGCGGCGTTCCCGGGCTGGAAGGCGCTGATCAGGACGTCGAGGCCGGGCAGGGCGGCCTCGATGCCTGCGGCGTCCAGGACGTCGAGGCGGGCCCAGGAGAGCCCCTCGCGGCGGTCGGCGGCCGCGGCGGGGTCCCGGCTGAACGCGGTGACGAGGTGTCCGCGCCCGAGGGCCTCGGTGACGACCCGGCTGCCGATGGTGCCGGTGGCTCCGATGACGCCGATGTGCATGGTTCTCCCCTGTGGTTCATGCCGTGGCCCGCGGTGCGGCGGACGGCGTGTGGACGGCGCGGGGCCTCCCGTGCCGCACGCCGTGCAAAAACTATACGGCGTGCAGTTTCTGGACGGCAACCAGCGGGGTGACGCTGTAGAGTGGGCGCGTGGCAGGCACCCGAGGCACCGGACGACGCGAGCGGCTGCGGGCCGAGACGAGCGCCGAGATCAAGTCCACCGCGCTGGAGCTGATGGGCGCCGGCGGCCCCGACGCGATCACCCTGCGGGCGATCGCCCGCGAGATGGGCATGACCGCCAACGCCATCTACGGCTACTTCGCGACCCGCGACGACCTGGTCACCGCCCTGATCGCGGAGGTCTACACCGCGCTCGCCGACGCCGTCGACGCCTCCTGGGCCCGGACGGGGCGCGATGTTCCGCAGCAGCGGATCCGCGCCTGGGCGCACGCGTTCCGCGCCTGGGCGCTGGCCAACCCCGAGGGCTTCCGGCTGGTCTACGGCGACCCGGTCCCCGGCTACCGGGCCCCCGAGGGCGGCGCCGCGCCGGATGCCGCCCGGCGGGTGTGCGTGGGCATCGCCGCGCTGGCGGACGCCGCCTGGAGCGGGGCCGGGGCGGCCCACGGCGGCGCCGGCTTCGGCTGGGACGACTTCGACCCCGGCCTGCTCGACAAGGTCCGCCCCGCCTTCCCCGCGCTCCCGCCGGACGGGGTGGCCCTGGCCCTGCGGATCTGGGGCCACCTGCACGGCCTGGTCGCACTGGAGGTCTACGGCCACCTGCGCACCCAGACGCCCTCACCCGACAAGCTCTTTCACGCCGAACTCGACCAGCTGGTCCGCTCCCTGGGGCTCGCCGCGGCCTGAGGCCGCCCGGCGTCCGCCGGTGCGGGCGCGGACGCGCCGCTGCCGCGCTCCGGCGGCGCGCCCCGCACCGGGGGATGCGGGCGCGGCGGGCCGGCGGGTGCCCTCCGCCCGGCGCGGGCCCGGCCCGCCGCCGGGTACGGACGCGAGGGCCGGCCGGCGCCCGGTACGGCGAAAGGGCCCCACCGCCGAGGCGGTGGGGCCCTT
>NZ_JBITZW010000027.1:0-83604 GCF_044547105.1 Kitasatospora sp. NPDC052868 | reverse complement strand
CCTTTCGCCGTACCGGTGGCCTTTCGCCGTACCGGTGGCCTTTCGCCGTACCGGTGGCCTTTCGCCGTACCGGTGGCCTTTCGCCGTACCGGTGGCCTTTCGCCGTACCGGTGGCCGTCCGCCGCTCCGGGGCGACCGGTCGCACCGGTTGGACTGGTCGCACTGGTTGCACGGGCACGGGAGCGCAGGCGGCTCGCCGCGCCCGGCCGGTCCGCCCGGCCGCTACGGCGCCCACCCGCTCCCGCGGCAGGACCCGGCCAGGGGCCGGGTCCGGCCGGCCCGGGGCGCGGCCGCCCGCGCTCCGCCCGAGCCCGGCCCGAGCCCGGCCCGCGCCCCGCCTGTGTCCTACTCCTCCGGCTCCCACGCGCGGAGCAGGTCGAGCAGCCCTGCGTCCCCGTCCACGCGCAGGGATGCGGCAGGGATGCGGTCGTACAGGTAGACGACCAGTTCACCGGCCGTGCCGTGGACGCTGACACCGGCCGCGTCCGCGTCCTCGCCGGTCGGGGCGCCGGGCGCGGGGATGCGGGCGGAGCGTGCGCCGTCGCCGTCGACGGTCAGGCGCCAGGAGCGGCCCTCGGCGGCGTGGAAGTCGAAGGTCGCGGGCTTGTGCGGCCAGGCGACGGGCGAGGCGACGCAGGTGAACAGGAACTCCTCCACCCCGTCGAGCGCCACCCCGTCGAGTGCCGCCTCGAGGGGCGGCGGCTGCGCGGCGCCCGAGGCGAGCAGCGCGTCGTAGGTGTGCACCGCGCTCTCCTGGACCCGGTGGCGGGCCACTCCTCCGGAGGTCCGCGGTGTCTGCAGGCCGCTCCACCACGCCCAGCAGCCGGCGTCCGGGCCCGCCTCGCGCAGGGCGTCCAGCAGGAGCCGCGTCGATGCGGCCAGCCAGGCCGCCATGGCCTCGCGCTCGCGCGGCACCTCCAGCGCGGCGCGCGCGGCGGCGGCCCCGGCCGGGGGGCCGTCGGCCGGCCCCGCGCCCACGATCGCGGCCCAGAAGCGGTCCCCTCCGCCCAGGTGCCTCACCAGGTCGAACAGCGTCCACCCGGGGCAGGTCGGCACCGGCGCGTCGAGGTCGGGCGCGGCGGCGACCGCGGCGCGGAAAGCGCTCGACCGCTCGTCGATCAGGCGCAGCAGGTCGGGGAACTCAAGATTCTTTTCCACGCCGGATGTCTACCACCGCGCTCCGGTCATCGGACAGCGGTTTTCACCGCCGCCCGCCCGGCCCGGACCGCCGCCCGCCCGGCCCGGACCGCCGCCCGCCCGGCCCGGACCGCCGCCCGCCCGGCCCGGACCGCCGCCCGGCCCGGCCCGGACCGGCGCCCGCCGGGAGGCGGGCCGCGGACAGGGCCGGCGGACCCGCACAACCCGCCCGCCCCGCCCGGCAGTCGCCGATCAGCCCCGCCCCCGCCCCGCCCGCCCGCGCCCCGCCCGGCTGAGCCCGGCTCCCGCCCGCTGCGGGGGCGCCCCGTGCGGGGCGGTCCGTGCGGGGCGGTCCGGGCTCCGGGCGCAGCCGGGCGGGCGGGTTGCGCGGGGGTCAGTGGGCGGCGAGGAGGTGGAGGGTGTCCACGACGCGGTTGGAGAAGCCCCACTCGTTGTCGTACCAGGCGACGACCTTGATGTGCCGGCCGTCGACGCGGGTGAGGGCGGAGTCGAAGACGGCGGAGGCGGGGTTGCCGGTGATGTCGGAGGACACCAGCGGGTCCTCGGAGTACTCCAGGATCCCGGCGAGCGCCCCGTCGGCGGCCTCGCGGTAGGCGGCGAGGACCTGCTCGCGGGTCACGTCGCGGGCGACGGTGGTGTTGAGCTCGACGATCGACCCGACGGGCACGGGCACCCGGATGGAGTCGCCGGAGAGCCGGCCCTCGAGGTTCGGCAGGACCAGGCCGATGGCCTTGGCCGCGCCGGTGGTGGTGGGCACGATGTTGACCGCCGCGGCGCGGGCGCGCCGCGGGTCGCGGTGCGGGCCGTCCTGGAGGTTCTGCTCCTGGGTGTAGGCGTGGACGGTGGTCATGAAGCCGTGCTCGATGCCGGCGAGGGTGTCCAGGACGGCGGCCAGCGGCGCGAGGGCGTTGGTGGTGCAGGAGGCGTTGGAGACGACGGTGTGCGCCTGCGGGTCCCAGGCGCCGGTGTTGACGCCGTAGGCGAGGGTGACGTCGGCGCCGTCGGCCGGCGCGCTGACCAGGACCTTGCGGGCGCCGGCCTCGAGGTGGGCGCGGGCGCCGGCGGCGGAGGTGAAGCGGCCGGTCGCCTCCAGGACGATGTCGACGCCGAGTTCGGCCCAGGGCAGCTTGGCCGGCTCGCGCTCGGCGAGCACGGCGATGCGCCGCCCGTCGACCACCAGGGCGTCGTCCTCGGCGCGCACCGGGCGCCCCAGCCGCCCGGCGGCCGTGTCGTAGGCGAGCAGGCGGGCGAGGGCGACGGGCTCGGTGAGGTCGTTGACCGCGGCCACCTCCAGGGCGCTGTCGCGCTCCAGCAGCGCGCGCAGCACGTTGCGTCCGATGCGGCCGAATCCGTTGATGGCGATGCGGGTCATGGGGGCGGGTCCTTTCCGGTCCTTGCGGGTTTGCCACCAGGCTCGCGCACCGCCCCCGGGCGCTGACAGCGCCGTGATCGCCACGCTCCGAAAGGATCGCGCCAACACCGCGCACCCCGCCCGCGCACCCCGCCCGCGCAGGCCCCCGGACCGGCCCGGACCGGCCCGCGCAGGCCCCCGGACCGGCCCGGACCGGCGGAGGGGAGCGGGGGGGGCGGGGGAGGGGGCGGGGGAGGGGCGGGGCCGGCGGCCCCGCCAGGCCCGGGCGGGCTACTCGCCGCGGGCGAAGGTGCGCCGGTACTCGGTGGGCGTGGTGCCAAGGACCCGCTGGAAGTGCTGGCGCAGGTTCGCCCCCGTGCCCAGCCCCGTGTCGGCGGCGATCTGCTCGACCGCCAGCTGGGAGCGCTCCAGCAGCTCGCGGGCCGCGTCGACGCGCGCCCGCATCACCCACTGCATCGGCGTGTACCCGGTGTCCTCGGCGAAGCGCCGCGAGAACGTCCGCGCGGAGACCGCCGCATGACGCGCCAGGACCTGCAGCGTCAGCGCCTCCCCCAGGCGCCCCAGCGCCCACTGCCGGGTCGCCGCGAACCGCTCGCCCAGCGGCTCGGGCACACTGCGCGGCACGTACTGGGCCTGGCCGCCGCTGCGGTAGGGCGCGGCCACCAGCCGCCGGGCCGCATGGTTGGAGGCCGCCACCCCCAGGTCGCCGCGCAGGATGTGCAGGCACAGGTCGATCCCCGAGGCGGCCCCCGCGGACGTCAGCACCCCGCCCTCGTCCACGAACAGGACGTTCTCGTCGACCCGCACGAGCGGGTGCCCGGCCGCCAGCGCCCGCGTGTAGTGCCAGTGCGTGGTGGCCCGCCGCCCGTCCAGCAGACCGGTCGCCGCCAGCGCGAACGCACCCGTGGAGATCGCCGCCAGCCGCGCACCGCGCGCATGCGCGACCACCAGCGCCTCCAGCACCGCCCGCGGCGGCTCCTCGCGGTCCGGGCGCCGGTAGCCGGGAACGAACACGATGTCCGCCCACGCCAGCGCCTCCAGACCGTGCGCGACCGCGTACGACAGGCCGTCGCCCCCCGCCACCAGCCCCCGCTGCGCACCGCACACCCGCACCTCGTAGGGCATGCTCGCCCGGGTCGTGAACACCTGCGCGGGAATCCCGACATCCAGCGGCTTGGCGCCCTCCAGGACCAGGACGGCAACCCGGTGCAGGCGCACGGGCGCAGGCGGGGGCGAGGGCGACGGGGGCGAGGGCGGGGACGGCGGGGACGCGGACACGGGCACGAGGGTACGCCGACACCCCCGCCCACCGCCGAGACCGCCCCCGCCCGGACCCCGCCCGCACCCGGCGCGGGGCGGGCCGGAAGGCCGGCCGGGGGGCCGGACGCTGCCGAACCCGCCCGCGCGCACCGCGGCGGCGAAGGACCGCCAGGCGTCGCGGGGGAGGATCGGGGCGGGCCCGCCGGGATCCTTGACCGCGCGGACAAGCGGCGCGGGCACGCGCTCAAGGCACTGCCGGCGGGTCATCAGGAACCTCACGCCCCCCTGCGCCTGCTCCCGGGCGGCACCGCCGCTCCTGGCGATTCCCGCCTCCAGCGCGCTCGCGCACTCCCCGGCCTGGAGCGGTCCCGGGACGGCACCGGCCTCGAAGAGCCCGGCCTCGGCGGCCCGGGACTCGCAGGCGGCGCTCCGGGAACCCGGGCACCAGGACGGTGTGCCGGTGCTGCCAGTACATCAACGACAGCCTCCCGCCCGACTCCAGGACCTGGCCCGCCGCGAGGGCGAACCCCTCACCCGGAGGCCGCTGCGCAAGTCCGACGAACGAGACGCAGGACGGGTCGTCCTTGCACCTGCGCCGCCGGCTGCGCCCGCGTGAGGCCGCGACCCTCGCGTGACCTGCGAAGCTGCACACCGAACGGGGCCCAGGGCGATGACGTCGGGTCAAGGGGCCCCTTGGTCAGGGCCGTTCCCCCACCTCGCGCCGACGCGGCGGTCAAGCAGACCCCCGCTCCCGATGGCAGCCACCGCCGGGACACCACGGACACAGCCCGTCGAACTCCGGCCACGGAGAGCCCCTGTCAAGCCCGTTCGAGTCCAGACCCCCGGGACTCCACGGCTACGGCGCGCGCGGGGACCTTGGCACACGCCTGTACCGGGTGCGCAACGAGCGGGCGGGGGAGCGGCCCCACGACAGCGGCGGGGCGCTCGCGGGCCTCTCCTCCTACCGCGCCGCCCGGCGCCGCCCGGCGCGGCCTCGAACCGCGCCGGCACGGCGCACTGACAACCCCCGCCCCCGCACCCCGGCGCGGGGCGCGCGGGGCGGGCGGGGCGGGCGGGGCGGCGTGCGCCCCGCGCGCCCCCGCGTGCCGCCACCCAAACCCCCCACCGGGCAGGCGACTTGGACACCGGGCACCCCGCAGGCGCATCATGGCGGGCACCGCGCGCCACACACCCCCTCGCCGGCGCCCGGGCGCCCCGGTGCCACCGGGCACCAGGGACCCCGAAGGGAAGGACGGCAGCCACCGTGAGTCCCGCACTGCGACCCTTTCGCATCGAGGGAAAGGCCATCCAGCTCGCCAGACACCTCGCGGACGCCCAGATCGCCGACCTCGTGCGCTGCTCCTGCATCGGCAACGAGGTCGCCATCGACCTGTCCGACACCCACGTCCTGATCACCCTCGTCGACCTGGACGGCGCCCTGCGCCTGACCTTCCACATGACCCACGACGGCCCCGCCCGCGCCCGCTCCTGGAGCCGGCGCCTGCCCCCCGGCGCCTCGGCCGGCGACATCGCCCACCGCATCGCCGCCGACCTCCACGCCCTGGAACGCGAACTCGCCCCGCTGCGCCGCAACCCGCCCGCGCCCGCGAGCTGACCCCCCGGCACGGGCACACGGGCACACGGGCAGACGGGCACACGAGCGCACGGGCACACGAGCGCACGGGCGCACGGGCGCAGGGGCGCCGGCACGCGCCGCCGTTCGGACCCCGACCGGGGTCCGAACGGCGGCGCGCGGGGGTCAGCCGCGGCCGTGCAGCACCAGCGCCCAGCACAGGCACCCCAGCGCCGCCGTGCACAGCAGCGCCCGCGCCACGTTCCACCGCACCCACCGCGCCTCGAACCGCGCCCGCACCGCCGCCGGGTCCGCGATCCGCCCCGGCTGGCCCGCCGCCGCCAGCGCGTCGTTGAGCGGGATGTTCACCTTGCGCGTCACCGCCAGCGCCGCCACGTAGAACACCAGCGCCGCCACCACCGCCGGCAGCACATCGCGCCCCGCCGCCGGCAGGTGCAGCGCCACCGCCGCCCCCGTCGACAGCAGCGCCCCCACGAACCCCAGCACGAACCAGCCGTTCAGGATCGCCACGTTGATCCGCTGCATCACCTCCACGAACGTCCGGTCGTCCACCCCCCGCAGACCCGGCATCACCGAGCACGCGTAGGCGTAGAACAGGCCGGCCGTCAGGCCGGTCGTGATCGTGGCGGCCACAAGCGCGATCACACGCGACAGTTCCATCGTGGGCTTCCCTCCGGTGAGTTGCGCAACACATACCCTGCGATCATCCAACGGATCGCGGCCGGGACCCACCCCGACCACTCAAGACCCTCTCAAATGACGCGACGTCAATCCATGTCCCGGCGTCTACACTTCGGCCATGGACACTCTCACGGGCCTGCTGGACGGCCCCAAGGCGCGCGGAGCGTTCCTGCTGCGCTCGATCCTCAGCCCCCCGTGGTCCCTGCGGATCGAGGACCGCGCCCCCCTCTCCGTCGTCACCATGATCCGCGGCGACGCCTGGATCCTGCCCGAACGCGGTACCCCGCTGCTCCTGCGCCCCGGCGACGTGGCCATCGTGCGCGGCCCCGAGCCCTACACCGTCTCCGACGACCCCGACACCCCCGTCCAGGTCCTCATCGGCCCCGGCCAGAGCTGCTCGCGCGAGGGCGCCGACGTCTCCGAGTCGATGGCGCTGGGCGTGCGCACCTGGGGCGAGAGCCGCCCCGACGACACCACCTCCTGCGTCATGCTCTCCGGCACCTACCAGGCCGAGCACGAGATCGGCCAGCGCCTGCTGGCCTGCCTGCCCGCCCTGCTGGTGCGCCCCGCCGGCACCGGCGCCGACGACACCCTCGTCAAACTCCTCTCCGCCGAGATCGGCCGCAGCGAACCCGGCCAGGAACTCGTCCTGGACCGCATCCTGGACCTCCTGGTCGTCAGCGTCCTGCGCAGCTGGCTCGCCGCCCCCCACTCCGGCGCCCCCGCCTGGTACCGCGCCCAGCACGACGTCGTCGTCGGACCCGCCCTGCGCCTGATCCACGACGACCCCGCCCGCCCGTGGACGGTCGCCGACCTCGCCCAGAAGGTCGGCGTCTCCCGCGCGGGCCTGGCCCGGCGCTTCACCGCCCTGGTCGGCGAGCCCCCGATGGCCTACCTCGCGGGCTGGCGCCTGGCGGTGGCCGCGGACCTGCTGCGCGAACCCGAGTGCACCGTCGCCTTCGCCGCCCGCAAGGTCGGCTACAGCAACGCCTTCGCGCTCAGCGCCGCCTTCAAACGGGTGCGCGGCATCAGCCCCCAGGAGCACCGCCGCCTGGCCGCCGCCGGCGTCCCCGCCCGGCCCGCCCCCTTCAGCGGCCCCGCCGAGACCGTCGTCCTGGCCGGCTGACCCCCCCGGAACCCCGGAACCCCGAAACCCCGAAACCCCGGAACCCCGGAACCCCGGAACCCCGAAACCCCGGAAGCACCGAAGCCCCGGGCCCCCGCCGTGTGCGGCCGGGGGCCCGGGGCTTTCGAAGCGGCACAGCAACGGGGGACCGGGGAGCGGGCGGCGTCCTCAGCAGGCCCGCGCGACGGGCACGACGGCCACGCCGCCCGCGCCGGGCGCCGCGGCGGGCACGGCGACCGCGGCCAGCAGCAGCCCCTGCCCGGCCGTCCAGCGCCCGCGGTAGCGCCAGGGCACCCCCGCGGGCACCGCGCCCGCCCGCAGCACGGCGCTGAACGTGCCCGCCGCATCCAGACGCACCTCGGCGTCGCGCAGGCCCAGCCAGCGCCGCCCCAGCGGGTACCAGGCCTTGTACACGGCCTCCTTGGCGCAGAACAGCAGCCGGTCCCACGGCACTTCGCCCTGCGGCAGCGACGCCAGGTGGCGCTGCTCGCCGGGGCCGGCGGCCAGCGACAGCACGCCGGCGGGCAGGGCGTGGGCGGGCTCGGCGTCGATGCCCAGCGACAGGAACGCGCCGGTGCGCACCGCGGCGGCCGCCCGGTAGCCCTCGCAGTGGGTGATGCTGCCGGTGGTCCCGGCGGGCCACCCGGGGGCGCCGCCGGGGCCGGGCAGCAGGGCCGCGCCGCCTTGGCCGAGCTGGGCCAGCGCCCGGCGCGCGCAGGTGCGGGCGGTGGCGAACTGGCGGCGCCGGCGCTCGCCGCGCCCGGCCATCAGGGCCTGCTCGGCGGCGAACAGCGGTGCCGGCGCGAGGTCGTCGAACGCCTCGGCCACCGCCACCGACGCGGGCAGCACCCGCGCCAGCAGCACCCCGCGCCCACCCCCGCCACCGGCACCGGCACCGGCGCGGGCACCGGCGAGGGCAGTACCGGCGGCGGGCGCGGCGGCGCGCATCAGCGCCCGGCCAGCGCGGCGACCACCGCGGCCAGGCGGTGCGGGGCCTCCAGCGGCAGCATGTGCCCGGTGGCGGGAAGCGACTCGAAGCGCCCGTGCGCCAGCGCCCGGGCCAGGGCCCGGCCGTCCTTCGGATCGACGACCCGGTCCGCCTCGCCGGCGATCACCACGGCCGGTACCGTCACCGCCGCCAGCGCCGCCCGCAGGTCCATCCCGCGGGTGGAGGCGAAGCACGCCGCCCGCACCCCGCGGTCGGTGGCCGCGAACAGCCGCCGGTTGGCCTCCTGCACCCCGCGCGGGGCCTTCGGCCCCAGGGTCTGCGCCAGCAGCCGCCGCCCCAGCCACGGAACCCCAAGGGCCCGGCTGAACAGCGCACTGCCCATCATCCGCACCTCGCCGGCGGGGGTGTCCTGGCCGTGCGCGGCACTGGCGGCCAGCACCAGGGCGTGCAGGCGCCCGCCCGCGGCCCGCGGGTCCTCGGCGAACCAGCGCGCCGCCAGCGACAGCGCGGCGAACCCGCCGCCGGAGTGCCCGGCCACCACCACCGCCTCGCCGGCCGGCACCAGGTGCTCGATGACCGCCTCCAGGTCCCGGCCCAGGCGCTCCACCCCGACCCTCTCGCCGCCCGCCGTGGAGGAGCCGTGCCCGCGCTGGTCGAAGGACACCACCCGGTGCCCGCCGGCCGCCAGCACCCGCGCCGTCCCCTCCCACACGGTGCGCCCCGCGGCCCACCCGTGCGCCAGGACCACCGTGCGCCCGCGCGCACCGCCCGCCGGGGCGTGCACGGTCGCCACCAGGTGCGCCCCGTCGTCGGTGCGCACCGTGGCGTCCGCCACCACCACCGCCCCCGCAGCGCCCGCAGCGCCCGCAGCGCCCGCAGCGCCCGCAGCGGCCGGATCGGCCGGATCGGCGGCGGGGACGGCCAGCACGGCCGCACCCGCACCCGCGCCCGCGCCCGCGCCCGCGCCCGCGCCCGCGCCCGCGCCCGGGCTCACCGCGCACCCCCCGCACCCGCGAGCAGCGCGTCCAGGTGCGCGAAGGCGTTGCGGGTGGCCCGCGAGTGCTCCGCGCCGATGTCGGCGACCTTCGCCAGCAGGCGCAGCCACCCCTGCGGGGCGGCCTGGAAGGCCATCGACAGCCGGGTGCGGGCCCCGCCGTCCACCGCGGTCAGCCGGAACTCGCTGCTGCCGCGAAACGCCCCCGCCACGTAGTCCGCCGCCAGGCGCCGCCCCGGCTCCACCGCCGTCGTGCGCGCGGTGAACCGCAGTTTGGGGCCGCCCTTGTCGACGCCCTTGGTGTGCACCGTCACCACGGTGCTCCCGCCCTCGCGCTCCGGGCCCACCGCCCCCGGCTCGAACGTGTTGTGCGGCACCCACCAGTGCGCCGCGCCGCCCAGTTCGGCGACCAGCGCCTCCCAGACCCGCTCCACCGGCGCGTCGATGATCGCCTCGTCGACGATGTCGTAGCTGTTCACGAAAGACCTCCCAGCGGGCCCGGGGCCCGGGGCAGGGCGCGCACCGCGGGGCACGCGCCGGCGAAACGATGAAGGGAACGAACAGATCGGGGCAAGCAGGCAGACAGTGCCGGGGGGCGGGGCGCGCACCCCGCCCCCCGGGCCCGCCGCTCAGCCGAAGAACCCCTGGCCGGGCGTCAGGACCCGCGCCGGGTCCCACGTGCGCTTGGCCGCCACCAGGGCCTCCCACCGGGTGCCGAAGTGCCGCTGCCAGTCGCCGCGCGTCATCCGCGGCACCGCACCCACCAGGTACCGCTTCGCGCCCAGCGCCACCGCCCGGTCGTACAGCCGGCGGTTGCGCTCCAGCATCGCCGCCGAATCCGAGCCCGGCGCCGGGAACGCCAGCAGGTCGAACAGCCAGCCCACCGGCTCCTCGGGGATCACCGCGAACGGCCGGGTGAACTTCGCCGACGCGTACGGGTAGAACAGCAGGAACCCCGCCCCGATGTCACCGGGCGTCAGCTCCCGCACCACCTCGCGCATGAACACGCCCGCCGTGGACGCCGGCAGGAACAGGCTCAGCCACGGCTTCGGCTCGTGCCAGTACCCGCCCTCCTTCAGCGCGTCCGCGAAGGCGTCCACCCGGAACGTGTACTCCCGGTAGGACTGGTCCGCCACCGTGGTCTGCGCCGCCACCGGCGACAGCCCCCGCAGCAGCGCCTCGCGCTGCGGCACGGACGACCCGCTGTAGTACGCCACCGCCTCGATCTTGTACCGCCACCCGCTGTCGGAGGCGTTGCGCACCACCTCCCCGACCTGCGAGCCGAACCGCCCGTCCGCCAGCAGCCGCTCCTGGTCGGCCAGGTACACCGACAGGTCGTCGTAGAACAGGTTGAACACCACCGCCCGCTGCGGCGCCGGCACGAGCTTCACCGTCGCCCGCACGATGATGCCCACCTGCCCGCCGCCCGCCAGCGCCGCCTGGAACAGGTCCCGGTTGCGCGTCGCGCTGGCCGTCACCAGCTGCCCGGTCCCGGTCACGATGTCGATCGACTCCACCGTGTCCGCCTGCAGCCCGTACTTCTGCACCGTCCCGCCGATCCCGCCGATGCTGATCGTCCCGCCCACCGACAGGTGCAGGTAGTCCGTCAGGCACGGCGGGGTCCTGCCCTGCGCCAGCGCCGCCTCCGTCAGCTGCGCCCACGTCACCCCCGGCTCCACCACCGCGCTGCCCGCGCCGATCGACAGGATCCGGTTCAGCGAGCGGGCGTCGACGCAGATCCCGCCGGGCGCGGTGGCCTGCCCGTAGCTGGAGTGCGACTCCAGGTCCTCGCCGGTGCCGCTGCGCCCGTTCATGGCGACCTTGAGGCCGTTGCAGCGGGCGTAGTTGACGATTTTGACGATGTCCTGGACGGATCCGGGCCTCAGGACGGCGCGGGGGGCCGCGCTGACCAGGTGGCCGAAGTCGCCGGCGTAGCCGGCGAGGGTGGCGGGGGCCGTGACCAGGGTCCCGTCCAGGGCGGGTACGGCGGAGACGGTGGCGGCGTTCAGGGGGGTGGTGTCGGCGGTGGTGGCCCAGGAGCGGGTGGCGGTGTTCCAGCCCACCACGGCCGCGGCCGTGCCGGTGATCAGGCCGCGGCGCGACAGTGCTGCCTTGCTCATCTCAGATTCTCCCGATCGTCGTGTCAGCGGGTGTGCGCTGTCGGTCGCCCGGACGGCGGTGGTGCCGGGGCGTGGCGCCGCGGTGCCTCGGGCCGCGGAGCCCCGGTGCGGGCGGTGCCCGGTGCTGCAAGTGGTGCGGGTGGTGGGGTCAGGCGGCGGTGCGGGCGGCGGTGAGGCGGTCGGCGCCGGTGAGGGTGGCGACCTGGTAGGACTCCAGGTCGAAGCGGCGCGTCTGGCGGCGGAAGCGCCAGGTGTAGGTGGGCCAGATGGAGCTGTTGCGCCCGCCGGCGTCGATGTACCAGCTCTTGCAGTCGCCGGCGTTCCACACGGTGCCGTCGAGTTTCGCGGCGAGGGCGGTGTTGTAGTCCTGCTGGGCCCGGGGGCGGACCTCGACGCTGGCCAGTTGGCGCTTGTCCATGGCCTTCAGGGCGTCCATGACGTAGGCGATCTGGGCCTCGATCATGACGACCTGGGAGGAGTGTCCGAGGGTGGTGTTGGGGCCGAGCAGCATGAACAGGTTGGGGAAGCCGGCGACGGTGGTGCCGCGGTGGGCGGACATGCCGTCCTTCCAGGCCTCGCGCAGCGAGGTGCCGCCGCGTCCGAAGACGCGCCTGGCCACGGGGCGGTCGGTGGCGTGGAAGCCGGTGCCCAGGATGATGGTGTCGACCTCGCGGACGGTGCCGTCGGCGGTGGTGAGCGAGGTGGGGCCGATCGCGGTGATGGCGTCGGAGACGATGTCGACGTTGGGCTGCTGGATCGCCGGGTACCAGGTGTTGGAGAACAGCAGGCGCTTGCAGCCCAGGACGAAGTCCGGGGTCAGGCGGGCGCGCAGGGCGGTGTCGGCGACGGACTTGCGCAGGTGGTCGCTGGCCATCTTCTGCATCTTGGCGGCGAGTTTGGGGCGGGACAGGACGAAGGCGAGGACCTCGCGCCCGTGCATGTTGAAGTTGCGCCGAAGGCGCTGGTAGCCGGGTAGGTGGCGCAGCATCCAGCGCTGGCGGGCGCTGGTGGGCTTGTCGTTCTTGGGGCCCACCCAGGGCGGGGTGCGCTGGTAGAGGTCCAGGCGCCCGACGCGGGGCTGGATCTTGGGGACGAACTGGATGGCGGAGGCGCCGGTGCCGATGACGGCGACGTTGCGTCCGGTGAGGTCGTGGCCGTGCTCCCAGCGCGCGGAGTGGAAGACGGTGCCCTGGAAGGTCTCCAGGCCCGGCAGGTCGGGCACGGACGGCTCGGAGAGGTAGCCGGTGCCGGTGACCAGGACCTGGGCGGTGTAGCGGCCCTGGGAGGTCTCGATGTGCCAGCGGCGCAGGTCCTCGTCCCAGCGGGCGGCGAGCAGTTCGTGGCCCAGGCGCAGGTAGGGGCGCACGCCGAAGCGCTCGGCGGTGTCCTTGAGGTAGGCCAGCAGCTCGCCCTGGCCGCCGAAGGTGCTGTTCCACTCGGGGTTGCGGGCGAAGGAGAAGGAGTACAGGTGCGACATGACGTCGCAGGCGCAGCCGGGGTAGGTGTTGTCGCGCCAGGTGCCGCCGACCTCGTCGGCGCGCTCGAACACCAGGAAGTCGTCGATGCCCTGCTGGAGCAGGCGCACGGCGGTGCCAAGGCCCGAGAAGCCGGAGCCGATGACGGCGACGCGCAGGTCGCGCACCGGGCGCCCGCCCTCCTGGGGGCGGGCGGTGGCGGGGGGTTCGGTGGTGGTGGTCATGGTGCGCGCTCCCCTCAGGCCCGCCGGGTCAGGGTGACGCGGAAGTTGTTGAAGACGTGGTCCTCGAGGGTGTAGGCGAAGATGTCGAGGTAGCGCTCGAAGCGGGCGACGGTCTCCTCGCTCTCCAGGGCGACGGCCTCCTCGCGGCGGGCGGCGAGCAGCTCCAGCCAGGCGCGGCAGGCGCGGGCGAAGGACTCCGGCTCGTTGCGGATCTCGGTGACCTCGAAGAGGCCGTCGAGGCCGGCGGCGAGCTCGGGCAGGCGCGGGATGTGGCAGCCCTCGAACTCCTCGCGCTGCAGGAACTTCAGGTCGTCCAGGAGCTGGCGGCGCAGCGGCGGGTTCTCCACCGTCATGGTGTGCAGGACGAACCGGGCGCCGGGCCTGAGCAGGGAGTGGACCTGCTTGAAGAAGACGCGGTAGCGCTGGGTGCGCTCCTTGGGGGTGAGGCTGGACAGGACGAAGTGCTCCAGGGCGTTGATGCAGAACGCGGCGTCGTAGGGCTCGCCGTCGGCCTTGTGGTCCTCCCAGCTCTCCACCTTCGCCTCGATGGCGGGGTTGTTGATGGCGGCGACGAAGTCGGCCTGGGTGCGCGAGAGGGTGACGCCGACGGCCTGCTGGACGCCGTGGACGGTGGTGAGGCGGTTGAGCATGGTGCCCCAGCCGCAGCCGATGTCCAGGACCTTGGCGGCCCCGGCGGCGCCGGCGAGGTCGACGAAGGCGTCGAGCTTGCGCTCCTGGGCCTCGTCGAGGGTGGCGACGAGGTCCTCGCCGTCCTCCCAGTAGCCGCCGGAGTACATCATGGTGGGGCCCAGGATGAGCCGGTAGAGGTCGTTGCCGACCTCGTAGTGGTGGCGGATCGCCTCGACGTCCGGGTTGATGGACTTGGCCTCGACGGTGGTCATGCGGGGCTCCTTGTGATGGGTGGCGGGGTGCGCGCACGGGCTGGGGGCAGGGGCGGGATTCGGGTTTGAGGAAAGCGCGCGCCTCGCAAGGCGGGCGCAAGGCGCCCGCGGCCGCCGGGCTTGCTCAGCGGTTGCGCCGCGACCGGTTCCATGCGTGGCAAGGCCCGGGACGACGAGATGGCCCGGCGGCATCGACGCAGGCATGGTTGCCGGCGCTGACGGAAGGAATCACGCTCATGTCCGACATCCCCACCATCGAGGACCTGGCCGGCCAGCTGCAGGCGGTCTCGGGCGCACAGGAGATCGACGCGGACGCCGCGCTCCAGCACATCGCGGACGTCGACTCCCTGGACCTGATGGAGTGGCTCTACGGCTTCCAGAACCAGTACCCGCACATCCCCGCGGACGAGTCGCTGTTCGCGGACATCGACGACACCACCACCCTGCGGGTCGTCCACGAGCGGATCCTGGCGCTCGTGCCGCAGCAGAGCGCCTAGGAGGGCGCCCGGATGAGCGGCTTCGACATCACCGGGTGGGGGATCTCCGTGCCCGAGCGCGTGGTCACCAGCGCGCAGCTCGCCAAGCGCTTCGGCGTCGACGAGCACTGGATCGTCTCCCGGTGCGGCATCCGTGAGCGCCGGGCGGTCGGGCCCGGCCAGAGCACCGCCTCGATGGCCGTCGAGGCCGGGCGCCGGGCCCTGGAGCGGGCGGGGCTGACGGGGGCGGACATCGCGCACCTGATCGTGGCCACCGCCACCCCCGAGCAGCCCTCGCCGGCGACGTCGGCGTTCGTCCACGAGGCCCTGGGCATCGCGGGCAGCGCACACGACGTCAACTCCGAGTGCGCCGGGTTCGTGTACGGGCTGGTGACGGCGGCGGGTCTGATGCACCTGGACCCGCGCCCGATCCTGCTGATCGGCTCCGACACGCACACCCTGACCGCCAACCCCGCCGACCGGGACCTGTCGATCCTGGTCGGCGACGGGGCGGGCGCGATCGTCCTCGTGCCGGGCCCGGAGAACCGGATGCTGGCCTGGAACCTGGGCGCCGACGGCACCTGCAAGGACAGCCTCAAGGTACTCGCCGGCGGCAGCCGGATGCCCACCACCGAGGACACCGTCCGACGCGGCCTGCACTACGCGCAGATCAACGGCAACGAGATCTACCTCAACGCGGTGCGCTACACGGTGCGCACGGTGCGCGAGACGCTGGAGTCGGCGAAGCTGGCCCCCGGGGACGTGGACCACATCGTGCCGCACCAGGCGAACATCCGGATCATCAACTCGGTGCTGAACCACACCGGCATCCCCGCCGACCGGCTGGTCACCAACCTGGAGAAGTACGGCAACACCGCCTCGGGGTCGATTCCCATCGCCCTGTCGGAGGCGCTGGACGCCGGGCGCATCCGGGCCGGCCAGCACGTGCTGCTCGCCGGGTTCGGCGCGGGGATGACGTGGGGCTCGGTCCTGCTGAAGTGGGGAGGGGCGCGATGAGCACCAGGGCCCAGGGCGTACGCCCCGAACACCCGGTGGCCCTGGTCACCGGCGCCTCCGGCGGCCTGGGCCAGGCGCTGGCGGTGGAACTGGACGCGCTGGGCTGCCGGGTGGCGGTGCACTACAACAGCTCCCGCGCCCAGGCCGAGGCCGTCGCGGACAAGCTCGTCAACGACTGCGCCGTCGTCACCGGCGACGTCGGCGACTGGGCGCAGACCAGCGCCCTGTACGAGCAGGTCGCCGAGCGGCTGGGCCCGGTGGACGTGCTGGTCAACAACGGGGCGATCCGCAAGGACTCCCTGATGGCGATGCAGAACCCCGAGCAGTGGCGCAGCGTCATCGACACCAACCTCGTCGGCGCGTTCCACACCGCCCGGGCGTGCGTGCCGGCGATGCTGCGCTCGCGCTGGGGGCGGATCGTCAACATCGTCTCCCCCTCCGGGCTGATCGCCACCGCCGGGCAGACCGCCTACTCCGCCTCCAAGGCGGGGCTGATCGGCCTGACCCGCACCCTGGCCGCGGAGTGCGGGCGCCGCGGGGTGACCGTCAACGCCCTCTCACCGGGCTTCATGATCACCCCGATGACGGACACCCTGCCCGCCCACGTCATCGACGCGATGCGCGACAAGGCCCCGGTGCCGCGCTTCGTCACCCCCGAGGAGGTGGCCCGCGCGATCGGCCTCTTCCTCGACCAGGACTGCATGACCGGCCAGGTCCTGAGCATCGACAGCGGGGTGTCGATCACCTGAGCGGGCGCCGCCCCCCGCCCGGGTCCGGCCGGGCCGGTGCACTCCGGAGTGCACCGGCCCGCCCGCACACCCGCCCCCGGCCGTCGGCCATACCGCGCCGTCGGCTACGCCGGGGCGAGCGCGGCGAGCAGCGCCTCACCCGTCCAGCCCGGCGAGCCGCCCGCCGCCTCGGCCTCGCGCACCAGCGCCATCAGCCGCGCGTTGACCGGCGCACCCAGGCCGTGGCGCCCGGCCAGCGCCAGCACCTCGCCCTGCAGCGAGTCGATCTCGGTGGGGCGCCCGCGCTGCAGGTCCTCCCACATCGAGGAGCGCGCGGTGGCGTCGATCTGCAGACCCGCCCCCGCCAGCTCGTGGAACCGCTCGTCCGACAGCTCCAGCACCTGCGGCATCACCTCCGGCGCCACCGCACCCAGCTGCGCCACCGCCACCCCCGCCGCCCCGAACGCCTCCAGCGCCTCGCGCTGGCACAGCGCCACACACCGCCGGTAGGCCAGCTGCCCGACCTGCTCGCGCAACGGCAGCCCCGAGAGCGCGTTGACCGCGTTGTTGAGGTTCATCAGCAGCTTCGCCGCCTGCACGGCCCCCATGTCGAAGCGCAGCTCCAGCGCCAGACCGCTGCGCCGGGCCGCCTCCGCCAGCGCGCCGGCGCCCTCCTCATCGGCCAGCATCAGCGTGCCGCCGCTGCCCTGGTGGAACGCGCCCGGCCCGGTGCGCACCACGTTGTACGGGACCATCCCGGCCAGCACCCGGTGGCCGGGCAGCGCCGCGGCGAGCACCGCGGTGTTGCGCAGGCCGTTCTGGAAGCTCACCACCACCGTGTCGGGGCCCAGGTGCGGGGCCAGCTCCCGGGCGGCGCCCGCGGTGTCGGCGGACTTCACCGTCACCAGGACGTAGTGCGCGCCGGCCGCGGCCGACGGGTCGGCGCCGGCGCCCGGATCCCGCACCTCGCGCCGCGCCCCGCCCGGCCCCGTCAGCACCAGTCCATCGGCCGCGATCCGCGCCATCGCCGCCGGCCGGCCGATCAGGGCGATCTCGGCGCTCGAGGCGAGCATGCCGCCGAGGTGGCAGCCGATGGACCCGGCGCCGAACACGGCGATCCGGAGCCTGCGCGCAAGGGGGGCGGTGGACACGGGGCTGCTCCAGAACGGGGGAAGGGACGGCGGCGGCGGGAGGGGGGCGCAGGCGGCGGGCGGGTCAGTCGAACAGGTCGGGGTCGGAGACGGTGATCTGGTCCCACAGCGGCCGCGCCTGGAACCAGCCCGCCAGCGGCGTCCCGATCTGGTCCCGGGTCAGCAGCGCCGTCTCCCGGTCGATCAGCCGGGGGGTGCCGGCCGCCATCGCGAGCAGCTGCGCCTGGCAGGAGCGCTCCATGGTGACGAACCACCACACCGCCTCGGCCACCGACTGGCCGACCGTCAGCAGGCCGTGGTTCTGCAGGATCACGGCCTTGTGGCCGGCCAGGGCCGCGGCCACCCGCTTGCCCTCCTCGTTCTCCGTCACCACGCCCCGGTAGTCGCTGTACAGCCCGTGGTCCTCGAAGAAGACGCAGGCGTCCTGGGTGATCGGGTCCAGCGGTATGCCCAGGCTGGAGAAGGCCTTGCCGTGCAGGGAGTGGGAGTGCGCGGCGGCGACCGCGTCGGGGCGGGCCGCGTGCACCTGGGAGTGGATCGCGAACGCGGCGCGGTTCACCGGCCGGCTGCCGTGCACCAGGGTGCCGTCGTGGTCGACCAGGATCAGGTCGGAGGCCTTGATCTGACTGAAGCTCATGCCGAACGGGTTCACCCAGAACCGGTCCTGGTGCTGCGGGTCGCGCACGGTGATGTGCCCGGCGACCCCCTCGGAGAACCCGAACCGGCCGAACAGGCGGAACGCCGCCGCCAGTTGCTCCTTGCGGTAGCGGCGCTCCTCCTCCACCGACTCGAAGACCGGCGGCAGCGCCAGCGTCACCCCGTCCGGGGACGGGCCCACCACGCCGGTCGCCGCGTACGGGTCGTCGGTCGGGTGCGGTGCGGACATGGCGGCTCCTGAGGATGTGTCAACGGGGCAAGTGGGGAACGTCTCAGCGGGTTTCGAAAAAACATACACGCAGCTGACGGCGCGTCTGTGGTTTTATGATCATCAATCTGATCATCGATCTTGGGGGAGAGCAATGATGCGCAAGGCACTGAAGGCCTGGGCGGTCGCCATCGCCGCGGGAGCGGCCCTGCTCGGATCCGGCGCCACCACCGTGCAGGCCAACGAGCCGAACCAGTCCGTCGTCGGCCGGTTCAACGAGCCGAACCAGTCCGTCGTCGGCCGGTTCAACGAGCCGAACCAGTCCGTCGTCGGCCGGTTCAACGAGCCGAACCAGTCCGTCATCGGCGGGCTCAACGAGCCGAACCAGGACTAGCAGGCAGCCGCCGCATCCGCCTCGCCCCCGGCGCAGAGTCCTTCTGCGCCGGCGGTTCGGCATGCTTCCAAGGAGAGTGCCAGAGCAGTGACCAGCCCCCGGCTTCGCGAACTCATACCCGCGCTGGGCCCCTTCCAGGACCCGCAGAACACCTTCGGGCGGTTCCTGGAGGAGAAGTGGACGGCCGTCTGCGAGGGCCTGGGGATCGCCGGGCCGCAGACGGCACCCGTCCTGGAGGAACTGCGGGAGGTGCTGCGCCCGTGGGGCGAGCGGGCGGTGGGCACCGGGTGCGAGCCGGCGTCGTTCGTCTCGGCCGACGGCTTCCCCGCCGAGCTGTCCGTCAGCTGGAAGGCGGGCCGCCCGGAGGTGCGGATCCTGTTCGAGTCGCTCGGCGCCGAGCGCACGCCGCTGGGCTGCCAGGAGGCCGGCCGTGAGCTGACGCGGCGCCTGGCCGGGCGGCCGGGGGCGAGCATCGGGCGCTACCTCGACGTCGAGGACCTGTTCGTCACGCCGGACCCCGCCCCGGGCCGGCCCACCGTGTGGCACTCGCTGGCCTGGCAGCCGGGCGAGCGCCCCCACTACAAGGTGTACCTCAACCCGCAGGCGCACGGCGCGCAGCACACGCACGAGGTGATGGAGCAGGCCATGCACCGCCTGGGCCTGGCGCAGGCCTGGGAGCCGGTGGGGCGGCGCACGGCCGAACTCGCCCGCCGCGGGCACGAACTGGAGTTCTTCGCGCTCGACCTGGACGGCGCGAGCGCCTCCCGGGTGAAGGTCTACTTCCGCCACCACCCGATGGAGATGGCGGAGTTGGACGCGGTGGCGGCGCTGTCGCACCGCCACGACCCGGCGCGGGCGGCCCGGGCGCGGGCCGTCCTCTACGGGCGCGAGCGCGGGGCGGTGGCGAACGAGCCGATGACCTGCCTGGCGTTTCGCCAGGGCGCGGCCGGCCCCGAGGAGGCCAACCTCTACCTGCGGCTGCCGGGCAACGCCGCGAACGACGCCGAGGCCCGCGCGCGCATCGCGCAGCTGATGCGGCTGGAGGGCATCGACCCGCGCCCGCACGCCGAGGTGGTGCAGCGGCTGACCGCGGGCCTGGCACCGGGGGAGAGCGCGGTGCAGGAGCTGTGCAGCTACCGCACCCTCGCGCCGGGCCGCGCGGCCGACATCGGGCTCTACCTGCGCTTCAACGCCTACGCCGCCCAGCCGGCCTGACCCGCCCCGCAGCCCCCGTACCCCGCGCCCCGTACCCCGCTGCGCCCGCGCCCCGGTGCGGGCCGCGGGCGCCCCGGGGGCTCACGAAGGGCCGTCGACGGCCTCGGGCAGGGCCTTCAGGCGGCTGACGGGGGAGGCGATCAGGGCGGGCACGACCGCGGCCGAGGCCACGGCGGCCACCACCAGCGCGTGGGCGGCGCCGATGCGCCCGGCGAGCAGCCCCGCGCACAGCCCGCCCAGCGCGCCGCCGCCGAACAGCAGGGTGCGGAACGCCGCCGTCATCCGCCCCATCATCGCCTGCGGGGTCAGGCTCTGGCGCAGGCTCACGATGACGACCCCGGCCACCCCCAGGCCCAGGTAGGTGGTGAAGAAGGACACCACGTACAGCGCGAGCACCACCGGGCGGGGCCCGGCGGCCGCGGCGATCAGCACCGGTCCCAGCAGCAGGGCCGACTGGGCGGTGGCGTAGACCCGCCCCAGCGCGAAGCGCGCGATGATCCGGCGCGAGAGCAGCGCGCCCGCCAGCCCGCCCAGCGAGGCGGTGGCCAAAACCGCGCCCAGCGCCGCCGCGGACAGGTGCAGGTCGTTGGCGGCGTGCAGCAGGAACATCGTCCACACGGTGACCATGGAGAAGTTGCAGCAGAACCCCACCAGCGCCAGCGCCCGCAGCACGCGCTCGCCCATCACCCAGCCCAGCCCCTCGCGCAGCTCGCGCCCCAGGCGGCGCCGGGCGACCGGTGCGGGCGCCGGCTCCGGGGCGCGGATCAGCAGCAGCGTCAGCAGCGACAGCGCGTAGGAGCAGGCGTCCGCCACCAGGGCCACCGGCGCGCCGAGCGCCGAGACCAGCAGGCCCGCCAGCCCCGGCCCGGCCACGTCGGCGCCCGAGGAGCTCGCGCTCATCTTGGCGCCGGCCTCCACGTAGTGCACCCGGCTGCGCACCAGGACCGGCACGTAGGACATCCAGCTGACGTCGTAGGCCACCGAGGCGGTGCCGACGGCGCAGGCGATCACCAGCAGCAGGCCCAGGTCCAGGGCGTGCAGCCAGTACAGCACCGGCACGAGGGAGACCAGCAGCAGCCGGGCGAGGTTGGCGCCGATCATCAGCGGGCGCCGGCGCATCCGGTCGCTCCAGACGCCGATCGGCAGGGCCAGCAGCAGGTAGGGGGCGAGCTGCAGGAAGCGCAGCAGCCCGACCTGTTCGTCGTCGGCGCCGAACGCGCGGATCGCGGTCAGCGGCAGCGCCAGGGCGGTGACCTGGGAGCCGAGCAGGGAGAGCGTCTCGCCGAGCCAGAAGACCAGGAAGTCGCGGTTGTGCCACAGGCCCGGCTCCGGCGCCGGCGCCCGGTCCGCGGCGCCGCCGGTTGGGCCCGCGGCGGCGGGGGAGCGGGTCACCGGGCGGCGCCCGCGAGTTCGGCGACGGCGCCGGCGACGGTGTCGACCTCGTCCTCGGTGTTGTAGTAGTGCGGCGACAGCCTCAGGCACCACTGGACGTCCTTGTCGGCGAAGTCGAACTGCGCGAACTCCCGGAAGCTGAGCGCGGAGTTGATGCCGCGCGCGTCCAGCGCGGCCTTGAACGGCCGCGGCTGCGCCCGCTCGACGGCGAGGGTGACCAGCGCGGCGGGCGCCGGACCGCCGTCCAGCAGCCGCACCCCGGGCACCTCGGCCAGCCGGGTGCGCAGGAGCGTCGCCAGCGCCGGGGTGCGCCGGGCCACCGGCTCCACGCCCAGGCGCAGCGCGTAGCGCACGGCCGCCGCGCAGCCCAGCACGGTGGCGTAGGGGAACTCCCACTCCTCGAAGCGGGCCGCGCCCTCCAGCGGGCGGTAGGTGTCGGGCCCGGTCCAGCGCGCGCCGTGCATGTCGATGAACAGCGGCTCGTAGCCCGCCGCGAGGACGCGGTCGGAGGCGTACAGGAAGCCCGAGCCGCGCGGCCCGCGCAGGAACTTGCGGCAGGTGGCGGTGAGCAGGTCGCAGCCGATCTCCTCGACGTCGACGGGCAGCTGGCCCACCGACTGGCAGGCGTCGACCAGGTACAGCAGGTCCAGCGCGCGGCAGTGGCGGCCGATCTCGGCCACCGGCTGGACGAGGCCGGAGTTGGTGGGCACGTGGGTGGCGGCGACCAGGCGCGGGCGGTAGCGGCGCATCAGCGCGGCCATCGCCGCCACGTCGACGCCGGACCCGTCGGGCAGGTCGGGGGCGTGCACGATGCGCACCCCGTGGCGCCGGCGCAGCGCGAGGAAGGCGATCTGGTTGGAGACGAAGTCGTTGCGGGTGGTCAGGACGGTGTCGCCGGGCCGGAAGTCGATCGCCGACAGGGCCTTGGCGTAGGCGTGGGTGGCGCTGGCGGCGAAGGCGATGTTGGCGGGGCGGGTGCCCAGCAGCTCGGCCACCGAGGCGTGGAAGTCGGCGATGTTCGCGGCGCGCGCGGCGGCGGCCTCGTAGCCGCCGACGGCGGCCTCCAGCTCCAGGTGGTCCAGGACCGCCCGCAGCACCGGACGGGCCATCAGCCCGCAGCCCGCGTTGTTGAAGTGGACCACCGAGGCGCAGCCGGGGGTGTCGGCGCGAAGGGCCCCGACATCGAGGAGCGGTTCCCGCACCGACGCGAAAGCGCTATCATGTATCTTCATGTCCGACAGTAGCAGTACTGAAAGCCTGGTCGCGATCCTGCGCGCGGAGGTCGCCGCACTCGCCCCCGGCGACCGGCTGCCCAGCAGCCGCGACATGATCGCCCGGCACGGCGTCGGCCCGGTCACCGTCTCCCGCGCGATCGCCCAACTCGCCGCCGAGGGACTGGTGGTGACCCGCCCCGGCAGCGGCACCTACGCCGCCCCGCGCCGCCCGGACCGCGGCCGCGGCGCACCGGACACCTCCTGGCAGGCCCTGGCCCTGTCCGCCTCCCCCCACGACCCCTCCCGCGGCCAGGGCGGGCCCTGGCCACAGGAGGACACCCCCCCGGCCCCGCCCCCCGCCGGAGCACTGGCCCTGTGCGGCGGCTACCTCCACGAGAACCTCCAACCCACCCGGGCACTGGGCGCGGCACTGGCCCGCGCCGCCCGCCGCCCCGACGCCTGGCACCGCGCCCCCGCCGCCGGACTCGCCCCGCTGCGCGCCCTGTTCGCCCGCCTGAGCGCCACCGGCGCCGGCCCCGAGGACGTCCTGGTCACCGGCGGCGGCCAGGGCGCGCTGTCGATGCTCTTCCGCGCCGTCGCCGCACCCGGCGCCCCGGTCCTGGTGGAATCGCCCACCTACCCCGGCGCCCTGGCCGCCGCCCGCGCCGCCGGCCTGCGCCCGGTACCCGTCCCCGTCGACGCCGAGGGCCTGCGCCCCGACCTGCTCGCCGAGGCCTTCGCCATGACCGGAGCCCGGCTGCTCTACTGCCAGCCCACCGTCCACAACCCCACCGGCGCCGCCCTCGCCCCCGGGCGCCGGCGCCAGGTCGTCGACGTGGCCCGCGCCGCGGGGGCGTTCCTCATCGAGGACGACTTCGCCCGCCACCTCGGCCACGGCCGCCCGCTGGCGCCCCCGCTGGCCGCCGAGGACCGCGACGGCACCGTCATCCACCTGACCTCGCTGACCAAACCCGCCTCGCCCAGCCTGCGCATCGGCGCCCTGATCGCCCGCGGCCCGGTCATGCACCGCCTGCAGGCCATGCGCCGCGTCGACGACTTCTTCATCGCCCGCCCCCTGCAGGAGGCCGCCGTCGAACTCCTCAGCACCCCCGCCTGGGAACGCCACCTGCGCGCACTCGCCACCGCACTGCGCGAGCGCTGCACCGCCCTGAGCGGGGCACTGGCCCGCGAACTGCCCGACCTCGCCCCCGCCCACCCCCCGGCCGGCGGCCTGCACCTGTGGCTGCGCCTGGCGCCCGCCCTGACCGACACCGCTCTCGCCGAGGCCGCCCGCGCCCACGGGGTGTGCGTGGATGCCGGCACCGGCTACTTCCCCGCCGAGGCCCCCGCCGCCCACCTGCGCCTGGCCTTCGCCGCCACCGCCGAGCCCGGCGACCTCGCCGAGGCCGCCCACCGCCTGGCCCTCGCCGTCCGCTCCCTGACCTGACCGCCGCCCTGGGGCCCGCCCGGCGTGAACGCCGGGCGGGCCACGCCGCGTCGCCCGACCGACCCGCTACGCCGGTATCCGGGTACCCAGGGCCTGGATGAACCAGTCGAACGCCGGCGCCGGGCTTTCCTGCGCCGACCAGCCGTTGATCACTGCGAGCAGCTGAAGGTACCGCTCCCTGCGCGAGTCGTTCGCGGTCTCCAGCCGGGTCAGCAATCGGCGCCGAACGTCGACGTCGTCGGGGCGGCCCAAGGCGTGCGCGTACTGGGCCATGACCGCCGCGATGACCCGTTCGGCCCGGGGTGAGCCCGGGGCGATGCCGGCCACCAGGGCGGGGCCGACCTGGTCAAGGACCGCTGCGGCGGGGTCGCGGCGCAGGCGTATGGTGCCGCCCTGGGCGCGGTCGGCCACATAGTGCTCGGCCATGCGCCGCATGCAGGCGCGGAAGTCCGGGTCCTGGGCCAGCTCGGCCAGCTCGATCCACGCCTCGACCTGCTCGACCTCGGGGTTGTCGGGCAGTTCGGGAGTCATCGAGCGCGTGATCCCCGCGAATTCGGGGTAGGTGTCCAGGCCGCCGAAGGCGGTGTCGAGGAAATCGTCGACCAGACGTCGGCGTTCGTCCTCGGAGAGCTTGGCCAGCTTGTGCATGAGATCCATCTCCTCGGGGGTGGACCCGCGCCTGGCCACCGCCGTCAGCACCGCGCGCCGCAGGCGCAGCATCCGGATCTGCACCGCCAGTGCTTCGGCGTGCGCCGCGGCGACCTCGGGAAGCGAGATCTCGCGGTCCACGACCTTCCGGATGGTGGGGAGGTCCAGTCCCAGGCCGCGCAGTGTCCGCACGAGGTCCAAACGTGCGACGGCGTCGATGTCGTAAAGACGGTGACCGGCCGGGCTACGGTCAGTCGGCGGCACGATCCCGCAGTCGGAGTAGAACCGAATGGCCTTGACCGTCAGACCGGTCCGTCGGGCCAGATCACCGATCGAGTAGAGCGCGCCGTCCATGCCCTCACCCTCGCACCTCCCCCTACCGGAGACTCAAGCCCACCCGCCTGCCGGCAGCAAGCCATCCCTCATCCACAGGTCTTGACAATTCCTCCATCACGAACGATTCCATCAATCCGGTATGGGCACCGGCTCGGTCCGGCAGGTCCTGCGCCTCGCCGCGTGGAGCGGCGAGGCGGAGTTGGCCAACAGTGTCGGCGCGAGCGCCGGGCGGGGTGCGGCCGTGTTGGTTCAGGAGGCCGGGAGGTCGCCGGACTTGACCCCTGCGAGGAACGACGACCACGCCTCGGCGGCGAACAGCAGCGCGGGCCCATCCGGGTCCTTGGAGTCCCGGACAGCCATCCCGCGTGACGCCAGACGGCCAGTCTCTACGCACTCGTTCGCCTGAGCGCTGTAGCTGCTCTTTTGCCACTCAAGTGCCACGACAGAATCAACCTCGGCCATCTCGACACAGTCGCTCTGAGCACCCGAGTAAGGGGACTTGCGCCACTCAAGTCCAGCGGCGGAGGCAGACGGCAGGAACATGCTCACCATTTCTAGATCTTGTCCTTCAGGCGCTCGATGAGTGCGAGCGATTCGGTACGCGGCAGCGACTCCGCCAGGGCGCGGCGGAACAGGTTGGTGTACTTGAACACTTCCTCCGGCTCCTCGATGTAGAGCGTGCTGAGAAGGCTGTCGACATAGACCACGTCCGTTTCCGTCGGCTCGGGAAAGCTCAGGATGGCGACGGGCCCGAAGAGCGCGGCATGGACATCCGACTCCTCCGGCAAGACCTGGATGTTGATGTTGGGTTGCCCGGCACTCGACGCCAGGAATTCGAGCTGTTCCCTCATGACCAACCGCCCGCCGATCCGATGCTTCAGCACCGACTCGGAGAGGACGACCCACATGCGAAGCGGAGCATCCCGGGTCAGCACCGCGCGCCGCTCCTGACGGACCTTCGTCAGCCGTTCGACCTGCTCCGACGTCGCGCCTTCTATCTGGGCACGGACCACCACGCGCGTGTAGTCCTCCGTCTGCAGCAATCCCGGCACCAGCAGCGTTTGGATGCTGTACATGTCCGACGCGTCGGACTCCAGTGCGATGAAGTCGGCATAGAGCGGCGACAGCGTGTCCGAGTAGCGGTCCCACCATCCACGCTGACGACCTTCGCGCGACAAGGCCTCCAAGCGACTTCGCGTCTCGCCCGTCACCCCGTACAGGTCGAGCAGCAGCCGGAGATCCACCAGTCGAATACCCGACTGCGCAGCCTCGATCCGACTGATCTTGCTCTCGGCGCAGACGAGTTGACGTGCCGACTGGGCGATCGTCAGGTTCGCCTCCGTCCGCAGTTCCTTGAGCGTTCGGGCCAGTCGGCGCTGCCGAACTGTCGGATTCCTGTTCACCGGCACCGTTGCGACCTCCCCACTTCTGTGAGCTGTCAGTCTGCCCTCCCCAGGCGCCGACAACAATCTTGACCACTTTCAAAGTGGGGACTTGCACCGTAGAAGCTTCCAGGAGCATGCTACTTGGCGTAGTCCACCGTGCGACACAGAGTGATCATGGCGGGCTCATCACCCGGGCATTCCCATGCCTTCTTCAGCTGCTCTCACCCTGATCAACCAGAGGTGGCCCCGCCATGCCTGAAACCGTCTCCACCACCCCCACCGAGCATGCCTGCTGGCTTCCCCGGCACCGGAAGTCCCCGAACGCCGCCCGCCGGGAGCTGCGCCGCTTCCTCGCCGGCCACCCGGACGGCGAAAACCTGCTCCCCACCGGCGAGTTGCTGCTCTCCGAGCTGGTCACCAACGCCGTCCAGCACGCCCGGACGGCCCGGGGGCGCCTCATCCAGATCCGCTTCGGGCTCGCCCGCGACCACCTGCGCATCGAGGTGCACGACGCCGACAGCGAGCGGCCGGCACTGCGCGACGCCCTGGAGTGCGACGAGGCCGGCCGGGGGCTGCTCCTCGTCCACGAGTTGGCGCAGAGCTGGGGCTGCTGCCCGCGCCGGGGCGGCATCGGCAAGTTCGTCTGGTGCCACATCGCCCCCGAGGCGGCCGCCGCGTGACCACCGTCCGGGCCGGGATCGCGGGCATCATGGCGCCCGCCCTCTTCCCCGGCCTCGACCACGCGCTCCCCGTCCTGTGGGGGCACGTGCGCGAACTGCCCGTGCGCGAGGCCCACCGCGACTTCATCCGCTCCTGCATCGGCCCCGGCGGCGAGGGCGTCGCCCGCTGCCTCGCCCGCGGCGGCCACTGGAGCACCACCCTCTACATCGGCGAGCTCACCCGCTGGACCGCCCACCCGATCACCATCACCACCCTCCGGCCCTGAACGCCCCCGCCCCCGAACGGAGTTCGCCGACTATGTCGCCGCGAACTCCGGGCGGGGTGCCTCCGTGTTGGTTCAGGAGGCCGGGAGGTCGCCGGACCTGACCCCTGCGAGGAACGAGGACCACGCCTCAGCGGCGAACAGCAGCGCGGGCCCATCCGGGTCCTTGGAATCCCTAACAGCCATCCCACGTGACGCCAGACGGCAAGTCTCCACGCAGTCGTTCGCCTGAGCGCTGTAGCTGCTCTTGTACCAATCCCGAACAGCGATACCCGGTACGGTCATTGCGGTCACACCTCTCTCTGTCCTCGTACTCACATCTCCGCCGCGATGGCGGTGATCATATCCAGCGAGCTCGCACGGTTCAGGGCTGCCGGCCGAAGGTACTCGAAGACCAGCCCACAGCCGTCCAGCTCTGCCTCCTCGGGCACCCCGCCAACACCCGTATCCCGAACCGGCACCGAACCCTCCCCGGCGACGCGAACCCCCGGTCCGGGCGCCTGGCGAGGGGGCCGGACCGGGGGAGGGGGCCAGGCCGGGGGAGGGGGCCGGAAAACTTTTCCGCGCCCCCTGTCACACTCGCGCGCCGCGTTCCGTCAAAGAGGGGACAGCACGAACGCGAACCAGGGAGCGAGACCATGAACACCGACGCCCGTATGGCCAACCCCGCCGTCGTCATCCCCGAGGCGATGCCGGCGATCCTCGCCGTGGCGAAGGCCGCCCGCAAGGGCGGGGTGGCGGAGTCGACCCTGGAGCTGGTGCACCTGCGCGCCAGCCAGGTCAACGGCTGCAGCTACTGCGTGATCGGCGGGGTGGCCAGCGCGAAGAAGAACGGCGAGAGCGACGAGCGGCTGCACGCGGTCGCCGCCTGGCGCGAGGCCCCCTACTTCACCGACGCCGAGCGCGCCGCGCTCGAACTCGCCGAGCACGTCACCCGCCTGGCGGACCGGGCCGTGGTGCCCGACGAGGTGTGGGACGCCGCCGCCGCGCACTACGACGAGAAGCAGCTCGCGAGCCTGGTGCTGTGGATCAGCCTGACCAACTTCTTCAACCGCATCAACGCCACCACCCGCCAGCCCGGCGGCGCCACCTGGTAGCAGCCCCACCCCGTCCGTGACGGTGCGTCAACACCCGGGCCCCGCACCTTGTTCCGAGAACCATCGAAGTTTGACAGTTCTCGGAACAAGGGGTTTGGTGGGTTCCCGACCGGCGCGCGACACGGCCGGCACGCGACACACCAGGGGAGCGCCACCATGGCCAGGGCCGTACTGTTCGAGCGCACCGGCGGACCGGAGGTCCTCACCGTCCGCGACGTCGAGACCCCCGCCCCCGGCCCGGGGGAGCTGCGGATCAGGGTCGAGGCGATCGGCCTCAACCGCGCCGAGGTGCTCTTCCGCACCGGCGCCTACCTCACCAGCCCCCGACTGCCCTCGGGCCTGGGCTGCGAGGCCGTCGGCACCGTCGACGCGCTCGGCCCGGGCGTCGAGGGCTTCGCCCCGGGCGAGCGGGTCGACGTCCTGCCGGTCTTCTCCCAGAACGACTACCCCACCTACGGCGACCTCGTGCTCGTCCCCGCCGCCGCCACCGTCCACCGCCCCCGCGGCCTGGACCCGGTCCAGGCCGCCGCCCTGTGGATGCCCTACCTCACCGCCTACGGCGCCCTGGCCGCCGACGGGCACCTGCGCCCCGGCGACCACGCCCTGATCACCGCCGCCTCCTCCAGCGTCGGCCTCGCCGCCATCCGCACCGCCCGCCACCTGGGCGCCGTCCCCATCGCCACCACCCGCACCCGCGCCAAGCGCCAACAGCTCCTGGACGCCGGCGCCGCCCACGTCATCGTCACCGGCGAACAGGACCTGCCCGCCGAGGTCGCCGCCATCACCGCCGGACGCGGCGCCCGCACCGCCTTCGACCCCGTCAGCGGACCGGGCGTCGAGGACCTCGCCCGCGCCCTGGCCCCCGGCGGCGCCCTCATCGTCTACGGACGCCTGGACCCCCGCCCCACCCCGCTGCCCGGCGCCGACACCTTCGCCCCGATCACCAGCCGCTTCTACACCGTCTTCGAGGTCGCCACCGACCCCGAACGGCTGCGCCGCGCCGTCGCGTTCATCACCGCGGGCCTGGACGCGGGCACCCTGGCCCCGCTGGTCGACAGGGTCTTCGACGGCCTCGACGACATCGCCGACGCCCACCGCTACCTGGAGTCCAACGCCCAGGTCGGCAAGATCGTCGTCACCGTCCGGCACTGACCCCGCCGCAACCGCCCCCCGCCAGACCCCCCCCGCCGGGCCTTGCCGGACCCCCCGTCAGGCCCCCGCGCCCGGCCCGCCCGGCGCGGGCGCCTGCCGCCCGGCCTCGGCGTCCGCCGCCGCGACCACCGCCGCCAGCAGGCCCGGAAAGCGCCCCTCCAACTCCTCGGAGCGCAACGCGTTCATCTTCATCGTCCCCACGTAGTACTGGCGCACCAGCCCCGCCTCGCGCAGCACGTTGAAATGGTGCGTCGACGTCGAACGCGACACCGGCAGGTCGAACGACCCGCAGCTCAGATCGCACCCGGCATGCGCCAGCCGGCGCACCACCGAGCGCCGCGCCGGGTCCGCCAGCGCCTCCAGCACCTGCTGCACCCCCACCTGCTCCACCCCCGGATGCGCCAGCACCCGCACACCGCCCCGGGCCCGCACCACGCCCCACCACCCCTCTCCCGACGACCCGCACCGCCCTGCCGGGCGACGACGCTACTACGGCAACGCCCCTTCGTGCCGCCGCCCCGGGCGGCCCGCAACAGGTCCGCAACAACGGCCGGGCGCCCGGACCCCCACCCAAGGGGACCCGGACGCCCGGCCGCTGTCGGACCGTCAGGGCGCGCAGGCCCTCAGGCCGCCCGGCCCACCCGCCCCGGAGCGGGCGCCGGCGCCGGACGCGTCACCAGCGGCTCGAAGATCCCCATCAGCACCGGATCCACCGCCCGCACCGCCGCCGGCGCCTCCGCCACCGGCGCCGGCGTGCGCAGCAGCCCCAGATACAGCTCCTGCGTCTCGGGCGCCGGATCGATCCCCAGCTCCTCCACCAGCACCCGCCGCAACTGCTGGTAGCAGCGCAGCGCCTCCGCCCGGTTCCCGGCCGCCGCCAGCGCCGCCATCCGGCACCGGTAGGCGCTCTCCCGGAACGGCGCCCGGCGCACCGCCTCGTCCGCGAAGCGCAGCGCGTGGTGCTCCTCGCCCAGCGCCGACGCCGACAGGCTCGCCGTCTCCAGCGCCGACATCCGCAACTCGTCCACGTGCTCGCGCACCCCGTTCACCCACTCGCCCTCGTGATCGGGCAGGAACGAACCGCGCAGATTCGCGATCGCCCCCGACGCCAGCTGCTGCGCCACCGCGAACGCGCCCGCGCCCAGCGCCTCGCCGGCCTCCCCGACCGCCGACTCCGCGGCCTCCAGGTCCACCGCCGCGTCCTCGGGCAGCCGCAGCACGTACCGGCCGCCCTGCGCGATCAGCGGGGTGACCCCCGGCGCCTGCCCCGGCGCGGCCACGAACGCCCGCACCCGCGACACCACACTGCGCAGCGCCGACGCCCACGTGTCGGGCAGGCCGTCCGGCCACACCGTGTCCGCGAGGTGGTCGCGGCTGGTGCCCGCGGCCCGCTCCAGCACCAGGCGCGCGAACGCCACCTGCGCCTGCGCACTCGACAGGTGCTGCGGAGCGCACCCGGGGTGCTCGATCGTCACGAGACCCGCAAGCCTGATCAGCACGACACCGCCCCCGCTCTGCCGTCCACGCCATCTCTCCGGAAACCGTTCACGTGCCCCAACCCCCAACTGAGAGCTCTGGAAACCCTGGACCGGAAACGTCGATAAACCCGCTCGGTTTCGACGGATTTCGACCATACATTCGCCCGCTTGCGCGATGTCAACACCGGGCGCCCAACATTCCCAACCGGCCCCGCGATGTGTCGTACCCGTCCGGTTTCCGCACGTCAGAGCCCCACCAGGGCGGTATTGCGCACGCCTTGCGCGCCCTGCCGTAGAAATGTAGCCATCCTTGAGCGACCCCGGTGAAGGCCTCAAGAAGAAACCGCCGAAACACCCCGGCACCCGCAACACCCCGGCACCCGAAACGCACCGGCACCGCCCGGTGAAACACCCCGGGCGCCGCCCGCCGGACAAAAGCACCGCCCCCGGAACACCCCGCACCACCGCCGAAGACAATTCCGCCGCGCCGCGACGTCGATGAGGAGAAGGCACGTGAACGCAACCGGAGGATGGGACCGACTCGAGCCGAAACTGGCCGCCACCCGCAACCGTGTGAGCGCACTGGAGTCCGACCCCTCCCGCCGCAACAGCTTCGTCGCCTACACCGTCGAACGCGACAGCGCCTACGCCGACCTCGACGGCGAGCGCCTGCTGATGATGTCCGGCTACAGCTACCTCGGCCTGGCCGGCGACGAACGCGTCGTCGCCGCCGCCAAGGCCGCCGTCGACCTCTACGGCACCGGCAACCACGGCGTGCGCGCCCTGGCCGGCACCATCCCCCTGCACGAGGAGCTCGAAGCCGAGGTCGCCAGCTTCGCCCGCCGCGAGCAGGCCCTGGTCTTCGGCTCCGGCTACGCCGCCAACGTCGGCACCATCGGCGGCATCGTCGGCCCCGGCGACACCGTCCTGATCGACAAGTACGACCACGCCAGCATCGTCGACGGCTGCCGCCTCAGCGGCGCCACCGTCACCCGCTTCCGCCACAACGACGTCGAGCACCTGGAACGCCGCCTCAAGGCCGCCGACCCGCGCGGCGTGCGCCTGGTCGTCGTCGACAGCGTCTACTCCATGGACGGCGACATCGCCCCCCTGCCCGAGCTGCGCGCCGTCTGCGACGCCCACAACGCCCTCCTGATGGTCGACGAGGCCCACGCCCTGGGCGTCATCGGCGAGGCCGGCGGCGGCATCGAGGAGCACTTCGGCCACCGCCACCGCGTCGACATCAAACTCGGCACCCTCTCCAAGGCCATCCCCTCCATGGGCGGCTGGATCGCCGGCAGCGCCGACCTCATCGGCCACCTCAAGTACGCCGCCCGCCCCTTCCTCTTCTCCGCCGCCCTCGCCCCCGCCCAGGCCGCCGCCGCACTGGAGTCCCTGCGCGTCCTGCGCCGCGAACCCGAGCGCGTCACCCACATCCAGACCCAGGCCCAGCGCCTGCGCACCGCCCTCAACCAGGCCGGCATCCGCACCATGGCCAGCGAGACCGCCGTCATCCCCGTCATCGCCGGCTCCGACGACGCCGCCTACGACTACGCCACCGCCTGCCGCAAGGCCGGCGTCATCGGCCTGCCCGTCGTCACCCCCGCCGTGCCCAACGACCTCGCCCGGCTGCGCATCGCCGTCACCGCCCGCCACACCCCCGCCGACATCGACTTCGCCGCCGAGGCGTTCCTCACCGCCGCCCGCCAGACCGGCCTGATCTGACCCGCCGCCCGCCACCGCGGCCCGGCCCCGCCGCCACCGCCCGCGACCCGCGCAGGCCCGGCCCCGGTGGCCCCGGCCCGCTCCGCCCGGCTCGATCCGATCGGCCGCCACCACCCGCGCGCCGGAAGGGAGACACCCATGGCACCCCGCCCAGCCAGGCCCGAGATCGCCATCACCGGCCTCGGCGTGGTCAGCCCCGCCGGATCCACCCCCGGCGACTTCTGGAGCGCCCTGCGCGCCGGCACCTCCACCGCCGCCGCCCTCGACCACCTCGACCTCGAACGCCACCGCGTGCGCATCGGCTGCCGCGTGCGCGGCCTGGACCAGGCCGCCCTCGCCGAGGCCGAGCGGCTGCCCGCCAAGGACGCCCGCCGCCTGGACCCCTTCGCCCACTACGGCACCCTCGCCGCCCTCGCCGCCCACCGCGACGCCGGCCACCCCCAGGCCCCGCCCGGGCGCACCGCCATCATCGTCGGCAACGCGGTCGGCGGACGCACCACCAGCGACCGCGAGTCCGCCCACTACACCAGCCACGGCCCCGCCAAGGTCAACCCCCTGATGCCGCTGGTCACCATGCCCAACGCCGCCGCCGCCCAGATCGCCATGCGCCTGGACTGGCACGGCCCCGCCCTGACCATCGCCACCACCTGCGCCAGCAGCGCCGACGCCATCGGCCACGCCCTGCTGCTCCTGCAGACCCACCGCGCCGACGTCGTCCTGGCCGGCGGCTGCGAGGCCACCCTCACCCCCGTCACCCTCGCCGGGTTCGGCAACCTCAACGCCGTCTCCCTGCGCAACGACGACCCCGCCCGCGCCAGCCGCCCCTTCGACACCGACCGCGACGGCTTCGTGATGGGCGAGGGCGCCGGCTTCCTCGTCCTGGAACGCCTGGAGGACGCCCGCGCCCGCCGCGCCCGCCCCTACGCCCTGCTCGCCGGCTACGCGGCCACCGCCGACGCCCACCACCTGTCGATGCCCCGCCCCGACGGCTCGGGGGCCGCCGACGCCATGCGCGCCGCGATCGCCGACGCGGGCCTGACCCCCGGCGACATCGCCCACGTCAACGCCCACGGCACCTCCACCGTCCACAACGACCGCGCCGAAGCGGCCGCCCTGCGCACCGTCTTCGGCCCCCACCGGGTCCCGGTCACCTCCACCAAGGGCGTCACCGGCCACCTGATCGGCGCCGCCGGCGCCGTCGAACTCATCGCCGCCGTCCAGGCCATGCGCCACGGCGAAGTCCCCCCGACCGCCAACCACGAGCACACCGAGCCGGGCCTGGACATCGACGTCGTCCACCGCGCCCCGCGCCCCGTGCCCACCGGCGCGGCCCTGTCCAACTCCTTCGGCTTCGGCGGCCACAACTCCTCCCTGGTGGTGACCCCAGCATGACCACGACGACGACCCCGCACACCCAGCCCGCCCCGGCCCCGGCCACCGCGGCGGCCACCGCGCCAGCCCCGGACACCGGGCCGCGCACCGCCCGGCGCACCGCCACGGCCGGCGAAATCGCCGAGTACCGCGCCTGCGCCCGCACCGGCCTGCCCCCCGCCCGCGACGACGCCCCCTCACCGGTCCACCCCTTCGTCCTCGCCCACACCCTCGCCGAACACACCGTCACCGCCCTCACCGCCCACGAGAGCACCCCCGTCGCCGTCGTCCACCTCGGCCAGGAGATCCGCACCACCCGCCCCGTCCGGGCCGGCGAACACGTCACCGCCCACCTCACCGTCCTCGGCGCCCGCCGCGAGGCCCGCGGCACCCGCCTGGCCCTGCGCACCCGCCTCAGCGCCGACGACACCGTCTTCGCCGAACTCCTCACCTCCGCCCTGCTGCTGGGCGCCCGCACCATCGAACCCTTCGGCGACATCCCGCCCGCCCCCGTCCCCGGCACCACCCCCGGCGAACCCGCCACCACCGGGCGCACCCTCGACACCGCCGCCGTCCACCGCTACGCCCACGCCTCCGGCGACCTCAACCCCATCCACCTCGACGACCAGGCCGCCCGCGCCGCCGGATTCCCCGCCGCCATCGCCCACGGCATGAGCCTGCTCGCCCTCGCGGCCGAGGAGATCGCCGACCGCTACGCCGACGGCGACGCCACCCGCATCAGCGGCCTCGGCGCCCGCTTCGCCGCCCCCGTCACCCCGGGCACCGCCCTGCAGCTGCGCCTGCACCCCCACGACGACGCCGCCGTCGTGCGCTTCACCCTCACCACCGACACCGGCGCCGCCGTCAAGGCCGGCTGGGCCACCCTCACCCCGCCCCGCAAGGACGCCCGATGACCACCACACCGCCGCCCCTCGCCCTCCCGGACGCCTTCACCGCCCAGGCCCGCCAGCAGCCCGACGCCCCCGCCCTGTCCTGGCACGGCCACACCACCACCTACCGCGAACTGGCCGCCGCAGCCGAGAGCGAACGCGCCCGCCTCCATACCCTCGACCTCGCCCCCGGCGAACCGCTGGGCGTCCTCGCCCCCAAGTCCCCCGGCGCCGTCGCCCTCGTCCTGGCCTGCCTGCTGGAGCGCCGCCCCTTCCTGCTGCCCTCCCCGGCCCTGGCCCCCGCCCTGCTCACCGCCCTCTTCGAACAGGCCGGCGCCCGCCACGTCCTCGCCCCCCGCGACCAGCCGCAGCCCGAGGCCCCCGCCGGCGCCCGACCCGCCCCCACCCTCGCCGCCGGCACCTCCTTCCTGCTCACCACCTCCGGCTCCACCGACCTGCCCAAGACCGTCCCCCTCGCCCAGAGCGGCATCGACCGCTTCACCGCCTGGGCCCACGACACCTTCGACCTGGGACCGGGGCGCACCGTCCTCAACTACGCCCCCCTCAACTTCGACCTGTGCCTGCTCGACGTGTGGGCCACCCTCGCCCACGGCGGCCACGTCGTCCTCGTCGACCCCGACCACGCCGCCAACGGCCGCCACCTGCTCGCCCTGCTCCACAACCACCGCCCCCACGTCGTCCAGGCCGTCCCCATGTTCTACGCCCTGCTCGCCGAGGCCGCCCGCCCCACCGCCGCCGTCCTCGACAGCGTCGAACACGCCGCCTTCACCGGCGACGCCATCGACCGGCGCACCCTCGCCGCGCTGCCCGCCCTGCTCCCCGCAGCCCGCCTCTACAACATCTACGGCTGCACCGAGACCAACGACAGCTTCCTGCACCCCCTGGACACCCTGGACGCCACCGCCGCCCTGCCCGTGCCCATCGGCCGCCCCCTGCCCGGCGTCCACACCCTGCTCGTCGACGACCAGGGCCGGCCCCTGGAGGGCCCCGGCAGCGGCGAACTCTACGTCTCCACCCCCTTCCAGGCCGCCGGCTACCTCGACCGCGCCCGCGACGCCGGCCGCTTCACCACCCACCCGCCCGGCGCCGGCGAAGGACGCCGCTGGTTTCGCACCGGCGACCTCGTCACCCGCGACGAGGCCGGCCGCCTGCTGCTCACCGGCCGCAGCGACCACCAGGTCAAGGTCCGCGGCGTCGCCGTCAACACCGCCGAGATCGAACGCGTCCTGCTGGAACACCCCGAGGTCCGCGAGGCCGCCGTCGCCGCCCGCCCCGACCCGCTCACCGGCAAACGCCTGCTCGCCGCCGTCCACCGCACCCCCGGCAGCACCCTCAACAGCCTGGTCCTGCGCGAACACCTGGCCCGGCGCCTGCCGCGCGCCGCCGTCCCCGCCCAGCTGACCATCACCGACACCCCGCTGCCCAGGACCCCCACCGGCAAGGTCGACCGCAAGGCCGTCGACCCCGCCCCCGCCTGACCACCCCGCACCGCACCACCCCGCACCGCACCGCGCCCGGACCGCCCGGTCCGCGCCGTCCCACCCGCCCCACCAGCCGAGGAGAACCGGACACCATGAGCAACACCGCCACCATCAAGCGCTTCCTCATCGAGGAGTTCCTGCCCGACGTCAGCGCCGACCAGCTCGCCGACGACCACGACCTGCTCTCCGACGGCGTCATCGACAGCCTCGGCGTCCTCAAGCTCATCGCCTGGGTCGAGGACCGCTTCGAGCTGCCCGTCGACGACACCGACCTCGACCCCAACAACTTCCGCTCCGTCGCCGCCATCGACGCCTTCATCACCCAGCGCCGCACCCCCGCCCCGGTCGCGGGCTGATCCCCATGCACCCGGCCCTCACCACACTCCTGCGCCACGAACCGGTCGACGCCGACACCTGGCGCTCGTGGTGGGACCAGCTGGACGCACGCCGCCCGGGCCCAGGCCGCGACAGCGACCGGGCCCAGGCGGCGGCCCTGCTGGCCTCCCTCACCACCCGCCTGCCCGACCCGGACACCCTGCACGCCCTGACCACCTCCCTGACCGAACGCGCCCCCCGCCCCGGCCCCGCCCACCCCCACGCCGTCAACGTCGTCGGCACCGGCGGCGGCCCCGCCACCTTCAACATCTCCACCGCCGCCGCCCTCACCGCCGCCACCCTGGGCGTACGGGTCGTCAAAACCGGCTCCCGCGCCTACACCAGCGCCGCCGGCTCCATCGACCTGCTGGACCGCCTGCGCATCCCCCTCACCACCTCCCACCGCCACACCGCCGACCACCTCGAACGCCACCACATCGCCTTCGCCGGCCCCCACGTCTACCCCGCCCCCCTCACCCGCCTGGCCCGCCTGCTCCACCCCCTGCCCCTCAAGCCCTTCGGCCGCTTCCTCAACGCCCTGGGCCCCTTCCTCGCCGCCGTCCCCGTCAGCGCCCAACTCACCGGCGTCTCCCACACCGCACCCCTGGAGACCCTGCGCGCCCTGGCCCGCCACACCACCGACCGCACCCTGTGGCTGGCCGCCAACACCGCCGGCGCCGACGAACTCCTGCCCTTCGCCGACAACACCCTGCACACCCACACCCCCGGCGCCCCCCACACCACCCTCCACCTGCCCGCCCACGCCCTGGACGACGCCGCCGGCACCCTCGCCGACCTCGCCCCCGCCCCCGAGCACCTCACCACCCACTTCCTCGACACCCTCACCCACCGCGCCCACCCCACCGCCACCCGCACCATCGCCCTCAACGCCGCCGCCCTCGCCGTCGCCTGCGGCCACACCCCCCACTGGCCCACCGCCTACCGCGCCGCCCTCGACGCCCTCGCCGACGGCGCCCCCCGCGCCCTGGCCGAACGCCTCTCCCGCACCCCGGCGGCCACCCATGCCTGACACCACCACCACACCCGCCACCACCACCGCGCCCGCCCGCGCCTTCTTCCCGCCCCGCCCCGACGGACAACCCGGCCTCGCCCTGTTCCTCAACGCCGGCGACCCGCCCGCCCCCGCCCTCACCGACCTCATCCTGATGCTCGACGAGGAACGCCTCGACGTCCTCGAACTCGCCGTCCCCTTCCCCAACTCCGCCACCGACGGCCCCGTCATCCGCCGCTCCGCCGCCCGCGCCCTCGCCCACGCCACCACCCTCGACACCGTCCTGGCCCACCTCGCCGACCTGCGCCCGCACCTGCGCCACCTGCGCATCGCCCTGCTCGCCGACTGGAGCCACAGCCTCAAGCACCACGACCCCGCCGCCGCCACCACCGCCATCGCCCAATCCGGCGCCGACGCCCTGCTCGTCCACGCCCTGCCGCCCCGGCTGCGCCCCGCCTACCGCGAGGCCGCCCGCGCCGCCGGCCTGCCCCAGGTCACCACCTGCTACCACGGCTCCGCCGACCACGTGGTCGCCGACGCCGCCGAGCACGCCGGCGCCTACGTCTACCTGGTCGCCCACTACGGCCGCTCCGGCACCGCCCCGGCCGCCGGCCACGGCGCCCTGTCCGACACCGTCGCCGCCCTGCGCGCGCGCACCGGCGCGCCGGTCGCGGTCGGCTTCGGGGTCCGCGACGGCGCCGACGTCGCCGCCGTCGCCCGCACCGGCGCCCACGCCGCCATCGTCGGCTCCGCGGCCGTCGCCCGCGTCGAGCAGGCCCTGGAGCAGCGCCGCGACACCGTCGCCGACCTGCGGGCCTTCGTGCGCACCCTGCGCACCCCCTGAGACCTCCGGCCCCCCGCGGACCGGAACCGCACCACCGCACCGCCCGCACCGCCCGCAGTACCCGCAGTACCCGCACCGCCCGCAGTACCCGCAGTGCCCGCACCGCCCGCAGTACCCGGCACTCCCGCCACCCTCAGCACCCCCCGCACCCTGCGAGTGAAAGGCAGACCACCATGCTCATCCGCGACCTCGAAGACGTGAAGACCGTCGAGTGGGGCAACGGCCTGTCCCGGCGCTTCCTGCTGGCCGGCGACGGCCTCGGCTACAGCCTCACCGACACCCTGGTGCGGGCCGGCACCAAGTCCCGCCTGGAGTACCGCAACCACATGGAGGCCTGCTACTGCATCGCGGGCTCCGGGGAGGTCATCGACCTGGACGGCAACGCCCACCCCATCACCCCCGGGCGCATGTACGCCCTCGACCAGCACGACGCCCACTACCTGGTCGCCTCCCCCCACGAGGACCTGCGCCTGGTGTGCGTCTTCGCCCCCGCCCTGCAGGGCGACGAGGTCCACCAGCTCGACGCCCACTCCTCCTCCGCCTACTAGAGCCGGTCCCCGTACCCCGGGCCCCACCGGGCCCGGAGGAAGGCGGTAGTCCCGTGATCCGCTGGAACGCCGACCAGGCGGCCCTGCGCGAGGGCCTGGCCCGGTGGAGCGACGACCTGAGCGCCGGCCACATCGACCAGGACGAGGAGGGCACCTTCTCCTTCGACAAGTGGCGCATGATCCAGAAGACCGGCATCCTCTCCCTGCCCTTCGACGAGCAGTACGGAGGACTCGGCCAGTCGCTGCTGACCACCATGTACGTCCTGGAGGGCCTGGGGGAGGGCTGCCGCGACGGAGGCCTCAACTTCTCCGTCACCACCAGCCTCGCCTCCACCGGCGTCCCCCTGCAGGCCTTCGGCTCCACCGCCCTCAAGGAGGCCTACCTGCCGCGCATCGCCTCCGGCGAGGCGATCGGCGCCCACGCCATCACCGAGGCCGAGGGCGGCTCCGACGCCATGCAGATGCGCACCCGCGCCGAACGCGACGGCGACGGCTTCGTCCTGACGGGCAGCAAGACCTTCGTCAGCAACGGGCCCGTCGCCGACGTGGTCGTCGTCTACGCCCGCACCCACCCCCAGGGCGGCGCGCTCGGGGTCACCGCCTTCCTCCTGGACCGCGACACCCCCGGCATCACCGTCGGGCGCCCGATGAAGAAGATGGGCCTGCGCACCTCGCCCCTCAGCGAGCTCTACCTCGACGAGGTCCGCGTCCCCGCCACCCGCGTCATCGGCCGCGTCGGCGGCGGCTTCCTGGTCCTGGACCACGTCATGAAACGCGAGATCCTCTACTCCTTCATCGTCAACGTCGGCGAGATGCAGCACCGCCTGGACCGCTGCATCGAGTACGCCAAGACCAGGATGTCCTTCGGCAAGCCGATCGGCTCCTACCAGTCCGTCGCCAACAAGATCGTCGACACCAAGATCCGCCTGGAGACCGCCCGCAAGTGGCTCTACGACACCGCCCAGCGTCTGGAGGCGGGCGAGAACGTCACCGTCGACATGGCCATCTCCAAACTCCTCACCAGCGAGAGCAACCTCGCCACCAGCCTCGCCGCCGTCCAGGTCTTCGGCGGCCACGGCTACATGTCCGAGTACGGCCTGGAGAAGGACGTCCGCAACGCGGTCGCCGGCACCATCTACTCCGGCAGCAACGAGATCCAGTACAACCGCATCGCCTCCATGCTGGGCCTGGGCAAATGACCACGACCACGCCCCCGGCCCCGCACACCGGCACCGCCGGGCCCCGCCACCTCAAGGTGTGCGGGGCCCGCACCCGGGCCGACGTCGCCCTGCTCGCCGACCACGGCGCCACCCTGGCAGGCCTGTGGTACGGCATCCCCGGCGGCCCCGCCGACCTCACCCTCGCCCAACTCGCCCACCTGGCCGCCGCCGCCCGCGACCAGGGCATCGAACCCACCCTCGTCACCTTCCTCGACGACCCCGCCCGCCTGGCCGCCGCCGCCGCCTCCACCGGCATCCGCTGGATCCAGCTGCACGCCTACCAGAGCCCCGCCGTGGTCCGCGCCCTGCGCGCCGCCCTGCCCGACGCCGTCCTGCTCAAAGTCCTCCACCTCCAGGGCGCCACCTGCCTGGAACGCCCCCTCATCGGCGCCTACCAGCGCGCCGGCACCGACCTGTTCCTCCTCGACACCGCCACCGCCGACGGCCGCGTCGGCTCCACCGGCCAACGCCTGGACCCCGCCCACGTCCTGGCCCTGCTGCCCCGCCTGGAACGCCCCTTCCTCCTGGCCGGCGGCCTCACCCCCGACAACCACCACGCCTACCGCGCCGTCACCGCCCACCCCCTCTACCGCGGCGCCGACATCGACACCGCCGCCCGCGACGCCACCGGCCGCTTCACCGCCGCCGCCGTCACCGCCCTCGCCCGCACCTGGCACCGTGAGGAACTCCACGCATGACCTTCACCGACGCCCTCCTCGCCGCCCGGCGCCCGCTGATCATGGAGATCAAACTCCGCGACCCCCACGGCCGCGACCTCCTCGCCCACCGCACCGTCGACGACCTCGTCACCCGCTACGAACAGGCCGGCGCCCCCTGCCTGTCCGTCGTCACCGGCCGCTGGTTCGGCGGCACCCCCGACCTGCTGCGCCAGGTCACCGAACGCACCGAACTACCCGTCCTGCAGAAGGACTTCCTCACCCGCCCCGCCCAACTCGCCACCGCCCGGCGCCTGGGCGCCAGCGCCGTGCTGCTCACCGCGGCCCTGCTCTCCCAGGCCCAGCTCCACAAACTCGTCAACGCCGCCCTCGACGAGGGCCTGACCCCCTTCGTCGAGGTCACCGGCGAAGCCGAGATCGCGGCCCTTCCCCACGCCGGCGACTGCGTCATCGCCGTCAACAACAAGGACATCCGCACCCGCGAACGCGACCCGGGCGACCTCACCCGCAGCGAGCTCCTGCTGCCCGCCCTCAAGGCCACCGCCACCCGCGCCCCCGTCAGCGCCAGCGCCATCACCGACCCGCGCGACGGCGCCCGCCTCCTGGACGCCGGCTACGCGGGCCTGCTGATCGGCACCTCCCTGATGCACAGCACCGACCTGCCCGGCTGGCTCGCCGCCCTCGACGCCGCCCGCACCGCCCCCGCCCGCACCGCGGCGGCGGGCCGATGAGCGTGCGCCCGCTCACCCTCGACGCCGACGGCCTGCCGCTGTCCGCCCTGGCCGCCGAACCCGCCGGCGCACCCCGCGCGCTGGTCCTGGCCGTGCACGGGCGCGGCATGCGCGCCGCCTACTTCGCCGGCCCCGCCGACCCGGCCACCAGCCTGCTCGCCCACGGCGCCCGCCACGGCCACACCGTCCTGGCCGTGGACCGCCCCGGCCACGGCGCCAGCGCCGCCGCACTGCCCGCCGGCGCCCCGATCGCCGACCAGGGCGCCGCGCTCGCCGCCGCCCTCGCCGACTACGCCCGCACCCGCCCGGTCGGCGACGGCGTCCTGCTGCTGGCCCACTCCTTCGGCGGCAAGATCGCCCTGCACCTGGCCGCCCACTGGCCCGACCACCTGCCGCCGCTGCTGGGCGTGGACGTCTCCGGCCTGGCCCAGCACTACGCCCCCGGCGTCTGGGACCGCCCCGACACCCTCGCCGCCGGCACCGCCCGCCTCACCTGGGGCCCCCTCCACCTCTACCCGCCGGGCACCTTCCACGCCGCCCGCCGCCTGCTCACCCCCGTGCCGGCCCTGGAGAACCGCGAACTGGCCACCTGGCCCGCCCGCTTCACCCGCCTCGCCGCCCGCATCCGCGTCCCCGTGCGGCTGACCTTCGCCGACCACGAGGCCTGGTGGCAGCTCGGCGACGACCGGACCCTGGCCGCCGCCTTCCCCTCCGCCACCGTCCACCACCACCCGCACGCCGGCCACAACCTCTCCCTGGCCCGCACCGCCCCCGCCTACCACCACGCGGCCCTCACCTTCGCCGACCGGCACCTGCCCACCGCCCCCCAACCCGCCTGAACACCCCCGCCCGGGGCAGCGGGAAGCCGGCCCCGCCGACTTCCCGCTGCGGCCCGCCTGAAGAACGAGGGCGCGCGGCTCACTTGCGGCCGCGCGCCCTCGGGGACTTCCGTGGTGGTGCCGCTGAAGAGTGCGGCTCAGAACTCGCCGGCGATGACACCTTCGACGAAGGCGTGCCACTCCTGCGGGGCGAAGGCCAGGACGGGGCCTCGGCTCTCGGCCTTCGAGTCCCGGACTCCGACGGCGCCCTGGTGAAAGGCCACTTCTACGCACTGGCCGCCGTTGTCACCGCTGAAGGTGCTCTTGTGCCACGCAGCGCCGGTGAAGTCTGGGATGTTCATGGACGTAGCTCTCTGTCGGACGGCCTGTGCTAGTCGGCGCCTGCCAGGCCAAGGATCATGTTCCTCGACTCTACTTGCCCCAGGGCCGCAGATTGCAGGCGATTCCACAGCGCGCTGTAGGACTGAACCCCATCCGGCCTGTCCAGGTACGTCGCATCGGTGTAGTCCTCCAGGTAGACGACATCGGAGGCGGCGTCGTGGTCGAAGCGCATGATCGTAAAGCCCACCCATGCGGCGCCGAACGTCTGAGCGTTGAACGGAAGTACCTGAAGCTCGATGTCGGGACGCTCTGCCGCCTCGGCCAGGTGAAGCAGCTGTTCCCGCATGACGGCCTCGCCGCCGATGTTCCGACGGATCACCGACTCGCTCAAGATGAAGTGCAGTACGGGGGCGTGCGGCCCGTCGAGGATCGCCTGCCTTTCCAGCCGCACCTTGAGCTGCTGGTCCCTTTCCTCGTCCGAGAGCCCGGGGCGCGCCTTGAGGTTCATCGCCCGGATGTAGCTCTCGACCTGGAGGATCCCCGGTACCACCTCGGGCTGGTACCAGCGCAGCTCGGAGGCGTCCGCCTCAAGATCCACGTAGGTGCGGAACCAGTCGGGGATGGCGCCCAGGAAGCCGGTCCAGCGGCCCCATTGGCGCCCTGCGCGGGCCAGTTCCTTCATCCACTCGGCTTCGTGACCGACCACGCCGTAGTAGTCGAGCAGGATCGTGAGATCGGTCAGTTTGATCCCGCTCTGGCCCAGCTCCAGTCGGCTGATCTTGCTTGCTGCGGCATCGATCCGCTCGGCGGCCTCGTCTTGCGTTCTGGCCGCTTGCTCGCGTGCCCGCTTCAGCGCGTTGCCCAGCCGGCGCCTCTGGATCGTTGGGGTAGCCACGCTGCTGGACCTCCACCTGGTCGACCGAGTGCTTCATTATGCCCTTGTGCCGCAGGCCGCATCGGACGGTCCCCCACACGAGTGATTTCCTAAAATAGGAGTCCAATCTACCGTGTGGGAGCCTATTCTGGGAGTCCATGACGGGTCGTCAGCCGAGCCTCCACCGGCGGCTGGCGGGCTCCGGACCGGTCGGATCGAGGTTGGACTCACAGCACCCTCCGGTCCGGTATCCACTCCCAGAGGAGGCCCGGCCATGAGGCCGCTGATCTTCGGCTACATGCGAGTCCCGGACGACATGCCCGACGAGGAGGTGAAGCTGGTGGAGGATCAGATGCTCGCCTACGCCGAAGCACAGGGGGGCGCACTGGGTGCGGTGTTCCACGAGTTCGTCCACGGCAGCCTGTCGGCCTTCGAGGAACTGGTCCGGGCCGTCGAGCAGTCCGGGGCACCGCACGCGGTGGTCCCCTCCTACCGGGACCTGGCGCTCACCCGCGCCCTCCAGGACGTCATGATCCTGCGCATCGAGTACGCGACCGGCGCCCAGGTCGCAGCCCTGGACGAGGACCGTTGACCGGGCCCCACGGCGGGGCGCCGTTCTACCTCTCCTTGCGCCCGCGGTTCACCGACCAGCTCCACCTGGCCGCCGCCCGCTCCGCAGCTTCCCTGGCCCGCAGGTTCACCGTCCTCGCCCTCGACAAGTGGAAGGCCGGCGCCCTTGAGGACGACGCCGCCCTCGTCGTCTGCGAACTGGTCAGCAACGCTGTCAAAGCGACCGCCACCTCGAACCAGGCGGACACCACCGGCCTCATCACCGTGCGCGTGCTCGGCCTGCGCGACAGCATCGTCATCGAGGTCCGCGACACCTCACCCGAGACACCCGTGCTCACCCGCCCCGACCACGACAGCGAGGGCGGCCGGGGCCTCCTCCTCGTCCAGGCCCTGTCCAGACGATGGGGCACCCACCACGAAACCCACCACAAGACGATCTGGGCACAACTGCCCGCCCACCTGCCCACGGACCGGCCGTGACCCGGGCCGGAAGCACGCGTGGAGTGGGAAGTCGGCAGGTCCGACTTCCCACTCCACGCGCGCCGGGGCGGTGCCCGGCGTCACCCACGACGGGTCACACCCCCGCCCGGGTCGCAGTGGGAAGCCGGCCGCAGCGTGTCGGTGATCTCCCGCATGGCGGCCGGGTGCTCGGTGGCCACGTCCAGATCCCGGCTGAGGCGGTCGGCCAGCCCGTGGGCCTGGACCGCGTAGCCGCCGGTCAGCACCAGCGCATACGGGGCGCCGACCGCGAGAACGTCCGCCAGGAGTGCGCGGTGCAGCCGGGTGAGCCTCACGCCGCTGCGGGCCGGGCGGCCGCCGCGAGCTCGGTGAAGGCGCCCTCCCAGACCATCCGGACCGCCGGGCCCACCAGGGTGCGCAGCACCGGCCACAGCTCCACCAGCAGCCCCGCGTCCAGGAAGCGGACCAGGTCCTCGCGCATGCCCTCGGTCAGGACCACCCGGTAGAGGCCCATCCTCAGCCTGGGGCGCTCCAGATCGAAGCGGTTCAGCCCCGACCACACGAGGTGCACCGGCAGCTCGACCGTGCCGCACACCGGTCCGGCGAGGTCCTCCAGCCGTTGCGGCAGCCGTGCGGCCAACTGGTCGCAGCGGCCGTCCGGCATCACGGGGAAACTCATGCCCCGATTATCCCCTCATCCCGCCGGCCCGCGTCCACCACCGCCACTGCGGCCGTCGGCCCGGGACCCGGGGGAAGGCCGCCGGGCCCCGCCGAACCGTGAGCACACCGGACAGCCGTCTACGCGGCCCGCCCCCGAAAGGCGGCGGCCCCGTCCGGCGGGTGCCGGACGGGGCCGTGCCGGGGCGGTGCCCGGCGTCACCTGCGACGGGTCACACCCCCGCCGTCGCCACCACGCGCGCGCCCATGCCCGTGTCCACGCCCATCATCCCGGAGACCAGCTGGTCCCGGATGCGGGCCGGCACCTCGGGGGCGAAGCGGCGCAGGTAGTGGTCCAGGTGCGTCTCGTCGCCCACCAGGAACGGCAGGTCGAACACCAGCAGCTTGCGCACCGCCAGCAGCGGCACCGGCGAGCGCAGCGGACGGAACGCGGCGTTCCACAGGCCCCCCTCCGCACACACCGGATGGAACTGGCCGATCATCAGGCCCTGCGAGACGAACTCGTCCTTGGCCTTGCGCTGCAGCTCGTCCAGCACCGTGGAGTCCGCGCGGTCCAGCTGCGGCAGCACCAGCAGCACCGTCAGCAGCTCCCGGTCCGACTCCTCCGACAGCCGCTGCGACAACCGGTCGTACCAGGACCGCAGCCGCCCCACCACCGCCGGCAGGTCACCGCCGCCGGGCCCGTCCCCGCCCTCCACCACCGCCACGTGGAACAGCCCCCGGCGCAGCGAGGGCTGCGTGTACGGGCAGACCGGGCCGCTGCGCCCGAGGTCGGGGTGGGCGGTGGTGAGGAAGTGCCGGCTCCAGTGGAGGATCTCGCCGACCTCGGGGTGGGCGGCGGCCTCGCCGCGTTCGATCTGCTCGGCGGAGAACAGCCGCAGGTCGCCGCTCACCGCGGGCCCCGCCACATCGGGCGCAGCTGCGGGCCGCCGCCGGGCAGGGCGATGGCCTCGCCGAAGGGGGTGAAGCCGCCGCGCCGGGCGGCCGCCGCCCCGCCGGGGGAGCTGGCCTCGGTGTAGACGGCGCGGCCCTCGGCGTCGACGCGCTCCAGCAGGTGGTGCAGCAGGACGGAGACGGCGCCGGTGCGCCGGCGCCCGGGGGCGGCGGCGGCGAAGGAGACGTAGTAGTGCGGGCGGTGGCGGGGGTGGCGTTCGGCCTGCAGGCGGGTGATGGCCTCCAGCCTCCGCACGGCGGCCCGGTCCTGGACGGCCTCGGCGAGGCGGGCGGCGAACGCCTCGCCGTCGGCCTCGCCCTGCTCCCAGGCGCCGGGCGGCAGGAACAGCAGGACCGTGTCGAGGGCGTCGGTGGTCAGCACGCCCTCCCAGGCCAGGGCCTGGTCGAGGAAGACGCGGAAGAAGGCGGGCAGGATCCGGCGCCGGTGCTCCTCGTCGGGGAACGCCCACAGGGTCAGGGGGTCCTCCTGGAAGGCGGCGGCGAGCAGGGCGGCCAGCGCGGCGCCCTCCTGCGGGCGGGCGGCCCGGGCGGGCGGCGCCGGAGCCCGCCCGACCGGAGCGCGGTCAAGCGGTGCGGGGGCGGCCGGTGCGCGGTCGAGCGGGGCGAGGGCGGTGGCGGGGGCGGGGGTGGCGGTGGTCAACGGGACTCTCCTCGGTGGCGGCGCGGTGACGGCTCAGTGAGGTGACGGCTCAGTGCAGGGAGGGCTGGGGCAGGCTCTCGGCGGCCAGCCGCGTGACGCGCTCGTGCAGCAGGTCGAGGTGGTCCTCGGCCTCGGGCTTGATCAGGACGCTGCGCAGGATCCGCGCGGTGGCGGCGTCGGGCACCGCGTCGGGGTGGCGGCGGGTGAACGCGGCGGCGTCGGTGCGCAGCAGGCTCAGGTAGAGCGGGTCGTCCGGGCTGTCCATGCCGGCGCGCAGCATCCGCTCGCTCGCCGCGTCGACCTCCGACAGGTGCCCGGCGGCGCGGCTGCCGGGGCCGGTGGCGGGGCAGCCGGTCGGGCCGGCGACGGGCACCCCGTGCGGGCCGGTGGCGGGGAAGTAGGTGACGATGTCCAGCTGCGGGCTCTGGTAGAGCTTCAGCTCGGGGGAGCGCTTGATCAGCTCGGCCCAGCGCAGCGCGGCGCGGCGCCCGCCGGCCAGGACGGCGCCGAAGCCGTCCGCGGTGAGCGGCAGCAGCTGCAGGGTCAGCCACAGCGCGGCCGCCGAGGCGCCGGCCCGCGAGCACTCCAGGCTGATCTCGCCCAGGTGCAGCTCGGCGTCGGTGAAGTAGGTGTAGGGGGAGTCGTGCGCGAAGTGGCGCCCGATCCCGGGGTCGGCGAACAGCACCGCCCCGCAGCCGTAGGGCTGCAGGCCGTGCTTGTGCGGGTCGACGACCACCGAGTCGCAGCCGGCGATGGCCCGCCACGGGCGCGGGTCGATGCCCAGGCGCCGGGCGGGGTCCTCGGCCAGGGCCAGCAGCGCGAAGAACCCGCCGTAGGCGGCGTCCACATGGACCCGGGCGCCGTGGCGGCGGGCCAGGGCCACCACCTCGTGCACCGGGTCCACCGCGCCCAGGCCGGTGGTGCCGGCGGTGACGACGACGGTGCCGATCCGCCCGGTGGCCAGCAGCCGCTCCAGCGCGCCCGGATCCATCCGCCCGGCGCCGTCCACGGGCACGGCGTGGCCCTCGACGCCCAGCACGTGGCACATCCGGCTGTGCGTGTAGTGGCTCTCCGCGCTGTAGGCGATGCCGCGCCCGGGGTGGCACTGGCGGGCCACGTACAGGGCCTCCAGGTTGGCGATGGTGCCGCTGCTGGTCAGGTGGCCCACGTGCGCGGGCAGCCGGAACATCGCGGCCAGCGCGGCCACGCACTCGCGTTCCATGTCGTTGGTGGCGGGCCCGCCCTCGTAGGCGTGGTTGTTGGGGTTGAACTGCATCGCCGTCACATAGCCCACCTGCGCGGCCGGGTGCGGCGGTTTGACCATCTGTCCGACGTAACGGGGATGGAAGAACGGGTAGTTGTGCTCCATCCGCTTGGCGAACCGCTCGAAGACGGGGGCGAACTCCTCATCGCCCACCTGGTGCGAGGGGTGCGCCCGCCAGGGGCCGAACCGCTCGCCCCACCGCTCGGCGACCTCGACCGCGCGGGGCAGCCAGTACCGCAGGTCCACGTTTCGACCCTTCCTCGAGGGCTCTTCGACTCCTTCCCGAGTACCGTGACGCGCCCACCGCAACCCCCGCGCAACACGCCCAGCTCACCCGCGCCGCCCAGGGGCCCGCCCCCGGGGCCTCGGGCGCGGCCGGTGCCGGCCTCAGCGGGACTCAAGCGGCGCGCAGGCGCCCGCTGTTGCAATCGCCTCGGAGCGGGCCGCAGCCGGGCGGCCGGCGCACGCCCACGCGCACCGCGTGCAGGAGGACCGATGGTGACCAGACGCAGGATGATCGGCGCCGCCCTGGCGAGCGGGGCGGGGGTGCTGGTCATGCGCTCCACCCTGCACCCGGCGGCCACCGCCACCGCCGCCGACGGCACGGCCGGCGCCGACGCCATGGCCGGCATGGGCGGCATGGACGGGGCCGGCGGCATGGACGGGGCCGGCGCGGGCACGGCCGCCCCGGTGCTCCCGTTCACCACCGCGATGCCGATCCCCCCGGTGCTCAGCCCCGCCTCCACCGACGGCGGCGCCGACACCTACACCGTCACCATGCTCAAGGTCCGCACCCGCATCCTGCCCGGACGCCTGACCGAGGTCCTCACCTACAACGGCAGCTTCCCCGGCCCCACCATCCGGGCCCGCTCCGGACGCAGGGTGGTCATCAAACAGGTCAACCGCCTCGACGAGCCCGTCTCCGTCCACCTGCACGGCGCCCGCGTACCCGTCGACAGCGACGGCGGCCCGATGAACCTCATCAACCCCGGCGCCGCCAAGACCTACACCTACCCCAACGACCAGCCCCACGCCCCCCTGTGGTTCCACGACCACGCCCACCACCTGGAGTCCGAACACGTCTACCGCGGCCTGTCCGGCTTCTACCTGCTCACCGACGAGACCGAACGCGCCCTGCCGCTGCCCGCCGGCCAGTACGAACTGCCCATCGCCCTGCGCGACGCCCGCTTCGACGACGCCGGCCGCCTCGTCTACCAGATGGACGACCCCTTCAACCGCACCACCATCCTCGCCAACGGCCGCCCCTGGCCCTACGTCGAGGTCGCCGCCCGCAAGTACCGCCTGCGCCTGCTCAACTCCTCCAACCTGCGCTTCTTCTCCCTGCGCCTGGCCGACGGCGGCCCGATGACCCTGATCGGCACCGACGGCGGCCTACTGGAACGCCCCTTCACCACCGACACCGTCGACCTCTCACCGGGCGAACGCGCCGACGTCGTCATCGACTTCTCCCGCTACCCCATCGGCACCCGCCTCGTCCTGCAGAACACCCTGCCCCCCGGCCCCGCCGAACTCACCGGCCAGGTCCTGCGCTTCGACGTCGTCCGCGCCGCCTACGACGCCAGCTCCGTACCCGCGCGGCTGCGCACCCTGCCCCCGCTCGCCGCGCCCACCGCACAGCGCACCGTCGTCCTGCGGATGGACGAGGACGGACGGGCCAACCCGCAGGCCACCATCGACGGCCGCGTCTACGACGAGAACCGGGTGGACACCCGCATCGCGTTCGGCGCCAGCGAGGTGTGGACGGTCACCAACGCCAACCAGCTGGTGCCGCACAACTTCCACCTGCACCTGGTGCAGTTCCGCGTCCTGGAGCGCAACGGCGCCCCCGCCGGCCCGGCCGAGGCGGGCCTGAAGGACACCGTGCGCCTGCTGCCGGGGGAGACGGTCCGCCTCCAGGCCACCTTCGACTCCTACCGCGGCCGCTACCCCTACCACTGCCACCTCCTCGACCACTCCGCGATGGGGATGATGGCCCAGATGGAAATCACCTGACGAATCCGGCGAACCGTCAACACCCCTGCCCCGAAAGGCCGGGCGGCCGGGCGCGCTCAGGCCCCGGTCGCCCGGTCGCCCGGCGCGCCGGCCAGGTTCGCGTCCAGCAGCCCACCGGCACCCCCTCCCCGGCCTCCCTGCCAATCGCGCCCCACCCGTACCATGTAACCTATGAACACCATCAGCAACCCTTACGAGCTGCGTTCCGGCGTGCCCGACGTCGACACCTTCCGCCGCCTGCGCACCGGCGCCGGCATGAGCGACCGGCCCGCCGCGGCGGTGGCGGCCGGACTGCCCAACACCTGGTACGGCGTCACCGTGCACCACGAGGGGCGCACCGTCGGGATGGGGCGGGTGGTCGGCGACGGCGGGTCGGTCTTCCAGATCGTCGACGTGTGCGTCCTGCCCGAGCACCAGGGCCGGGGGCTGGGCCGGCGGATCATGGCCCGGCTGACCGCGGAGCTGGAGAGCCGCGCGCCCGCCGGGGCGTACGTGTCGCTGATCGCCGACGGACCGGCCCACCACCTGTACGCGCAGTACGGGTTCACCCCGACCGCCCCCCGCTCGGCGGGCATGCACCGGCTGGTCTGAACCCGGTCCGCCGAAGAATCCGGCACCGGCGGCCGCCCTCACCGGCGGCGCCCTGCGGGTCCCGGCACGCGCCAGGCCACCGGCCGGCCCCGGGCCGACCGGCACCCGGGCCCCACCGCACCGCCCGGTGACCGGGCAGAGCCCCGCCCGCTCAGGCGTGGATGCGCTGGCCCGGCGTGAGGATCCCCGCCGGGTCCCAGCGCCGCTTGGCCGCCACCAGCGCCGGCCAGCGCCGCCCGTAGTGGCGCCGCCAGTCCTCGCGGCCCATCCGCGGAACCGCACCCACCAGGTACCGCTTGCCGCCCAGCGCCACCGCCCGCTCGTACAGGCGCCGGTTGCGCTCCAGCATCGCGGCCACGTCCGCACCCGGCGCGGGGAAGGCCAACAGGTCGAAGTGGAAGCCGACCGGCTCCTCGGGCACCATCGCGAACGGACGGGTGAACCGCTCGGCCGCGTACGGGTAGAACAGCAGGATCCCCGCCCCCAGATGCTCCGGCGTCAGCTCCCGCGCCGCCTCCCGCATGAACGCCCCCGCCGTGGACGCCGGCAGGAACAGGCTCAGCCACGGCTTGGGCAGCCCCCAGAACCCCGCCGCCTTCAGGTACCCGGCGAACGCGTCCACCCGGAACGCGTACGCGCGGAACTCCTGGTCCACCACCACCGTCTCCCCGGCCACGTGCCGAAGCCCCTGCAGCAGCGCCTCGCGGTCCGGCACCGCGCCCCCGTCGTACAGGGCCACCGCCTCGATCCGGTACCGCCACGCGCTCCCCGCCGCACCGCGCAGCGCCTCCCCGACCTGCAGGTCGAACCGGCCCTCGGCCATCAGCCGCTCCTGGTCGCCCAGATACGCCGCCAGATCGTCGTAGAACAGGCTGAACACCAGCGCCCGCTCCCGCGCCGGCACCAGCCGCAGCGTCGCCCGCACGATGATCCCCACCTGCCCGCCGCCCGCCAGCGCCGCCTCGAACAGCTCCCGCTCGCAGTTGGCCGAGGCGGTGACCAGCCGCCCGGTGCCGGTCACGATGTCGATCGACTCCACCGTGTCCGCCTGCAGCCCGTAGCGCTGCACACCGCCGCCGATCCCGCCCACGCTCAGCGTCCCGCCCACCGACAGGTGCAGATAGTCCGTCAGACACGGCGGCATCCACCCCTGCGCCAGCGCGGCGTCGGTCAGCCGCGCCCAGGTGACGCCCGCCTCCACCACGGCCCGCCCCGGGGCGATGGACACGATCCGGTCCAGGCCGCGCGCGTCGACGGCGACGCCCCCGGGCGCGGTGGCCTGGCCGTAGCTGGAGTGCGACTCCAGGCCCTCCCCGCCGGCGCCCGCCTCCCCGCTCTGGCCGTTCATCGCGACCGGGATCCGGTGGCGGCGCGCGAAGTCCACCATCGCCACCACGTCCCGGACCGAACCCGGCCGCAGCACGGCCCGCGGCGCGGCGGCCACCAGGTGTCCGAAGTCCCCGGCGAAGCCCTCCAGGACGGCGGGGTCGACGACCACGCTCCCATCCAGCGCCGGCAGCGCGGCCACCGACCCCGCGCCCCCGCCGTCCGCGGCTGCGCCCCCGCTCCCGTCCCCGCCCGCGCTCCCGTCCCCGCCCGCGCTCCCGTCCCCGCCCGCGCCGCCGGTGACCGCCCAGGACCGGCCGACGGTGTTCCAGCCCACCACGGCCGCCGCCAGGCCGGTGATCAGACCGCGGCGCGAAACTGCCGACGTACTCATCCAGAATCTCCCGATCAATCGTCAAATAGCCAAAGTTCTACCGCAATCGGCACGTGTACGGGCAGCCCCCGCGCCCGGACCGGGCCCGCAGCCGGGCTCACAGCCCGGCCCGCTCCGCCCGCAGGGCCTCCACCGCCCGGCCGAGCACCCTCGCCCGGAACGGGTTGCCCTCCTCCAGCGCCCCCGCCACCGCGACCGCCTCCTCCAGCAGCGCCAGCCGCGCCTGCGGCAGGTCCCGCACCTGCGCCGAGCGGGCCGCCTCCAGCAGCACGTAGGCGAGCTTGGACCCGTACACCGCCGCATCGGCCTGCGCCAGCAGCCGGTACGCCGCCAGCCCCCGCGCTCCGCGCACCACCCGCCGGTCCGCGCTCAGCAGCAGCACCCGCGCCCGCAGCACCATGTCCTGATCCACCGGTCGACCCATCGCCGTTCCCCCTGCCTCGTCCGCACCCTCCCCGGCGGCCGGACAGCACGACGCACGCGCCGCCACCCGCACAGGGGTGACGGCACGCGGGCCGGGGGAGTGGATGACGAGAAGTCTGCGGCCGCCGCCCCGCCCGGACAAGGCCGCACCGGCGTGCGCTACGTCCTACCGCCGACACCCCTGAGCTGGCATGATGGTGCCTGACACGCTGCCAGGGGAGCGAAAAACGCTCAGCCGGCCGGCGCCTCCACGATCACCAGCGTGCCCCGGCTGCCCGGCCCGACGGCGTGGCGCACCCCCGCCTCCACCACGTACAGGCCGCCCGGGCCCACCGGCACCACCGCGCCCTCCACGACCAGCTCCAGGCGGCCGTCGAGCACCAGCAGCACCTCCGCCTGCTCGTGCCACTCCTCCTCCACCGGCATCGCGTCCATCCGCAGGACCTTCACCTCCGCCGACCCCACCCGCGCCAGCACCTGCGAGCACCACGCCCGCGCCAACCCCGCCGCAGCCTCCGACACCCCGACCGCACCCATGGCACACCCCTCCGGCGGACCCCCGCCACCGGGGACCCGCACCGCTCGAACCGACGAATGGACCGGACGCTACCGAAGCCGCCGGCCCGGTTGGTCGACCGTTTGGCAAAACCTCCCGGCAGCCGTTCCCGGCCCGACCCGTTCCCCGCCCCCGCCCCGCCGTGGGCCGGGCCCGGCCGCTAGCCTGACGCCATGTTCGTCCTGGAACTCACCTACACCGCGCCGCTGGACCGCATCGAAGCCGTCCTCGGCGAGCACATCGCCTGGCTGCGCGAGCACTACGAGGCCGGCACCTTCCTCGCCTCCGGCCGCAAGGTCCCCCGCGACGGCGGCATCATCCTCGCCACCGGCCAGGACCGCGCCGCGATCGAGGAGATCACCCGCACCGACCCCTTCACCCGCGCCGGCCTCGCCGACTACACCGTCACCGAGTTCCTCGCCACCACCACCGCCCCCGCCCTGGACGCCTACCGCCAGCAGCCGCCGTCCTGACCAACCGCCACCCCGGGCAACGGCCGTCCTGACCAACGGCCGTCCCGGGCAACCGCCACCGGCCCCAGGGCGCCCCCGCTACCGTGGAGGGCGTGACAGGAAGCCCCCACACCGTCCTGGTGGTGCTGCGCGGCAACAGCGGCTCCGGCAAGTCCAGCATCGCGGCCGCCCTGCGCCAACGCCACGGCCGCGGCCTCGCACTCGTCGCCCAGGACACCCTGCGCCGCACCGTCCTTCGCGAACGCGACACCCCCGGCGCGGCCAACATCGGCCTGATCGACACCGTCGCCCGCTACGCCCTCGACCACGGCTACCACACCGTCGTCGAGGGCATCCTGACCACCGGCCACTACGCCGACATGCTCACCCGCCTCGCCGCCGACCACCGCGGCCGCACCCGCCTGTACTACCTCGACATCCCCTTCGAGGAGACGCTGCGCCGCCACGCCACCCGCCCGCAGGCCGCCGACTTCACCCCCGAGGAGATGGCCGCCTGGTACCGCGAACGCGACCTGCTGCCCGGCGGCGCCGAACACGTCTTCACAGCGGACAGCACCCTGCAGGACACCGTGCAGCGGATCCTCGACGACACCGCCCTCGCCCCGCCCGGCCACCGGCCCCTGCCTTAGCGCCCGACCACCCCGCCCCTGCCCTGCCCTGACCGACCGTCACGGCCGCGGCCGCCGAACCGCCGGGTACGGCGGCCCCCGGGCGGGTAGAACCCGCAGGTGACAGGGGCGGGCCGACCGGCCCCGCCCGGCGCACCACGAGGGGAAGTGGACATGGCCACCGAGGAACAGCACCCCGTCACCGAGGCGATGGGGGAGAGCGGCAAGCCGCTGAACGAGGCCCTGGAACGCCTCACCGCCCTGCCCCGCGACCGCCGCCCCCGCCCGGCCGAGGAGCCCGCCCTGCTGGCCTCCTTCGCCGAGCCCGTCGAAACCCTGCGCCGGCTCACCGCCGCCCTGTCCGACCTGGCCCACCGCCCCGACACCCGGACCGCCTTCCACTTGGCCGCCGAGGACCTGGCCCGCGCGGTGGCCCGGCTGCGCGAGGCGGAGCGCAAGGCCGCCGAGGACAACCGCCGGGACCTCCCCGACTCGCCCTGACCCACCGCAGGCGGGCGCAACACCCCAGGCCGGCCCGGCCCGGGCCACCCCACCCGGCCCGGACCGCCCCTCCTCACACGGCCCACCGCGCGATCTCGAACCCCGCACCGCGCCGCCGCACCTGCGCCGCCCCCGCACCACCGAAGTGCGCCGGAACCACCAACTCCCGCTCGTCCGCAGCCCGTTCCAGCACCCGGCGCCGACTGGCCGCCGCCCCCGCCTGGTCCTCGCAGAAGCAGCTGTTGCACCCCGGCTCCAGAATCTGCACCGGACTGTGCAGCAGATCCCCCACGAACACCGCCCGCTCCCCGCCCGAGGACACCCGCAGCACCGACGACCCCGGCGTATGCCCCGGCGCCGACTCCAACACCAGGTTCCCGTCGATCCGGTGGCCCCCCTCCCACAACCGCGCCTGCCCGGCCCGGTGCACCGGCTCGATGCTGTCGGCGTACATCAACCGCCGCTCCTCCCAGTGCAGCCGCCCCTGCCCGTCCGCCGGCGCCTGCCGCTCGCCGTAGCGCCCCTGCGGCCCGTAGGCCGCGTCGTCCGCCGCCGGGAACAGGTACGTCGCGTTCGGGAACGCCGGCACCCACTCACCACCCGCGTCCACGGTGTTCCACCCCACATGGTCGGCGTGGAAGTGCGTGTTCACCACCACGTCCACATCCCCCGGCGCGATACCCGCCCGCGCCAGACGCCCCAGGAAGTCCCCCTGCCGGTCGTGGAAGTGCGGACTGGCCGGCCGGCTGCGCCCGTTGCCCACCCCCGTGTCCACCAGCACCGTGCGCCCCTCGCTGCGCACCACCCAGGTCTGCATCGCGGCGACGTAGCCGTCGCTCTGCGGCTCCCAGTGCCCGGGCGCCAGCCACTCCTCGTTGTCCCGCCACACCTGCGCCCCGACATCCGGCACGATCCTGGAGACCGGGCCGAACGTCCCCTGCCACTCCACGACCCTGACGATCTCCACGTCCCCGAGCACGATCGGTTCCACGGCCCCTCCGGCTTTCCCTGGTTTCGGCAACTGCCCCCACCCTAGGAGCGGGCTGGTGAGCCGATCAATGCCTGTCAGGCTCTTGCCGATACGAGAGCGGCTCACCACGGCGGCGAACGGCTACCATCGGCGCATGGACGTGGTCAGCGACGCGATAGCGGCCGTGCGGATCGGCCGGCCCTCCTCCAACCGCCTGCGGGTGCACGGCGCCTGGCGCGCCCGCATCCCCGCCTACGACGGCGCGGGCTTCCACGTCGTGCTGGCGGGCGGCTGCTGGCTGCTGCCCGACGGCGGCGCCCCCCTCGTCCTGGGCCCGGGCGACGCCGTCCTTCTGCCGCACGGCACCGGCCACGTCCTGGCCGACGCCGCGCTCGACGCCGAGGCGGCCGCGAACGCCACCCCGATCGACCAACTGCTCACCCCCGCCCGCCCGCAGGCCCCCGCCGACGGGGATGCGCCCGCCGACGCCGATCCCGACGATCCCGACGTCGGGGCGGCCGAGCTGCTGTGCGGCAAGTACCGCCTGGACCACAGCCGCACCCACCCGCTGATGGCCGAACTGCCCGACGTCGTCCACCTGCCCAACCGCCTCGGCCGCCACCCCGAACTGCGCGCCGCCGTCGACCTGTTGGGCGGCGAACTGGCCGCCGACCGGCCCGGCGGGGCGCTCGCCGTCCCCGGCCTGATCGACCTGCTGCTGGTCTACATGGTCCGCGCCTGGCTCACCCGCGAACCCGCCACCCGGCCCGCCCAACCGCCCACCGCCCAACCATCCACCGCCCAACCCGCCGGGGCCCGTTGGCCCGCCGCGCTGCACGACCCCGTGGTGGCCGCCGCCCTGCGCGCCGTGCACGAGGACCCGGCCCACCCGTGGACCACCGACCGCCTCGCCGAGCGGGCCGGCGTCTCCCGCGCCACCCTCACCCGCCGCTTCACCGCCCTGGTCGGCAGCCCCCCGATGGCCTACCTCACCTGGTGGCGCCTGACCCGCGCCGCCGCCCTGCTACGCGACACCGCCCACCCCCTGGAGGCCGTCGCCCGCCGCGTCGGCTACAGCACCCCCTACGCCCTCTCCCACGCCTTCACCCGCCTCTTCGGCACCACCCCCGGCCGCTACCGCACCGGCGCCACCCGCCCGGCGTGACCCGAAAGAGAGGACGCCTAGGAGCGTGGGTCGGTAACGGGCAACCCGCCGAGTGGTCGGGATCGGTGGGAAGCGGTTGCCTCGGAGGAGCCGATCAGGTATCCGTGGCGGGTGAGCTGGCCAGGAGTCCGCAGTCGGTGAAGTTCATGCAGCCGCAGGCGAGGCAGGCCGCGACCGCTTCGCGCAGCTGCTGGGTCTGCTGGACGACGCGGTCGAGTTCGGGGAGCTTGCGCTCGGCCAGAGCCCGCCACTGGCGGGTGGCGCCCTGGCTGGTGTCACTGTCCAGCAGCCGGCGGATCTCAGCCAGGGTGAACCCCGCGCGCTGCGACATCCGGATCAGCGCGATCCGCCGCAGGGTGGCGGCAGGCCACACCCTGCGTCCGCCTTCGCGGCGCGCGGCGGGCAGGAGCCCCAGGCTCTCGTAGTAGCGCAGGGCCGAGGCCCGCATGCCCGACTGGCGCGCCAGCTCCCCTATGCCCACGTATCGCACCGCATCGCCCGTCGTTTGACTTCAAGCGCGCTTGAACCGCTTGCCTGGCCACATGATCTCAGCACGCCTGCTCCGTCGGCTGCCCCAAGCGTACCGACCGCTCTTCGCCCACCGCCCGTTCCGGCGCCTGCTGCCCGCACTAGCGATATCCGACCTCGGCGACGGGATGAGCATGGTCGCGGTGGCATGGCTGGCGGTACAGATCTCCCCGCCCGGCGCGCGCGGCCCGCTGATCGGAGCCGCAGTCGCCGCCTACATCCTGCCGGGCGCCATCGGCGCACTGCCGCTGGGCCGATGGCTGCGCTCCCTTCCCGCACCGCGGCTGATCCGCGCGAACGCCTGGACACGCGCTCTCTTCCTCGGCTGCATCCCCCTCGCGTGGGCGCTCGGCATACTCCACCCCGCCCTCTACCTCACGCTGCTCGCGGGCTCATCCCTCCTGCACGCCTGGGGCGGCGGTGCCAAGTACGCTTTGGCCGCCCAAGTCCTCCCCGCCGAGCAGCACCTGGCGGCCAACGCACTGCTCAGCACCAGCACCTGTGCGTCCACGATCGTCGGCCCAGCACTCGCCGGAGTCCTCGCGGCGGCAATCGCCCCGGCCTGGATCATCGGCCTGGACGCCCTGTCCTTCGCCGCACTGGCCCTCCAGAGCGCGCGCCTGGGCGAGCCGGATACTCCGGCGCCCGCCGGGCCGGCCCCCGACATCCGACCGGGCGAAGGCCTGCGCCTCCTACGCGCCCGGCCCGAACTGCTCGGCCTACTCGCGGTGACCTGGCTGTTCAACCTGTTCTACGGCCCCGTCGAAGTTGCCCTGCCCCTGTTCGTCGCCCAAGACCTCCACGCCGGCGCGGGGGCCCTCGGCCTGTACTGGGCCGCATTCGGCATCGGAGCGGTCACCGGCACCCTGGCCGTCGGCACCCTGCGAAACCTGCCGCTGTGGCCGGTCCTGCTGTGCATCATCGCCGGTCACGGCCTGGCCATGCTGCCCTTCGGACTCCACGCACCAGCAGTGTTCTCCCTCGGGGGGTTCGCCCTGGGCGGTGTGATCTACGGCCCCTACAGCGCCCTGGCCTTCAAACTGTTCCAGGACCACACCCCGGCAACCCTCCTCACCACCGTCCTCGCCCTGCGCGCGTCCGTCCTACTGACAGCGTCACCCGTCGGCGCGGCACTGGGCGGACCCCTCACCACCGCCCTGGGGGCCCGCCAAGTGCTGACCGGCACAGGCATCGCCATGATCTTCGTCGCCGCCTGCGTTGCAGCACTACGGATCCGCAGCACGAAACGGCACCGGATCCGCACCCGCGCACTCCCAGTTAGCGACCCACGCTCCTAGGGCTTGTCGACCAGCCGGAAGGCCAGGCAGGCCACGGCGGTGTCGTCCTCGACCCTGCTGCCCAGGCGCTGCCAGTAGCCGCGGTGGCCCGCGCGCCACTCCTCCAGGGACGCGTCACCCTCGCCCTCGGCCGCGGCGTGCTCCCAGCCCACCTCGCCGAAGGGCCGCACCTCCACCGCGGTGATCTCGACGGTGGCGACCGGGCGGCCGAGCCCGTCCAGCAGAACCAGCCGCTCGCCGACGTGCTCCAGCTCCTCGCCCTGCTCGGCGTACTCCCGGAACAGACCGGTGGTCGTGGTCTTCGCCCCGCTCAGCACCAGGGAGTTCAACCAGGTCCGCATCCCGTCCGGGGTGCCCAGCTCAAGGGAGCGCATGCCGTCGATCCGTGGCCACACCGCCGTACCGCCCTTACCCGGCGCCCGCCGGCTCGAAAGGGGCCTGCTGCGCCCGAGCGTAGCGGCCCGCCCCCGTGGCCGCCGCTCGGTGCGCGTGCTCAGCGTGCGCTGAACACGGCCTCCTCGAAGGCCTCGGAGACGGCGAAGCCCAGCCGCTCGTACAGCCCGCGGGCGGTGGCGTGGTGGGCGTGCACGTTGAGCCCGATCCGGTCGACGCCGTCCTCGCGCAGCAGGCGGCACAGCTGCGCGACGCACGCCCCCGCCGCGCCGCGCCCGCGCGCCGACGGGAGGGTGGCCACGTTGCCGACCACGGCCACCCGGTGGGCGGGGGAGTACACGTGCACCCCGGCGACGGCCGTCAGCACGCCGTCCGCGTCGCGCACCCCGGTGTACCGCCCGGTGGCGAGCATCCGCTCGTCGAACCAGTTGCCCGGATAGGCGGCCGCGAACAGCGCCAGCACCTCCGCCAGATCGCCGCTGTCCAGGGTCCGCGGCAGCCACCCGCCGTGCGGGTGCGCCGACGCGGCGTCCGGGTCGGTCAGCGCCATCCGCACCAGCGCGTCGCGGTGCTCCACCGTGTACGCCGCCGACAGCACCCCGCCCGCGCCGCCGGTCAGATGGGCTGTGAACCGCCGCGGCAGCACCGGCAGCATCGCCCGCAGCAGCTCCTCCAGCGCCCCCGCCTGCCGCGGCCGCGCGAACCCCAGCACGGTCGGGATCTCTCCGACCCCGTACACCAGGGCCACCGGCCCCTCGCCGCCGGCCAGCGCGTACCACGTGGTGTGCGGCCACAGCAGGTCGTCGAGGTCGCCGAGCTCCATCATGTGCAGCGCCGGATCGCGCTCGAACCGTGCGGCCAGGACGGCTTTGTCATGCAGGGTGATCAGGGACATCCGGTCACCCTACGACCCGGGCCTACGACCTCGCCCACCCGGATCCGCACCGGCCCGCACCGGTCCTCCCCGCCCGCCCGGCCCCCGGTCCGCGGACCGCCGTGCGTACGGATCAAGTCGCCCGGCCGTGCTGCCGGTTACCCCCGGGTGAAGACTCGCGACGCCCCTTCCGACCAGCCCCGACAGCTGGCCACACTGTTGTCATGACCAGAACTCTACGCGCGTGGAAGACGCGCGCCGCCGCCGTTGCCGCCGTCACCCTGCTGACCCTGGCGCCCGCCGCGGTCGCCACCGAGGCCCACGCCGCCGTCAGCGGCACGGTGTGCCTGTCGGCGCTGCCGTCCCAGGCCGACCACACCCTCGACCTGATCGCCGCCGGGGGCCCGTTCCCCTACTCCCAGGACGGCATCGTCTTCCAGAACCGCGAGCGCGTCCTGCCCGCGAAGTCCTCCGGCTACTACCACGAGTACACCGTCGTCACCCCCGGGTCCCCCACCCGCGGCGCCCGCCGCATCGTCACCGGCCAGGCGTACCACGAGGACTACTACACCGCCGACCACTACGCGACGTTCCGCCGGGTCGACTTCGCCTGCTGACCCGCCCCTGCGCCGCGGTTCCGGCCCCTGCGGTACCCGTCCCCCGGACCGTCCTGCCCGGACCGTCCTGCCCGGACCGTCCTGCCGGGACCGGCCCGCGATGCCTGGCGCCGGTTCGTCCGGCGGTCGTCCGAGGCGGGGCGCAACCTGCCTTCCGGCTGGAGCCGTTGGCCGGGTCCGGCCCCGTCCGTCTCGCCGGGGGTGTGCGTGGCGGACGGGGCCCGACTGCACGTCCTCGGACGGTCGTTGCGGCCGGGACGGGGGCCGACGGCGCCGACGGTCCAGTCGTCGGCGCAGTCTTTTTATGCGGCGCGCACGGCAGCGCCGACAGGTGCCGAACGCGGCCACGGGCCAGGACCATTGGAGACAGGCCCCCAGACGACGTGGACGGCCGTGATCGGCCGCGTGAGAACCGGCCGCAGCCGTCGGCCGGTTCGCGCCGCCCGTCCGTACGGGTTCACGCGGCCACCGGCAGGGTTGCCCGCCTCTTCCGTCCGCAGACCATGACCGGCGGTTCGTCGGGGTGCCGTTCCCGGTAGCCGGGCGGGAGCACGATGCCGAACCTGCCGCAGCGGCACACCCAGTCGGGTACGTCGCTGTCCGTCACCGTGCCGGTCAGGGTGACCGGCCTGCCGCACTCGCACGTGGGGGGATCCTTGCTCACTTCTGCGCCTTTCGCCTGAGAGGTGCTGTTGCGCCTTCGACGAGTGCTGCGGTGCTCGCCACTCCGCCGCCGAAGACGGAGCCGAACGCCATGACGAACACCGGCATCAGGGCGCCGGCCTCGGAGGCGCCCCGCTCGGATTCGCCGGCTCAGGCTTCGAGACGGCCGTCAGGGGCTCGACCCGGTCCGGGTCGGTGGTCCACTCGCACCCGCCCCCGACCGGCCGCAGATGGACCAATCCGCCGTACGTGCCCATGTACTCGCCGACACGTCCGGACCGCCGGTCGCGCACCTGTTCCCGCCGCTTCGGGGTGTAGATCGTTCCCACCACCGCCGCCCTTCGTCGTCGCTGTGCGCTATCCAGCTTCGACTCCGGGTAGCCGAAGGGGTATACCTGACCGCACGACAGAAGTGCTGTCCTGAATTGATCGAGACAGCCCCAACTGTCCTGAATGACAGGAGGATTACGTGGCAGGACGACCGGCGTCGAAGCGGACGCTCACCCCTGAGGCCTGGGCTTGGCTGCTTCAGAACACCCGGCTGCGCGCCGGCTACAACTCCGGCGCCGCGCTCTCCCGGGCGCTGACCCTTGATGACAGCTACGTGCGCAAGTTCGAGTCGCTGGAGAGGCAGCCGCCCAGGGACTTCGCCGAACGGTGTGACGTCCTGCTTCGGACCGACGGGCAACTTGTCGCCGCGTGGGATGACGTCGACTGGACGACCGCCCCGGATCACCCCGACTGGTTCAAGTTCTTCGCGGGGCTCGAAGCGCGGGCCTCCCAGGTCCGCGAGTACAGCAGCCGCCGGGTTCCGGGACTGCTTCAGAGTCCGGCGTACGCGCGCTCGCTGTTTAGGTTCGCCCAACCCCATGCCGACCACGACACCATTGAGCGAGGTGTTCGCGCTCGAATCAGCCGACAGGCCAGGTTCCTGGCCGCGTCGGGCCCGCTGCTGATTGTCGTCTTGGATGAGGGCGTCATCCGGCAACACGTGGGCGGCAGGGTAGTGATGCGTGACCAACTGCAACGGTTGATCGACCTTCCGGCCCAGAATCCGAATATCGTCGTTCAGGTCGCCCCCTTCGAGCTGGGCGAACGAACCGGGGCCGTCGGAGGCTTCACTCTGCTTGAGCTGCCGGACGGCGAACGCTGGGCCTACTCGGAGAGCATGAGCCGCGGCCACGCTGTCAACGATCCGGCGACGATAGAGCGGCACACCCGGGCCTATGATCGGCTTCGGGCAGTCGCGTTGTCGGCACCGGACTCCGCCCGCTTGATCACAAGTGCCTTGAGGGAGCTGGTCAACGTGACTCCAACCGGACCCATCGCCGTCAACTGGCACCCGCCGCGCAGTTGGAAGACGAGCACATACAGCGAGGGCGACGGCGGTCAGTGCATCGAAGTCGCTACCAACGTCGCCCAGGTCGAAGACGCGGTTCCCGTGCGGGACAGCAAGGACCGCAGTGGCCCGGAGCTGGGGTTCTCCCCTGCCGGGTGGTCGGCCTTCGTCTCCGCAGTGCAGGCCGGGGAGTTCGGCACCGTCTGACCCGGCGATGCGCGAGGCCGCCGCCCCGACCGCCCGCTGGGGGAGGACAGGACGGGGGCCGTCGTGGTGCCGCCGAGGGATCGGCCGGAGAGAACGTTCGCCCGTTCCGCTGTTCCATCTGCCGCACGGGGATGCCGGTCGACGCCCGGACCCGACGCGATGTGACGTGCCGTCAGCTCTTCGCTGGGCTGAGCGGGCGCTTGTAGTAGCGCCACGGGAACCAGCCGGCGCCGACCGGGATCCAGCCCTCGGCCTCCATCCGGCGCTGGCGCCCGGCGGAGGCGAGGGTCACCCGGCAGTGCTCCCAGGGCCGGTCGGACAGCTCCACCTCGTGGTGGAGCGCGCCGTAGCCGATCAGGTGCCAGCCCATCCGGCCGGCCTCCGCCAGCGCGGCCATCTCGTTGACGGCCGACAGCGGGCTGAGGATGCGGCGCTCCGGGGCGCCCGGCAGGTAGGGGGAGGCCGCGCTCGGGAGGGCGTCCGCGGGCTTGTCCGCGAAGCGCTGCTGGGCCGCCTGGCGGCTCACCCCGAGGACGCGGCCCACCGCGTCCCAGCTGTGGCCCGAGGCCCGGGCCCCCTGGACGGCCTCGCGCAGCAGGCGCCCGGCCTCCTCGGCGCCGACCCGGGAGGCGTCGACCAGCCGCAGGTAGCCGTCGGAGTCGTGCTCCAGGGACTCGGCCAGGCCCTCGGGGGCGCCGAGGACGGCCGCCGCGATGCCCTCGCGGATGCGGGCGGCCTCCTGCGGGCCGAGGAACGCCTCGCCGCTCATCGCCGCACCCCGTCGGCGGCAACGGCGGTGGCGGGCAGGGGGAGGAGGGCGTCGAGCACGGCCTCGTCGCGGCGGGCGCGCTCGGCGCCGGCGTTCGCCCGGGCGGCCAGCGCGCCGACGGCGGCGATGAGCGCGAGGTCCACGGCGGCCAGCGCGGCCGTGGCGGGGGTGCCGAGCCGGTCGGCGAACACCGCGGTCAGGGCGGGCAGGCCCACCGCGAGCGGGAGAGCCGCGGCCAGCGGCGTGACGGCGGGGGGCGTGGTCCCGGGAAGGCCCTGGGGCTTCGTGATCAGCATGTGTCAAGGAAACCTTGACGCAGGCTCACTTGTCAAGGATTCCTTGACGCCCCGTCGGCGCCCCCGTCGGCGCCTCCGTCAACGCCCTGGCTGGCGCCCCGCACCCTGTCATCCGTCAGGTACGACGGGCCGCCGCCGCCCTCCTACAGTGCTGACAACCGGCCAAAACGGCCGCAACGGAGGGAAACACCCATGCGCAGGACGATTCGGGGCGTTGCCGCCCTCGCCATCGCGGCGGCCGCCGTGCTGAGCGTCGACACCACCGGGGCCCAGGCCGCCGACGGCAGCTGGGACGGCTGTCCGTACGGGGCGGTCTGCATCTACCCGCAGGACTCGCCCACCGGCTCGCCGACCGACGTCTTCTGGAGCTACGGCGCCCACAACCTCAGCAACCAGAACGGCTGGCACTGGGTGCTCAACAACCAGTCCGGCGGCGCCCACGCCCACCTGTGCACCGGCTACAACGGTGCCGGCTGCAACTACGACATGGCCGCCCAGAACGGCGTCTACGCCGACCTCACGCCCATCAACTCGATCACCCTCGACCGCCCCTGACCGGGCGCCCGCCGGGCCCGGTCCACGGTCGCGGGGGAGTGGACCGGGCCCGGCGGGGCCCCCTGGGCGCCCCGCGCACCCGCCCTTCCCGCACCCGCCCCGCCCGGCGCCATCCGGCACCGCCCCGCGCCGCCCGGCCCCGCCCGGCACCGCCCCGCACCGCACGCAGCCGCCGTGGACCCGCCCACGGCGGCTGCGCGACCATGCACCATAGCAATGTGAAATGGCACTGACAAGACGTTCGTCGCGCACGGTAACGGAAGGATCTCGAAGGCCCGCGCCGCCGTGCGCGGCCCTTGACGACGCCGCGAGGGCGGGCGTTTGCTGTGACCCACTCGTTCGGGACTGTTCGGTTCTGCTGGGTTTTGTGTGTTTGAACGTTCAAATCGAAGGAATGGCGCCATGTCGGAACGGACCGTCCAGGAGTACCTGCAGCAGTTCGACGAACCCTCCGGCTACCTGGACTTCGCCCGGTTCGGACCGGTCTCCGCCCGGGTGCGCGAGGTGCTGGTCGGCGCGGCCTCGGCGATCCACCACCGGGGCTGGGACGCGCTGGCCGCCCTGGACGCGGCGACGGGGGAGTGCGCCCGCACGGCCGCCGGGCTGCTCGGCTGCGCACCCCACGAGATCGCCTTCGTCGGCTCCACCTCGCACGGCATGTTCGCCGCCGCCCACGCCTTCGGCGCCCCCGCCCCCGCCCCCGCCCCCGCCGCAGGCCCGGGCCCGGGCACGGTGCTGGCGAGCCGGGCGGACTTCCCCGGCGCCCTCTACCCCTGGCTGCGCGCGGCCGGCAACGGGGGCCTGGCGGTGCGCCTGATGGACGGTCCGATGACGGCGGACGCGGTACGGGCCCAACTGGACGAGGGGGTGCGCGCGGTGTCGGTGTGCGCGGTGGACGCCGCGACCGGGTTCCGGGCGCCGCTGGCGGCCATCAAGGAGGTGATCGGCCCGCGCCGGGTGCTGGTGGTGGACGCGGTCCAGGCGCTCGGCGCGGTGGACCTCGAATCCGACGCCGCGGACGTCCTCGCCTCGGGCGGCCAGAAGTGGCTGCGGGCCGGCTGGGGCGCGGCGCTGCTGCTGGTGCGCGACCGGGTGGCCGATCTGCTCGAACCCGGACTCGGCGGCTGGTCGGGCGTCCTGGACCCGATCGACGCGCCCGACCACCCGCGCCCCGCCCGCCCCGGCGCGATCGCGCACACCCTCACCAACCCCGACGGCCCGGCCGTCGCCGCGCTGGGCGCGGGACTGGCCCTGGTCCGCGACACCGGGATCGAGCGGATCGCCGCCCTGATCGACGGGGCCCTCGACGCGCTGCTCGACGCCGCCCGCGCCGCCGGCGCCCGCACGCCCGGCGCCACGGGCAGCGGCATCGCCCGCTTCCGCCTGCCCGGCGCCGACCCGCAGGCCGTCCACGACGTGCTGACCCGGGCGGGGCTCGCCACCACCCTGCGCGGCGGCTGGATCCGGCTGTCGCCGCACGCGAGCACCGACCCGAAGAGCGCCGCCGCCCGGCTCTCCGAGGCCCTGCACGCCGCCCGCGCCGCCTGACCCGCCGCCACCCTCCGTCACCACCCCCGCGCCCGACCCCGGCGCCCCGGCGCGACCCCCCCCGCCACAGCCACCCCCGCCACAGCCACCCCGCCCCCGGCGGCCCCCCGCCCGGCGAACCGACCCGCACCACCCCTCAGGAAGGAATGCCATGTCACACCTTTCCCGCCGCGACCTCCTGCGCGCCTCCGGAGCAGGACTGTTGGCCCTGACCGCGGGCGGCGCCCTGTCCGCCTGCTCCGGCTCCGACTCCGCGGGCACCGCCGGCGGTGACGGCGCCACCGGCACCGTCACCGTCTGGTCCTGGACCTCCGCCGCCACCGCGCTGCGCGCCGTCGTCCCGGCCTTCGAGAAGGACAACCCCGGGATCAAGGTCGACGTCCAGGACGTCGGCGAACCCGCCATCTGGGACAAGATCACCGTCGGGCTCGCCGCCGGCGGCCAGGGCCTGGCCGACGTCCTGCACATCGGCTGCGACTACCTGCCCGGCTACCTGGAGAAGTTCCCCGGCGGCCTCGCCGACCTCTCCGCCCTGGGCGCCGACGCCCACAAGGACAAGTTCGTCCAGGGCCTGTGGCCCACCGTCAGCGGCAAGGACGGCCACGCCTACGCCCTGCCCTGGGAGGTCAACCCCCTCGGCTTCTTCTACCGCAAGGACCTCTTCGACAAGGCCGGCCTCGACCCGGAGTCCATAGCCACCTGGGACGACCTGATCGCCGTCGCCGACCGCTTCAAGGCCGCCAACCCCGGCGTCGCCCTGCTCGGCATCAACAAGCCCGGCACCCCCGACGTCGACGTCAACTTCCTCCAGGCGCTGATGCAGCTGCAGGGCGGCTTCTACTTCAACCTCAAGGGCGACATCACCCTCTCCTCCCCGCAGGCCGTCAAGGCGATGACCGTCCTCAAGCGCCTGGACGAGGCCGGACTGGTCGCCGACTCCGCCGGCGACCACGGCTGGTCCAACCTGGTGAAGGACAACAAGGTCGCCGTCGCCCCCCTGGCCGCCTGGGCCGCGCACTACCTGGAGACCAAGTTCCCCGACCAGAGCGGCAACTGGCGCCTGGCCCGGCCCCCGGCGGTCACCCCCGGCGGCAAGCGCGCCGCCATCGTCAACTCCACCAACCTGGCCGTCGCCGCCTCCAGCCCCCGCCGCGTCGCCGCCTGGAAGTTCGTCGAGTACGCCCTGACCCGCCCCGCCCCGATGAACGCCATGTTCGCCGCCGGCGGCGTCTTCCCCGCCCTCAGCGCCGCCTACAGCGACCCCGTCTTCGCCGCGCCCAGCGCCTTCTACGGCGGCCAGCCCGTCCTGAAGACCTTCGCCGACCTGCTCACCGAAGGCGCCGACGCCACCAACTACTCCGGCGACTACGCCCGGGCCCTCAAGCTCGCCGGCGACGTCCAGGTCAAGGTCCTCGTCAAGGGCACCGACCCCGCCACCGCACTCCAGGACGCCGCTAAGCAGCTCGCCCAGCAGACCGGACGCCCCCTCGCATGACCACCACCACCGCCCCGCCCGCCCCCGCACCCGGCGCCACCCGCACCCCCCTCCCGGCCGCCCACCGCCGCGCCCGACTGCGCCGCAAGGCCCTGCCCTACCTCCTGCTCGCACCCGCCCTCGCCACCTTCGCCGCCTTCAAGGCCTACCCGATCGTCTCCTCCTTCCTGCTGTCCCTGACCACCGGATCCGGCGCCGCCACCCACGGCGCCGGAGCGGCCAACTACCGCCGCCTGCTGCACGACCCGCTGTTCTGGACCGCCCTGCGCAACACCGCCCGCATCCTCGCCGTCCAGGTCCCGCTGATGCTCGCCCTCGCGCTCGGCATGGCCGTCGCCCTCAACTCCGCCCTGGTGCGCTGGCGCACCGTGTGGCGCCTGGGCGTCTTCATGCCCGCCGTCACCGGACTCGTCGCCACCGGCGTCATGTTCGCCTTCCTCCTCAACACCAAGGACGGCGCGGTCAACCACCTCCTGAAGACGCTCGGCCTGCCCGCCGTGGACTGGCTCGGCAGCCCCTTCTGGGCCCAGATGGCCGTCGTCCTCGTCCTCACCTGGCACTACACCGGCTACAACGCCGTCATCTACCTGGCCGGCCTGCAGGGCATCCCCAAAGAGCTCTACGAGGCCGCCATGATGGACGGCGCCGGAGCGCTGCGCCGCTTTCGCTCCGTCACCGTGCCCGCACTGCGCCCCGTCCTGCTGTTCACGGTCGTGCTCTCCACCATCGGCACCCTCCAACTCTTCGACGAGCCCTACGTCCTGACCCACGGCGGCCCGGACAACGCCACCCTCACCGTCTCGATGTACCTGTACATGAACGGCTTCCGCTACTTCGACTTCGGCTACGCCTCCGCCATCGCCTACGCGCTCACCCTGCTCGTGTCGGTGCTCGGCGCGGTCCAGATGCGCCTGATGGGAGAACGCCGTTGAGCGCCACCGCCGCGCCCCCGACCCCCGCACCCCCCGCCCCCGAACCCCCCACCGCCACCGCCCCCGCACCCCTGCGCCGGCGACTGCGCGGCTGGCCGCTGACCATGGTCCTGGCGGCCGCCACCGGCCTGTCCGTCGGCCCCTTCTCCTGGCTGGTGCTGGCCGCCACCCGCCAGGGCGTCGAGATCTTCGCCTGGCCGCCCAAACTGCTGCCCGGCGGCCACCTCGGCGACAACCTCGACCGCCTCCAGGCCAAGATCGGCCTGGGCCGCGTGGTCTTCAACTCCCTGGCCATCTCCGCACTCCAGACCGCCGGCGCGCTGGTCGTCGCCCTGCTCGCCGGCTACGCCTTCGCCAAGTTCCGCTTCCGCGGGCGCACCGTGCTGTTCGCCCTCCTGCTCTCCACCCTGGTGGTGCCGGAACAGGTCATGCTGGTACCGCTGTTCAAGATGATGATGTCCTTCGGCCTGCTCGACAGCTACCAGGCCGTCGTCCTGCCGGGCCTGTGCGTGCCCTTCGCGATCTTCCTGATGCGCCAGGCACTGGACGGCATGCCCGACGAACTCCTGGACGCCGCCCGGGTGGACGGCGCAGGGGAGTTGCGGGTGCTGTGGAGCGTGGTCGTCCCGGTCATGCGACCCGTCCTGGCCGCCCTGGCGATCTTCCTCTTCCTCGGCTCCTGGAACCAGTTCGTCTGGCCGCTGATCGCCCTGCGCAGCCCCGAGATGCACACCCTGCCGGTCGCCCTGGCCACCCTCCACGGCAACGAGAGCACCACCGACTACGGCGCGATCCTCACCGGCACCGCCCTGTCGACCCTGCCCATGATGGTCCTCTTCCTGGTCCTCCAGCGGCAGTTCATCTCCGGCCTGCTGGCCGGCGCCACGAAGGGCTGACCCCGCCGACCCCCGCCGACCCCGCACCCCACCCGCACCCGCACCCGACCCCGCAGCCCACCCGCACCCGACACCCCGCCCCGCAACGGGCCCCGGCACCCCGGGCCAGGCAGGATGCACACCACACGCCCAGCCCAGCCACCCACCGGAGCACCGATGACCCAGGGACCGCGCCCGCCGCGCCGCGCCGCCACCACCATCGAGGAGGTCGCCCGCGCGGCCGGCGTGTCCCGCCAGACCGTCTCCAACACCCTCAACGCCCCCCACCGCGTCCGCCCCGACACCCTCGCCCGGGTCACCGCCGCCATCGACCGCCTCGGCTACCGCCCCGACCAGTCCGCCCGCTCGCTGCGCACCGGCGAGCGGCGCACCATCGGCTACCTCGCCCCGGTGGACGACCCCTTCGACCCCAACCCGCTGATGGCCGGCTTCCTGGAGGCCCTGGTGGACGCGGCGGGCGCCGAGGGCCACCGGGTGCTGCTCTTCCGCCCGCCGCCGGGCGCCCGCGACGCCCGGGCGGCGATCGACGACCTGGTGGCGGCCCGCCAGGTGGACGGGCTGGTCCTGGCGGACGTGCTGGAGGAGGACGCCCGGATCGCCCACGTCGCCCGGGCGGGCGTGCCCTTCGCCGCCTTCGGCCGCACCGGGGCGCAGCAGCCGCAGCACTGGGTGGACATCGACAACGGCGCCGCGATGGCCGAGGTGGCCCGGCACCTGGCGGCGCTCGGCCACCGGCGGGTCGCCTTCGCCTCCCCGGCGGCGGACCTGCCGTGGCTGGCGGCGCGCCGCGAGGGCTTCCTCGCCGAGGCGCGCCGGCTGGGCCTGGAGGTGCTCTCGCCCCCGCCCGCGGCGCCGGGCGCGCCGGCCGTCGCCGCGCTGCGGGCACTGCTGCGCGGTGCGCAGCGGCCCACGGCGGTGGCGGCCGGATCCGACCTGCCGGCCCTGGACGTCTACGAGGCCGTGCGCGCGGAGGGCCTGACGGTGGGGGGAGCGGCGCTCGGCGGCGACGTCGCGGTCACCGGCTTCCACGACACCCCGCTGTGCCGTCACCTGCACCCCGCGCTGACCTCGGTGCGCCTGCCGCTGCGGGCGATCGCCGCGGCGCTGGTGCGGGTGCTGCTGGCGCAGGTGCGCGGGCGGGCGGCGGCGGACGCCGGGCTGGTGCTGGCGGCCGAGCTCGTGGTGCGCGACAGCTCGCGGTGAACCCGGGGCCGGGCCGCCCGCCGGCCGGCCCGGTCCCGGTCCCGCGGCAGCGCGAGAGCGCCGCCGCCGTTACTGCGCCTGCCCGGCCTGCCCGGTCTGCCCGGCCGGCTGTCCGCCGGTCCACACGTCCGCGGGCCGGTCGGCGCGCCACTCCTCGGCGAGCAGCCCGAGGACCACCTCGTCCTCGAAGGCGCCGCAGACCCAGGCGGAGCGGCGCAGCGTCCCCTCCAGGGCGAAGCCGGCGCGCCTCGCGGCGGCGACCATCGCCAGGTTGTCGGCCAGGGTGTCGACCTGGAGGCGGTTGAGGCCGCGCACGGTGAAGCCGTAGCGGCACAGGACGGTGAGCGCCTCGCCGGCCAGCCCCCGGCCCCGGAAGGCGGGCCGCAGCGCCAGGCCGAGGTGGGCGGTGCGGTTGTGGGTGTCGACGCCCCACAGCAGCGCCTCGCCCGCCAGCTCCCCGGTGGCGGTGTCGACCACGGAGAAGAACGCGACGTCGGCGGGGGCGTCGGCCACCGCGTAGGGGGAGGGCGCCCCCGGCGGGATCGGCAGCCAGGGGCGGGTGTCCGCGCGCGAGCGGGTGGCGATGTCGTTGTACAACTCGGCCTGCAGGACGGGGATGTCCTCGTCGTGGCGGGCGCGCAGCGCGACTCTCTCAGTTTGAAGCATGTGACATTTTATATGGCACCGAAGATCGCCCGGCAAAGGGTTTTCCGCCCCCGCCGTCCTGCCCCGTGCGGGCCGGGCCTAAACCTGATGAAGTGTCATGCTCCAGCAAAGGCAGGGCAGATCGCCGCGTCCGCGCCCCCGCACCGCCATGACTTGCGGCCGAGACCGCCGCCGCCTGCGGGGTTGTCGCCGGGCCCCCGCCGCCCAGACAGCCCCAGGGGCATCATGCGTTCAGGAAGATAACGAAATCGTCCACATTTTGCAGGTCTTGGTTTTACTTATTGACGACAGCTGACGCATCCGGGTTAACTCCTCCCACCCCGCCGCACCGCTGCGGCAACGTCAGGGAGGCACCCCCCACATGAACGCAACGATGCGTCGCGCCCTCATCGGCACCGCCGCGGTCTCGATGGCCCTGTCCATGGCCGCCTGCGGCAAGGCCGGCGGCGACAAGAAGGAGAGCGCGGGCTCCGGGGACACCAAGTCCATCGGCCTGCTGCTTCCGGAGAACGCATCCTCCACCCGCTACGAGTCCTTCGACCGGCCGTTCATCCAGGCCAAGGTCGCCGCGCTCTGCCCCGACTGCAAGGTGCAGTACAGCAACGCCGAGGGCAGCGCCGCCAAGCAGAAGCAGCAGTTCGACACCCTCATCACGCAGGGCGTGAAGGTGATCATCCTGGACGCCTTCGACGCCAAGTCGACCCAGTCCTGGGTCAAGGAGGCCGCCGCCAAGGGCGTCAAGGTCGTCGCCTACGACCGCCTGGCCTCCGGCCCCGTCTCCGCCTACGTCTCCTTCGACAACCAGAAGGTCGGCGAGCTCCAGGGCCAGGCCCTGCTCGACGCGCTCGGCGCCAAGGCCGCCGACGCCAACATCGTCATGATCAACGGCGACGAGGCCGACCCGAACGCCGCCCAGTTCAAGGCCGGCGCGCACAAGGTCCTCGACGGCAAGGTCAAGAAGGTCGTCTACGAGCAGTCCGGTGAGTGGAAGCCCACCGTCGCCGGCCAGAAGACCGGCGCCGCCATCACCCAGCTCGGCAAGGACGGCTTCCAGGCCGTCTACTCCGCCAACGACGGCATGGCCGGCGCGATCATCACCCAGCTCAAGGCCGCGGGCATCACCGTGCCGGTCGGCGGCCAGGACGCCGGCCTCGACGCCGTCCAGCGCATCGTCTCCGGCGACCAGGCCTACAGCATCTACAAGGCCTACAAGCCGCTCGCCGACAGCGCCGCCGAGCTGGCCGTCAACCTCCTGCAGGGCAAGGACGTCAAGGCCGTCGCCACCGCCTCCATCGACAGCGACACCGACAAGGGCGTGCCCGCCAAGCTGCTGGAGCCCAAGGTCGTCACCAAGGCCAACATCAACGACACCGTGATCGCCGACGGCCTCTACAAGGCCGCCGACATCTGCACCGCCGACTACGCCGCCGCCTGCACCGCCGCCGGCATCAAGTAACCGGCACCGAAGCAGCCGGCCCCAGGCACCGCGCCCGGCGCTCCCCCCACCCGGGGAGCGCCGGGCGGAGCCCCGCCCTGCCCCGCCCCCGCCTTGCCCCCGACACCCCTTCACCGCCCGGCCGCGGACCGAACCGTCCGCCGCCCGTCCTACCCCCGCAGGAGATGGTTCACGTGACAGGCGCACCCGTACTGGCGCTGCGCGCGGTCTCCAAGCGCTTCGGCGCCGTCCAGGCCCTGACCGACGTCCACCTGGAGGTCGGCGCCGGAGAGGTCGTCGCCCTCGTCGGCGACAACGGCGCCGGCAAGTCCACCCTCGTCAAGACGATCGCCGGCGTGCACCCCATCGACGAGGGCGTCATCGAGTGGGACGGCCGCCCCGTCCGCCTGACCCGCCCCCAGGACGCCCAGGCCCTCGGCATCGCGACCGTCTACCAGGACCTCGCCCTGTGCGACAACCTCGACGTCGTCGCCAACCTCTTCCTCGGCCGCGAGCTGCGCCGCTTCGGCACCCTCGACGAGGTCGCCATGGAGCGGCGCGCCAAGGAGCTCCTGGACACCCTGTCCATCCGCATCCCCAGCGTGCGAATCCCCATCGCCGCCCTGTCCGGCGGCCAGCGCCAGGTCGTCGCGATCGCCCGCGCCCTGGTCGGCGACCCGCGGATCGTCATCCTCGACGAGCCCACCGCCGCCCTCGGCGTCGAGCAGACCGCCCAGGTCCTCGACCTGGTCGAGCGGCTGCGCGAACGCGGCCTCGGCGTCATCCTCATCAGCCACAACATGGCCGACGTCAAGGCCGTCGCCGACACCGTCGCGGTCCTGCGCCTGGGCCGCAACAACGGCGTCTTCCCCGTCGCCGGCACCACCCACGAGGAGATCGTCTCCGCCATCACCGGCGCCACCGACAACGCCGTCACCCGGCGTCAGGCACGTATCGCGGAGGACGCGAAGTGAGCACCAGCCAGACCACCCCCGCCACCCCCGGCACCCCCGCCCCCGCGGCCCCCGCCGCGGACCCGCGCCTGCTGGTGCGCTCCGGCGGAGTCGCCGGCTACGTCGAGGAGTTCAGCCGCCGGATCAGGAGCGGCGACCTCGGCTCGCTGCCCGTCGTCATCGGCCTGGTCCTGATCGCCGTCATCTTCCAGAGCGTCACCGGCCACTTCCTCCAGGCCGACAACCTCACCAACATCACCAAGTGGATCGCGGGCGCCGGCCTGATCTCGGTGGGCGTCGTCTTCGTCCTGCTGCTGGGCGAGATCGACCTCTCGCTGGGCTCCGTCGCCGGCGTCTGCGCCGCCGTCACCTCCGTCCTCGCGGTACGCCAGGGCCTGCCCGAATGGCTGGCGATCCTCATCGCCCTGGCCACCGCCGTCGCGATGGGCGCCCTGCACGGCTTCTTCTTCGCCCGCATCGGCGTGCCCGCCTTCGTCGTCACCCTGGCCGGCATGCTCGCCTGGAGCGGCCTGCAGGACTACGTCCTCGGCAAGCTCGGCACCGTCAACAACCTCAACGACGGCGTCGTCGCCAACCTGGACACCTACTTCCTCGGCGACGGCGACGTCCTCTACGCCTGGCTGCTCGCGGTCCTGGCCATCGGCCTCTTCCTGGCCGGCCAGCTGCTGGACGCCCGCCGCCGCACCGCCGCCGGCCTGCCCGCCCGCCCGACGGGCGAGATCGCGCTGCGCACCGGCGCCCTCGCCGTCCTGGCCCTGGTCGGCGCCTACACCCTCAACCAGGACAGCGGCCTGCCGCTGCCGCTGGTCGTCCTGCTGGGCGTCGTCGTCCTGACCGACTTCGTCCTGCGCCGCACCTCCTACGGCCGCCAGATCTTCGCCGTCGGCGGCGGCATCGAGGCCGCCCGCCGGGCCGGCATCAACGTCGCCTGGGTGCGCATCTCGGTGTTCATGATCTCCGCCGGCCTGGCCGGCCTGGGCGGCCTGTTCATCGCCTCCCAGCAGGGCTCCGCCGACAAGACCCTCGGCGGCGGCAACGTCCTGATGAGCGCCATCGCCGCCGCCGTCATCGGCGGCACCAGCCTCTTCGGCGGCCGCGGCAAGACCTGGTCGGCGCTGCTCGGCATCCTGGTCATCCAGTCGATCACCACCGGCCTGGACATGGTCCACGCCGCCCAGGCCATCCAGTACATGATCACCGGCGCGGTCCTGCTCGCCGCGGTCGTCCTGGACTCCGTCTCCCGCCGCACCCAGAAGAGCGCCGGCCGCGGCTGACCCCACCCGCCCCCACCGGCCGAGCGCGACGCGGCGGCCTCCACCCCACCGGTGGAGGCCGCCGCGCCGCGTTCACCGCCCGCCTCGGCAGCCGTGAACTCGGGGATCGGTCGCTCGCTCGAAAGTGTGGATCTATCGGCGCGGCGTAGAGGAGCACCGGCACCTCGGCCGAGGATGTTCGAGACCGATCCATCTGGTGACCGTGCAGCGCGGCTTGGCCGCCGCCGGCGCACGGGGATCGCACACCGTGGTCGGCCGGGGGCGGCATCGTCGACGGGCCGACGACACGCTCTCGTTGAAAACTGCTGAAAGGAGCGCGGGTCGTGCCACTGCCAGAGCTGAGGAACTGCCAGCGTGAGGCGTTCGACCAGTACATGGCCGATCGCAAGCGTACGTGGCTGGCCATGCTCACTCCCGGTGCGGGAAAGACCATCTTCGCCTTGGCCGTGGCCTCGAGGCTGAAGGAGATGGGTGTCGTCGACAAGATCTCCGTGTTCGTTCCTTCGGACAACCTGCGGCAGCAGTGGGCCGCGGCTGCGGCTGACTTCGGCCTGGACCTCATTCCGGTCAAGGAGTCGGCCGATTACGAGGACTGGGAGTTCGACGGCTTCGTTGCCACCTACTCGCAGATGGCCGCCGGAGACGGCGCGGAGTGGGCACGGAAGGCGATCACCGCGAACCGCACGATCGTCATCCATGACGAGGTGCACCACCTCGGGGACAAGAAGGCGTGGGGAGCGGGCACCTTCAGTGCCACGGATGGTGCCGAACGCATCCTCATGCTCACCGGCACGCCGTGGCGCTCAGACGACGCCAGAATCCCCTGGTGCACCTACGACCCCATCACCGGCGAGGTCGAGGTCGACGTCGCCTACGAGTACGGTTACGCGGTCGCTGACGGTGTCTGCCGCGCGGCGGAATTCCACTCCTACGACGCCGAGCTGCGGTATCGGGACGTCATGACCGAAGTCACCGTGAGCCTCCGTGACAAGGGCAAAGGCCCGAAGCTGGGCAAGATGTTCGACGTGGTCTTCGATCCGGACCAGCCCTGGACCCCGGGCCTGCTCGCCCGTGCGCATGAACTGCTGATGGAACGCCGCCGGGATGTGCCGGACGCCGGAGGCCTGGTCGTTACCGACCGGCACGAAACGGCCGAGGCCATCGGCAGGATCCTGGAGCGCATCAGCGGCCAGAAGCCCACACTCGTGACCAGCGAGCGGGACGATCCCGTGGAACTGCTCGACGCGTTCCGCCAGGACGGCTCCAGGATGTGGCTCGTGGCGATCCGGATGGTTTCCGAAGGCGTCGACGTTCCGCGCCTGATGGTCGGCTGCTACCTGAGCCGCTGGAAGACCCCGCTCTACTTCCGCCAGTTCGTGGGGAGGTTCGTGAGGGTCCGAAAGGGGTGCGGAACGGAATTCGATGCGCATGTCATCATTCCGGCTGTCTCCGTGTTCATGGAGAACGCTGCCGACATCGAGCAACAGCTTCGAGACTTTTCCATGGCCGTGGACCTGGAGGACGACGAACTCGACGGGCATGGATTCCACGGAGGCGCCCCGGGAGGAGAAACCGCAGCCGTAGAAGGCGCGATGCTGCCTGCGCAGGCCGGGCCCGTCGAGCCGTGCCCTGATACGGCTGCCCGCGGCCCTCTCCACGATGGTGCTGCCCTGATCGGTGACCAGGGCACACTGCCGTTCGAGCAGACCGTCGAGGTGGGGTCCGCCGAGTTCTACCAGTCAGACCGGCGGGGCGTGGGAGTGTCGTCGGCGGTCTACCTGCCAGGGGAGCAACTGTGCCGGGACGGAGGTGTCCCCACAACCTGGACGCGACAGATCCTCTCCGTCCTGGAGTCCAAGGGTGTACTCGCCCAGGCGCTGGGCGTCACAGTGCCCGCCGCGCCACCCGAACCGCCGAAGTTCCGCAAGAAGCAGATGCTTCGCGACGAGGTGAAGAGGCGCGTCTACCGGCTCGCGCAAATGCAGGCGCGGGCGGCAGGTCAGGACACCGCGGAGTACAGGGGCAAGCGGCAGAAGGCCATCAACAGCGAGCTCGCCGAGCGCTTCGACTACCGGGCGCAGTGCTCCATCCCCACCCTGAAAAAGATCGTTCAGTTCCTGACGTCGGCCATTGAGCAGGAGGCCGCCGCCGACCGCAGGAGGACCCGCCATGTCCGATGACAGGCGAGAGAGCGGCCAGCTGGTCGCTTCGCTCGGATCGTCCCTGCGTTCGGGAGCGGCTTCGCTGGGCACTGTGCCCAAACTGCTGGAGGAGCTTCTCGTCAGCGGAGGGTGGCAGGATTTCACCACTCAGCTGGGGGACCATGTCACCTACACCGAAGACGAGTTCGAGGAGTTCATCCGCGCACTTCCCCTCAAGGGTCTGGGGGCCGACCTCGATCTGGTCGAACGGCTCATCCACGAACGGATCGACCTGCTCACCCGCTTCTACGAGCTGACACCGCGAAAGCGGGGAAACCCGCAGTTCGTCGCAATCACGCGTGATACGCGTGATTGCGACGAACCCGACGGGTCATTGGCCGAGGGCAGGAGGAAGGCCGGGAACAATGTCGAGGCCATCGTCAGAAGGCTCGAACGGGAGAGGCCGGATCTCCACGCCATGGTGAAGGCGGGAGAGATCCGTCCGTACTCCGCGGCAGTCCAAGCAGGGTGGCGCAAAGCCCAGACGACCATCCCGCTCCAGGACCCGCAGGGTATCGCGCGCAAGCTTCTCGAAAAGCTCGGCCGGGAGCAGGCCGCCGAGGTCGAGTACGCCTTGGCCTGTCTCCTGCGCGTTGCCCCGTCGCAGGCAGGGGATGGCGACGGCTGACCGTGACCCTGCGACAGCGCACACGAGCCGGCAGCGGTCGACGATCCCCGCCACCGGACGCGTGGGGCCGGGCGGTGTCGGATCGCCGACCACCCCTACGCGGCGGACCCGTCAGGGCCGAGCGCCTGCCGGGCCAGGCGCTCGCGCGCGGCGTGGAGCGAACTGCGCTCTGTGTAGGAGCCGTCGTCATAGCCTTGTGCACTTCGTTCGGTGGCCGCCCGGTCGAGGCGTGCGCTGTAGCGGCTCACTGCGGCCTTCAGCGCCTCGGCGGGCGGCAGGTGGTCCTCTGCCGCCCGCAGTGCGACGAACAGGTCCTTGGTCAGCTGCATCAGGCGGGACAGCTCCTCCCTGACCGTCCCGCTGAGCAGTACGTGGTGCCCTTGCTGCTCGGCACCCCTACGAGCCTGTTCCTCGATTGCCAGGCACAGCGCAGCCCGCTTGCGTTCCAAGGCCCTGAACGTGGTGTTCTCCGGGTTCGCCACAACGGCCTCGGCAGCCTTCACGGCTCGCGCGAGCGGAGCGGAGAACCGAGTCGCAGCCAGGGCCGCAGCCTCCCGCTCCTTGCGTTCGGCCGCCAGCCTCCGCTGCTGAAGACCCGGCCACGACGGGAACTCCTCCCGGCCCGCCAACTGGGCCCGGGTCCGCGGCTGCGCGTTCTCGCTTCGGGTCAGACGCTCATCCCAGTCCCCGTGCAGGGTGAAGCTGTAGGAGCGGCACCCCCGCGAACCCCACTCTCCGAAACCGTGGCGCCCGTGTGCCCACCGCTGATCGTCGAGCCGGGCAATCGGCTCGCCGCAATGGCGGCACAGCTCGCCCCCCTCCACCGTCATTCGACACTCCCCACAGTCCAACCGGTATATACCGCAGCCAATCTACGGGGCCGGCCGGATCCCCGGCCCTACCGGGGATCCGGCGGTGGCCTTCAGGCCTGCAGCCTCGCCGCCGGCCTGCCCCCCGGAGGGCTGCTGCGTCGCGAGGCCCGCGTCGAACCCGCGGTCGCGTTCTGGTTACGATCTGCGAGCACGCGCAGGGGCCGGCGGACCGCGGGGACGGGCCGCGGCAGCGAGAACGGTGGAGGACCAATGGCACACGCACGGGCCGGGCAGCCGGCGCAGCCCGACGATCTGGTGGACGTGGCACGGCTGGTGACGGCCTACTACACGCTGCACCCGGACCCGCAGGAGCCGGGCCAGCGGGTGGCGTTCGGCACCTCCGGCCACCGCGGCTCCTCCCTGGACTCCGCGTTCAACGAGGACCACATCGCCGCCACCACCCAGGCGATCTGCGAGTACCGCGCCGCCCAGGGCATCGGCGGCCCGCTGTTCCTGGGTGCCGACACCCACGCCCTGTCCGAGCCCGCCAAGGCCACCGCGGTGGAGGTGCTGGCCGCCAACGGCGTCACCGTGCTGCTCGACGCCGCCGACGGCTACACCCCGACCCCGGCGGTCTCCCACGCGATCCTCGCCCACAACCGCCGCAACCCGCAGGCCCCCGCCGACGGCATCGTGGTGACCCCCTCCCACAACCCGCCGCGCGACGGCGGCTTCAAGTACAACCCGCCCAACGGCGGCCCGGCCGGCTCCGAGGCCACCGGCTGGATCCAGGACCGCGCCAACGCCCTCATCCGCGAAGGCCTGCGCGGCGTGCGGCGGGTGCCCTACGCCCGCGCCCTGGCCGCCCCCACCACCGGGCGCCACGACTACCTCACCGCCTACGTCGAGGACCTGCCCTCCGTCCTGGACCTCGACGCCGTGCGCAGCGCGGGCCTGCGCATCGGCGCGGACCCGCTGGGCGGCGCGTCGGTCGCCTACTGGGGCCGGATCGCCGAGACCCACCGCCTCGACCTGACCGTGGTCAACCCGCAGACCGACCCCACCTGGCGCTTCATGACGCTGGACTGGGACGGGCGGATCCGCATGGACTGCTCCTCGCCCGCCGCGATGGCCTCCCTCATCGGGCGCCGCGACCAGTACGCGATCGCCACCGGCAACGACGCCGACGCCGACCGCCACGGCATCGTCACCCCGGACGGGGGGCTGATGAACCCCAACCACTACCTCGCCGTCGCCGTCGACTACCTCTACCGCCACCGCGACCAGTGGCCCGCCGACGCGGCCGTCGGCAAGACCCTGGTGTCCTCCTCGATGCTCGACCGCGTCGCCGCCGACCTCAAGCGCGAACTGCTGGAGGTCCCGGTCGGCTTCAAGTGGTTCGTCGACGGCCTGCTCGACGGCTCGATCGCCTTCGGCGGCGAGGAGTCGGCCGGCGCCTCCTTCCTGCGCCGCGACGGCGGGGTGTGGACCACCGACAAGGACGGCATCCTGCTGGCCCTGCTCGCCTCCGAGATCACCGCCGTCACCGGCCGCACCCCCAGCCAGTACTACCGGGACCTCACCGAGCGCTTCGGCACCCCCGCCTACGCCCGCGTCGACGCCCCCGCCGACCGCGAGCAGAAGGCCCTGCTCGCCCGGCTGTCCCCGCAGCAGGTCCGCGCCGACGAACTCGCCGGCGAGCCCGTCACCGCCGTCCTGACCGAGGCCCCCGGCAACGGCGCCGCGATCGGCGGCATCAAGGTCTGCACCGCCAACGCCTGGTTCGCCGCCCGCCCCTCCGGCACCGAGGACGTCTACAAGATCTACGCCGAGTCCTTCCACGGCCCCGACCACCTCGCCCGCGTCCAGGACGAGGCCCGCCAACTGGTCGGCGAGGTCCTCACCGGCACGGCCTGACCCCCGCCCGGCCGTCCCCGGTCCCGTCCGGGGGCGGCCGGCGCGCGGAGCCCTGGCGCCGACGTCTCAACCTGGGGCCGCCCTCCCGTCCCAAAGCGCTGGTCAGCGCCGTGGGACGGGCCGGGCCGGCAAGTTGACGCGGCAACCCGATTGCCTCCCCCCGGGCGCCCCGGTGATGCTGGGTTGCGCGCCACCAAGATCATCGGCCCGTGCGGGCAGGCGTCTCAGCGACCGCACCGCACCCAGGGGGAACCCCGCATGACCGCCCTCCCGCACCCGGCCCTCCCGTGCCGCGCCCTCCCGCGGCCCTGCTCCCCGGCCCCCGCGCCCGCCGCGCCCGCGCCGGACACCGCACCCGACGGCGTGGACTCCTGCTGGGACGTACGGGGCGACTAGGGTCTCCCTTTTCGGATCGCGTCGGAGCGGTGGGCGGCGGTGGACCGAACAGAGAGACCGGGGCCGGAAGGGCTCCAGTGAGGGAACCCGGTGCCCTCCGTGCCGAGACCTGTCAGGATCCCCGCATGGAGATCCGCCGCGTCACCCGCGTCGAGGCCGTCAAGGACGCCGGGCACTTGTTCGACTCGCTTCCTCGGCCGGGGGCGACCGAGCGGTTCCTCGCGGACGAGCGCCATCACCTCCTGATCGCCTACGTGGACGGCGTCCCGGCGGGGATGGTCACCGGAGTCGAGATGACACACCCGGACAAGGGCACCGAGATGTTCCTGTACGAGCTGGGCGTGGACGAGTCGTTCCGTGGGTGCGGTGTCGGCCGGGCCCTGACGTCGGCGCTTGCAGACCTGGCGCGCGAACGCGACTGCTACGGCATGTGGGTGATCACGGACGAGGACAACGCGGCGGCACTGGCGACGTACGGCCGCGCCGGGGGCGCACCGGAAGACGGGCAGGTGGTGCTCGTCTGGACTTTCGACCCGGCATAGATCCGCAGGGCGCAGCCGCGCGCCGCGTCAGGCGGTCGTGCCGCGCGCCGCCCGGGTCCTGCGCTCAGCGCGCATCCCCCGCCGACCTGTGCGGTCGGCGGAACGCGTACGCCTCCGTGGGATCGGTGACCGGGTCCGGGGCCCTGGGCCTGACCGGGCCGGCGTAGCCCTCCTGCGGCGACGTCACCGCCCGCAGCCTCTAGAACGTGTCTCCCGCCGCCCGGCGCCGGGTCAGAGTCCGACGGCCTCGCGGACCTGGTGCAGGTGGACCAGGACGTCGTAGGCCCGGCCGACGGCGAGGGTCGGCAGCGGGTCGCTCCTGAAGCTGGAGCCGGCCTCGTAGACGGGGCGGGGGGTGTCGAGCCAGGTGCGGCCCGCGGCCGGCAGGGTGCGCAGGTCGAGGTAGAAGTCGCGGTGGCGGACCCGGTCCAGGGTGTACTCCTGCATGTCGGGCGTGGCCGCGGGGACGGTGACCTTGTTCCAGGCGCTGCCGAGGCTGGTCGCGGTGAGGAAGGACCCCTGGTTGAAGGTGAAGCCGACGGCGGTGTAGCCCCGGCCGAGGGCGTTGCGCAGGTAGGCGCCCTGCGTGGTCGGGTACATCACGGGGTCGCTGGACAGGTAGCCCACATGGCCGTTGTGCGCCGACAGCAGCATCCGGTCGCCGGTGCGCTGCTGCCACCAGACGGTGTTCGCGGCCATGGCCTGGTCGCGCAGGTGCTCCGCGGCGGAGACCGACTCCGGGTCGGAGAGGTCGAGGGAGGCGAAGGCGAAGGTCTGGGCGATGTTGCGGGCGTGCTGCTCGGCCCACTCGTAGGCGTCGCCGCCGGCGCCCTTGTTCGCGGTGACCAGGTCGAGCGCCTGCTGGGCGAGGACGGCGTTGCGGCGCCGCTCGGCCACGGGCTTGCCCAGGTAGGCGAAGACGTCGTCGAGGGGGCGCAGGCCCGCGTACAGCTCCTCCAGGCGCGCGAGGTCCCGGGGGTGGGTCGCGCGGACGTGGGAGGCGACCTTGTCGAAGACGGCGTCGCCGAGCCTGGGCGCCCCGATGTCGTTGCCCATGAAGTGGACGCCCCGCCCGGGGTGGCGGTCGTTGTACTGCCGCATCCAGGTGATGAGGCTGACGAACTCCTCGCGTTCCCAAGGGGATCCGGCGAGCGTCTCCTCGGCCACCCGGCGGGCGTCGCCGGCGCCGCCCTGGACGTACTCGTCGATCCGCAGGCCGGCCGTCCAGCTCATCTCCAGGGCGAAGGTGGTGAAGCCCTTCTCCTCGACGAGGTAGCGGAAGACGCGCTCCTTCATGGCGAAGAACTCGTGCGAGCCGTGGGTGGCCTCGCCGAGGCCGACCACCCGGGCGTCGGCGACCATCGCGCCCAGCGGCCGGAGGTCGGTGGTGCGGCCGCCGGGCTCCGTCGAGCGCAGCGGGTAGGCGGCGCGTTCCAACGCACGTATCGCGGCGGCCTGCCGGCCGTCGACCGCCGTGGCGCCGTCGACCGCCGTGGCGCCGGGGGCTGCGGACCCGGAGCCCGCTCCGGCGGCGGGCGCGGCGGCGGCCGCCGGGGCGAGCAGGGCGGTGGCGACGAGCGCCGTCGTCACGGCGAGCAGCCCCCGTCGGCCGATCGGCTTCGTGTGGGTGGTCATGCTGGTCACTCCTCGGTTCGGTGTTCCGCAGGCGGTGGAATGATCATGACCCGGATCGCGCCGGGTGGCCCTGGGGCCCGCCTCCGACCTGACCGGGGGAAAACCCCCGGTCAGGGCCGGGGGCGGGGCCCCCCCCCCCCCCCCCCCGGGGGCCCCCCCCCCCCCCCCCCCCCCCCCCCCCCCCCGCCCGCGCGCCCCCCCCAA